>CAJJAA010000028.1 GCA_905182025.1 uncultured OM182 clade bacterium
CGACGCATGTGGTCAATGGTAATAATGGCGACGTGGTTGAGCAGGTACGGGAACTGACGGGTGGCGGTGTGCACTATTCTTTTGAGGCGATTGGCCTGAAGGCTACCGCTGAACAGAGCTTCAGTATGCTAAGACCGGGCGGCGCAGCGACGGTAATCGGCATGATTCCTGTTGGCGTCAAGATTGAACTCATGGGCGCGGCATTTCTTCAGGAGAAGAAAATTCAGGGCTCGATGATGGGATCGAATCGATTCAGAGTTGATATGCCACGTTTCATTGATTTTTATCTTCAAGGCAAGCTGCATCTAGATCAGATGATTTCGAAGCGTATTGCGCTAGAAGATATTAATGAAGCATTTGCTGATATGAAGACAGGCACCGTAGCGCGAAGCGTTATTATGTTTGATCACTAGTGATATCCAGATCAGGCGCATTCAGCCAGCATTTGCTGGGTGATGCTTGATCTGTGTTGAATTTTTCAGTCAGAGCTGTACTTAAAATATTGTCGCTACAGCTCTGTCTGAGGGGTTCGCTTTAAATACGGAACAACTTTTACACGTCGTCGTTCTGTTGCACGACCTCAAGAAACCGCCTCATTCTATTCGTCATTAGCATCTTCCTCGCGCATACGAATCCGGCTCTTTTTATCGGGGTACTTACCTTTCTTATCCGCATAAAATGCACGAATCCTGTCCATATCCGCGGCAATATCCCCGCTCGGTTGAAACGAAAGACCTAGACCGGCTTCTTTTTTTTCGTAGTCGAGATAACCACAGCAAATCGGCACATTGGCAGCCATTGCGATGCGATAAAAGCCTGACTTCCAATATTCTGTGTAGGCTCGGGTGCCGGAGGGGGGAATGACGATGCAGGTACCTTTGGAATCGGCGATGAAATTCGCAAGATTTTGTACCATGTTGTTACGAGTCGAACGGTCAACAGGAATGCCTCCCAGAAAAGACAGAATTGAGCCGACGACGGGAAAGAACACGTTGCTTTTCACTAGCCATTTGATTTGAAGACCAAATGAGTACGCGGCACCTAACAAAAAGAATAAATCCCAATTGGTGGTGTGAGGCGCGGCGATGATGATCATGCTCTTGGACGCAGGGACGCCGCCGGCAACTCGCCAGCCGGTGAGCCTAATGATTGACCTGCCAAGAAAGTGGGCGAACCCATTGCACTTGGGTGCAGGGTGGTCGGCTCTAATTGCTTGCATAGTAGTTGCTCAAAATGGGCGAGATTCAATGCCAGCTCCAGGGTACGGTAATCGACTTGTCAGCTAGGAGTTGAATGTATCATTGGCCTTGAGGATGTACTAGCCTTGATAGCCCTAGCGTATTGAGCTGGGGACTATTTGTTTTGCTGAAAATTAATAAATGGGCGATCAAGTCGCACTTTTATTAGCGCTTTATTGAGCTCTTTACTTGGCAGTTGAGTGAGTGTTGCGTTGCGGGAACGTCCTTTGCTGATAGGCGGGGTATATTTCCCTACCGGTGGTTATTTAGAAGACATTAAGTGGCGTATACATTAGGGCGGTGAGTTAAAGTGTCATTGATGAGATGTTGAATAAAAGCTCGAAAAAGAAAGCGAACACAAATTGAATGATCATGGTCAGAGGCGGCAAGCTGCTTTCAAGAAGTAGGCTTGCAGAGAGCTTGTTACAAGAATAGCTCGATGTGGAAGGCGCGCTGACAAACAATTTTTATCTGAAAGTGAATGTATATGATGAATAGATTATTGCTCTTCGTGCTGGTCGGACTTCTGTCGACCTTATCTCATGCCAATGAGGCAGACGAGTTGCGAGCGCAAATTGACGCGTTGATTGCCAACAGTGGCGGTCAGGGGGTAGTTGACGCTGATAAGCAGAGGATCGCCGTCGCTCATGAGGCCTTGTCTCGCTACTTTAGTGCAGAGCCCGAATGGAGTAAGGCAGTACTTGCTGAAATCAATCAGGTTGATGATGCCCAGGTACCACTTGTCGAGATGCTACAAGCAATGTTTGCAGAGGCTCGTGCTGCAATTGAGTCCGGCGATCTTGAAGCGGCTATCTCGGCGCAGCAAGGTGCCGTCATGATGGCATCGGAAAGTTTTGGCGAGGCACATTGGCTCAGCATTTCAAGTAAACGCGATTTAGGTATTTTATTTCGTGAAGCGGGTGATGCTGATGGCGCCCAAGAGAATTATGCGGCAGCCCTTGATTCAAGTCGTGAAATGCTCGGTGACGGCCATCCTGAAACGTTAAAGGTGATGAGTCTGATTGCAGAACTCTACAACGCCCTTGGGTTATTCGATGATGCACATTTCATGCTTGACATGGTGTCTGATGGTTTTGAAGGCTCCCTCGGGGCTCAACATCCAGCAACGATAGATGCGCGATGGGGCGAAATCGATAACCTTCAGGATGCGGGTCAGTATGAATTAGCCATCGAAAAACTTTCCGGTCTGTGTGCAACAATTGAGCTTGGTTACGGCTCTTATCATCCACAATCGATTACGTGCCTAAAATGGAGTGCAGAAGTTCAAACCACACTGGGGCAGTTGGCGGAAGCAGAATCGAGTTATGAGACCATGATTGCGCGATTAGCGATGACGCAGGAAAACATCGACCCATTCGTTTTGAATACGTTGACCGCGCTCGCCGAAATTTATCGCATACGTGGAAACTATCGTGACAGCCAGGACGTTTTATCGGGTGTTATTCAAACCAGCAGTCAGATTGGTGCGGTCGAGTCGAGCTATCTGGCGAGATCGAACTTAGGTCGTGTGTTCAACACGATGGGTCAATATGAAAAAGCCCAGCAGCTAACGGAAGATGTACTCGATTATGGTCTGCGTGCTTGGCAGGATCAGCCAATTAACATTTACAACACATTGCTTGAGCTCGGCGGCATATATCAAAGACAAGGTAAGCTCGCAGAGGCTGAAGCAACTTTTGAAGAAGCACTGACGGGTCTGGTTGCAACCTATGGTCCAAGCCATCCTTCATCCTTGGTTGCGAGCGGTAATTTAGGTCAAATATATGAGCTGGCGGGTTTGTATGACAAAGCGGAACCGCTATTGAAAGAGACATTACTCGTCATGGAAGAGGTGCTAGGGCCAGAGCAACCCAATACAATTGTCACTCGAAACAATCTTGCAGCGTTACATGAAAGCCAGGGAAACTTTCGAGAAGCCGAGCCTTTGTACCGTAAGTCCATTGATATGTTGACGGGACTCCACGGTCTAGGTCACACCGATACTGTCGCGGTTAAGAACAATTTGGCATACCTTTACATGCTGATGGAAGACCATGAAAAGGCTGCGCAAATGTTTATGGAGGTCGAAGCTGATTGGGTCGGCCTATTTGGTGAGGATCATCAAAACACACTCAAATCTGGTAATAATCTCGGACGAGTCTTCTATCGACTCGAGCGTTACGAGGAAGCAGAAGAGAAAATCAGCCTGACTCTCGCGGCAAGACAGAGGGTCCTTGGAGAGTCTCACATCGACAGCATTCGATCGATGATTGACCTGGGTAAAGTCTTTATCGAACAAGGTAAGTTGGATACGGCAGAGTCTCTGTTAACCGACGCGCTAGACTTGGCTGAGTCTAATCTCGGTAATCTTCACCCTTATACCTTTGAGGCTTTAAATGCGTTGGCGAACTCAAAGGTTGCTGCTAACAATCTCCAAGCGGCTTCAGATTTGATGCAGGTCGGTTTTCAGCGTAGGAGTCAGTTTTTCGACACAATGCTTTGGACAACAGGTGAAAATGCGCGTGAAGGCTATATCCGCTTGCATAGAGGCGAATACAATAATTACGTTGCCTTGCTCGTCAAGATAGGTGATGAAAATTCAGCCATGCGATTGGTTGATGCGAGCCTGCAACGGAAAGGTTTATTGCTTAAAGTCACTTCTGAAATTCAACAAATTGCGACCATGGCAACCGACCCTGAACTGTCTGGGCTTGCTTCGTCGTTAGAAGAGGCGCGCAAAGATTTAGCGGCGATGACACTTTCAGGACCAACCGCAGAAACCCAAGGTAGGCATACGAAAGTCTTGTATGCACTGGAACAGAAAGTTAATGAACTGCAGGGCCAAATTGGTCGCGCGAGTGTGCGGTTTAGAACATCCATTGCACAAATAAGTGCTGAACGCTTGGCAAACTCAATCGGCAACGATAAAGCGTTAGTCGATTACATGATCTATGAAGACGGTGACGAGAAAATGTTACTGGCAGCGATAGTGAAAAAGCAAGATGATCAGGCTTCATTTGAGATGTTGGTTTACGAAGACAATGCAGCTCTTGACCTTAGTGTTGGGGAATATCGGGAACTCATCCAGGATGATGGCGCAGATGAAGACGAGTTGCTGGAAGTCGGCATGATAGCCTATGAGCAAGTCTGGGCTCCCTTAGCGGATGTGCTGGATGGCATTGAGTATGTCTACCTCGTGCCCGATGGCTTACTGAACATTGCACCATTCAATGCCTTCGTCGACGAAGATGAACGTTATCTCATCCAAACCCACGACATTCATATCCTTACGTCTGGCCGCGATCTATTACCGAATGAATACTCTTTGGCTGAAGGCGAGTACATGGTGTTAGCTGGTCCTGACTATGATTCTGATGAAGTTGTCAGCAAAGAGGTCATTGCAATTGCTCAACAACGCCGTTCGTCAGCGTTGAAGATGGGTATTCGAGGCGCCGGCGGCGGTCTGCGAGGACTGAGTTTCGCACCTCTGCCCGGCGCGGAGATGGAAGGTAGGATCATTATCGATCAGGTTGAAGCGAGTGAGGCGGTCAGCCAAAACTATTTCGGCAGTAACGCACAGGAACAGGTACTGGTTTCTATGGAAACCCCTCCAGAGATACTCCATATCGCGACCCATGGTTTTTTCCTTGAAGCTGACGACACTTTGAGGAAACGTATTTTAAAGGCTCAACGTGGATCAGAAATACATGTACCACCACCGGGTGACAATCCGCTACTAAGAGCAGGCTTGGCTTTCGCCGGTATCAATACCAATGCACAATTCTTGGGTGACATCGACACAACCAATGACGGTGTTTTGACCGCACTCGAAGTGCTTGATTTGAATCTGTCGGGCACACGTTTGGTTGTTCTTTCAGCCTGTGAAACCGGCCTGGGTGAAATTCATGAAGGTGAGGGCGTATATGGCCTAAGACGCGCATTTCAGGAGGCCGGGGTTGCGGAAGTAATTAGTTCGCTATGGGAAGTCAGTGATGCTGGCACGCAGGCACTAATGACTGATTTTTATGAGGAAGTGACCGCTGGCACGCCGGCCCGAGAAGCACTGCGTAAAGTGCAGCTGGATATGATTGATTCAGCCGAATGGGGCTACCCCTATGTTTGGTCTGCCTTCATGATTGTTGGAAGCTATGAGTCCCTCAGGATTCACGGCTAACTAGACAGTCTGTAAAATTATCTATGAGTAGAAAGCGGGTCAACTGGAAAACTGTTCAGGTATTTCCAGTTGATCAACCCAACCCGTCAACGTCTATTTCTGTTTTCAGACGATAACCATGACAACTTCTGGCTTGGCCCGTTGGCAGGACGAAATAAATATGCGTTAATTGCCGACTTTTTTCGATTTTCATCTGACCTCAGTGGGCGCAACAACAAGCTATGGCAAAAAAAATAGGTATAGGGATTGATTTCGGCACGTCGAATTCTGCTGCTGCATGGTTCGATGGTGATCAGGTCAAACTCGTTCAGCTGGAAACACATGACGCGATTATGCCGACAGCCACACATATTGATCGCGATTTACAGACGATTGTCGGTCAACAGGCGGTCACTCAATATATTGATGAAAATCGTGATCGAATTGTCGAGTTAACACCGGAGATTGTCGCCAAGGCGCAGGTACTTACGGGTGAAGCTAACGCCCATGACCCTAGCTCTGAAGCCGAGGTGTCGACGATCAACACCTACGGCAAGGCGATTATTGACCGCGGTCTACCCGGACGACTGTTTCGGGGGGTAAAACGCTTGTTAGGAAACCCGTCGATTAATCGTCTCATGGTATTTGACCAAGCATTTCGCGTCGTAGCCTTAGTAACGCCGGTGCTTGTTCATATTCGACGAAAAATACAGGACACGCTGCATATTAAAACCTTCGATGTTCATTTTGGACACCCAGTGAACTTCGAAGGCCTTGGTGATCATAGCAATGAGCTGGGTAAGTCTCGATTAACGGAAGCACTCAATTACGCGGGCATGAAAGCCGTCTCTTTCTATCCAGAGCCGATTGCCGCGACCATGAGTTATCTGCAGCACGAACAACCGAAGAACGCGGGCTTGGCGCTGACACTCGATTTTGGCGGTGGTACGTTGGATTTGAGTGTGGTGGCCTACGAAGGCGTAAAATTTGAAGTACTGTCAACCGGTGGCATGTCGCTGGGTGGTGATCATATCGATCAGTTGATCTTCAGAGAGCTGCTGTTTCCGCTTTTTGGTAAGGGTGAAATCTGGAGCAGAGTGGTTGATGGACGACTTATCGAAAATGAATTTCCGTTTGTAGAATTCGAAGACAAGCTTCTTAACTGGGCGGTGACTTATACGCTTAACCAGAACCATTACCGGGCTAAAGTAGCCGACTGTATCGCTCAGGGCGGCGAGCTAGGTAGGAAATTACAACGTCTTGATGAGCTGATTACACACAATTATAGCTATCTTGTGTTTCAGTATATTAAAGAAGCCAAAGTTGCACTCTCTGAACATGAGCAGACCGTCCTTGATATTCCTGAGCTAGATATCTCTGTGACCTTCACCCGTCAGCAATTTGAATCTATGATGGTCGACATGCTGAGTGATATAGATCAAATCGTCGACAAAGTGTTGTTGGATGCTAATAAAACAGCATCTGAAATCAGCGTATTAATTCGTACCGGAGGCTCTTCGCAAATTGCCTCGGTTCGAGACCTGATGGAGGCTAAATTCCCTGGTCGCGTGACGGAACATGACCCGTTTACGAGTGTCGCGACCGGTCTTGCCATTGCAAGCTATTATGGTTACCAGTTTGAGTAAGATTATTGGTCTTTTTTGTCTGCTGCTTGTTTTGCTCCCCAGCGGCGTCTTGGGTTTTTATGATGTTGTCGAGGTTGCGACGGGAAAGGCAATGAGCCAAACCGTCCTATCAATGCAACGGCAAGATTCTGGGATGGCAGATTTAGCATTGATTAGTGTTGCTAAAGATGGCTCTCGAAAAATTGAATTGTACGTGGCAGCTGACAACTATCAGGCGCCAAAAATCGAACGACCGTTGGCTGAGGATGTCATCTTCGTTGATAGCGGTAGGTATGGAAACACGGATGCGTTACTTTTGTTTAGCGCTCGCCAGGCGCGAATAATCAATATCAACACAGGCGTTGAGTCGCCTGTTATTGAATTTAGCTCAATTTATAATTCGCCTCTTTACGATTCAGTTCCTCAAATTAATGTCTTTAAAGACCTCAACAACGACGGTTTGGATGACTTTCTTATTCCTACGTTTGACGGTTATTTGGTCTCGGTTCAGTTAAGCAGCGGCGAGTTTTCAGATCCTCAGCTGATTCCAGCACGGCCTTTGATGGACATGTCGTATAACAATCATCCATGGTATCAAGCGGCAAACCTTTTTCTGGTGGACATGAATCTTGACGGTAAGGCGGATATTTGTTTTTGGAAGGAGGGCGACTTCATCGTTTATCCACAGTTAGATGATGGTGGGTTTGATACCTCACCCGTGACTGTTAGGTCGCAAGTTAGTTTCGACCTCGACGGTATCGATGGTATCTCTGTGCGGATGCAAGATGAAGATCAGTCGGATCGGCTGACGACGGTACTGCATGAGTTGCGAGATTTGGATGGCGATGGCATCACGGATATTCTGACGCAAGCAATCCGCAGTAAAGGTGTGTTTAATAAGAAAACGACCGTTGCTTTCCACAAGGGGTTTGCAGCAGATAACGGCTTTGTTCGTTTCGATCCGACGGCTTCTTCTGTTATCCAATCAAAAGGCTTTCAATATGAAATGAGAAGTCGAGATCTCAATAACAACGGTGAGGTTGATATCCTGATTTCATCGGTGGAAATAGGCGTAACTAAAATTATTGGCGCGCTGTTAACCAACTCAGTCAAGATCGATCTGGGTTTCTATGAAATGAAGCAAGGCACATACCCAAAGACTGCAGACCATGTGCGTGAAATCACCGCAAAATTTAGCTTAAGTACGGGTGAGTTTTGGTATCCCTTCGTGCGCGTAGTCGACGCTAACGGTGACGGTCTTGATGATCTTTTAGTTCAGCGGGGCGATGACCAGGTACTGGTTTTTGTTGGTGATGCCGACAAGCTGTTTAATAAAACGCCAATCAAAATTTCAGCCCCTATGCCGAAAGATCCAGACTTCGTTAGCATAAGCAGGTTAAATGGCGATGAGATTGAAGATGTCGTACTAAAAATTCCACCTGACATCTCCGATTCTAACGGCTCGCATAGGATAATATTGCTGTTATCTAATCACGGCGGCGCGCTGCGCCCCAACTAACCTTGTTCGCTGTCAAAAGCCATTCGCTTGATCTCTACCCTTATCGAGACAATGCGTCTTATACTCGGTAATCTAAAATGCCAATCTGTGCCCTTAATACAGATTGTGACCCCTTCATCGTGCGGTTTGTCGAATATCTAAACCCTTTTGGCATCCAGTGCGTCTAATGTTTATATCTCGGATATTGGATTGATTGAGCATAGTGTGTCCATAAGCGCAGTGCAGGATGATAAAGCTGACGCACAGGAAAAAAGGGCTGCAGAGCAAGCTCTAGTAGCCCGTGCGAAAAGCAACGACTATGGTGCGTACGAGCAGTTGTATCGCATGCATATTGGGCGCGTCTACGCGCTCTGCCGACGCCTTTGTAAAGATCAAGATATGGCAGAAGACTTGGCGCAAGAAGCATTTATTCTTGCCTGGCGCAAATTGTCGAGTTTTCGAGGCGATAGTGCATTCGGTAGCTGGCTTTATCGAATCGCAACGAATGCCTGCTTGAGCTATCTGCGCAAACAAAAACCCTTTCAAAACAGTTTGGATATTGATGATACCGAAGAGGAATCGATGCCCGATGATGTTGATGGACAAATGGGTCTAGAACATGCCATTAGCCAACTACCGCACGGGGCGAGAACTGTGTTTGTGTTGTATAGCCTTGAGGGACATACCCATGACGAGATTGCAGGCATGCTAAATATCGCGCAAGGCAGCAGTAAAGCTCAACTGCATCGCGCAAGGCAGTTGTTGCAGAAATTTCTGAGTTAAACCTTTGCTGTTGAGTTGGCGTCAAAGTTTACAAGAAGCGAGAAGTTAGACGTAAGAAGTAAACGTTAGGAAGTAAGCGTTAAGAAATAACAGTTAGGTATGTGTAAAGGCAGCCAGACATCTGGCGCAATGAACACGATAGAGAACAGACATGAAACTATTCGTTTCGATAACAAGGCCTTAGTTCAGGTAAATGACGGTATTAAAATGACAGACGATACTGACAACGTAAACAGCACATCGGCATCAAGCGGAGGTTTAGCGGATGCCGTCGAGTTGCAATTGGCGCGCGAGATACGGGGTCTTGACCGTGAAATTATGCCTCAGCGCGATCTTTGGAAAGCCATTGAGCGAAATATTGCTGACTACCCGCAACGCAAGCAGTTCAGCTTACAGCGAGACTGGATGCCTTACGGCGTCGCAGCGAGTTTGATCATTGCCATCACCGCGCTGGTCGTGAATGTGGTTGGCATAGAGCAGAAGGGCTCGACGTTATTGGCTGCGGACTATGCGATTGATTCAATCGATAGTGGCTATATGAATGTTCGCAACCCGATGGTAGATCAGTTTCGTGAAACAAACAAAAACCTCGATCAAGCGACTTTAGATGACCTTTATCGAAATATCGAAATTATGGCGAAAGCGAGAAAAGATATTGAAACGCAGGTACGTGCGAACCCGGAAAATACCAAGCTCGTTGAAATGCTAATGAGAGTTCATGAAAGGGAATTAGAACTTTTGAAACAAGATTATTCTCAGCCTGGACGGTCCTTGTAAACCTGATGACCCGTCGAAGGCAGATTGATACTAAAGGTAGATTGATATGAATAAAGCGACAACAGCAACATTGAGTGGAGTGCTTTTCGCCTGTGTGTTGGCGATACCATGCTACGCGGCAGAGAGTCAGGGTGATCTCGCTGGTAAGCGTATCGATTTAACAGAAGCTGCGAAACCTGAAGGGTTTGTTAAAATCAGTATTGTCCGCGGTGACCTTAGTGTTGAAGGTTGGGATAAAGATGAAGTGAGCCTTGTTGGTACGTTGGACGAAAAAACCGAACAATTTGTTTTTGATGTGTCCGGGCGAGATACGCGTATCACCGTCAGGATACCGAGTAGTAACACAAGCTGGTGTTGTAACGAAGGTTCCGATCTAAGAATCATGGTTCCTAAAGGCAGTCAGGTAGACATTGCCACGGTTTCCACAGGGGTAAGGCTGAACAATATTCGAGGCGGCGTAGATATGAGCGGCGTCAGTGGCGATGTACGGATACAAAACGTGTCTGAGCGACTGCGCATTAGAAATGTCAGCGGCGAAATCACAGTCCACGATGTTGACGCCTATACTCGCATTAAAACTATTAGCGGTGAAATAGACGCGCGCTCGATTAGTGGCGGTGGTGCTTTTCATACCGTCAGTGGTGAGATTATATTGCGTGATGTTAATGACGAAATTGATGTGGAATCTGTTTCGGGGGACATTGAAGTCATTGGCAGCAACATTTCATCAGCTCGGGGACACTCCGTCTCGGGTGATATAGATCTTGAAATTGAGCTGATTGATGACGCGTTAGTAGAGTTCGATAGCGTCAGTGGGTCGGTAAGGCTGCAATTGGATGGCAAGCTAAATCATAGGTTTGATCTTGAAACCGGCACAGGCAGTATTCGCAATAGAATCACGGACGACAAGCCCAAGAAGTCTAAATATATTCGTGATGAACAGTTGCGATTTACCGTTGGTGATGGCGATGGGCAGATCAATGTATCGACTCGATCAGGCGATATCTCTGTCTCGAAGTAGGGATGTCGAAAAGACACCTTGATACAAAATTTAGCGTCATTCGACGGTGAACTTGGAGACAAGTTCACCGTCTGAAAAAGGCCCGCGAAGGTTACTCTTGAATTTCGCCTTCACTGTTAATCACTCTCACTTTGCCGAAGCCTAGTTCATTCAAAGCAGGTTCAATCATCTTTCTGTCGCCAACAACAACCCAAACAAGTGAGTCAGGGTGGATCAGTTTCTTACTCACCCTAGCGACTTCTTCCGTTTTTAGACTACGAATATCATCTGCGAAGGTGTCGAAGTAGTCGTCATCCAAACCGTACTGAACAATCTGCGAAAGCGAGCCCAATACGGATCCGGCAGTTTCCCAACGGCCAGGTAAAGAAAGTGTGTTGTTAGAGATTGAATTGGCAAGCTCTTCCTCCGTAACTGGCGAGTCGCCGATATAAGCTCGTAGCTCTTTCATAACCTCCTGAATTGACTCAGCGGTTTTGTCTGATTGAACGCCCGTTGTGATATAAAAGAAACGTTGGCCTCTAGCACTGGCAAGTCCCGTCCTCGCGCCGTAGGACCATTGTTTGTCTTCACGAAGATTCAGGTTTATACGGGACATGAAGCCGCCCCCGATTGCATCATTTGCTGCGATGGTAGCAATCTCATCAGGGTTTGCTTTCGGCGTTGCAACGTGACCTGCGAATAAAACTGATTGTGGCGATGCGGGCCGGTCGATGAGATAAATCGAGATGTTTTTGTTACGTTCAACTGTGTCGATATTCTTTGTCGGAACGTCAGCGGCAAGCCACTTACCGAATCGTGCTTCTAGTTTAGGAAGCACTTCCTGCATCGACGTATCACCAACGACGATTATTGTCGCGTTATTGGGTTTAAACCACGTTTTGTGAAAGGTTTTAAGTTCATCAACTTCAATTGAGCTGACTGAAGCTTCGTTACCTGTGCCAGACAGCGGATTGCTGTAGGCGTGATTTTCACCATAGATAAGCTTCGGAAAAATACGATAAACCATTGCGTTGGGCGTTGCCTGCTCACGCTTAATGCCATTGAGTTGCTGTAGTTTCAGACGGCTGAGTTCTGCTTCTGGAAAAGAGGGGTTTAACACGACATCGGCAAAGACATCGAGAGAAGCATCAACGGTTGTTGTTAATGTAGAAAGTGACACTACCGATGTGTCCAAGTTAGAGCCCGCCGACACGTTTGCACCTAACATGATCAGTTCGTCATTGATCTCAAGGGAATCGCGAGATTCAGTGCCTTCATCGAGCATGTTCATGGCAAGCTTGGCGACGCCGGCTTTGGAGAATTGATCCGAGGCATAACCGGCATTAATAGAAAGTTGAAATTGAATCACGGGTACAGCTTGTCGATTTGCAACAATGACCTGTAGTCCGTTTGATAAACTTGCTCTTTCGAATTCGTCAAAGCGTGAGTTTACCGGCGACCCCGGCGGTGTCATTTGACTGCGATCTACTTTTGATTCGACAGCAGCTAGTTCTGGAAACGCGCGAACCTCTAAATGGTACTGTCCATCCGAAAGCCATTTCTTGGCCGTATTTTGTAGATCCTTGCGGGAGGCATTTTTAATCCATTCGAGTTCGGTCTTATAGTGACCGGGGTTTCCAGTGTAGGTGTAATTCGACGCGAGGATGTCAGATTTGCCGCCGAAACCGCCAATTTTTTCGATACCTCTAACGAAACCACTAATGGTTTGAACTTTAATACGTTCAAGCTCTTTTTTCGTTGGTCCGTTTTTCAAAAACTTGTTGAGCTCTTCCATAATAATTTCGTCGACAACAGCTTCATCGACGCCGGGGTTTATCATTGCCGTAACTTCCCACGTACCGGCAATTTCACCGGTTGATGTATAAGCATTAACCGAAGAGACCAACTGCTCATTGTAGACAAGGCGTTGGTAGAGTCTGGAGTTTTTCCCACTACTAAGAACAGCGGCGGCCATATCAAGATAGGTCGTGTCGATGGTGTTACTGCCTTCAATATTCCAAGACTTCAGCATCATGGTTTGAGGCACGCGATCATAGCTAATCTCTTTCTGCAGGCCGGTTAACTTGACGACCCATGAATCGTGTTTAGTGAGCGGTGGACCGGGTTCGATATCACCAAAGTAGAATTCGACTTTTTTGATAACGGCTTGGGTATCCACATCACCGGCAATAACAAGAACCGTGTTATTGGCGCCATAATACTGTTTGAACCAGGCGTGAACGTCTTCCAACGTTGCCGCGTTCAAATCGTCCATTGAACCAATAGTTGACCATGAATAGGGGTGAGTGTACGGGTAGATGCTTTTGTATTGAATCTCTCCGGCATTACCATAAGGGCCGTTTTGTCGCTGGCGCTTCTCATTTTGAACGACGCCCCTTTGTTCATCGAGTTTTTCTTGCGTAATTGCACCCAACAGGTGGCCCATTCGATCGGACTCCAACCAAAGAATGCTGTCAAGAGCGTTCTTTGGAACATTCTGAAAATAGTTAGTTCGATCCCAGTTGGTTGTGCCATTGAGCGTTGTGGCGCCTAATTTATCCGTTGCTTTGAAATAGTCTTCATCATAATTCTCGCTGCCATTGAACATGAGATGCTCAAACAGATGAGCAAATCCGGTGCGTCCACGTACCTCATTCTTGGATCCGACGTGATACCAAGTATTCACAGCAACGATGGGCGCCTTATGATCTTCGTGGACAATTAATGTCAAACCATTTTCAAGTGTGTGTACGGTATAAGGAATGTCGACGTCCAGATCGAAGGGGTCGTCTTTAGCATAGCTCGCACTTTGGCTGAAAATGCTGGCCAACAAGAGGATCAGGGCGGGGTGTTTAAATAACGTCATGCAATCGTGTCCGATAAAGCGTGGGTAAGCGTGCATGGTAATTAAATCTGATCGACAACAAAAGCAGAGCCGCTGGTTTTGTGAAGATTCAATTGAATTTTGAGATGAATCGAAGCGATTTGGCGTTTAATTGAGTAAAAACCGCCCGATGATCCAATGATCTGTTTAGAGTCTCACGTCGTCTCTTATTAACAGTATCAGCATGAGTAATAGTCTCATTGCCGATGGAATACCTGGTTATCAAACCGGATCATGATGCTGACCTGAAGCCGTTTCTTTGGTTAAGTACGACTCGCAGAAATAGTCATCATTGCATTTGCGAGCGCGGCTGCCGGCCTTATGCAACATTGTCGTATAAACCCAGTGCTCAGAATGAGCGCAGGCAGCAGAATTGATCAAGAGGAGTAAATACTTGCCAAGTTTTAATCGAATAGCGTGCCGTAGCGGCATGATCGATCTCTCGGTGTTGGACTTTGGTATACCGCAAGGTATGTCAGCCGAGACATGCCAGAGTGTGTTACTGCTGCATGGTATGCGAGATCATGCGTTGGGTATGCTGAGCATTATTCGTGACTTGAGTGAACGCTATCGCGTCGTCTCTTTTGATTTGCGTGGTCACGGCAAAAGTGAGAATAACGGCGTGTATCCCATGATCCAGTTTGTTGCCGATGCGCGAGCGGTTGTTCAGCAGTTTGGCTTGGATAAGCCGATAGTCATCGGTCACTCTCTGGGTGGTCACATTGCGAGTCGCTATGCAGCCGCTTATAGCGATGATGTCGATAAACTGGTGCTCCTTGATGGCATGGGTCCTCCGGGAGGTATGACAACGAGCGACGTCGAATCGAATCGTCTGCGCATGTTGATGAGTCTTGATATCTGTGCCGCCGCAGGTCGTCCATCAAGATCTATGGTGGACCTTGATGAGGCCATTTCACGGCTCAGGCGCAACAACCCGAAACTGCAACCAGACATGTTGGAAATTATTGCTAACGAGGGCGTTGAACCCCATCCTAAAGGCGGCTTGCAATGGAACTTTGACCCAGCGGTGCAAATGATTTGGAGTACATTTTCGACGCTCGATACCGAGCAACTGTGTGGACTGATTGCTTGTCCAACCTTGATCGTGACCGGCGAAAACTCTTTGGATTATTGGGGGCAGATGAATGACAGTTATCTTGGTCAGCAAGCATTTTATGAATCTGAGCTAAGAAGACGTTTGTCACTCTTCCCGAACGCTCAAGGTGCTGTGATTCCAGATGCAGGCCATATGCTGCACTATGACCAACCCGAGGCGGTTAACCAGGTTTTGCGCAAATTTCTTGGCTGATGTTGTAGGGCAATTGCCAGATCGTTAAGACCTGACAATCGAACCCAAACGATCAATTAGCTACCGACAGTTGGCGCGCCTAATGTCGGTATGGCATCTTTTGTCTCGTTGTGAGGCACAAGTGCTGGATCAACTTCGGAGTCCATGCCCCAAAATTTTAGCCAATCTTCAAGCATCAAATACAAACTAGGAACTAAAAACAAAGTGATCACGGTGGCGAATAACACACCGAATGCCAGTGAAATCGCCATGGGTATGAACATAAATGTCTCGGGGTCTTTATTACTCATCAGGGGTATCAAGCCAACGAACGTTGTTACAGACGTAAGAATGATCGGTCGAAAGCGCGCAACGCCTGCCATGGTGACGGCTTCAAAAATCGGAATACCAAGACGGCGCTGTCGATTGATGTAGTCCACCAAAACGAGCGAAGCGTTTACCACGACACCCGATAGCGCAATGATGCCGAGTAAAGAGAAAAAGATGAGGTTCCAGCCGAGTAGGTAATGGCCAACGATTGCGCCGACAGCACCGAAAGGGATGACACTCATGATGACCAGAGGCTGCATGTAGGATTTGAGGGGAATAGCGAGCAGGGCGAAGATGATCATTAGCGCCAGCGGTATGGTATTCACCATGCTGCCTGTTGCTTTTAATCGCTGTTCTTGCTCGCCGCCGAGTGAGTAGCTCACACCAGGGAATTTAGAGGTATAGCAGCGATTCTCTCGATTGCCGAAACTCGTGCCCGGCGCACATAAAGACCGTTCGATTGATCTCATCACTTCCTCTGGGGTGACGACCGAGCGATTGACATCACCCACCACGTTCACCACACGTAACTGATCCTGGCGTTGAATAGACGAATAGCCGTTGCCATAGTTGACTTCAGCGACCGACACAAAGGGCACTTCAACGCCCTGGCTGGTTCGGATTCTCATGTCTTCCAAATTACCGAGAGATTGCCGTTCTTCTTCCGGGTAGCGCACCATGACGCGAACATCGTCATTACCTCTTTGAATTCGCTGTGCTTCCTCGCCGTAGAAGCCTTGTCTTACTTGGCGCGCTAGATCATTTAACGTCAGCCCTAAAGGTTTTGCACTATCAAGGATATCGATACGCACCTCTTGTTTTCCTGCCCGAAATGAATCAGATAAATCCAATACGCCTGGGAACCTTGCGAGTTCTTCACGAAGGCTTGCTGCAGCAACCCTCAGTTCCTCAACGTCGCGACCTTTGAGTTGAATCTTGAGAGGTTCACCTGCACTAAACGAGCTGGCATTGAACTGAAGTTCAATGGCGTCCGGGATATTGCCGGTCAGGTCTCTTAGCCGGTCGCCAATTTCTGTTGCGCTTAGACCTTTTCTCTCTTCAATTGGCACCATCTCTATGACCAGTTCGGCCAGATGGCTACCACCAGCACTGAGCCTTGGCGGGCCGCTACTGCGTGCCGCGTTTGAACCAATTGATACCAGCAGATTGGTAAACACATGCTGACCTTCCGGCATACCCAGCTCTTCATCCAACTGATCACTTAGAACCTTCGAGGCTGCTTGGACTTGCGCAATGCCCCGCTCAGTGATGTTGACGCTAATCCCTTCTGGCATATTCAATGTGACGTAGAGCCTGTCGCCATCGACCGCCGGAAAGAATTGAAAGATCACACGACCGCTTATGATTAACGCAATGGCTGTAATGAGTACAGCTGTTGCAACTGCCCATGTGACCCAGCGCCATTCCAGCGTTTTAATCAAGAAGGGCTTATAAACATTGAGAGAAAAATTCGTGAGCGCGTCTGCAAAGGCACCTTGAAATGCGATCCACTTTTTAACAAAGGTCGATTCGCTCATGAAATAGCCTTCAGTTTTGCGGTGCGCAAGGTGAGCCGGTAGGATCAGTTGCGACTCCAAAATGCTGAATAACAAACAAACGACAACAACCCAGCCAATGATTGAGAAGAACTGTCCCATTGATCCTTCGATCAATAAGATCGGCAAGAATGCGGCGACAGTTGTTAGTACGCCGAAGATAACCGGTACGCTGACTTCATAAGTACCGGCGATGGCCGCTTCACGGTGGTTTTTATCGGTAGCCTCATGGCTAAAAACACGCTCGCCGACGACGATTGCATCATCGACGACGATGCCGAGTACTAATATAAAGGCAAGTACTGTGAGGGATGAAATATTGATGCCCGCCGTTGGAAACATCCACAGTGCACCGGCAACTGCGATGGGAATACCAGCGGCAACCCAGATAGCCACTTTGAAGCGAAGAAATAGCGTCAAAATGATGAGAACAAGCACCAAACCAGCGTAGGCATTCTTTGTGAGCGCATCGATTCTTCGGGCCAGGGACTGAGATTCGTCGATCCAAACTGTCAGTTTGAGACCCTCTGGCATGGTCTTCTCTGCTCGCTTGATGTGTCGCTTAACAGCATCGGCTGAGCGGATAGTGTCTTCTTCACCGACACGGTAAACAGTGATCATCACTGCGGGTTCGCCATTGAATTCGGCTTTGAGGTAGCCCTCCTGGAAGTCGTCTTTGACTTTGCCGATCTCGCCTAATGTTAAAGTAGTTCCGTTAGGTCGCGTGAGTACGACGATGTCTTCAAAGTCTTGGCCGACATAGGCTTGGCCTTTGCTTCGAAGAAGTATTTCGCCACCACGGGTTTTAATTGAGCCGCCGGGTAGATCGAGGCTTGAACGACGCACCGCATTGGCAACTTCCGACAGACTCAGATTGTACTGGCGCAGTATATTCTCACTGACCTCGATGGAGATTTCATATGGCCGAGAGTAGTTAACAGCGACTTGTGAAATGCCATCGAGTGAGGCGATTTCGTTGCGTAATTTGTCACCATAGAACTTTAGTGTTTTCTCATCTGCGTTGCCGGAAAGTGCCACGAGGATTGTCTGCCCGTTAAAAGCAAGGTTCGTAATAACGGGTTTTTCGGTTTCTGCTGGAAAGGTTGAAATCCCGTCGACTTTTCCTTTTACTTCATTCAAGACCTTTGATGTATCGGCGTTAGGTAGTGTTTCTAACATCACCATACATGAGCCTTCCATCGCTGTTGATGACACTCGGTCGATGCCAGCAATACCTTCGACAGCTTCCTCGACTCTGATACAGACAGCTTCTTCAACCTCTTCGGGTGCTGCCCCGAGGTAGGGGATGAGAACTTGAATGACGCCGGGTTCAATGCTGGGGAATTCTTCTTTATGCATGCTCGCAAGGCTCATTGCCCCGCCAGCAAGAAAGATGAACATCATCAGATTAGCAGCGACCGGGTTATCGACGAACCAGGTAATTATTCTTTCCATTAGTTTTTCCTCTAGCCTGCCTTAGGTACCGGTTTAACTCTCATGCCGTCGATAACCGTTTGAATAGGTGACAGGTTGACGATTTCGCCTGTTTTTAACCCACCGGAAATAAAAACATCATCTTGATCAAAACGTAGGACCTCAACATTGCGGTAGCGCAACCTGTTGTCCGCATCCACGATTAACACCTGATTCTGATTTCTTAAAACGGCGCGCGGCAGCACAATAATATTGTCTGCAATACGGCCGTCAATTTCAGCGTGGACGAATAGACCAACGGGAAGATGAGGTTGATCACTACTACCTACTTCACCCGTTACTCGAACAACGGCATTGACCATGCGCGTCTGGGTGTCAATTTGAGCTTCGGTACGTACCAATTTGCCGTGCCACTCATACCGTTGGCCACCATAATTTGTTGATAACAATACGTTGGCTTGTAGTGCTTCGGGGAGTTCGCCGCGGCGTCCTAAGGGCAAGTCCAGAAACGCCAGTTGGCGGTCTGCGATTGGTATTCTGACTTCGACAGACTCACTGGAATACAACGATGCGATGTTGCTACCGCGAGAGATGAATTGACCCACGTCGACACTCTTGCTACGAACTAAACCATCATAAGGCGCTCGAACTTCCGTCCGCATGAGATCTCTTTCAGCTTGTTTGAGTGCGACGGCGGACTCTTTTAGAATTGCGTCAGCAATACTTTTCGACCGAGAGGCAGATTCGAGCGAAGACTGACTGGTTAGATTCGATTTAACGAGTGCTTGAAGACGTTTGTATTCGAAGTTACTGAACTCTGATTCTGCCTTGGCGCGGGCGAAAGATGCCTTTCTACTTTCCACGGCTGCTTGCAGGTCTTCGTCATCAAGGCGCACGAGCACATCATTCATATTAAAATAACCGCCCGAGACCAGATTGGGCGAGGTCCATTCAATTCGACCGGCAACTTCCGCGATTAAACTGCTCTCAGTCGTCGGCGTTACTGTGCCTTGTGAGCGGACTTTGAGTCGCACCTGTTGCTGCGTAATCGTTGCAATACGAATGGCGGTGGACACTTCCTCGGGCTCAAATTTTTTCGGTTCCGGCGCGGTGGCGACTAAACCGATGGCGATGATGCCAGCCCCGATGAGCACCACGATCGTCATGACGCCTTTCAGAATGTTATTCATTTACGGTTCTCCTACTCGAATTTTGCATTTCGTTTTCGAGTGTTTGTATGAGTAGTTGAAAGTTGTCGTTTATTGCATTTTCCACAAGGGTTGGGTTTCTCGATTCAATACCTAAATGCAGTTGAGTCAGAATGGCCATGCGTTTTTCCCGATCAACCAGATGGTCAAAATTGGGTTTTCGTTCCGAATGTTCGAGAAATTGAGCCCTTAAACCATTGAATATGAGTCTTAGTACGAGGTTGTTATTTAGCCTTGCGAAGGCGCGACCGATACATTTCCAGTTTTCCTGATTGTCCGCATCGCATTTTTGCGTATCAATCATGCTTGTAGAGATTGTCAGTAGTTCTTGAATTTCGTCGTTGTTGGCGCGCTCGACAGCGGTTCTTGCTGACATCGACATGAGTGACCCCAATACTTCGAGAAGATGTATGGCTAACTCGAGGTCTGGTTTGTCATGCAAATCGAGTAATGGACCGAGGATTGACAAGGTGGCATCTTCGATAGGAATGACGCGCACGCCGCCGGGGTTTATTGAAGCGATACCCAATTGCTCTAGCTTCTTTAAGGACTCACGAATTGCGCCGCGATTAGCTTCAAAGCGAACCGCAAGCTCTCGCTCTGACGGCAGTCGCTCGCCCGGACGATATTGTCCGCGAAGGATCTCGTCACGAAGAGTCGCCGTAATGTCCTCTACGATGGACTTAATGATGGGCTTTTGGCTCATAAATGCTTGATTCCAAAAAATAAGGTGTTAGTTCGAACGGCTGTTTATTGCTGTTCGAATGACGTGGATTGGTGAGTGCCAAGCGATCAATTGGTAATACCAAATTGGTCAGACCAAATTGGTCAGGCCATTATAGGCGTGGAGAGGGCCGTTGCAAGTTAAAATTGATTTGGCGAATGCATTAGGGATAGTGTGATAGAACGTTAGTCACAAAAAAGCCTATAAAGCCGCTAATAAAAAAGGACCCCCAATTATGGCCTACGATTATCAAACGATTTCGACGCACCTAGAAGATGGCGTAATGACTGCGACAATGAGTAACCCGCCAATAAACGTAATGACGCCTGTACTTTATACCGACCTTGTTGCGTTCACTGCGGAAGTGGAGGTTGACGAGGCGGTCCGTGTGTTGGTGCTTGAAAGTGCTGATCCTGATTTTTTCATTGCCCACTTTGACCTCGAAACCATTTTAGAGTTTCCAACTGACACGGCGGCACAGAAGTCGGATCAATTAAGTGACTTCCATGCCATGTGTGAGCGCGTAAGAACCATGCCGAAACCGACGATTGCGAAGATAGCCGGCAGGGTCGGTGGTGGTGGCAGTGAATTCAGTTCTGCCTGTGATATGCGGTTTGGTTTGTTGGGTAAAACGGTCGTTAACCAAATGGAAGTGCCGCTTGGAATTTTACCGGGCGGTGGCGGGACGCAACATTTACCGAGATTGTTAGGTCGTGGTCGGGCGATGGAGGTCATACTCGGTGGCATCGATATGGATGCCGAAACAGCTGAGAAATGGGGCTATTTGAATCGCGCTTTTGAAACGCCAGCCGAGTTAGATGCTTATGTCAGTCAATTGGCAAATCGTATGGCGCTATGGCCACCGCACGCCATCGCTTTAGCAAAGGAGTCGACGTTGAATTCTGCGTTGCCAATTGTTGAAGGTTTGAAAGAAGAGGCCTATCTGTTTCAGCAAACCTTAAGAAACCCGGCATCGACACAAAACATGAAGAAGGCCCTTGAGCTGGGTGCACAAACTCGGGAGGGCGAAATGCGTATTGCCGACCTCAGCGAAGAGGTCGGTTTAGCTGCGAAGAAAGATTAGTCTTTAGTCGATTTGTCGACCGCGCCCATGAAGTCCATTTTTTGCAGGTCTTCATCAGGCGCGGCGATCTCCACAAGACGTTCGGGTACGTCATCGTACTCGAGGCGCAAGGCGCGGCACATGGTCGCATGCATATCGTAGGTGCAGGTGATGTAAGTGAGTTCAAGTATTTCCTCATCTGACAGATGTGCTTTTAAGACATCGAAGGTGCCGTCGGCAACGCGACCACCGGATAAGACTAGGTCGTCCGTATAGGCCAATACAGCACGTTCAATTTCAGAAAAAAGATTGGTTGATTGCCAATGCGGGATTGCCGCTATCTGTTCTTCAGAGAAGCCTACAGCGCGCATGCTTTTGCAGTGCTGAGAAAAGACAAACTGACTGCCTCGGGCGTAGCCGGCGCGTGTTTGTCCAAGTTCCCGCAATTTGCCCTTAAGCTTTCTGTCTCGGCTCCGATAAAATTGAAAACCAGCAACTGTGTGGGCAAAACATTCAGGAATAAGTGCAAAAACAGTCCACCAATTACCGGGTGTACCGGTTGCTGTGCCTGGCTCTTTGACGGGGTCCCGGTCGCCGAATAGCGCGTCGTATAATGGCAGGACACTGCTATCTGCGTCAGCTCGGCTTACTTGTCTGAGTCTTGGCATTTAGAATTACCTCCTTGTTTATTTTTGTATTTGAAGATATTGGTTAATGTACAGATAGGGTAATTGGAATGATAGACTCGATTGAAATGAAAGGATTGGTTAACAGTGTCTAGTCTAAATTTGAAACAACGTTTGGCGACCGGAACTCAATTGGTTGTGCCAGGGGTATTTGATGCACTCTCAGCGAAGGTGGCGACCGAGCAGGGTTTTGATGTCGTTTATATGTCTGGCTTTGCAGTGGCGGGAAGTTTGTTGGCTAAGCCCGATATTGGCTTAGTGACGGCGACCGAGATGAGCGAGCGAGTAGGGCAAATTGCTACAGCGATTGGTCCAGCTGCGAATCTCATTGCCGACGGGGACAACGGTTACGGTAATGAAAAAAATGTAGCCAGGCTGGTTCAATCCTACGCAACAGCAGGTGCCCAGTGTATTCAATTAGAAGATCAGGTCAGCCCAAAACGCTGCGGCCATATGGAAGGCAAAGAGGTTGTCTCGCTTGAGGATGCCGCGCTAAAAATCGAAGCGGCAGTATCGAGCCGCCCAAACGACGATTTTCTTATTATGGCTAGAACCGATGCCAGAGCCACTCATGACCTGTCTGAAGCTTTAGACCGAGGTGAAGCTTTTTTGCGGGCAGGTGCTGACATCTTGTTTATTGAGGCGCCGCGCAGTGTTGAAGAACTGAAAAAAATTAGGTCTACGTTTCCCGATATTCCTTTAGTTGCGAATATGGTCGAGGACGGAAAAACGCCGCTGTTAAGTCTCGACGAGCTTGATTCGCTGGGATATCAAATTGTACTAAGACCTGTTTCAGCATTATTAGCTGTGACCTATTGTCTGCAACAAAGCTACGCTAGTTTGAGGCAAACTGGCGCGCTCAATGCCGATAGCGGTCGTCTAACCTTTGCCGAATTCAATCAATTTGTAGGACTGAACAATGAATAGTGAAAAGGCAGATATACTCTCATTTGCAGATGAATGGGCCGAAAAGCTGCCCGCATTATCAGATTCATTTGAGCGTCAGCGACGACTAACACCTGAAGTTTCCAGGGCCTTTGCGGATGCGGGTGTTTTTCATATGCTTGTGCCAACACAGTATGGTGGATTGGAAGTACATCCAAAAACATTTACCAAAGTGTTACGACGACTCTCCGAGGGTGATGGCTCCGCTGGCTGGAATGCCATGATTGGTTCCACCACGGGTGTACTTTCCGCTTCGCTGCCGATCGAATTCGCCAAAGAAATTTACGGTGATAAGCCCGGCGTGCTGACGGTTGGTGTGACTGCACCGCTAGGCAAAGCAGAAATAGTGGAGGGCGGCTACCGTGTTACCGGCCGCTGGCCTTTTGGTAGTGGCGCGCAAAATGCTGATTGGATTAGCGGAGGTTGTTTTCTTTTTGAAAATGGTCAACAGGTCATCGGCGAGCATGGTCCACAAAGCCATTTAATGATGTTCAAAGCAGATCAAGTCAATATTGAAGACACTTGGCATGTCGCAGGGCTAAAAGGAACCGGCAGTAATCACTTCAATGTTAGCGATGTGTTCGTACCGATGGGTAGGTCTGTCCTGCTGGGTAAGCGAACCCTGATCCAAAAACCACTCTATCAATTTCCGCTACTGGGGTTGCTGGCATTGGGTGTGTCGAGCGTGAGTTTAGGCTTAGGCTTCAAAGCACTCAAAGTGTTTATGGACCTTGCCGGTGTTAAGTCGCCAACAGGCTCTAATCGAAAACTCATCGATCGTCCTGCCGTTCAAAGCGAGGTGGCAAAATCGATCGCCGACCTTGAGTCCTCGGAAGCGTACATGCATGCCTGTATAGATGAAGCCTGGGAAGTTGCCATTAGCGGCGAAAAGTTGAGCTTAGATATTAAGTCAAAACTGCGACTGGCTGCAGTCAATGCAACCCACAGATCGGTTGCGGCAGTCGATCGGCTTTACCAACTTGGCGGCGGCACATCGATTTATGAATCCAATGAACTGCAGCGATGTTTTCGTGATATCCATGTCACCACACAACACATTATGGTGGCGTCTCCTATTTATGAAGTTGTCGGCAAAGTCCAATTAGGGCTTGATCCCAGGCAACCCATCTAAAGTTAAGCGATTGTAGGAATTTAAGATGATTGATCTATACGAAGCAATGAGTTCCTTACGTGCAGTTCGGCGGCTTAAGTCTGATCCGATTGACGAAGATGTGCTTGAGCGGGTATTGCAAGCTGCAGCGTGGGCGCCGACGGGCGGCAATATGCAACCCTTTAAAATTGTCGTTGCGCAAAGTGACGCGGTGAAAGCGCAAATCAAAAGCCTCTATCATGAGGAGTGGTACAAATATATCGCACCGACACGTAACGGTTTGGAAAAGCTGCCGGCGCACGCTCGAGATGGCACAAAAAAAATGATGCGTGCCGGAGACTATCTCGCGGAACATATGGAGCTGGCGCCAGCGATTTTAATTTTCTGCTTCAATCCTGCGATGATGGCGATTACCGATGCCAACCTCGATCGGCCCTCGGTTGTCGGTGGTGGCTCAGTTTACACGGCGGTGCAAAACGTCATGTTAGCCTGTCGAGCTGAAGGTTTAGGGTGTGTGCTGACAACCCTATTGTGTCTGCGTGAAAAGGAAGTCAAAGCAATACTCGGTATCCCGGATGAGTGGGGTACCTGTGCGCATATCCCGATTGGATATCCTGTTTTGAAGGGCCATGGTCCGATTACTCGTCGCCCCTTAGGCAAACTGACTTATCGCGATCAATGGGGCAGTCACTGGTCGTAAGCGGACTGCGTACGCTGGTCATTTTTTTACACCGGTTCTAGCCATTGGTCTCAAAAGTGTCAAATAGTCATTTAGTTAGAGCCGTGTTAGGTTGGAGATCATGAATCGACATTTTTTAGCAAAAACTAACCTTTTGGAATGCCAACCGTTTCAATAACGAATAACTGGAGTTCTCATGGCTAAGCCTTTTCCCAATCATCCCAATCTTACAGACGGTTACGCACCTATTCAGATGGAGTGCGATGCGAATAATTTGGTTGTCGAAGGTGAAGTGCCGAAGGATCTATTTGGTACCTTCTATCGCAATGGGCCCAATCCGCAATTTGCACCAAGAGGGGCTTATCACTGGTTTGGTGGCGACGGAATGATTCACGCGTTTCATATTGAGAACGGTCAGGTGTCTTATAAAAACCGCTGGCCTCGAACCCAGAGATGGCAAAAAGAGCGGGATGCAGGCGAGAGCCTTTGGGGTTCACTGAATCCGTTGGAAAATGACCCTTCCGTGGCAGGCCTCGAAACCGACGGTAGCGCTAATACGAATATTATATGGCACGCCGGCAAGTTATTGGCATTGGAAGAAGGTCACGCCCCGTTTGAGCTTGACCCGGTAACGCTAGAATCCAAAGGCGCATGGAAGTTCAACGATACCTTAGTCGGCCCAATGACCGCCCACCCTAAAGTTGATCCTGAAACCGGTGAGATGATTTTCTTCGGTTACAATGTCGACGGTATTTTGTCGAACAAGATGTCCTATCACGTTGTCGACAAAGCGGGCAAGCTTGTGAAATCGCAGTTTTTTGATGCACCTTATGCAGCCATGGTGCATGACTTTATGGTGACCCGAGACTATGTCCTATTTCCCATTCAACCTCTGACAGCATCCCTCGACCGTGCAATGAAGGGTGAGCCTGCATTTGCCTGGGAACCGGAGAAAGGCAACCAGATTGGTGTATTAAAACGTGGCGGCAATGTTGAGGATATTCGCTGGTTTCAAGGTGATCCCAGTTTTGTTTTTCACCCCATGAATGCCTTTAATACCGGCGATGTGATTACCTGTGATGTTTCTGAATATGGACAGGCACCGCTGTTTCCTAATGTTGACGGCAGTCCGGGCAAGAAAGAAAATATGGTGGCGAAGCTAACCCGTTGGACCTTTGATCTTGGTAGTAATAGCAACGATTATAAAACGGACATGCGACAGGATATTGGCTGTGAATTTGGTCGACTAGATGAACGGCATTCGGGCTTAGATTATCGATACGGCTATATGCTTTGCGATGGCGATGCTCAATCAAAAGCGGGTGGTTTTAATGCGATTGCAAAGGTTGATCATAAGACTAATCAACGAGATACCTATCAAATGCCAGGCACGCTCGCGACCTCCGAAGCGATATTTGTTGCGAAGTCAGGTTCTGCTGAAGAAGGTGAAGGGTATCTTCTCTCCAACGTTTACGATGCGCAGACAGACAAAAGCCATTTGCTCATATTGGATGCTCAGAATCCAAGCGCTGGACCATTAGCCCGCGCGCAGTTAGATCATCGTGTACCTTTTGGTTTTCACGGTAACTGGAAGGCGGGCGATGCGCATTAAATAAGTTGGATCGATAATGTTAGTTAAGTATTAGCCTTTAAAAAGGCGAGACATTGACTGACAGTATCGGCAATTTTATCCGGCGATTTCCACTCTTCAATAAGCTGGGCGTTCATTGCCAGCTCGCCAATTCGTCTTGATGTTGATTGCGGGTGATAAAGGTCGTCACCCATCAAGACGAGAAGCGGTGTGCTGCATTTAGCAACAAAGCCTTCATCAACATTCAAGAGAAATTCTCCGTCGTACATGTTAGATCTGAATTGATTTAACGTAGCTTGGGGTATGCCGGAGAGCTCAGCTGCCCAACTATCGAACATGCCATAAAACGCTTCTCGATTATTATCCAGGCCAATGGTTTGTTGAATGATTGCCGCAGCAACTCTTTCGGGCTGAGCTTGGATCAAGCCAAAACAATAGGGCCCGCCGATGCAGCCCCCCATGACATGGCACTTGTCGATGTGAAGTGAATCAAGCAGGTCAATGTGATCCTGTGTATAGGTCGGCCAACCGTCTGCTTGGCTGATGGGCGCGCTTGACTGTCCGGCATTGCGCTGATCCATCGCAATCACTGTAAAGTCTTTCGAGAGTATATCGATAGGGTTCCAGGGTGATGATTGCCAAAATGATAATGCGGATCGCATCCCGCCTGGCGCAAAGAGAAGAATCGGAAAGCCTTCGCCATGAATTTCATAGTAAATCTTCGTATCATCTTTTTCGAAAAAGGGCACAAGCGATCTCCTAGAGTTTGTTAATCGACGTCACCATACGAGAGTGATGATTAACAGGCAATGGCTGAGAGATGATTAAGCCAATGTGTCCGCTGCTAAATAAATCAGTTGATCCTGACGACTTAATCAGTTTGACATTGATTTGCACTTTTTACATATCAAAGACAATGAACATCTGGAATAATCACTTTTTAATAAAAATGTTTTACCCATTATGAATATTCTTGCGCCCTTCTATGGGTTTTACGAAAAATTATTGTGGAAGCAAGTTCATAAGGGACCTAACCCTCATCATATTGGCTTGATTGTTGATGGTAATCGACGTTTCGCGAAGCATCGCGGATTAGATAACCCAAATGATGGTCACTCGGCCGGCTCTGATCATCTCGAGGATTTCCTTGCTTGGTGTCGCAAGCTTGAAATCAAAATTGTTACTTTATACGCCTTCTCCACGGAAAATTTTAACCGTGATCCAGAAGAAGTCGACTATCTGATGACGCTCATCTTAAAGAAGCTTCGTCACTTTCAGTCTGATCCGATGATCAAAAAGGAAGAGGTAAGGATTAAGGTGATAGGGCGTAGAGACGATTTGTCGAATGAAATGCGAACCGAGATCGATAATATTGAGAGCATGACCTGCAATCACAGTCGTTTTCTGATTAATATTGCCATCAGCTATGGGGGTCGCGCTGAAATTGTTGATGCTGTGAAGACCATTGCGGCCGAAGTGGCAGATGGAAAGCTACCCCTGGAGAACATTGACGAAGAGCTGTTTGGCAAATATCTGTACACGCAAGGGATACCCGATCCCGACCTCATCATTCGTACCTCCGGTGAGGAGCGATTAAGTGGTTTTTTACTCTGGCAAAGCGCCTATTCCGAATTGTATTTTACGGAGGTGTTTTGGCCGGCTTTTCGCAAAATTGACTTTTGGCGAGCGATTCGTATTTATCAGCAGCGAGAACGACGATTTGGTCGTTAGCAGCCATCGGGTTGTTTACAACGCCCTTTAAAAGAGTCGGCGCAAATGGTTGAAGATGAATAGAGAAGTTACGGTGTGTTTGCGTGAGTGGGTAGGCGTTTATCTTTCTGCTACCTCGTGCGGACTTGGATGCTGCCGTTGTCAACGCTTACAGGGTGCGTATCGCTGTCGCGACACGGCCTAACTCAACGCTGTGGCGTAACCTCAAAAATCCAAGTGCCATTTGCAGCGATATCTTCAACACTGGCGTTCGATGGATACTTGCGATTCAACTCATCAACAATTGCTGGAATCAATGGATCATCCGCCGTGAGTCTTAATAATTGTGTGTCGTAGATTCGTCCATCAATACGAATTTTTGACCGCGGGTCCTGCTCAGTGTGTTTTGGCCATTGTTTCCAAATCTTACCTATTTTTGTATTCATGTATCCGCTCGGAACAAAGGCACGCTCATCAATGACTGCGAACCAAGTAGTCCGTGATCTTTCAGGCTTAATTGATTGAACTTGAATTGTTTGTTTGTCCTTTAACGAAGGCCAATCCGGCGCGACATTAGACATAGGTGTGCCAGATTTAAAGGCGCCACCGGAGAATATCTCAATGGGCCCATCATGCATGCTCATGTAGAACAAGAACCCAAAAAAGGACAGGCACGTCACCAAAATAAAGATAACTAGCCATTTAAAATAGTTCATATCATTCATATCGAATACTGGAACCTAGAACATAGCGACCCATGAAGTCGTTTGCAATGGTAAGTGAGATTCGCATGGTGGTAGGATGCGTGCCATCCGAGAATTTGATACTTGGATTTTAAGTCATGTTAAGTGATGGATGTTAACGATTTATTCGAACGTCGCGCGTCTATTTAGACCGTATTTTGATAAGGGTCCAAAGCCTTTCACCCATTGAGATTAACGTCGTGGCGATCAGTACAAAAGCGATGTAGTAAAAGTATTGAGTGGGGATAAGATATATACCTAGGGCATGTTGCATGATTGGAAATCCCGCCAGAATAAAATAAGCAATACCGTTATAACGACCGAGTTTGCTTGCCCGTAATGGGAGACCAACAAGGGCTTTTGAATCGAGGGTGTATTGGCTGAATGCCATGATGACCAAAATGGGTAGCAGCCAGGGCACGAGCCCCATACTAGCTTCTGCTAGGAGCATAAGTGCCACCATAAAGGCATCGCTGCCGTGATCGATTAGTCCGCCGAGTGCTGAGGTCTGCTGCCATCTGCGCGCGAGCCATCCATCAAGTAAATCGGTTGCGATTGCTGTCATGAGTGCGACGGCAGCGGGCAGCCATAGGTTCTCGATAATAGACCAGGCAGCCAAAGGTCCAAGGATAAGCCTTGAGGCACTTAGTAAATTGGGTAGGGAAAATATATTCATGCTGATAGAGGGCATGATACGGTGCAATCCAGTCGGATTCCAAGCGCCAAGTACGTCTTTGCGAAATAGTTAAGGATAAAATTTTATGAACATAGCCATTACCGGCGCGAACGGCCATCTCGGTATCAGGTTGATCCGGCGTCTGAGTGATAATCATACTGTGAAAGCGATTGTGCGTTCAGATCGAGCGAAGCAGGCGCTTATGCACACATTTCCAGACTTAGATGTTGTTGTGGTCAATTATCTCAAATCGGATGAGTTGGCGAACGCTCTATTGGGCTGCGAACAAGTTATCCACCTTGTGGGCATCATCAAGGAGTCAAAAACAGCAACCTTTTCCGATGCACATGAAAATAGCTGTCGCGCTCTGTCTGTTGCAGCGCAACGTAGTGATGTGAAACGTATTGTTTATCTCAATATCATAGGCGCGTCGGTTCAATCTAAGAACGCTTGCCTTCAATCCAGAGGGCACGCAGAAGCAATATTAACGGCTGGCGATGTGCCTGCATCGATCCTTCGGATTCCGATGGTGTTGGGTGAAGGGGACTATGCCTCGATGGCTCTGAAGAAAAATTCGAGCGCGAAGCGTGCCTTTACCTTCAGGGCGGATTCACTTGAGCAGCCAATCTATGCAGAGGATGTCGTCGATGCGGTCAGTGCTATTTTGGCTCGACAAACAAATGGTGAATGGGATCTTGCTGGAATTGAATCCGTCTCCCGCCGGGATCTGATTCTGCGAGCTGCGAGCCTATTTAACAATTCCCCTAAGGTGACATCTTTACCTATATCGATAGGACTCACGCTGGCATTTTTCCTTGAGCTCCTGCCGAACCCACCGGTAACACGCGCGATGCTTGGTGTGCTAGACCATGATGACCAGATAGATGTGAAACCGACCTGTGACGAGCTTGATTTGACGTTGACGAGTCTTGATGAAACCTTAAAGAAGGTTTTAACTTAGCGTTAAACAAACCCGCTGCGTTGTAATTTGATACGACCACATGTCGCTAAACCAAAATAAAACAGTGGCGGACGCACGCCACCGCAACGAAGAAGAGAATAAGATATGTCTGTAAACATGAAGTTGGAACCTGAAAAGGCCGGTTTTTCTAAGCAGAGATTAGACTGGATCGAAGCCCATCTGAATCGAAACTATATTGAAACCGGTAAGATATCTGGCTGCCAGGTTCTTGTAAGTCGATTCGGTCATACCGCATATGCAAAGTCGTTAGGTGTGATGGACATAGAACGTAACAAGCCCATGCAGGATGATGCGATTTTCAGAATCTATTCTATGAGCAAACCCATCACCTCAATCGCCTTGATGCAGCTATACGAACAGGGCCATTTCCAATTAAACGATCCGATTTATCGCGTGGTGCCGCAGTGGCGCGACCAACAAGTTTGGGTATCAGGTGAAGGCGAGCAGATGCAAACCCGGGCACCGAAACAACCGATGACCTTTCGGCACATACTGAATCATTCAAGTGGCATTACTTACGGCGCAACCGCACATCCGGTTGATCGAGCTTACCGTGCGATGGATGTCAGGCGTGATAAAGGCGAAACCTTATCGGGCTTTATGAACAAATTAGCGAAGGTGCCGCTTCGCTTCGATCCGGGCGAGCAATGGCATTATTCTTACTCAACCGATGTTTGTGGCGGGCTGGTTGAAGCGATTTCCGGTATGCCCTTCGATGAGTACTTAGCTAAGCATATCTTTGAACCACTCGGCATGAACGACACGAGTTTTTTTGTTGCAGATGAAAAGAAGGATCGTTTTACAGCGAACTACAGTCGCCATAAAGATAAGTCCTTGAGATTGGTTGATGATCCATTAGATAGTCCTTATCTTCACAACCCTGCTTTTTTCTCCGGCGGTGGTGGACTCACCAGTACGACGTTGGACTATTACAAGTTTTGTGAAATGTTGCGCCGTGGTGGAGAGCTCGACGGTCATCGAATAATAGGTTCACGCACGTTAGAGATGATGTACTCAAATCACCTCAAAGATGATCAGGATCTATCTCGACTGGCGATTGGCGCTTTCTCGGAGACCGCCTATGAAGGCGTGGGCTTTGGCTTAGGCTTTGCGACGACAATGGATCAATCGGTCGCCGGTTCGACTGGCGTTGGCGATTACTATTGGGGAGGGGCGGCCTCGACTATTTTTTGGGTTGACCCTGTAGAGGATCTGATCGTCATCTTTATGACTCAATTTATGCCGTCAAACACATTTAACTTTCGTGGCCAACTGAAGAACATTGTATATGGTGCAATCGAGGATTAACGGGTACGCCTGATCTAACTTATCAAGCAGATCATGCAAACAGATTCTCGTCGCCATGAGGACTGAAGCCGTCAAAGGCTTCAGTTCTCAGCGCGGGTTCGACTAAGGTAACAATTGTCCGCCATCAACGTCGATGGTAACACCTGTCATGTAGTTGTTGGTTAGAGTCAGCAATATTGCACTAGCAACTTCTTCCGGTAAACCTGCGCGCTGTAACAAAATTCCCTTGCTCATATTGGCGAGATTTTCGTCTTTTTTATCACCCATCCAGTCGAACATACCTGTATTCGTCGTACCAGGTGCGACGACGTTGACGCGCCTTGGTGCCAACTCAGTTGCTAGTGCCCGGGTCAAAGCTTCGACAGCGTTACCCACACAAGAAATAGAAGACATGCCCGGGTTACATTTTCTTGCGGGTGTGCCGCTCACTAAGGTCACTGAGCCCGTGTCTGTAAGATGCGGAACGCCTTGTCTGACGACATTGCAGTAGCCCCAAAATTTGTCGAAGGCTTCGCTGAATTGTTCAGCAGTCTGTTCCATAAAGGGTTTCATGGTGCGATTCGCGCCCGTTGCAGCGCCGACAATATGATCGACCGTACCGACGGATTTGAACAGTTTTGCCAAACCGTCGAGGTCATGGGTGTCACAGGCTTCAAAATTGATATTTGGAAACTGACTCGCAGCGCTCTTCACCCTGTCTTCGGACCGGCCAACAGCCCATACATTGGCACCTTCGTCGCTCGCCTGAATGGCGGTTGCAAGTCCGATTCCTGATGTTCCGCCGATGATGACGATGTTCTTGCCCGTTAAACTGCCCATGAGAATTTCCTATTGTGATTTTTTAGTTGTAAGGAATATAACCTGACGACTCAGCGGGCGAAACCCATCGAGCACAGATGTTCGATTATTCTGTTGATTGCGCTGCGCGTATTCGAGCGGCAATGACTTTCCTGACCTCACTGTGTTCAAACTCATTAAATGAAAATTTTAAAAACAGAATGCCGCCAAAAAAGTAGCCGCAGGCAGGTAAGATCGAAAAGAGTAACCGCAACGCTTCTATCGTTTCTGGAGATTGCGCGGCATTGGGCTCGAATCCGGTCCACTGCAATACGACCCCAGTTACGATAGCCGTCAGTGATGCTGCGGCCTTTTTTACCATGTTCGAAACAGCGTAGTAGGCGCCTTCCTTTCTTTCGCCAGTAAGGTACTCGTCATAGTCGACAATGTCAGCTTTGATTGAGGGCTCAATCACGAGTGCAATACCGCTGCTGATGCCAAACACAAAAGAGATAACCCAGATCATCATCGGATAGTCGAGAGCGAAATAGTAGGCGACGAAACAGCCTGAGGTGAGGAATAGGGAAATCGTCCAGAGAAGTTTCTTGCCCGTAATGGAAGCGAGCTTTATCCATAAGGGTGTAAATGCAACCTGAGGAATAACGTAACTGATGAGTACCGAGATCATAAACAAGGATGGTTCGAGCGGCATTAAATCCTTTGGGATCACGTAATCAATCATGTAAGGAACCAGTAAACCGATACTGGCGGCGCCAAAGGTCTCAATCGCGAAAACTGTCAGCAGGAGTAGCGAGTGGGGGTTTTTGAAAACATCTGAGAATGACTTGTAGGGGTTCTTCGAGCCTCGATCTTGATAATCAGGCCGTTCTGGTAATATTTTGGTCGAGGCAATAATGAGAATGACCACAGCGATGGCGGCACCGGCAGAAAGATATCGAGCAAATTCTCTTTTATCATCAGCGCTATCGAGGGAATATAGCGCGAGTAGTCCGAGTCCGCTGCCGATAGAGCTGATCATGTGGATGTAACCAAACAATCTTGTACGTTCGTGATAGTTCGGCGTGAGTTCTATGCCTAATGCGCCGTGCGGAACAGTGAAAGCCGTCGAAGCTGTTTCATAAGTGATAATCGCGAGTGCCATCCAAGCGACCAGCATCCAGCCCTCGAGTACTTCAGGCGGGGACCAGATCATGGTCAAACCCAGACCAATTGGCACAGCCGAGGCAAACAGCCATATTCGCCGTCGTCCATATTTAGACTTTGTATTGTCGGACAGATAACCCGCAAGCGGATCAGAGACCGCGTCCCAAAGTCGGGAGGCAAACAAGATGGCGCCCATCGCGGCCGGTGCAATGAGCAGGACGTCGGTTGAGAACTTCATTGCGTACGTGCTGAAGAGCAATCCCATAACGCCGAAGCCGATTCTTGGCAACGAGTAAGCCCAGATGAGGGGGTTGGCCAGTCTTTCAGCACCTGCGCTGCCGACTGCGTTGGGATTGAGGTTGGGATCTGTCAAGTTAGACCCATTGAGTATCTAGAATTCTGAGCTCGGTGAGCTTTGAACGTGATTGGACTAAGCTAAGTTTGGCTGAAAGCGCTTGGTTAAAAATGTTAATGCCTGCCTAAACCGGTGTTGATAAGTTCAATATACATTGGATGAGGTTTCAATATCACCCAACGCGATTGAAGTCGAAAGATTGGATCGCGTTCAACATCATTTGAACCGACATCATAACCAGTATCATACCCATAAGACGTTCGACCGCAGACAGGCCGCGGGGACCTAATATGCGATGTAATGGCGTTGCACAAAGGAGAATCACTGATGCGATCAACCATGCGGCGGTGAGGGCGATAGTCAACGTGATTAGCGAATGGGTCTGGGTCATTAACATCAGCACAGCAAGCACTGAGGGACCTGCAACAGCTGGAATGGCGAGCGGCACGATCATTGGTTCGCCGCCGATTGAATCGCCAAATAGACCTTGTCCGGACGGAAAGATCATCCTGATCGCAATGATGAAGAGAATTATGCCGCCGGAAATGGATATCGCCTCAGACGATAGCCCAAGGAAATCCATGATGTATTGACCGGCAAATAAATAAACCATTAAAGCGATATAGGCGATCGCCAATTCCCGCAAAATGATTTTGTTGTGCCGGTCTGGGTCGACCTGTTTCAACACAGTTAGGAACAAGGGGATATTGCCCAATGGGTCCATAATTAGGAAGAAAACGACGGCGATGGCGATAATTTCGTTCATCGCGCGATTAAAGCAGATCCAGCCCCAGCAAACACGCGTAATGTTTAGGGTTATCACCGTTTAAAGCGTTTGCGGTGCAAAAACGGTGGGTTGCACCACAAATGTGCGTAGAAGCTTAAAGTCCTTGCTAATTATAGGTATAAGCACTAAGGTCCGATCGTCGAAACTTAGATGTTAAAACAAGTTAGATCCGACTTCGGATCTCAGTGACATCAACTTCGACTATCGATCCCGCGACAAAAAATGTAACAACTAGCAAAAACAATAAAAACGCAACGATCTACAATTTTGCTTAGGCAAGGTTTCGTATTGGTTTCCCCGATATAAACCGGCCTTAGAGGTGTGTGTGAGTAACAAGAACATAATTGCTTTTTTTATTGCTGTTGCCATGGGTGTTTGGCTCTTCTCGGGCGAGCTTGCGTCGAATATCGTTATTGCTGATGAAGCGACAGACGCGGAGCAACGCCAAGAGGTTGAGGTTCCTTACGTCAGAGCTGTCCGCAGTGAGGCCAATCTACGTAAACTTTTCCTCGAGGTCTCTGGCCAAACTCAGGCTAACCGAATTGTTCAAGTCAAATCAGAAGTCACCGGACGCGTTGAAGCGATTCCAGCCGTAAAAGGTACGCGAGTTGAGGCGGGCGATTTGCTTTGTAAAATTGCGGTCGACACGCGCCAGAGTGATTTAGATGAGGCCAAAGCTGATCTAAAAAGCGCTCAGCTAGAATACGACGGCATGGTCGACTTAAAGACTCGAGGACTGCAGTCAGAAATTTTACTTGCTCGAGCTGCGGCCGGATTAGAGGGATCAAGAGCCAACGTCAAGAGAGCTGAACTTACTTTGGTGAAAACGTTGATTGTGGCGCCGTTCAATGGTGTGGTTGAAACGCAGTCCGTTGAAGTGGGCGACTTTTTAAACGTTGGCCAGAACTGTGTCACGCTGATGGAAATTGATCCGGTTCTCGTTGTTGGCCAAGTGGCTGAAAAAAGCATAAACAGCGTAGCGCTAGGCGGCGAAGTCAAAATCTCACTCATTACAGGCGAGTCGTTGGTCGGTACCGTAAGTTTTATCGCGCAATCGCCTGACCTTGCGACACGTACCTATCCCGTCGAAGTCACTGTATCAAATCCAAATAATAGTATTCGCGCAGGATTAACTGCGCAAATGAGCATGCCTATCGGCCAGGAAGCTGCGCACAGGATTTCACCTGCGTCGCTCGTTTTGAACGATGCGGGCGCCATTGGTGTAAAGATTGTAGACGACACGAATATTGTTCACTTTAAGACTGTGAAAATATTAGGTGAGACCCCCGAAGGTGTTTGGGTACATGGTCTTCCCGGTCGTATCAATCTGATTACCGTGGGTCATGAAGAAGTATTTGATGGGCAGCGAGTGAAGGCGGACCTGTCACCACTCGGCTCTTTTGCAGAATCTTAGAGAGTAGTCTATGTCTTATGTATCCGCGTCGATAGATCGTTCTCGCACGATCATCTCGCTACTGTGTGTCATTTTGATGGCCGGTGTAGTCTCTTATTCTGTTATCCCCTTAGAGTCGAACCCAGACGTTTCTGTACCTATTATCGTTGTCACAATTCCCCATGAGGGTATTTCGCCGCAGGATGCTGAACGCCTGTTAGCGCGTCCAATGGAATTGGAATTAAAAAGTATTGAGGGTGTGGAAGAGATCAACTCATACTCTGGTGAAGGTAGCGCGACGATTGTTATTGAGTTTGACTATAGTTTTGACTCTGACCAAGCACTTCTAGATGTTAATGAAGCGGTCGACAAAGCCCAGGTCAAGATGCCGTCTACCGCTGAGGAACCGATTGTAAATGAGGTTTCTGCCGGTGACTTTCCTATTATTACGATCAGTCTGGGTGGTGAAGGTGTACCCGATCGTGTGCTGTATAAGCTCGCTCGGAATCTCAAAGAAGACTTAGAAAGCATTCCTGAAGTGCTTGAAGCGAGACTCAATGGTGAGCGAGAGGAGCTACTAGAGGCGGTGGTAGATCCTGCGCAATTGGAAGCCTATGGCATCACGAATGAGGAGTTGATTGGCGCGGTTGCGCGAAATAATCGATTGATTGCTGCAGGTGCGGTCGACACCGGCAAGGGCAGTTTCTCGGTGAAAATTCCCAGTGTGATCGAGAATGCAGCAGATGTGTTGACCATTCCGATTAAGGCGACAAGCAATGGTGTCGTTACGATTAGCGATGTCACAACTATTCGTCGAACCTTCAAAGATGCGGTCAGCTACACGCGAGCTAATGGTTTGCCTGCCGTCGCCATTGAAATATCGAAACGCAAAGGCACCAGTCTGGTTGAGACGATCCAGAAAGTGAAAGAACGTGTCGAAATCAATAAGCTTAAATACCCTTCCAATGTCAAAGTCAGTTACATCGCTGACCAGGCGCCCGAAACCCTCAATCAGATCAAAACCCTCGAAGGTAATATTTCAACCGCCATGTTTCTTGTGCTGACGGTCGTTGTGGCTGCTGTCGGCATTCGATCAGGCATTCTTGTCGCGCTTGGCATCCCATTTTCCTTCTTATTTGCCTTTATCATTGTTAACGCTTTGGGTTTTACCTATAACTTTATGGTCATGTTCGGCATGTTGCTCGGTCTCGGAATGCTGATTGATGGTGCCATTGTCATTGTCGAGATGGCAGATCGAAAAATGAGCGAAGGGGTGTCGCCGAGAGAAGCATATGTTTACGCAATCGACCGGATGTTTTGGCCTGTACTAGCATCCACAGGTACTACGTTAGCTGCATTTTTACCTCTCATGTTTTGGCCGGGGGTTACCGGCGGCTTCATGAAATACCTTCCCGTAACCGTTTTTGCTGTTTTATTTGGCTCTTTAGCCTACGCGTTATTCTTTGCGCCCGTAATCGGTGCATTGATATCAAAGCAACAACCTAAGGTCGAGTCCGGCAATATCTTGGCGGTCGAAGAAGGTCGATTCAGCGATCTTCGTGGCGTTTTATTTTTCTACGCACAAATACTCAAGTTCACGACTAACCATCCACTTATTGTTATGACAATTGCGCTGACTGTTATGTTTAGTATCGTTCGTGCGTACGGCGAATATGGTAACGGCATGCAATTCTTTACCGATGTTGACCCAACATTTTCGAGTGTTGTCGTCGCTGCGAAGGGCAACTATTCAGCAGCGGAACTCAGGGATATTGTTACTGACGTTGAAGATCGTGTCGTTAATTATGGGCACATATCAAGCATCTACACTCGGTCTGGTGGTGGCGGTTTCAGTGCAGGCTCGGGTCGCACCGCGGATGAGATCGGCAGCATGTTCATTGAATTGTCGGACCGTCGTGATAGGGATATTTCCGGCTGGGACGTCGAGCAAGGTTATCGAGACGCGGTTTCTGACATTCCAGGCGTTCGTGCTGAAATACGAAAACAAGAGCAAGGTCCGCCGGTGGGTAAAGATATTCAGATCCAGGTCTCCGGTGATGACATGGCAATCTTAACCCGTGAAACCCAGCGTATCCGTCGACATTTAGAATCGATGGAAGGGCTGATTGGTGTCGATGACACCTCACCAGTCCCCGGTATTGAATGGGAAGTGAAGGTGGACCGAGTCAAGGCCGCGATGTTAGGTGCCGATGTGGCAGGCGTCGGTGCTGCGATTCAATTAGTGACTAATGGCGTGCTAGTGGGTAAGTATCGTCCCGATGATGTAGACGATGAAGTCGATATACGTGTTCGTTACCCTGAAGAATTTAGAACAATCAGTCGTCTTGACGAATTAAGGGTGTCGACCCAAAGTGGTCAGGTGCCTCTCAGTAGTTTTGTAGAACGAACTGCGAAGCCAAAGGTCAGTACCATTTTTAGACAGAATAGCCAGCGCATCATGTATGTTCGAGCCAATACAGTTGCCGGTGTATTGCCGGATACAAAGGTAGATGAAATAACACAGTGGCTAGAAACAGCGGAGGTTGACCCAACGCTTGAGGTTATTTTCCGAGGCGCTAATGAAGAGCAGGATAAGTCGATGGCCTTTATTGGTCAGGCATTTTCGCTTGCGTTGGCACTGATGGGTATCTTGCTAATCACTCAGTTCAATAGTTTTTATCAGGCTGCGTTAATTCTGTCTGCGGTTATCATGTCCACCGTAGGTGTGTTGTTAGGTCTGTTAGTATTGGATCAACCCTTTAGCGCGATTATGACGGGGGTGGGTATTGTTGCGCTCGCAGGCATCATAGTGAATAACAATATCGTATTGATTGATACCTTCAACTATCTGAGAATTGAAAATCCGAGTTGGGATATCAAACGGGTCATCATACAGACAGGTTGTCTGCGATTACGTCCGGTGTTCCTAACCACATTCACGACAGGCTTTGGCTTATTGCCGATGGCGAGTGGCGTCTCTATCGACCTGTTGTCGAGAGAGATTGAGGTGGGCGGTCCCGTCGCGTCCTTCTGGGTTTTGCTGGCATCTTCAATCGTATCAGGCTTAAGCTTCGCAACAATTCTGACGCTGATTGTGACACCGGCTATGTTGATGGCGCCACATGCGATAAGAAGTCTGTTCCGCCGCAAAAAGGCTGAGGCTACGGTTCTTGAACCTGCTAACTCGCTGGCGAGTTAGCAGGCTAGATCGCGCTTGAAGATTTACGTTCGTTAACCTGGGCCTTTGCCAAAGCTGGGTATTGCGCCGCTAACTTCCGTCCACGGTTGGTCGCTATCAGTGAACATGTGAAACGCCGGCTCAATCCATGATGGGTCGTCCATACTCGGTGCTTTTATAACCATCATTCCCTCCAGCACTTCTGGTTTTGAAAAAACAGGTGTGCCACATTCAGGACAGAACTTTCGAGTTACGTCTTTGCCGCTGTCAGCCGTAAGGGAGAAGTCTTTAACGGTTCCGGTAATTTCGAGACTATCCTCTGGCACGATCACGAGCGTTGCATAGGGTCCGCCAGACGAGTACTGGCAATCACGACAGTGGCAATGCGCCATCATCGCAGGCTCGCTATTACAGACATATCTTACTGCGCCACATCGGCAACCGCCTTCAAAGGGTACGGGCATCTTTATTCTCCTAGAGTCATATTGAAATTACGAACGACTTCGTCAATTACATATTCTGTTAACGTTATACAGATGATCAATCAATTGGGTGATTGCTCGGATTAGTTGTTGGAAAATGTGCATTGGTTTCAGCCATAGCGATATATTCGTCTGCCGTTTCATACTTAGCAAAAGTTTCAAGCTGGTGCCGGGTTACCCGCATCAGACCAAATTCTTCTTTGTCATTTAATCGTATCGCCTCCGTCGGAGAGATCCAGCAACTATCGACGGTCTCGGTGCCGTCGTGTAAACCTGTCTGAACGCCTGGCGTGCGAGTGATGAAAAATCGTGTATCAAAGCGCCGAGGCCGACCTTCTGGCGTAATCCAACGATTGTAAAAATGAATCAAGTCAATCGCGAGGGTAAGACTTTCTTGCTCGCAAATCTTACGGAGACTAATTTCGCCATCATGTAGCTGCTGTCGATAGAGACTAAAGCGTTGCCGGTTTTCATCGGAAAACTCAAACAGTTGGCCTGATGATTGGTAGGCGAGTAGAAACCCGGATTCCTCAAATGTCTCACGAATACCCGCAATCCAGAATGCGCGCCAATCAGGGCCGAGGGCTTGTCTTTGTAATGCCTGTTGAGTGGAGGGCGCACCATGATGGTGATCGTAGTCTTCAGCATGATCATGATCGTCAACCCGTCCGCCGGGAAAGACATACATACCGCCTGCAAACGCCGCTTGGTTGGTCCGCCTTAGCATGAATATTTCAAACTGAGGCTTCGCATCACGGACAATAATGACCGTCGCTGCGGGTCTTACTTGTTGCTTATCTTCATTTATATCTTCATTCATAACCACGATGCTAACCTGAGTTGAGAGGTAATTGAAACTGCCTTAAGCTAGACGCTAACTAAAATTACAAAAAGGAGCACCGCGCTGTGGATGAACTGGCTTTTTTAGATGCAACGACACTTGTCGGCAAGATCAAAAACAATGACATCAGTAGTTCAGAAATGCTGGAACACTACATTCGGCGTATGGATGCGCATAATCCCGAAATCAACGCGATTGTTGTTTGTCAGTTAGACAAGGCCAGAGCGCGGGCAAAGCAAGCTGATGAAGCACTCGGTCGCGGTGAAGATTGGGGGCCCTTGCATGGTTTGCCCATGACGGTAAAAGAATCCTATGACATCGCGGGTTTGCCAACGACCTGGGGTGATCCGAAAAACAAAGACAATATTGCGACGCAAGATGCGGTGGCTTGCCAACGGCTGCAGAACGCAGGCGCGGTCATATTTGGCAAAACGAATGTACCGATCAATCTGGCAGACTTTCAAAGCTATAACGAAATCTATGGCACAACGGGTAATCCTCACAACTTAGAACGCACACCCGGCGGCTCCTCGGGAGGTTCTGCAGCCGCACTTGCTGCCGGTTTAACGGGATTAGAAATGGGCAGTGATATAGGTGGCTCGATTCGTAACCCCGCTCACTATTGTGGTGTTTACGGGCACAAACCAACATGGGGCGTTCTACCGATGCGAGGTCATGCACCTAAGGGTGTGCTGACGGGCTCTGACATATCGGTTATTGGTCCACTGGCGCGCAGCGCAGAAGATCTTGCGCTTGTGATGGATATTGCCGGCGGTGCGGACGACATTCATCAACCGGGCTGGGATTTGAAATTGCCCATACCGACACAAAAAAGCCTCGCGGATTACCGTATCGGCGTATGGCTTGATGATCCGCTTGCGCCAGTCGACGAATCGATGAAGGAGCGTGTGCTGCAGGTTGCGCAGTTGGTTGAGTCTGCGGGGGGCAAGGTTGATTATAATGCCCGACCTAATTTTGATGTTCAGGCATCCCACGATGCTTATACAGCCTTACTTCACTCTGCGATGTCCGCAAGGCAGGATGAGTCTGTGTTCAAAGCGAACGTGGCGCGGCGTGAAGCACTTGATGAGAATGATATGAGCTCCCTTGCACAAGTCACGCGCGCATCGAGCCTATATTACAAAGAATGGCATGCCATCAATGAACGACGCACCCATCTTCGATGGGCTTGGCATGAATTCTTCCAACAGTATGATTTATTATTAACACCCATGTGCATGACATCCGCATTTCCGCATGACCAGAACCCGAAAAACTCAGAACGAATGATTACCGTCAACAACAGCCCGGTTAACTACTTCGAACAGGTTTTCTGGGCTGGACTGACGGGAGTGTCGTATTTGCCCTCGACAGTATTTCCGACTGGACTCGACAGCCAGTCGCTGCCCATCGGCGTGCAGGTGGTGGCTCGAGAGATGGGTGATCTATACTGTATCGAGTTTTCACGACTCGTGACGCAAGCGTTAGGCGGGTTTGTTGCGCCAAAAGCCTATAAGGATTGAGATGAGATTTTCGAGATACATAACCCATGCGTTCACGACGTTACTGCTTTTTACTTCAGCGAACTTGATTGCTGCGGCGCAGGAGCAGGTGTTGGAAGAAAATCCACAGGTGCTCGTTCGGACAACCCTTGGGGATTTCACCTTAGAGCTCGATCTGGTCAATGCGCCTATTACGGTTGCCAATTTTCTCGCCTATGTTGATAAAGATGGCTTTCGGGAAACGATATGGCATCGCGTAGTTGAAGGCTTCATGATTCAAGGCGGTGGCCACCGTGTGAATATGACAGAGATTGATTCGAATGCTGAGATTGAAAACGAAGCTGACAATGGTTTGAAAAATCTCACCGGAACTGTCGCGATGGCACGCCAAGATAAAATCGACTCCGCTTCCCGGCAGTTTTTTGTGAATACCAACAATAATGTTTTTCTGGATCACACAGCAAAAAGTTGCACCCGTGAGGATGAAGCGAAATATGCTGAAGCGTTACAACGTGGCTTATATAAACCAAAAACCTGTAAATCATTTGGCTATGCGGTCTTTGGAAAGGTTGTTGGAGGCATGGAGATCGTGCGCCGGATAGAATTCATGCCTGTCACAAAACGCGGTGGACATGAAAACGTGCCGATCGATCCCGTGATGATTCTTAGTATTGAGCGTATTTAAACGTTAACCACACATCGCCATTAATGAAAGTCTGCTAGGCCATACTTGTCCCATGATTAAATTAGTTTTGTGTGCAATGTTGTTTTTATTTTTCTTGTCAGTGTCGCTACCTTCCGCCTCTGATCAGACAAGACCCAAGTTGATTGTCGTTGTCGCTGTTGATCAGCTTCGTCGGGATCGGCTCAATGCTGACTCGACAGGGGCTTTTGGTCGATTACTCAAGCAGGGCCGAGTGTTTACAAACGCTCAACTCGATCATGCGGTGACAAATACCTGTCCCGGTCACGCGGTGATTTTAAGTGGCGCATCGCCGGGTCAGGCAGGCGTGCCGGGCAATAGCTATATTGATCATGAAACCTTTACTGAACGCTATTGCATGGGCGATGAAAATAATGCCACAAGGGTGTTGGGTGGCCAGCAGAACAGGTCGCCGAAGAACTTACAGGTGACAACTCTGGGTGATTGGCTCAAGCAAGAAAACGCCGACGCACGGGTTTTTGCTGTTGCAGGTAAAGATAGGGCGGCAATAGCGATGGGTGGACACAAAGCAGATGGCGCATTTTGGTTCGATTCAAAGTCCGGTCGGTTTACCACGAGCGGCTATTACGCCTCAGAACTGGCGGACTATGTTCTAAGCTTCAATGGCAAAAATAGTTTTGCCGATGGCCATTTTGTCGATGTCCCACAGCAATGGCAACACGCCGAGGGTGAATTTCGCGTCGATGATTACGAAGGTGAGTCAACTCGATTCAAGCGCGTTTCCGGTCACCCATTACGTGATGAAAGAGGCAGTTATGAGCCTGTCTATGTCTCACCTTGGTTGGACTTATCAACCTTCGCATTGGCCACCGAGATTGTACAAGCTGAAGATTTGGGTGCGGACGATGTTACCGATCTATTAGCAATAGGTTTGTCTGGGACAGATGTCATCGGTCATCATTATGGGCCTAGGAGCGCTGAAGCTGCTGATGCGCTGCAGCGATTGGACCAACGCTTCGATACATTCTTGAAGATGCTAGACGATAAAGTGGGTGCGTCGGATTATTTGATCGTCGTTACCGCCGATCACGGTGTCGCAGAGTTGCCCGAGTATCGAGATGAGCAGGGTAGTAAATGCCCGGTTTCCGGTCGAATATCGGTCGAGGAACTGGTTACTTCGATCCATCAGGAACTTTTCAAGAAGTTCACTCAGCCGCATTCGCCTGCGGATGCTTTTAAGATTTCCGGCTCTCAATTCGTCTTCAATCGAACATTCTTAAGTGAACATGATTTGGCGTTGGATAGAGGCATCGAAGTGCTCGATCAAATACTCACAGATCAAAAAATAGTCAAAGCCGCTTGGAGTGCAGAAGAAATTAGTACGGGCACCTCTGAAGAGGCGCGCTTATACCGCAACTCTTATGCCGCCGGTATGAGTGGCGATCTTCTTTTACAGACACACGAGGATTGCGTGATAACAAGAGAAAGCGGTACGACCCACGGCTCGCCCTATGATTATGATCGTGATATTCCTTTGATATTTATGGGTGCAGGTATCGTGCGAGGTTTAGATGAAAGTACTGCGCACAGTGTGGATATCGCGCCGACGCTTGCGCAATGGTTGAAACTGGATACGCCAGAAAACCTCGAGGGAAAAGTGTTGAAGTTGGATTAACAGCCTATTGGGTGTCAGTTTGCAAAAAAAAGAACCTAGATTTTGGCATTGAGGTTGGCCAACAGAACAGTTGCAGAGATCAAGGTAGGATAGTGTCAAGTCCTACGACCAGTAGACCTAGACCCGCCGTCCAAACACTGCAAGCGACGATGTCCGTCAGTGTAAACTTCAACCGGCTTGTGCCACTGATGCCCACCATCAACGGCACAAGACTTCGTATTGCTGTCATCAGTCGACCAAATATAATGGCAAAAATACCGTATTTTAAAATGAAGCCCTCGCCTTTTTGAAACATCGCTGCTCTCTTTTTAGCAAAAGCTGTGTGGTGAAATTTCGGACCAAACCAGCGACCAATATAAAAGCCAAGATGATCCGATAGGCAGGCGCCAGCAAAGGCCAGAGGTAGCATCTGGGATAAGGTGGCGAGCTGTTCAGTGTAAAGAATGGTCGTTACTGTCAGTAGGATGACACCTGACACAAATATGCCGATGCCTGGGCAGGCTTCTAGAAAAGCTAATACAGGTATAACCATCCAAGCGTGCTGTTTTTCAGTCTCGAGCCAATTGAGTATGATTTCGTCGATGCGTTGGTGCCTGTTAAATTACGTTGTCAGGTTGATCATAGCAGACGAATTGTCAGCATCGTCTGTTTCAATTTGTGCTTTTCAAAAATAGGTTGTTCCTGGCAATGTGTCTAAAGCACTCGGTTTAGCGTCGTATTTCGATGATTTGTTTATCGAGCCGCTGCCGCAGTACAATCGAAGTCTTTAGCAATCAAATATCAAATGAATTTATTATAAAGAGGCAATACAGTCATGACAGAAGCTTGGATCATTGATGGAGTGCGTTCACCGAGAGGACGTGGCAAAGCAGGTGTGGGAAGTTTAAGTGAGGTTCACCCTCAGCGTGTCATGGCACAGGTTCTCAACGGACTACAGGAGAAAGTGGGGTTTGACACTGCCGATGTTGAAGACGTAATTGCAGGTTGCGGTTCAGGGTCAGGTGACCATGCACACGATATCGCTAGATTATCGGTGCTTGATGCAGGCTGGCCCATCACAGCACCGGGGGTTACATTGCATCGATTTTGTGGCTCAGGTCAGCAGGCAGTGACCTTTGCAGCGATGGGTATCATGTCAGGACAACAAGATCTGGTTGTTGGCGGTGGTGTTGAATCCATGTCGCGATATTCGCCTACGCACACGGACGGGTTTACAGCCAACAACCCACATCTATTTGAGCAGTATCCCTTGATACCTCAAGGTATATCAGCCGACCTGATAGCGACTATCGAAGGTTTTAGTCGCGATGATGTCGACAGTTATGCCGTTCGTAGTCAGCAACGAACAGCACGATCAATCGAAGAAGGCCGGTTTAAAGATTCTCTAGTGCCTATTTACCACGAAGATGGAACGTTGGCGCTGGATAGGGATGAACACCCACGTCCCGGTACAACGCTGGAAAGTATGAACGGCCTCAACCCATCCTTTGAGAAGATGGGAAAGACTTTATTCGATGGCCATGTCAAAACCTTCGATGATATTTGCAAAGAGGTCTATCCAGACGTTAAAGACGTTCAGCATGTTCACCACGCTGGCAACTCATCGGGTGTTGTTGATGGCGCAAGCGCCATTTTGATGTCCTCACCCGCCTATGCCAAAGCGCATGGACTAAAGCCACGAGCCAGAATCCGCATGACCGCAACCGCAGGTACGGAACCCGTTATCATGCTAACAGCGCCGGGCCCAGCAGCTGAAATCTGTCTCAGAAAAGCCGGAATGACGAAAGATGATATTGACCTATTTGAGATTAACGAAGCCTTTGCAGCGGTCGTACTTAAATTCCAAAAGGATCTTGGTGTGAACGATGATCAAATCAATGTCTGTGGTGGCTCGATTGCACTGGGACATCCCATTGGTGCGACGGGACCGATGTTGATTCAGACAGTTCTGGCTGAGCTTGAAAGACAAGATAAGAATACCGCTTTGATTGCTATGTGTACCGGTGGCGGCATGGGTACAGCGACCATTATTGAGCGCATCTGATCGTTGCCGATCAGATTAACTAACAGTAGGAGACATTGATGAGCGACATAGCGGATACAACTTACGGTCCTATACAAGGCAAAGTGCGCGAAGATGTGCTGTTGTTTGCAGGCATACCCTATGCCGCGGCGCCCATCGGATCGCTCCGGTTTAAGGAAGCACAGCCCCATGCAGGCTGGTCGCAAGTGCGTCAAACAACGCGCTTTTCGCCCGCGGCGCCGCAAGTTGTTACGGGTGGCATGACAAATAGTGCGCCGGTAAATTGGAATGAAGACTGTTTGTACCTGAATGTGACAACACCGTCACTTGACGATAAGAAGCGCCCGGTGTTTTTCTGGATACATGGCGGTGGTTATCGAACAGGGCAAGGCGGTATACCCTGGTATAACGGAGCAAAATTTGCACGTGATAGTGATATCGTCGTTGTCAGCATCAATTACCGCATGGGTATGCTCGGCTTCACTGACTTAACCCGATTTGGTGAAGGTTACGAGACCTCTGGTATTAACGGCATCCTTGATCAGATCAAAGCACTGGAATGGGTGCGGGACAATATCGCAAACTTTGGCGGCGATCCCGATCAGGTGACGATTGCGGGTGAATCTGCAGGTGGTTTTAGCGTCGGCACACTATTAGGCTCGCCTCGAGCGCAGGGTTTATTTACACGTGCAATACCGCAAAGCGGTGCTGCTCATCACACATTGCCAAAACCCTCAGCTGAGAAAGTGACGGACATATTAATTAAGCAATCGGGACTTGATTCAGTCGAAGCCTTTCAAAATCTTAGTGCGCAGGATGTGCTTTCGCTTCAGGTTGAAATCGATAAACAGGTTGCCAGGGGAGCTGACGGCTTAGGTATCGGCTCCATAGTGACACCTTTCTATCCGGCCGAGGGCAATGAAGTATTACCGCAGTCGCCGCTGACTGCGATTGAGAACGGGTTAAGTCGTGATGTCGATGTGCTGATCGGTACCAACAAAGATGAAGGTACCCTGTTTGTCACCGGCAAATCAGATCAGACAAAGCTGGAGGCCGCTGCCGAAGGTTATGGGAATAAAGACGGACTGTTGCGTGCTTATAAAAGCGCCTATCCTGATGCAACGACAACAGATCTGACGACCTATCTGTCAACGGATCATGTGTTTAGAATTCCCTGCCTACGTTTGGCCGAAGCGCGAATGCAAAATGGTTCAAGTAGCAACACGTGGATGTATCTGTTTGCTTGGGAGTCTAGGGTACCTGGCCTAAGGTCTACCCATGCACTTGAGATTCCGTTTATGTTTAACAATCTAGATCGTGCCGGTGTTGTCGCATTTATTGGTGAAGGCGACATGCCACAAAACGTCGCCGATACAATGCACAGAGCGTGGGTGGAGTTTATCAAAACAGGTAACCCGGGTTGGGCACCTTATGATCTAGACCAACGACTGAATATGGTCTTTGATACAGAATCAAAACTCATTGCCGATCCAGATAAGGGAAGGCGTGAAGCCTGGCAAGGCATCCGCTAGTTGTTGGAGTATTCATGGTAAGAATTAAAGTTAACGGCGAGTTCCATGAACTGGAGGTCGAGCTCGATACGCCTTTGTTATGGGTGCTTCGAGACCACCTTAACTTGACCGGTACCAAGTATGGTTGCGGAATCGCACAATGTGGTGCATGCACGGTGCATCTAAATGGCACGCCGTCTCGAAGTTGCTCGATACCTGTTTCCGGGGTTTTACAAGTTGATATCGTGACCATAGAAGGGTTATCAAGCGACAAATCACACCCTGTGCAGAAAGCTTGGATAAAAGAGGATGTACCTCAGTGTGGCTATTGTCAGTCCGGACAGATCATGGCAGCGGTCGCGTTGTTAGAAAAAAATCAGAATCCCTCAGATAGTGATATTGATAACGCGATGACAAACATTTGTCGTTGTGGCACTTATACCCGAATCCGCAAAGCTATCCATAGTGTTGCCAACGTATCGGGGTCGAAAACATAATGGAAAAGTTATCCCGCAGACATTTCTTGAAGTCATCCGCTACAGTAGCGGGCGGCATGATGATTTCATTCCACATTCCCGCACAAGACCCTAGTCAAGAGACAATGATTGGGCCCGTTGCACCCATGACAACGAGCGAGCTCAATGCCTGGCTGACGATAGACCCCGATAACACGATTACAATTCGCGTTGCACAATCTGAAATGGGGCAGGGTGTACTCACCGCATTGCCGATGATCATTGCTGACGAACTTGAAGCAGATTGGCGAGACGTTAGAGCTGAGCACGCTGACGTGAACAGAAGTATTCGTCAGGCAGGTGTCTATAAACGAATGCTCACCGGCGGTAGTGGTGCGGTACGCATATCCAGGCCCTACCTGCAGCAGGCCGGAGCTGAAGCGAGGGAAAAACTTATCAAGGCTGCAGCCGAAACATGGGGCGTTAGTCCTCAAGAGTGTCATGCTGATTATGGCAAGGTCCATCATAAAGCGACTCGTCGATCAGTGACTTATGGGGAAGTCGCGGGTCTAGCGGCGCAGCTCTCTGTCGCTAACGTCAAAATCAAATCTCCCGAAGACTTCAGTCTAATTGGACTACCAAAGCCGAGATTAGATACGCCGGAGAAAGTTGATGGCTCAGCTATCTTCGGTATGGATGTGCGCCTCGATAATATGGCCTACGCGGCGGTTCAACATTGTCCTGTTTTAGGCGGTCGTGTCAGAAGCTTTCGCTTCAATGCAATTCGAAATATGCCGGGGGTTATTTTGGCAGTTCGTTTCGACAATGGTATCGCTGTCGTTGCAGAGACATGGTGGCAAGCTAACAAGGCAGCTAAGGCACTACCCATTCAATGGACGATTGGTGATGAAGGCAAAACGCATTCGGAAACGTTTCGAAATGAATACCTTGCTGCCTTAGGTACTCAAGGCACATCCGTTTTAAAGCAAGGTGAGACATTGCCTGCGTTGGAAGTGTCAGAGAAGATTATTGAGTCCGATTATCTCGTACCCTATCTTGCTCATGCTTCGATGGAACCGCTGAATTGTACTGCGCATAGAACGGATGAAGGCTTGTCTCTTTGGCTTGGTACGCAAGATCCGGAATCAGCGCTTAATGCAGCGTCTAAATTAGCCGGTGTTGCCCCTGAGAAAGTGCAACTGACAAACTGCTTGCTCGGTGGCGGCTTCGGTCGAAGAGCGCATACGGATATTGTTGAAGAAGCGGTTCAGATAGCGATGGAAATTGATCGCCCTGTACAGCTTATCTGGAGTCGTGAAGAAGATATGCGATCAGGTCGATACCGGCCGATGGCGGCAATGCGTTTTAAGGCAGGGTTTGATCTTGAGAAACAAGTTGTTGCCTATACAAATCACTCCGTCACGCATTCAATTCTTCGTGATCTTGGTGCGCCGGTTGATAATGGTATCGACCCAACCTCCGTCGAAGGGTTATCAAATATGCCTTACGAATTTAGCCCAAAAAGCATCACCCACACCATCAAGAATACGCATCTATCGTCCTATTGGTGGCGCTCAGTCGGCAGTTCTCAAAATGCTTTTGCGATGGAATGCTTTATTGATGAGATGGCAGAAGCAGCTACAACCGATCCGATATTATTTCGAAAACAGTACCTTGCTAATCGACCTGATTTGTTGGAAGTGCTCGAGGAGTTACGTCAAAAATCTGATTGGAATAAACGGTTACCACCCGGTACCGCCAGAGGTGTCGCATTGCATGAATGCTTCGGTACGATCGCGGCGCAGGTCGCAGAAGTGTCTGTGAATAACGGTAAGGCAGACGTGCACCGAATAGTATCTGTTGTTAATTGCGGCAACCTCGTAAACCCTGCAATTGCGGAAGCGCAAATTGAAAGTGGCATTATCTATGGTTTATCCGCGGCCCTATACGGCAAGATTACCATTGAAAAAGGTCGCGTGTTGGAAGACAACTTTGATACCTATCATGTCATTCAACAGTCTGAGGTGCCTATCATGGAGACTCATTGGCTCCTATCCGGTGGTGACAAGTGGGGGGGGTTAGGTGAGCCGGGACTACCTTGCGTTGCTCCAGCGATCGTTAACGCGCTTCACAAAATCACTAAACGACGTATACGCTCGCTACCGATTAGTGACTACTACTTGCAGAGGGCTTAAAGCCCCTTGCAAGCAGAAGACCAAGCGATAAGTTGGGCTATTGCCCTGCGAAGTTTGTAACCGGCGGATTGTTACCGGTTGTGATGTTCTCCGCCCTCGACATAATGATCTCGTTAAAGTCTTCGTGGGTGAGAATATAAAGTCGTTCAGCTCGTATACCTTTAAAGACGATGTCTGCCAGTTCACCAGGCTGCATACCTTTTTCTAGGAAGTCTGCCATTAACTTGCGCATCTTTTCCTGCTCTGGTGTTACTGGTTCATCTGCTGCTGCTTCCTGCAAGTGATCAGGTCGATTTCGACCGCTGTCCATAATGTTGGTGTTGATAAAACCTGGGCATAGTACTGACGTACCAATGTTGTGTTGCGCCGTCGCAAGGTCGCGGTAGAGGTTTTCGGTTAGCGCAACGACACCATGCTTTGTAACCGAATAGCAGGCGTTTGTGCTGCCGCCGACGAGTCCAGCAACAGATGCTGTATTGACGATATGGCATTCATCGCCCTGAGAAATCATTTGAGGCGTAAACACTCGAACACCATGGATGACACTCCATAAATTAACACCAATGACCCATTCCCAATCTTTTTGAGTCGCATCCCAAGCATTGCCGCCGCCACCCACACCCGCATTGTTAAACAGCAGATGGACTGCGCCAAATGAATCCAATGCCACCTGTTTTAAATTTTCGATCTCAGCCAGAACAGAAACATCCGTCTTGACGGTGACGATTGAATTGTTGCCCTCAGCTCTTAGTGCGTCGGCTGTTTTGTTCAGTACATCTTCTTCGATGTCGGCCATGACAACATGCATGCCTTCAGCCAAACAACGCTCCGTTAGACCGCGACCAATACCGCTGGCTGCTCCCGTGATGACAGCGACTTTTCCTTCAAAGGTTTTCATTGTGTTTCTCCTCGACAGTGAATCAGATCACTCGATATTTTGTATCATTACTCATGATGAGTAGGATGCCGCGAGGATAGCGCAGATAATTCCTGTGATTCCAGTCTGGATGAGTAAAATCCTTGATGGATTAAGGTTACAATTCACCCTATGAATGGTATCCAGTGTTTCTTTGAAGGTTTTAAGTTAGTCCGGCAGCCGGGTATCCGCCCCTACGTGATTATCCCTCTCATAATCAATATCGTCATCTTGTCCGCGGTGATCGCCTACTGTAATACACAGTACGATGCATGGATGTTAGCGCTGACCAGTTGGTTGCCCGATTGGCTTCAATTTCTCTCTTGGCTGGTTGCTTTGATTGCGGGGATTATTGTTTTTGCAGTTGGGATCTATTTATTCTCCATTGTTGCCAACATTATTGCGTCACCTTTTAATGCTGTTCTGTCGGAGAAGATCGAAGAGCGACTGACCGGTAGCAAGGTGGGTCAGCCAATAAACCCAATGCTAATTGTTGTCCGTTCAGTTGGCCGTGAGCTGAAGAAGTTGATTTACTTTCTGCCACGATTTTTGGGTCTGTTCATTTTATCGATTATTCCCGTTGTTAACGCGATAGCGCCGTTTGCGTGGGTTATTTTTGGCGGCTGGATGATGGCGATTCAATACGCTGACTATGCCGCCGACAACAATCAAATTAGTTTCGAGGATCTTCGTCGTCGTTTAGAGCGAACTCCCTTTCAGGCAATTTTATTTGGGGTGATTGTCTACTTTCTCGTTGCTATACCCATCATCAATCTTATATTGATTCCCGTCGCCGTTGCCGGTGGCACGGTTTTCTGGGTTACACACCTGCGTACTGACGCCACAAATACCTAGGGTACGCTAGCGGGGCTTATTCAAAACGCTCTGTTGATCAACATCAGTTCCCAGAATTTTTTCTAACAGAGATCAAACGCAGTTCCGTTGATGCGGGCTTGGTCACAATAATTTAGCCACGGCATCACAAAATTCGTAGGTTTTTGCATTGCCTCCTTGGTCAACGGTCAGCACCTTACCATCAGCGTAAACTTGCTTGATTGCCGCGTTCAATTGCGCAGCTTCGTTGCCGAAGCCCAAATAGTCGAGCATCATCGCTGCGGAGAGCAGAGTCGCGGTAGGGTTAATAATGTGTTGACCCGCGATATCCGGTGCCGTGCCATGAGCAGATTCAAAGTAAGCGTAATGCTCACCATAACAACCGCTCGGAGCCAGTCCTAAGCCGCCAAGAAGTCCCGCTGCCCCGTCGGACATGATGTCGCCGTAAAGGTTCGGCATGACAATGACATCAAACAGTTGTGGCTTCGTAATCATGCGACATAGGAAGTCATCGATGATGTAGGTATCGTATTCGATGTCCGGGTATTCCTTCGCAATATCATTTCCGATCTTTCTGAAAAACCCATCGGACTCACTCAGCATGTTGTATTTGCAGGTAAGTGTGACTTTTTTGCCGCGGCCACGTTTTCTAGCGAGTTCAAATGCATAGCGAATGACCCGTTCACTGCCTGCCTGTGTAATCGCCTTAATGGCGTACTTACCTGGACCAAGATCTGACAAATTGGCACGGGCATGGGGTGAAACCAAATTTAGACCTGACAGATCTTCGATATCGCCTTCCAAACCGAGATACAAGTCTTCAAGGTTTTCGCGAATGATGGTGAAATCAATGCCCTGCGGGTTAGCAAGCGGCGTGTTGTAGCCCGCAGTCCATTGGCAAGGCCTGACGTTTGCGTAGGTTTGCTTGCCCCAGCGCAGATAAAATAGCGCCGGGGTACTCGCGCCGCTGGTGGAACCGAAGAAGGTACAATCGGAATCATCAATGGCCTGTTTAGTTTCTTCAGGAAATCCAACGCCGGTTGCATCGATCGCCGCTTGGCCGATGAGCGGGCGCTCGAACGTAATCGGCAGTTGCATCGACTCCAACAGCGCCACCGCTGGGATCATGACCTCGGGTGACGCGTCATCGCCGTCAACGACGACCACTTTTTTTTGTTCACTATTCATTAATTTGCACCCTTAACGTTTGTTCGCAACTGGCGTAGTATTATCTATCTAAAGGGGAAAAGTCATGGTTTATAAGCTAATAGATGTTGATAGTTCAATTGGCCCAGTGGGCGCTGTAGTTTCTGGTGTCGACCTCTCTCAACCACTTTCTACCGAATGCAAAGAGGAGATCCACAGGGCGTGGCTAGAAAACCATGTGCTGTTTTTTCACGATCAGGATTTAACCCCAGCGCAGCAGGCTGATTTTGCCGCTAACTTTGGGGCGCTTGATGTTTACCCTTTTATGAAGGCGGTCGATACTCACCCTAATGTTATTCCTATCATTAAAGAAGCTGACGCAAAGATGAATTTTGGCGGCGATTGGCACACAGATACCTCCTATCAACCCTTGCCGCCCAAAGCGACTCTGCTATATGCATTGGAGGTGCCCGAGACGGGCGGCGATACCTTGTTTGCTAACGCGACAATGGCGTACGAGTCCTTAAGTGAGGCGATGAGAAAGACCCTGGAGCCCCTCACCGGTGTTTTCTCGCCGAAGATGGTCCATGGTTCGGGCGGTGACTATAATTCTGTAGCGGCGAAGGGCAACCTCGGCGATGCTTATGGTGGCAGTGCTGAAATTGCAGAACAAGAAGTCGAACATCCTATCATTCGCACCCATGTTGAAACGGGTCGCAAAAGCATTTACTGCAGTAAACCACATACGCATCGTATAAAAGGCTGGACCCGTGATGAGAGCATTCCGATGTTTAAGTTCCTCACAAAGCACTTGACCCAAGAGCAATACGTGACGCGTTTTCAATGGCGCAAAGGTTCATTAGCCATGTGGGACAATCGTTGTGTGTTTCATAATGCGCTAAATGACTATCAAGGCAAACGAAGACACATGCACAGAGTGATCGTGCAGGGTGAACGGCCAATCTAAGCGGCCTTCATTAGCCGTTATAGTCGATAGACACGCTCAGCTGTGCCGTAGAACATGGCATCCTTTTCACTTTCACTAAAGTCGGCAACGATTTTCTTCAGCCCGTTGTACAACACAGGATAAGAAAGAGAGAAGCGATCAACCGGAAAGTTGCTTTCGAACATGCAGCGCTCTGGTCCGAAACAGTCGATCGTGTGTAAATAATATGCCCTTTGCGCTTCAACAAACTCGTTGGAACTGGGTGGTGTAGCGCGCGTATGCCAACCAAAGCCATTGTCCGGCATTGCCAGTCCGCCTATTTTGGCAACAACATTGTCGCATTCGGCGATCTTCTTAATATCTATCTTCCACTGTTTGAAGATTTCAGTTTTCTTATCCGCATAATAACCAACACCCACGGGTGTGCCGAAGTGATCTAGTATCATTTGGGTGTCTGGCGCAGCAAGCGCAAGTTCATAAAAGTCTTTATTTTGGTAGTGATAGTGCCAAGTGTCGTAGCTGTAGCCTTTTTTGCCGAGCAGTCGAACCCCGTCCCTGAATTTCTCATCTTTATAGAGACCCTGTGGTGCTTGCCCTGCGATAAATAATTCTTCTGGGTGTGTTGCGCGGGCACCGGCGTGACGAATACCGCGGAATAATCCATTACCTGACACTTCATGACCGGCGAGTGTTTCGACCAGCTCATCATTCAAGGTCAGGTTTGCGTGGGCGACAATACCGGCGATCTCGGCACCGCCGTTGGACTTGGATTGGGCGGCTTGTTCAGCAACAAATTGAGTTTCTCCGAGTGGTCGCAAATGCGCGGGTCCGTCTTTTAGATACTCCGCATGGCACTCAACAAACACGGTTTTAACAATGTTATGACCAGAACCCGTATCGCCATGCAAGTTATCAACGTCATACACATTGCCTGGATGTCGCCAAAGATGATGATGTGGATCAATGATTCTTCGCTCAGGGTCGATGATGTCTTCAGTGACACTATCTAACCAATCTTGGCTGCCAGGTTTGTTCATTTCTTTTTCTCAAAGTGTTTGCGTGAGTTTGTACTGGTTTGTACTATATTTTTTTATATTCATCAGCACAACCAGCAGTGCGGACGCGAGTTGCGCCGTGTGAATTTGCTCCGTTAAGTCGCAATCGTTAGGATGCGGGCTCTTTGACTGAAACAGGTAGATTCCTTTGAGTGATAAACCCGCCTTGCAAGGTAAGTTGGTGCTAGACCTAAGTCGTGTTCTCGCAGGTCCTTGGGCGAGCCAAACGCTGGCTGATTTGGGCGCGACTGTCATCAAGGTTGAAAGACCCGGTAAAGGTGATGATACGCGTGGTTTTGGTCCACCGTTTTTTCAGAATGCCGATGGCGAGGAGATCTCAGCTTATTTTATGTCGGCAAATCGTGGCAAGCAATCGGTCTGTATCGATATTGCTCAACCGCAAGGGGCTGACCTGGTGCGACAGTTGGCGGCTAAAGCAGACATTCTTATAGAGAATTTTAAGGTAGGGGATCTGGCTAAACGGGGTTTGGACTATGAGGCGTTGTCGATGATCAACCCTCGACTGATCTATTGCTCTATTACGGGTTTTGGTCAAACCGGTCCTTATCAACATCGGCCCGGCTATGACTTTATGATTCAGGGTATGACGGGTTTGATGAGTATTACCGGCGACCCGGCGGATGAATCGGGTCCTCAAAAAGTAGGGGTCGCACTAGCCGACATACTGACGGGTCTTTACAGTACGATCGCAATTCTGGCGGCGATTGAAGAGCGCAATCAGAGCGGCATTGGGCAACATATCGATATGTCGTTGCTGGATGTAGTGACGGCCTGTCTAGCTAATCAAGCCTCAAACTATTTGGTTAGTGGCGCTGTACCGCAGCGTATGGGAAATGCACATCCCAATATTGTGCCCTATCAAACCTTTGAAACCAAAGATGCCCATATCATCGTTGCGGTTGGTAACGATAGCCAGTTTGAACAGTTATGTGGCTGTCTCGACCTTATGCATCTGAGCGATGATGTGCGTTTTGCGACCAATGCGAGTCGAGTTGAAAACCGTGCAGACCTCGTGCCTCTGCTTCAGTTAGCTTTTAGTGTTAAGTCCATGGATGAATGGTTGCAAGCGCTGGAGCAGGCGGGTGTACCCTGCGGACCCATCAATACAATTGATCGTGTCTTCGAGGATCCACAAGTTAAAGCGCGCGGGGTCGAGATGACATTGGATGGTATGCCTTTGGTGAGTAATCCAATCAAATACTCACGAACACCGCTGGATTACAAGTTGGCCCCGCCGGTGTTAGGTAAGAACACGGCACAGGTGTTGGCCGATACGTTGCAACTCGATGCCGCAACAATCGACGCGCTGCTGCAAAGCAAGGTTATCGCCTAGGCGAGCACGGTTAAGACGGGTCGCTGCATCAAAATTTCGCCAGATGGCCGGTTTTTAAATAAATACGGCTATCTTTCGTGAAACTCATCGTCGTTGTTGTTTCCGGTCGCCGGACCCAATCGTGTCGTTGATGCGTCGTTGTGCCGATATCGCAAGTACCCATATCGCAAGTACCCTCTAGCACGAGGCACTCGATCCCTCCTGCGCCAATGATTTCGATACTACCGCTTTGATTTGCGTGCAGTAACTGAACTTTTTCGCAGCCGAATTCATGCAGCGTTAATGCCGATATCGCAGGCGTTAATTCAGTCCAATTTGCTAACAGAGTATTAGTATCAAATTGCCGTGTATCGTCTTGCTCGAACTGCCAAAGCTTCACGAAAATGATACAGCCGGTGTCGCTGTGTGGCTTATGTTGCGAACCAATGGGGTTGCGCACATAAGTACCGGTCGGAAAATCACCGTGCTCGTCTGAAAAAATTCCCTGCAGCACCAGAAATTCTTCACCACCGTTATGTGTGTGAGGAGCAAAATAGCTTTTCGGCGCATAACGGACGATGCTCGTTGCTCGTCCACTTTCAGCTTCGAGTCGATCGAGCATTTTGCGCTGCACGCCAGGCATGTAAGAGTCTACCCATGCCATATCAACTGTATGTTCAAACGCCGCCTTTTCAAAATCCGCATTGATACGCATGCTTACTTCTGTCTCATTGTTGTTGGCTTCGTTTTTCAGGTTAGCGTGTTGTTGGTAGCGCTTTTAGGCGCCAATTTTTATTGGCCTAGGTCAAACCTAAACTCAACGGACGTTGCCTCGACCGGTTTACCCGATTGCATCTTTGGGGAATATCGTTGGGTTGATACCATCTGTTCACCCGTCGTTTTGGCTATTTCTGAGGAGGAGGACACGACCCGAGTGTTAATGACGCGTCCCGTCGCATCAATGTCGAATTGAATGACAGCGCTGCCTGTGATCGCAATATCATCGGTATTCGAGGTGGCAGGAACACTGCCACCGTACACGAGTTCAGGCTCTGCATCGCCGCCATCTGCGCGACGCTTAGCAATTTCGAGCAGTTGCTCAGTTGCCATTTCTGACTTGCCGAGGCTTTCCTGAACAATGGCGAGCATCTTTCGAGTCGTGATATTCAGATCGACAATACGTGGTTGATCGAGTGTGAAAGCTTTTAACGCATTGGTTAAAGTGATCAGCGCTGATTGACTGTCTCCCTGCAATTGTTGCAAGCGTCCTAGATTCAATGCCGACAGACCCGCACGAAGGTCCGCGGTGCCATATTGATTGGTGAAGTATCGATTAGCGGGTTTAAGAAACTCGGTGGCATCCGCATCTTGTCTCGTCTGAAAGAAAGTATTGCCTGCCGTCAGATTAATGTTTGCGACGATTTCATGATCGTTGTAGACACTGGAGAGGTCTCGGGCGCGGCGAAAATGGTCAACAGCTTCTGGATCACCAATCGCTGCTTCTGCTTTACCTAGCTCGACGAGTACCTCGACAATTTCTCTCGATTCTTTTCCTTTGGTCGTTTCTCTGGTGGCCAGACACAGCGTTAACTGTTCTTTCGCTGTGGGGTATTCGTTTGAACGAATGAGCTCCCGTGCGAAATTGAGTCTTAGGTTGGCAACGTTATCACCAGCCTCGTCAAACACCTTCAACCCTTCTATAAGTGCCTGTTCAGCGCTGCCACGTGCCATAGACCAGTTCCTTACTGCCGAGGCCTCTTGGTAAGCGCTATAAGCGCTTTGGAATGCTGCTTTACTCGGGGCACTGTCCTGCGAGGCAGACAAGGTGAAACTTGAGGTCCCTAATAGAACGCTTAACCAGCAAAGGCATAACCTGCGAATGAGAAAAACGGGGCGTTTCTGATACTTGATGGACTTATTGATTTTGATGTCTCCTTGGTCGTCACTTTTTAACTCAAAACTGCCTAGCATGTCTTAACAGGCCTGGATGCGGGGCGGAACATAGCCGCTATTTATTTCGCAGGACTTCTTATACCATACATAACAAATGAGATAACCCGTGCATCCATTTAGGATGTATTTTCGATTTTGAATGAGGAGAGAACGTGCCAACACCTGCAAGAGTTATTGTCTTACCAAAGGAAAAAGGACCGCTGGAAATAATCGAAATGTCGCTACCCGATCCCGGTCCTTATCAGGTTGTTGTGAAGCAATTCGCCAGTGGTGTTTGCCATAGTCAATTGCATCAGATGCATAACCCCCGCATGGGCCCGGTTGTATTGGGGCATGAGTCGACGGGCACCGTATTGAGCGTAGGTAGCGAAGTTGATCACGTTGTGGTTGGTGACGTCGTGATGGTCACCTGGGTGCCTCGCAATGCAGCGGCAACGCAGAGGGCGCCTGAGTCCGCTGCGTTGACCTTACCCGATGGTTCTGTCGCAACGTCACAGAATGTCTTTACTTGGGCCGATACGACAATCGCGGACGAGCAGTACGTCGTCAAGGTTGCTGCTGATATCAATAAAGAAGTGACAGCCATTATTGGTTGTGCGGTTATGACCGGCGCAGGTGCGGTTGAAAATACGGCCGGCGTCAAAGAAGGCGAGAGCGTCGTTATTTTCGGTGTTGGCGGTGTTGGTTTATCTGCCGTGGTTGCCGCCAAAGCGGTTAAAGCCAATCCGATTATCGCCGTTGATCTCGATGACAGTAAGTTGAAATTTGCCGCGCAGTTTGGTGCGACACATACCATTAACGCCGGTAATGAGAATGCCATTGAGAAAATTAAAGCGCTCACAGTTGATCCGAGCCGTCGGAGTTTCATGGGCACGCCTGTATCGGGCGCTGACTATGCATTTGACTGTATTGGTTTGAAGCAAACCATGGAGCAAATTGTACCCGCGGTCAGAAATGGTACATTTGGTGCTGAAACCGGTGGAACGGCTGTCTTGGTTGGCGTTCCTCAGACAACAGTTGAGCTAAATGCAATCGACATGCTGATTCATGAGAAGAAGTTTGTCGGTAGTATTGGCGGCAGTTGTTCTCCCGACAGAGATTTCCCTAAATACCTTGATTGGTATGATAAGGGTCTGTTGGATCTCGATGCGATGGTGACGGAACGATTCACGCTGGATCAGATCAATGAAGCCACCGCAGCGCTCGAAAATGGCGAAATTGCCGGTCGAGCAATTCTTGTGTACTAAGTTTCGAAACAGAAAGAAGAAGCGCTAAAATAAAAAAAGGGAACTTGTCAGTTCCCTTTTTTTTACCTCAACCAAGCCGATGCTGCGCTCGTCGCGACGATTCTAGTCTTCCAGCGTTGAGTTTAATTTCTCTACAGCGTTTAAATAATCCTCCTTGAACTCATAGACGACTGAACGCGTTGATTGAATCGAGTTCATCAAACCGACACCCTGGCCAACGAAGAAAGTTGCCAATTGTTTGGCGCCTTGATGTCCGCTTTCGGCCAGCTTGATGATCTTAGCCAGTGGCGCTTCACTAACAAGGGACTGCAGTGGCATGGGTAGCGGTTCAGGTGCATCTTCGAGTTCCCATGCATCGGTCCATGGTGATCGAAGTTGTCGCGAGTATTTGCCCGTTCTGGCCTTTGATCGAACGGTTTGTCTTGAGCTAGCCTGAAGGTATTTTTCTTTGATGATCGGTGAGGTTTCAGCTTCAGTTGTTGTTAACCACATTGATCCGGTCCACGCACCGGCCGCACCCATTGCCATGCAAGCTGCCATTTGCCGCCCCTTCACAATGCCACCCGCAGCAAGGACAGGTGTGCCATAGGCTTCTACAGCCTCACAAACTTCTGGTACCAGCACCATGGTTGATACCTCGCCGCAATGACCGCCTGCTTCTGTGCCGGAGACAACTAAGATATCAACACCGGCTTCAACCTGTTTAACCGCGTGCTCTTTCGCGCCAACAAGCGCAGCGACCTTGACGTCATTGAGTTTGCCCATTTCCAACATGTAGCGGGGTGGGACGCCTAATGCATTGGCAATCAATTTTATCGGATGAGAGAAAGCGACATCGATGATATTGGCCGCTCCCTTCTCGGTGAGAAACCCTGTGCCTAGTCTAGACTTTTTAGGGTATACATCCGCCGTATCAATTTTATGTTGAGCGAGAATATTTGCCGCATAGTTGCGGTGCTCATCCGGAATACGATCTGAAATATCTGCATCAGCCGGGTCTTTATCGGTAACCGCCATGCTAGTGGGAGCAATAAGGTCGACGCCGTAGGGCATACCGTCTATATGTTCATCGATCCATTTGAGCTCAATCTCCAGCGTCTCGGCGTTGTAACCTGCCGCGCCAAGTACGCCCATGCCGCCAGCCTTCGATACTTCGACAACGACGTCGCGGCAATGGGTGAACGCGATGAGTGGAAACTCGATACCGAGCATATCGCATATAGGTGATTTCATTTTGCTAGCCTCGTGTTGAATATTCAGATTATTGTTATTTTAGTTAGCGCGTTTAAGTGTCAACGAGCAGCGATGGGTCTCTCTCCCTTGATCGTAACCCGAACACCGCTGCGGGTTTCTGGAAAATAGTCCCACACAGCCATGTGCTGTGTGCAGCGATTGTCCCACAACGCCATTGAGTCTCTTTGCCATTGAAATCGACATTGAAAATTAGGATTTTTGATATGATCGAACAGCATCGACAATACCTCTTTGCTTTCGATATTGGTCAGTCCACAGATACGCTTGGTGAAACCTTTGTTGACATACAGAGCAGGTAGCTTTGTTTCTGGATGCAGTCGGATAACGGGATGAATGGCACTTGGGCTTTGTCTCTGGGGCGGATGTTCGCCATAGAAACCGCTGTAATCTGCCGCATGTTCAGCTTCAAGGGGCATCAGCAGCGCCTGCATGGTTGGGCTCAACGCATCAAATGCCGCGTACATATTTGACCAAAGGGTATCGCCACCCTGTAATGGCGTCCGAGTGATGCGCAGAATGCTTGCCATCGGTGGTTGTTCATCGGCTGAGACATCGGTATGCCAGTCTTCACCGTTATTTCTGCTGGATGTTTCATCGGCGTGGATCTTCATCAATGCTGGATTATTGTCGAGATAGGGTGCCGCGGGATGAATGTGCAGTGCCCCGAAAGACTCGCCAAAAGCGATATGCTGCTGGTTAGAAATTGCCTGATCACGAAAGAACAGCACCAGGTGTTTAAACCAAGCTTGCCTCACCTCGCTGAAGACCTCGTCGCCCAGTGGTTGGCTCAAATCGACGCCAGATATTGTTGCGCCAATGGTCGGCGTCAGTGGGGTGACCTTGATAAAACGGTAGTCGGTCATAGTCAGTTTGGGCCTGAATGTAGCCATCACAATGTCTGTTTGATGAGGTCACAATAGCCAAGTTGGATGGGATAGACAATATCGCACAGTAAAGATACATTGATTCACGTGTTTAACCTGTTCTCAGCACAGCTGGGCGTTAGACTAACTGAAATATAAGGGGGAATAAGTGGATATTGGCGTTTGTGTTGCATCGCACATCAAAGACATTAAATATGTTGTTCGAGCTGAAGAGTTGGGATTTAGTCATGCTTGGCTCGCTGATAGTCAGATGATTTGGTCTGATTGTTATGCAACCTTGGCACTGGCCGCTGACAAAACAAACCATATTAAACTCGGTACTGGTGTCGCCATTACGGGCACAAGACCCGCAGCCGTTAACGCAGCGGGCATAGCGACGATCAACGCGATAGCGCCGGGTAGAACCTTTTTCGGTGTGGGCGCGGGTAATACGGCGATGCGTATCATGGGTATGCCACCGCATCGCATTAAAGAGCTTGAGCGTTATCTAAAGGAGATAAAGCCGTTGCTGCGAGGTGAGGAGTCTGCGGTGCAATTAGGCTCAAAATCAGCTCCACAAGAAAAATATATTCGGCATGTGATGCCAGATAAAGGCTTTGTGAACTTCGATGACCCTATCCCCATGTATGTGTCCGGTTTTGGGCCTCGCTCATTAGGACTGGCAGGTAAGTACGGTGAAGGCGCGGTTGTTGCCTTCGCGGCGAGCGGCGGCATTATGGAGTCAATGTGGCATATGATCGAAGAGGGTGCCAGGCAAACAGGCAGGGTGATTAATCGTGATGAGTTCTACACCACTGCCCTAACGACAATGGTAGTGCTTGAGCCGGGAGAGGCTGTGGATTCGCCTCGTGTAAAGGAAGAATGTGGCGCCTTTGCGATAGCTGCTGTTCATTATGCCTATGACCAATATCGAAACTTCGGTCATCAACCGCCTAACTATTTAGCAGGTGTTTGGGATGAATATACACAATTGATTGAATCCTTTCCTGAGGAGAGGCGGCATCAGAGAATTCATGCCGGTCATAATTGCTGGGTACTGCCGGAAGAAGAAAAATTTGTGACCAAACAGACCATTGAAGCAAGCTGTTTAGTCGGCACGCAAGATCAGATACTTGATCAACTCAACACGCTTGAGCTGGCGGGGCTAAATCAAGTGATGATCTTACCGCCTTTCGATCCGCGTTATAAAGTCCTGGATCAGGTGGCAAAGCATATCATTCCTAATCTCAATCGATCTTAAATGTGATTCCATTGTCATTGCAGTACTTAGGCGTTTAGCCGCGTATTCTCTAATTAAGACAGGATAGCAAAAGTGAGCGAATCAGTTAGTTCAGTATCATTTCAAACAAAAATTGCTTTTGGAATTGGTGCTTCAGGTGAAGCAGCAACAAATTGGATATTCAACGCGCTGACGTTCTTTTTCTATAACCAAATTCTCGGTCTCTCTGGCACTATGACGGCGCTTGCCGTCACCATCGGCATCGCGTCCGATGCGGTAACCGACCCCCTGATGGGTTCGATATCGGACCGATGGCGATCAAAACTTGGTCGACGCCACCCCTTCATGTTTGCAGCACCTCTGCCACTCGTGATTACCATCTACCTCATTTTTAGTCCCCCGGCAGGGTTAGATGAAACCGGTTTGTTTGTTTGGTTTGCTGTGTTCACCGTACTGATGCGAATTTGTTCGACGTTATTCGCAGTGCCTCATTTAGCAATGGGCGCGGAACTCTCAGATGACTATATCGAACGCTCAAAGATCATGAGCTATAACAATGTGTTCACTTATATCGGCGTGATCGTCATGCACATTGTTGTTTGGTTCTTTATCTTTCCAGGCTTTGAAAATGGCCGTATGACGCAAGGTGCTTATTCGCCAATTGTGATCTTCTGCTCGAGCTTGATTATGATTTGTATGCTTGGGTCTGCCTTCGCGACCCGTGGCCAGATAGCACGCATGAGGCCGGTGCCTGACGATCTGCCGCCTTTTAGTTTTAAGCAACTTATGTTGGAAATGGGGTCTGCGATTCAAAATCGTAATTATCTGTATTTGTTGCTCGGACTATTTTTTCTATCGATAACCATTGGCACACACGAGACGCTGTCGTTATACATGAATACCTTTTACTGGGAATTTACGGATACGCAAATAGGCTGGCTGATCATGAGTAATGTCATTGGTTATGCGATTGGTTTTGCGACAGCGGCGAGTTTGCATCAAAAATATGAAAAACGATGGGCGACGGTTTTCACTGCAGCAGGACTGAGTGTGGCATGGTCAATGGCAGTAACCTTGCGATTGTTCGACTTAGCACCGGATAACACGACGTGGACGTTGGTTTGTTTTGTCGTGTTTTGGGGGTTTATGGCCTCTGCCTGCGGGTCAATTCTCAATATCAGTGTTATGTCTTCCCTTGCGGACATCGCTGACGAACACGAACTCAAGACAGGCCGTAGGCAGGAAGGCATATTTTATTCGGCAAGAACCTTCTTTGCCAAGGTCACCAATGGCATAGGCCACGTTGTCGCTGGTGTCGCGCTTGATATTATTGATTTTCCGCGGGGTGTGGCAGCCAGTGAAATTGACCCACAGAAAATATACTACCTTGGACTAATTGATGGACCTTTCGCTATGATCTGGGGACTTATTGCAGCGGTTATTTATGCCGGTTACAAGATAGACAAGGCTGAACATCAGCGCATTCGTACTGGATTAGACGAAAAGGCGGCTAACGCAGGATGATAACTATTATCAGCGGGCTGTTAGAGTTGAGTTAACGCTCTAGGTGCTGCGATGCTAGGCACCGAGGATGTACCTTGTTGGCCACTTAGGCTAAATCTTTATCTATACTAGGATCAATGTTAGAGCCATAAGAGAGTTGTTTCTATTCACTGTCTGGTTTATTTTCCTTGCCTATTTATCACAGGATCTTCGATGCTTAAATCACACATGGCTTCTGCCCACGGCTTGATACTTGGCTTTTTGATGCTGAGTTTTGGCTCGAGCAGTCATGCCTCAGAATCATTTCCCGGCATCGAGAAATTGATGACTGAAGATCAACAGCGTGAAACGGGCATCAGTTCACTTTCTGCGGAGCAGATTAAAGCATTAGATACATGGTTGATTACCTACACAGCGAAAGACGCGCCGGTAATTGCAAAGACCAGTAAAGCGGTGAAGGAAGAAAAGAAAAAAACAAAGCATGACGGCACACGAAGCAGAATTGCCGGGCATTTTTCTGGTTGGGGCGATAAGACCCGCTTCAAATTGGAAAACGGTCAAGTTTGGCAACAACGCTATGGCGCTAAGTGGAAAACAAGCCTCGAAAACCCTGAAGTCATCATCAAGAAAACGTTTCTTGGCACCTATACGATTACAATTGTTGAAGCGGATAAAACCACAGGTGTGACGCAGATAAAGTAACAGCCGTTAGCTGTTTCTGTTGTCAGTGCTCCACAGCTTGTCTGTAAGCGTGTTGATTTAGGGCCGGTTGATAGAGTTCAATGTGCTAGGTCGTCCGGTAGCTACGCTTAAACTAAGCGGAGTGAAGATGAAAGCGTGTGCCACAAATGCTCACAATGCCTTTTTCATCTATACAGCCTCTTTTTGCAGCGCGCGTTCTAATCCCGCTAGCATCCTTAACTTTCAGATCAATACCGCTGAGACCATCACCGCGACCGTCCTTAGCCTTGACGAAACGAATTGTAGAGTTGTTAAGTTTAATCGCGTTGTTCTTGCATGGTAAGCCTAATACGTCGGTCCATTTGCGTTGCATCGCCTCTATGTTTTCACCCTGCAACTCGACACCAATTATGTCGACCGTGACATCCTGTTTGATTTTGTCTATCCAGCCACTGCCGCCTGCGGGTTCCCAATTACCGGATAGATCATCTTCACTGTCCCAATCTATTTCGAGAAAAGCAGACATCATGTCTTGAGGATGAAGCTGGCAAATATTCCAGTTATCTCGTTCGGATTCATGGGCAATGCGAATTCCCTGGTCAAGGGCACGTTGTCGATACATTTGTTGATCTTTTAAGCTGCCCGCCTGGCAGATAACCATGTATCCACCATCGCCTTCGCGCCGCTCCAGATAGCGACCTGCGGCTGTGTCCTGTTTTACCGGCGCGACCACCTCCAGGAAATTTCGTCCAATTGGCATCAAGGTATTATTCAAACCAAAGTATTCTACCCCTGGGTCTATGAAACAGATGTTGATGCCTAAAATGTCGGTTAGATCATCAATCGTTTCTGATAGGTTGTGAGCAACAAGGCAAATCTGTCTCAGTTGTATCATGGTAAAACCCTTTTTCTAATTGCTGTAAGTGTTGGGGCTGATCGTCGCATGATTAAAAAATGAATACTTGTCATGTGATTAGTGGTGAACCCAGTCGGGGTCAAATATCAACACACCGTTTTCGTGAAGCGGCTGCGTGTCTTCGCGCCCCAACCAATCTTTAATAACCTGATTATTGTGTTCACCCCTGTGTGAAGCGGGTCCTCTGACACCACTGTCGGCGTTAGAAAAACGATAGGGCGACTGCGTAATTGGACGGGTGCCGCCTTGCCGATCATCTATTTGGGTGATGGAGCCTCTGGCTTTAACAGTGATTTGCTCTTCGAGTGTTGCTGGGTCTCGAATTTCTCCCCAGGCAATATTGAGCGTTTTCATCACTTGGTCGAGTTTGTCGCGAGTGTCAAGCGTTGCTAAAAAGTCTGCGACAGCGGCTCGTCGAGAGGTTATCTTCTCCTTCAATGACATTCCGTCTTTGGATGGGTCAATCAAACCGAGCTTTGTTGTTAGCAATTTGAAGAAGATTCTAAAATCTGTCGACAGCAATACAGGGCCAAAAGACATTTCGGCTATTTCATTACCCAGCCCAGCTGTGTCATGAGAGTCTTCCAAGTCGTAGTGCATCTGATCGTCAGTTGCGATGGTTGCATCTAACATTGCAATATCGATGTGTTGGCCTTGCCCCGTTCTTTCACGCATGATGATTGCTGAAAGCAGACCCACTAATCCATGTAGGGAGGCATTAGTATCTGCGATTGATAATGGCAAATCGTGGTGCGGTAGATCAGACCTTTGTTTGGACCGATACATCAAGCCGGCTTCAGCATGTATAACGGGTGCGTAAGTTGCTCGTCGGGATTCGGGGCCATCGCTACCAAAACCTGAGATCGACAGCATAACGATCTTCGGGTTGATCTGTTTCAATTGCTCGTAGCCAATGCCGAGTCTAGGCATGACATCAGGCCGATAATTTTCAATGACAATGTCTGCTTCTGCGACCAGTTCGTTAACGAGATCGATTGCACCTGCTGCTCTTAAATCGATGCAAATATTGCGTTTGCCGGCATTTTGCTGTGAAAAATATCCTGGGATCTTCGCAATGTTGCGGCCCCAGAAACGCGTGACATCACCCTCTGGCGGTTCAATTTTTACGACATCGGCGCCTAGATCACAGAGCATTCGACCTGCAAATGGACCGGCCAGCACCCTAGAAAAATCTAATACTTTTAGTCCTTCGAGTGGATATGCCATGCCTATTCCTGTGAGTTGGGATTGTTATCTAACGAGCGTTCTTGGTCTTGCAGCTGCTGCTCGACTTGATGTTCGAACTGGGTGGTGTGATCGTGAAGGTTATCGGGGTCGATAAGCTCGCTGAGTCTGCTTATCTCAAGATTTTGGCTTAGGAGTTGTTCGCGTGATTCGTACAGAAGACGTAGCTGTTCAGAAAGTATCGCATTGTTATCAGAGATCGCGGTCAGAATTTCTATCTGGACGTCGATGTCATCGATGAGCTTGTCGAGGGCGATTTCTTGACTGATCACGTTTTATTATTTTTATAAATTTTCTAAACAGGACCAACAGGCTACACTATTTTCATCAGCAGTTCAGCCTAGCTTGCAGAGCCGGTTAATTCATCGAAAGTCTTGTTTTTGTCCTGTCGTGTTCGGGTCACAACATTTGCGAGTACATCTTCGAATTCGGCGCCGGTATCAATAATTTCACTCATTTCTGTCACGATCATTTGCGACAGTTGTCCTGAAGAGTAATCAGCTACTTTGATGCCCGCGCGGTTTGCAAAAATATATTTGTCAGAACCAGGAATGATTGCGACCAGCTTGCAGGGCGTTAAGGTGCCTTCCATAATAGGCAAGTTCATCCAAGCATCGGTACGAAGCCTTTCGACAGCTTCTGAGGCTGCGTCAATTTTTTTCTGTGCTTTGTCTCGTAAAATTTTTGCTCGATCTTGCTTCGCCTTTGAGCGTTTTTTCAATTCCTGCAAAGCTGCCAACATCTCTTCCTTGCGAGTTGAGAGATATTCGAGAGAGACTGATTTCTGCTGCTTTTCTTCAATTGCCTTATTTTGATTTTGTTTTTGAGCCTTAACCCCTCGGATAATAGTGGAAAGCTGGGTGCGCACAACTTCTATCATTTTGCCATCGCGTACTAACGGCTTTACTGCCTGGCTCGACAACAGCCCAGCGAATTGATGGTAAGACATTTGAAGTACTTTGCGTCGGTTCTGATTAGTGAATAGTAGTTTGTCGGTTTCTTGCCAGTTTAGTATGAGCAGGAGCCGGGCAACTTTCTCTTCAGGTTCATTCTTATCATCATAAAAAAACCAGCTGTTTAGGCTCAGTTCCTTTAGATACTGATAGGTTTCAGGGTCGATGTTGTGGCCCATATCAAGGATTGTTGTATCTACATCGAGCAAGTCAAAATCGCAGGGTGCAGAAGCGTTGTTACTCGCTATGGCCTCGTGTTCACCTATGACATCTGCCAGACACTGTTCAATTTGTTCAGTGGAGATATCAAATTTGGAAAGGAAAGATCTGATCTCGTCGGGTAACTTTTTGCAAGTTTGTGATTGCTTTTCAGTGTCCTGTTGCTGCTGAACCGACCAGATAAGTGATTCGGTGATCGCTGATAACTGCTGCCAATCTTCTGAATCCTGACCTGCGGTTTTGCATACTTGCTGAAGCAGTTCATACCAAGAACCTTGCAGCATAAAAATGACGAACAAGGGGAGTTGCTTTCCCGTCATGTGTTGGTTGAGAAGCTCGGCGGCAAAAAACTTGCTTTTCTGTGACGCTAGATTCGTCAATTCAAGTTCGCAAAGCCTATCTTGCATGCGCGCGTAGACACTGCTTTCTTTCTTGAAGTAAGACTGCAGGAGTTCATGAGTCTCGTCCAAGGTTTTGCGATCATTGATCAAGTCACTGACGTGGCTTTCGATTTTGGACATGAACTGCTGTCCGAGCACACCTAAGTCTTCGCTCCAGCCGACGCAGTATTTCAGAATCAGCTCGATGAGTGCGTAAACGGGGTGATTTTTTAAGAGAGATCGTGCGTCATTCGAAATCGCAGTGATCGCCATGAAGGGTGCCAAATCGCGTACGAAGCATTCGACTTTGAAATCAAAGTCGCCGGTATCGAGGATGCCGGATATACAATCATCAACAAAAGCGAGTGTTGCTTGATCTTGTTGGGTCAGGGAGGTGCCGGCGTGGTGTTTTTGAATTTGGACTAAAATGGGGTCGGCATGTTCTTCGACGGTCAGAGCGGGCAGAGCCTTGATTAGATGCACAAGTGCATCGCCCTCGATCACGCTAGCGCCTGATTTTGGTGGCGTGTAGTGGCCTCGAAGAGCGGCGTTAATCAAATGTAGAGAAGCAGGGGCCATGCAGGGTTAGCTCATACTCGCAGAAGCGCTATTTTATACATTTTATCCCCTTTGATAGACGAACTGCGTCACAACCTTGCCAATTGACAAATATCACCAAAGTCTGGCGATATTCACCTGCCAGCGACCACGTTAACAAAAAATATTGATATAAAACAAGCAGCTACTGTTTTGGCACGGAGTGTGCTGATGTTGTGCCAGAGAGAATTTTTTTGCTCTGCCGATAATAAGGCGATAATCAAACCCTAGCAGACTAAACTGGCAACAACGAAATGCTGATTTATCGTTCTATTACATCCCGAATGTTTATAAGTGAGGTCAGTTGTGCAATCGAAAAAGTCTTTAAGCGTGCATCATAAATTAATTTATCTCGTGATTGCTGTCGTCTGCATCATGATCGGTATCGTCGGGCTAATCATTCCGGTTATTCCTGGTGTCTTGTTTCTAGTAGCTGCGATATTTTTAATGGGCAAAGTCTCGACGCGAGTGAAACGCTGGAGTGATCAACAACCCTTAATTCAAAAAATCCAGCATCGACTGCATCGTGTTCAAGGCGCCAGCGTGCTGAATCAGATGAAAGTCGTGGCCCTGATGTCACTGGAAACCTTGGTCAGCGGACTGGCAGCCTTGTTTAGTCGTGTGAGAGCCCTAAGAGGTCGGCGAGTATAGTTGGCCGCCTCTGTCAGATAATCTTCGTTCATGCCTCATGGATCACGTTAATGTCGGGTCCTTTTATCGCCTACGCGAAGGGTCAAGTGACTCAGATCTTTACAGCGGATATAGTTGACCTAAGATTTTAGGACAATGGACATGCCACTTCATAATTTTGAGAAATTGCAGGGCCGAATCGATCAGTTCACCATAGATTCTCAAGCCATATCCAACAATGTACTTGGTGACCCTTCACAGCGAGACGTGCTGGTTTATTTGCCCCCTGGGTATGACGAGGAACCTACCAAGTACCCTGTCATGGTCGATATAGCCGGCTTCACAGGCAGCGGTCACGGGCACGTGGGCTGGAAAGCATTTGGTGAAAGTGTGCCGCAAAGGGTCGAGCGACTAATCGCTTGTGGCGATATGGGGAAAACCATTGTTGTCTTTCCAGATTGCTTTACCTCGATGGGTGGCAATCAATATATCAACTCCTCAGCACTGGGCAACTGGGCTGACTTTCTCATTCACGAAATGTTACCCGAAGTAGATAGGCGGTATCGCACGTTGGTTGGCCCTGCGCATCGAGGTCTGTTTGGAAAGTCCAGTGGCGGTTACGGTGCTATGTATCATGGCATGGCATACGCCGACCATTGGGGTGCAGTTGCCTGTCATTCCGGCGATATGTTTTTTGATCTAGTCTATCGTTCTGATTTCCCAGATACGTTGATGCACTTGGCGGGGTACGAGAGTATTGACGCCTTTATGAAGATGCTGAACAAAAGCAAGAAAATATCCGGCGATGCGATGCATACGTTGATGATTCTAGCGATGGCTGCAACTTATGACCCCGACCCAAGCCAGCCTTATGGTGTGCGCTTACCGGTGGACTTAAACACCTGCGAACTCGATCTGACCGCTTGGAAAAGGTGGCTGAAGAGCGACCCCGTGGAGATGATTGAAAGAGCAGACGTTCAAGCAAACTTGAGTAAATTAAAAGGTATCTATATTGATTGTGGTAGCAGGGATCAATACGCCTTAGTGTTTGGCGCCCGTAAACTGCAGTCGAGATTGGAAGATTTGGGTATCAAGCACTTCTTCGAAGAGTTTCCTGATAATCACAGCAGTGTAGATTACAGGATGGATGTTTCTTTACCTTACTTGTACCAAAGTCTGATGGGAGACTAAGCTCCCATCAGCCCGGCTTTGTCCTGTTATCAGGACGGTGTATCCATGATTTCAATATTGGGTCTTCCTGCCATGCAGCCACCCATTTTTGCGCCAATAGCTTTGAAGTAATCGGTCTTTCCATGTGCATCAAGTGCAGCTTGGTCGACATACTGTTCTAACACAACGTAGCTGTTTTCATCCGCTCTGGATTTATGCAGAGAGTAGAAGTTACAGCCAGGTTCATTTGCTTTTACAGCCGCTTCTAGTTCAGCAAATATTGCTTCGAATTCTGCGTTCTTTCCAGGTTGGATCGGTAATGTTGCAATGACGCCAATAGCCATTTAGATTGCCTCGGTAATAAATTGAATGAGTCGTGATTGTCCCGGTGGTTGTTTTCACAGTCAACACTAAACTACATGTGAATAATTAACGTATCCTTGCATATTCAGGAGCACTATCAGCCAGGCTGATTGCGCGGCTAAAACTTATGCTTGCTTCGTGATTTGGAAAGTATAGGTCAATAGATTTTTAAATTTAGGTGCCGTTTTGCGTCTTGAATATTACCGGTTAGTGGCTTTCACATGTCTTGGTAATGTCAGTCGGAGCATTAGAGGAATAAATTTGTCGCTAGAAATAGAATTTATGGAGCCACAAGCATTGTTAATCATGCGTGTGGTCGGCGATGCGTCTGATCCAGCCATTATTCAGAACGTTGCCGACGATTATGGTCGCGCGTTGCAGGACCCTCGTTTTAAGCAAAGCATGAATGTTGTCTGGGACATCGGCAACGTCCATCTTGTGGCTGTGTCGGTGTCACTGATTCGACAATTGTCAGTATTATTAAGAGGCTTCTCCCAGCAAAGGGGAGTCAATTACCGCGCGGCACTGGTTACTAATCGTGGTGCAGATTACCAATTATTGCGGATCTATACCTCTATTCTTAAACTGATCGGCCAACTACAGATAAAAGTATTCAGAAGTATGGAAGACGCGATTGATTGGACGCAGCAAGCACCTTCTCAGTAAGCGAGCGAATACTGTCCTGTTAAATTTCTCAGCAAGCAGTGAATGATGAATTTTCCTAAGCCAAGAAAAATACGAACCAATGGTATCGAATTAGTCGTGCATGAAGCAGGTGTCGGTGGTATCCCGCTTGTACTCGCCCATGGTTGGCCAGAACTTGCATACAGTTGGCGTTACCAAATTCCTGCGCTCGTCGAACAGGGCTATCATGTCATTGCGCCGGACCAACGAGGCTATGGCTACTCAGACCAACCCAAGCATGTCGATGACTATGATATCCATCAGCTCTGTGCCGATCATGTTGGTCTATTGGATGCTTTGGGTATCGAGAAAGCGATTTATGTTGGGCATGATTGGGGCGCGATTATTATTTGGCAGCATGCATTATTGCACCCGGATAGGGTCATGGGTGTTGCCAATCTGTCCGTGCCATTTTTCGTTCGTGATCAATCTGAACCAATAGCTTTTTGGGAAAAAATGCTTGGTTCGCAATACTATATTGTGCATTTCAATCGTCAGCCAGAAGTTGCAGCGAAAGCATTTGAAAAGAATCCGGATCAATTCCTACGCAATATGTTCAGAACGAAACAGTGGTTAGATAGCCCCGTGCAACAACCGGATGGCCAGTCGATTATCAAGATGGCGGATGTTTCTCTTGAGTCGGGCGAGTTGATGATGAGTGAAGCCGATTTGGCCGTGTTTGTGGAAAATTTTCAACACAGTGGGTTCGTTGCACCCTGTAATTGGTACCGTAACTTCACTCGAAACTGGCAAACGACCGCGAATGTTGAGCAGAACGTTGTTCAACCAGCGCTGATGATCTATGGCGCTCACGATATGGTGCCGCAAGCGGATATGACACAGTATGTTGCAGACCTTGAAACACACACACTCGATTGTGGGCACTGGATTCAGCAGGAGAAACCCGAGCAAACGAATGAAATTCTGTTGGAATGGCTGAATCGAAAAATGCGACCTTTGTACAAATAGGTCTGCTAGACAACCCTAGCTGAGGAGCCTATTGGTCGATTTGCTGGGTTTGCGATCTTTGTTTGCATCTGGGTTTCGTTTCAACGGTTCGATTAGCGCTTCAAGCCCATTGATCTTTATTTCTAGCGTAATCTGCATTAACTCACCCAGTTTTCCAGCAGGAAAACCGCGATCAACAAACCATAAAAGATACTCTTCGGGTAGATCAATCAGGGCTCGTCCTCTGTATCGACCAAAAGGTATGGTTTGATTTGCGAGTATTACTAGGTCTTCTTTTTCGAACATCTGTTTATTACCGCAGCCGTCACAGTACAATAGGGGCATTTAGTTTAGCGAGAGAATCATGCCCAAAGCCAGTGAATTAAAAAGAGGCGATGTTGTCGAAATTGATGGCGCACCACATGTTGTTAAAAGCGTCGAAGCAAAAAACCCGTCATCACGGGGCGCCTCAACTCTTTACAAGATACGCTTTAATAACGTCCTAACCGGTCAGAAGAAAGATGAGTCCCTTAAAGGCGGTGACATGTTTGTCGAGGCTGACTTCCAGCGAGTCCAAGTTCTGTTCTCGTATATCGACGCAGACCAGTATGTCTTTATGAATACCGAAGATTATTCGCAATACCTGTTGGGACAAAGTGCTTTGCAAGGGCAGTTGGAGTTTTTGTCAGACGGCTTAGAAGGCATTACAGCCCTGCTCGTTGAGGATGTCATTGTTGCCATTGACCTACCTCAATCGGTGGTGATGGAAATTGTTGAAACAGCCCCTGCAATCAAGGGTGCATCGGCAAGTGCTCGAACGAAACCGGCAACCATGGCTTCCGGGTTAGTCGTTCAGGTTCCCGAATATATTGAGCAGGGTGATTCCATTAAGATAAATACTCAGGAATCGAAATATATGACCCGTGCTTAAGTGGTCTGGTGACCAGACCACTTTTAGCAGTGAGTAAGATAGGGTGCGATTACTTGATCGCTATTGGGTTCAACGGCGAACCCACAGCGCCTGGGATATTAAGCGGCTGGGCGGCGATGAAAAATTCATACCTGCCGTCCTCAGCACAATCTGCTGCCAACTCTTCAAGCCACCAGATTTCGCCGATATAGACGCCTAAATCTCTCAGTAAACTACCGTGAATACTCAAGGTATCTTCTGGATTCGGATTAGGCAAAACTTCAAGTGCAATGTTGTCCGCAGCAATGCCAACAATCTCCATCTTGTCTACCCATTCAACCACGTCTGCACCGATACCTGTCTGAGGTCCGAGCATAAATTGCGTCTTGGCAATTGGATCGGTCAGTTTGTAAAAATCAGGCACAACGCCCGTTCGAAGGATGACGATGTCGCCTTGTGTGACTTTAGTCTTCTGGGCTTTCAATGTTTCTTCAATATCAGAGCGTGTGATGACATAGCCAGCGGGCAATGATCCGCCTTTATAAGCTAGCACGTCGATGAGTACTCCTCGACCAACAAAAGAGGTTTTAACGTTTTCAATGCCGAGTTTGGTGGCGCCGCCAGCAATTGGCGATGACCTAATGTCCGTTTCTGGTACACCGTTATAAAGCGTTGAGTCATACCATGCGTGTGAAAGCGCATCCCATTGGGTTGAACCTTGCAGTGCCATGTAAATATAGTCATCGGCGAATTTCATTTTACCGGCATAGGCGGGTTGACCTGCGGCATAGTCAGCACCCGTTGCAACCATCAAATGTTGTGGCGCGATTCGGCTTGGAAAAACTGGACCTGTGGCATCCAGAGGAATAGCGAGACTAAATACTTTTCCTTCCTTGATGAGTTTGGCCGCCTTTACGATATGTTTCGGTTCTAGGTAGTTTACTGCGCCGAGTTGATCATCCTTGCCCCAGGTTCCCCAGTTGTTGGGTTTGCCGGGTTTGTCCTTAGCGATTGCGCCAACGCACAATGTCAGACAGGAAATGAGCAGTATGCTTTTTCTATAATTCATTTCGATACTCCATTTTTATTATTGATCGTAAGTGACTAACTGTATCTGGATTCTTTGACAGCGCTTTTGTCGCCGGATTTTACCTGCTCGATCGAATCTGAAAGATCAGCTAAGTAAACGTCGGTGACTGTTTTGTGAAAGGGTGAGAGCATCAAATGTAGTGCTTTGGGTTGTGAACATAACGATGTGAACCAGCCGCGATCGTACATCTGTTTATAAATTGCAAACACATCCAAGTCTGGATGCTCGAATGCTACGATACCTAACAGCGGTGTGCCAAGGATCTTAAATCCTAGTTTCTTTACGCCGACTTCAATTGCTGCTCGAGCGTCAGTGACCTGCTGGTGTTTATTTTTATATCCCTGCACGCCAAGAAAATTCATAACCGCCCAGGCGGCGGAAATTGCACCGCCGGGTCTTGTGCCGGCTAATGTTGGCGTGATCATTCGACCACCTGGCCAATCTTTGCAGTCGAAGATCATGTGTTTTTTAAGTTCGGCATCTCTAAACAAAACCGTTGAGGCGCCTTTGGCGCAAAACCCGTATTTATGTAGATCAGCCGACATTGATAGAACCCCAGCAACGGAAAAGTCAAAATCCGGTACATCGACACCATTCATACGAACAAAGGGTGCGATATAGCCGCCGACACAGGCATCGACGTGCAGCCACACATTTTTTTCCTCTGCTATTTGACCAAGTTGTGTAATTGGGTCAATGAGTCCGTAAGGAAAGTTCGGTGCCGAACCCACTAACATCATTGTGTCGTTATCGATTGCCGCAGTCATTGCGTCACAATCTGCCAACAGGTCTGTGCCGACGGGAATGCGACGTAACTCAAGATCCATCATGATTGCCGCTTTGTCGAAGGCAGGGTGGGCGGAATAGGGCGCGACGATGTTCAATTGACCCGTCTTACCGAGGTCATTTCTGGCGTAGTCTCTTGCCGCTTTCACCGCCATTGTGATTGAGTCTGTGCCTCCGGAAGTTATAGCGCCGTCTGCGGAATCCGGTCCATGTAGCAGACCAAGCCCCATTTGAATGACTTCCTCTTCCATCTGTTTAAGAGAAGGAAAAGCGGCGGGTCCAAGACCATTTTCCGACATGTACATGGTATAGGCTTCTTTTTGCACCCGTGCAACATCTTCGCCGGCATTGAAAACATACACAGCGGTTTTGCCTTCACGCCATTTTGCGTCTCCGCTACCACGCCGAATCATTTCCGGTGCCAAGTCGTCCCAGCTTGTTCCTTTGTCAGGCATTTCCATCATTTCGCTCCAACCTTTTTAGTCGATCATACCTCAGCTGAAGCGCTTACGTTACCCGGCTTTTATCGCTATGCTACGGGTAAAACCAAATGCAAGAGGTAGGTCAATGAGAGGCGCAGGTGGGACAAATGGTGGAATCGGACAATTCCTGATGGGGTTTGTGATGATGTGCGGTGGTTTCTATATGTTGTTAAACGCCATCATGGTGACAAGTAACTTTGGTGCAGGTATGCGCCTTTATGGGTTCAACGCATTCGGCGGCGCATACGCTGTTACCAGCGGCATGATAATGATTCCATTTATCTTCGGTGTTGGGATGATTTTTTATAATAGTCGAAATTTCATTGGCTGGCTTCTGGCGTTAGGCTCGTTAGTCGCTTTAATTTTTGGTGTTATTGCCTCAATTAAATTCACCTTCAGAGCCATGAGTGCCTTCGACCTTATCGTCATACTGGTGTTGAGCGCGGGGGGCTTAGGTTTGTTTTTGCGCTCCCTGCGAGATATTTCTATGGAGCCGCTTGAATGAAACTTCGAACGGCTAGCATCGCTGAAAACCTGATTACGTTGCCGGCTCAAGCCAAGGATACTCAATGGCCGACGCAAAAATGGGCGCGCGGTTCGGCGCCTGCGTCAGCTGACGCGGTTGCTGAAGATTTGTTTAACCTCACGCCAGCTCAGGGTGTCACTTATGGTTTGGTGGTAATCAAGAATGGCGAGCTCGTCTACGAAAAATATGGTGCGGGAGCGAATGCCTTTTATTTGCAATATTCTTGGTCGATGGCGAAAAGCATCACCCATGCGCTTTTCGGTATTTTAGTAAGACAAGGTCGAGTAGATATTTATGACCCCGCGCCGGTCGTCGAATGGAAAGATGACGAAAGAGCAGAAATTACGATTGATCAACTGCTGCGTATGTCGAGTGGATTGAAGTTCAACGAAGACTATGTCGACGGGGGTCTTTCTGATGTTATACCCATGCTTCAAACCGAAGGTCGCCATGATATGGGGAAATTTGCAGCAGAAATGCCGTTGACCTACCCACCGGGAACCCAGTGGTCATACTCGAGTGGCACGACGAATATTCTATGTCGAATCCTTAAAGATATTGTTGGCGGCGGTGCTTCGGGGATGTTGCAATTTATGAATGACGAGCTGTTTGAACCCATTGGTATGCGAACAGCGACGCCAAAGTTTGATACCTCGGGCACGTTTATTGGTTCATCATTTTTGTTCGCGACACCGCAGGATTTCGCGCGATTTGGTCTGCTGTATCTTCGTGGTGGCAGCTGGGATGGACGAGAGATTGTTAGTCCGCAATGGGTCGACTATGCGCGGTCGCCGACCTATAAAGACGATGAATACTGTTATGGCGCACAATGGTGGATGGATGCGAAAGACATTAGCCGTTTCTATTGTGGAGGCTATGATGGACAGAGAATTTTGTGTGTACCACAAAAGGATATGATCGTGGTCCGATGTGGTCGAACACCTGAGGCTGAGGCGCCTTACCTTTGGGGAAAAGTGAACGAGTTGATCGAATTGTTTTAAGTTGAAATCTGAAGTATCACTGTCTTAGTGACACTTCAGGTCACGTCATTTTCACAACCAACAATTGAAATTAGCTACCCGTGAAGTTACCGTTTCGACGTTCTGAAACAGATTTAACACCTTCTTTGTGGTCCGCTGTTCTTTGTAGCCAATACTGCTCCCTGCCTTCGATATCAGTTGTTGCTTTGACCGCATCTGCAAGACCTGGGCGCATCTGTTCACGTAAGGAAACAAGGGCCAAAGGTGCGTTTACGGCCATTTCGCTGGCCAGCTCTATTGCTGCATTGCGAACATTGTCATCATCGGTGAAGACATCAGCTAGACCCCATTGTGAAGCCGTTTCGCCATTGATTCGGCGACCTGTCATAAACAACAAGTTAGCTTTTTGCACGCCAATCAGGCGGGCAAGGGTGTGCGTTAAGCCGAAGCCAGGTGTGAAACCAAGCTTGACGAAGTTTGCTGTCATTCGAGTACTCGGACATACCACACGAAAATCAGCCATCACAGCCAAGCCAAACCCTCCACCGACAGCAGCGCCTTGTACGGCGGCTACGATAGGGGTCTTACATCGAAATAGGCGCACGGCTTCGGTATAAAGCGGGTTAGGCTCATCCCCTGATTTTGGCTGCGTTGAAGCTCGATTTGAGTCCGAGCCAAAATTTGCTCCCGCACAGAAGTGTTTACCTTCAGAGCACAGAACGATTGCGCGGCAATCAGGGTTGTTGTCTAAATCCTCGAAACAATCAGCGAGGTCGCAGATCAGTTGATGGTCGAAGAAGTTGTTAGGCGGCCGCTTGATCTCACACTGGGCAACGAAGTTGCCTGGATATGTGACGACGACGTCTCCGTATTGTTCTTTCATATTTTCATCTCGCTTTATTTTTCTTCAGGTTTGTTAATTTGGTCTTCTTATACGATCTAGCCGCGCTTGTTTAGTCGAATAAGTCAGGCTGTTCTTTTGTGATTACATCGTACAACGGTTTGAATGAAAATCGACCGCCGTCGATTGATCCGACCTGGCTATGGGTCAATTTAGCGATCTCGGGACGAATCAGAATGGGTTTGCCAGCGGCTTCGGCCATCAACTGAGCCTGGCAGCTGCGTTCCATTGTGATGTACCACCAGGCAGCAGCTTCGACGGATGTACCGACGGTTAACAAACCATGATTCTGTAGTATGGCCGCCTTCTTTTGCCCGAGCATCGTGGCGATTTTTTGACCTTCAGCAAGATCGAGTACAACGCCGTTAAATTCGTTGAACAGCACATGATCCTCATAGAATGCACAGGAGTCCTGTGTGATGGGATCCAGTAGTCGCCCCAAACTAGCCCAGGATTTACCGTAGACAGAATGTGTATGCGCAGCAGCAGTCACGTGGGGCAGATGTTTGTGAATTTGCGAGTGTATGGCAAAGGCCGCCTGATTTAATGCAGCGCCTTTACCTTCAACAATGACACCATCGTGATTAACCAAAATAAGATCGCTGACCTTAATTTGCTTAAAAGAAACACCAAACGGGTTAACCCAGAAGTGGTCTAATAATTCAGGGTCACGAACTGTGACGTGACCGGCGACGCCCTCGTCGAAACCAAACTTACCGAAAATACGAAACGTCGCAGCAAGCTTTTGTTTTCTATCGTTACGTATGTCTTCAATACTTGTGGGTTCGTTCGTTGGATTTATTCCGATGTTTTTCGCTTCTGACATGACGTTGCACCGTTTCGTGTAATTATTTTGAGTGCCAAACATACCAGCAAATGCCTGTCTGGTACAAAACAGTCGCGAAATTTTGTTTGAATGGTTTGAAACGCATATCTGCAATCAGGACGGGTTTATTGTGACGCGTATCGGGCTGGATAGCGGGTGCGAGCGCTCTGCAGTGAATAAGTACTAGAAAGGGCGGCTTGCGCCACCCCTTTTCAACCCTGATGTTGGGTTGTTTGCAGCGGCTCTTGCGCTAAAACTCACGCGGTGTGGGTTGGGGACCCTTGGGCCAGTTTTCGAAGTGTTGCATGACCGTCTCGCCAACCTCGGTGACATCCCAGGGGCCTTCATTGTTGTCTTTTGTCGCCAGCATGTGTGATTGCCAACTCAACAGCGTGACACTATTGCCTTGCACGAGGAATGTTCTGCCGGTCACCGGTTTGGCCTCGTCACTGCCCAACCAAACAACGATAGGTGAGACTTTATCGGCGGAAAGTAGTTCTTCCATATTCTGACCCTGAGGAAAAATGTCCTCAGTCAATCGTGACCATGCCGCAGGGGCGAGGATGTTGACCCGAATGCCGTACTTGGCGCCCTCTTGAAATAGGCAGCGAGCGAAACCCGCAATACCGGCTTTGGCTGCGCCATAGTTGGTCTGCCCAAAGTTGCCAATCAAACCGGATGTTGAAGAGGTAACGACGATAGAACCGCCTTCGCCTTGTTCAATCATTTGGTCATAGGCAGCCTTAACGGTGAGGTAAGTGCCACGTAGGTGAACATCAACAACGACGTCCCACATGTCGTTGGTCATATTCTTGAATGATTTATCACGCAGGATGCCCGCGTTAGCGATCATAAAGTCGATTTTGCCGAATTCATCGACGGCTCGCTTTACCATGGCTTGGGCATCCGCTTCGCTTGCGACGTTACCGTAGTCTGCAACGGCTTTACCACCGGCTGCCTTGATCTTGTTGACCACTTGATCCGCCATGCTGGCGCTACCGCCGGAACCATCCCGCGCACCGCCGAGGTCGTTTACAACAACCGCTGCGCCTTCTTTTGCCAATAACAAAGCGTGGGTTTCTCCTAAACCGCCACCAGCGCCTGTTACAACAGCGACTTTACCGTCTAATAAGCCCATACCCTTGCTCCTTAATTCCCGATTCTGGATTGTTGATAGTCGATTGTTGACTGTTCGATGTGTCTTGTTGAATGTCATCTCGAAAGAATGTAACGACACCCTAGTTTGAAACGATGTGCTTGAAAATAGGCCTAGGAGTAAATCATATGGCTATGTTTTTTGCCAGATAGCAGCCAAGTTGGCAGTGAGGTCGGCAGATACTTGCAAGGGGGGGGCTTCTGTCAGCGTACGAAGTTGTCGATAGCGTAACGTGCTTTTCAGACGTTGAGGCAGGCCTTGTCCTCAAGTGTGTAGCTATGTGCTTGTTTGGCCCAGGAATGGAAGCCTGAGTCGAGTGCTTCTTGTTCGAATTCACGCCAGTTATCGCCGTAGTGCATCAGGACAATACGTTGTTTGATATGGTCCGGAAGCGTCTTGAGTTGATTCAATGAAGCGTGGACACCGCCGGTGAATAACTGACAATCATGAAAGATGACGTCGAAATCGTAAAGGGCATCAAAGGATTGAAGCAAATCAACGTCGAAGCGGGTATCTGATGTATACAGAATTCGATCATCAATGATGACGCCAACACTCCAGAAAGATTCTTTCCACGTGGGGGCGCTGTCAGGGTAGTGCATCGTTCTGGGTAGCTTCAGGTTGATGCTGCCAATATCTGTTTGCCAGGTTTCCCTTGGTGCATCTTTGACGCGGGTCGGTCGTATCGGATTCCATAGATCTTCAAATACCAGGGGCGTACTTTCAGACATTTCTGAGCCGCCGCGAAGAGATTGCTCCCAGAGTATTTTCTGGTATTGCTCGTTAATTACCATGTTTGGTTTGACTTGAGAGACGTATCGACCGAATAGTTGAACTTCTTCAAGTCCGCCGATATGGTCAGAGTGACTATGAGTGATGAACAAAGTTTCTAATATCAGAGATTTCAAAGCCCCGATCATGCATGGTTTGTGAACATTTTGAGCCGCAATCGATCAGGATATGATCTTCGCCCTTGATGACCAGCAGGTTATTCTGATGAAGGTTTTTGGCAAATGCCGAGCCCGTGCCCACGAAGTACACGGACAGTTCACCGTTATTGGTTAGCGCCATCGACTCCGTCGGTTGCGAAACAATGAACGGTCTCTTTAGCTTTTTCAAAGCTGTAAGGTCTTGTGATGATTCAGCTAGCGTCATAAGTTGGTGATTGTGCGGGTTTTTGTTTAAATATTTCGTGAAGTAGATCACATTTTTGCTCAAGATTTACCGTTTGCCGCAGTATTTTTGCCTTTTGGCCGACTTTTACAGCAACATATCGCTCAAACTGAGCTGAAGTAATTTAAATAACGGAGACCGACGATGAAATTATTCGACTTCCCAGGTGCGCCTAATCCGCGCCGAGTAACGATCTTTGCTAAGGAGAAGGGTATTGATTTAGAAACAGTGCACTGTGATATGTCGAAGGGCGAACACAAGACGGCAGCGTTTCTGAAAATGAACCCCAGCGGCAAGATACCGGTCCTATTGCTGGATGATGGCCGAGCGATTGCAGAGTCGGTGGCTATCTGTCGTTATTTGGAAGCCATTCAGCCTGAACCAAACCTATTCGGTCGAGACCCCTACGAGCTAGGTCATATTGAAGCGCGCAACCGTCAAATAGAAATGGAGCTCTGGACACAGGTTGGGACCTCCTGGGTCAACGGCCCTATCGTAGGAAAAATGGGTATCTTCAAGCAAATACCCGATGCCAAAACGGCCAGCGACAAGAATGTCACCCGCTATTATGAACGGCTCGATGCCGAATTTGCTCAGCAAGAATATGTCGCCGGGGATCGTTTTACCGTTGCCGATATCAGTTTGTTGAGTGCCGTTGATTTTGCATCGTCAATGGTGGGCCTTAAGCCAGATGAGGGTTTGATCAACCTGTATCGATGGCATAAACAGGTGTCAGAGCGGTCTAGCGTAGCGGGCTAACAGTCGGTGCGCTACCAGGTGCGTTATGCCTGCGTAAGTATTTGATAAATAAAAGGATACGCAACTTTTTGGCGCGTGATCTTGAATGTGTATTGAGACCATCTGGTCGAAACGGGCACTTTCTATTGCGGGTAGAGGCGGGTAAGATCGGCGCCTTCGAAAGCTAATATGCGTCAAAGGAAATTGTCAAATGGCACCCGTGCTTTCCAGTCTAGAAAGTGATTACGAAGCCGTCAAAGCGCTGGTGTTTAAGGCATTGATCGTTATTCGTTCTGATCACTTTGAAGATTACTTCGATTTATTCGCCGCTGATGCAGTCTGGATGATGCCTTCCAGTAATAAAGATGTATCACTCGAAGAAGCGAAAGGTTTCTACGGGTTTACCCGCAATTTTTGGTTTGATCAGCAAACAAACATCGAAGAACTTGTGGTTTCCGAAGACATGGCGTTTGTACGGGTCAGTTTCGACGGATATCTGCGCTCTAAAAAGAACGCTTCGGTGGCACCACTTCGATCTGTCAGTCGTCATATTTGGATATTGCGACGACAGGCAGACAACAATTGGTTGATCACGCGTGACATCTGGAATAACCCTAAGAGTGCGGGCCAATCTGATTCTGTCATTAAAACCTCTTCACAAAGAAGTTTTGCCAACAAACCTCAGCGCGCTAAATAGCGTTCTATTCAAAGCTAAATGTCAGAGCGACCACTTAAATTGACCAGTTCTTTTTGCCCCAAAGCAATCCCGGCGAGAATACACAAATAGATTACGACGCCAATGGCGATAGCAACGGGCACACTAGTCACTGATGCTAGCAGCCCTGCGAATAACCCTCCGAGGGGCATCAGGCTGTATGTGATGCCATGTAAACCCATCACGCGTCCTCGCAGATAATCAGGGACCTTTAACTGCATCACCGTCATAGACGTAATCATAAACATCGAGCTGAACATCGACGTCAGAGCAACGGCAATAAGTGCCAAAAGGTAAGCGATAGGGATAGTATTTGCGAACTGAACAATGAGCATGAACAGTAGAAGGCTAAAAGCGGCGCAGGCGGCAGTCGAAAATATCACCCGACCTAAATGCTTGGACTCTTGGGCTGAGCCAATCAACAACGTACCGATTATTGAGCCAACCCCCGTTGCAGACAGCAACCAACCGTAACCTTGTTCGCTAGCGCCTATTAAGTCGGCGAGGGCCGGCATAAGCTGAATATGGGTCATGCAAAAAAACATGCTGAGGTACGAAAGTGAGATGAAAGTAAGGAACAAGCGCTCTGTGAATATGTAATTTAGACCCTCGGAGATCTGTCGCAAGGTGGAGTGGTCAGGTTTTTTGCCCGGCAGACTAATCTTAAGTCCAGCGACGACGAGAAACATCGCAACATACCCAACAGCACAAAATAAAAAGACTAACCAGGTGTCAGTGAATGCCAGCAAAATACCGCCCAAAGCAGGCATGACCATTCTACTGCTCTGCCAAATAATTGAGTTTAAGGCAACGGCACTGAGCATGTCTTCACGATCAATGAGTTTAGGGAAGATCGATTGTCGCGTTGGCCAATCAAAGCCTGAAATAAACGAAACGATTGCTGCGATTAAGATGACATGCCATTGCAGCACCACATCCGTGTAATCTAGAAAAGCTAATAGCATCATCATTATCGCAACCAGCATTGACGTCGTCATCAAAACATATTTTTTGTTAAAACGATCCGCAACCGCACCGCCAAACATCGTCATCAATATTGCGGGTATTGCAGTTGCAGCGCCAAGATAACCAAGTACGACAGCAGATTGAGTGAGCTCGTAAAGTAACCAGCCCTGTGCCATTGTCTGAAGTTGCGTTGCGCCAACCGACGCGAACGAACCAGACCAGTATCGAAAGTAATTTGGGTGCCGTAGGGCGCTGAGTCTGCCGGTGAATTGGATAACTGTTCTCCTAAATCAAGCCCGCATAGTACACGGAAATATCATTGGCGAAATCAGTAGTTAGCTTCGTTCTACGACGTTGTCGCAAGGATATCGGTTTTGCGCCTAGCGGTCAGTCGTCGATCTGGCACAATTGCACCCGCTCTGGGACCACGACGAAATCGGATCCGTCGTTCGCTGCCTTTACGGCGATTTACGAAGCCAGCACATGTCGAAGCGCGCAGAAACAGAAAAAGAAAGTTTGCTTGGGATTATCATCGGTTTGACGGGCAAGTCTGAATCCTCTGTGACTCAGCTACTCAAAGATCACTCGGGCGCTAAATCCTATCCAGATAAAATTGCGATCAAAGGTGCGGGCGAAACCACGCTGGTGTTAATCAAAGATATTGATTGGGTTGACGCTGCAGGGGACTACATGTGTATTCATGCTAACGACATTACACATGTCATGAGAATTACCATGAAGCAGTTAGAAGGCAAATTGGATCCGACCATCTTTCAACGGGTTCATCGCAGTACGATTGTAAATTTGGACAGGGTCAGCAAGGTTTGTTCGCACATGAATAGCGAGTTTTATCTGCAATTAAATAATGGTTCGTCGGTCAAAATGAGCCGGTCATACAAAGACAAGGTGAAACATTTTCTCTAGCGGTAATGGCTTTGTAAGCGTAAGTGTTCAAGTTAAGCCATTACCCTGAAGCCGATACTGATGTTGTAGCCAATATAGGCGAGCAAGAGCAAACCAGCCTCAAGGCGATTGATCATGCCTGTACCTATGCCTCTGAATTTATAGCCCATAATAAATAGCAGTGCTGTCAGAGCGGCCATCACTGGAATATCATATTTGAGTACTTCGGGATCTAACGTTGATGGCGCGATGGTTCCCGCAATACCTAAGACGATGGTTGAATTGAACATGTTGGAGCCGATGACGTTACCCAAGGCCAGTTCATCCTCGCCTTTTCGCACTGCCGCGATGGAGGAAGCAAGTTCAGGTAACGATGTGCCAACAGCGACGATTGTAAGCCCAATGATGAGGTCGCTAATGCCAAAAGACTGTGCGATTTCAACCCCGCCCCAGACCAGTAGACGCGATGAGAGAACTAAAAATACTAACCCGATAAAGGTGTAAGTTAGTGCGAGTCGCATACTCATAGGTTGGCTGTATTCCTGTTCAACCATGTCGGCTAGATGGTCTTTCTTGACACTTAAGCCTTCATAGATAGACCAGGCTACCAGTGCCAGAAAAACGACAATCAGAATAATGCCATCCATACGATCAAGCTCATCATCCGTATAGAAGAGGATTGCTGACAGCATTGTTATGCCCGCGAGATAAGGAAGTTCTCGAGTTAATACCTTCGAGTCGACAATAATTGGGCTGATAAGTGCGGTTACGCCGAGGATCAATGCAATGTTGGTAATGTTTGAGCCAATAGCGTTGCCCACGGCCAAACCCGGGTTGCCTTGGTAGGAAGAGATAGCCGATATCACCATTTCAGGCATCGAACTACCGAAGCCGATGACCAACATGCCGATAAGTAAGGGTGGTAAGCCAAGACGCTTGGCCGTTGCCGCTGCCCCTTCTACAAATTTGTCAGCACTGATGACCAGCACGATTACCCCTGCAATCACTGCAAGCGTAGGCCACAACAACATCTAGAGAATTCCTAGTATAAAGTAAAGTTTAATAAGTATATCAGCCAACTTGATGGGATTGTGTATTGGTACTCGATGAATCATCTATCAATTGGTCCTTCTCTTGCCAGCGCTGTTGAATCCAAGATTTTGGATCCTTTATGTCGCTGACTTGGTAGTAGTCACAATGGACCACAATTTGCCTCAATCGCCCACTTAAGCATTGCCAGAAGTTTAGGCCTGCTTCAGGATATATCAAAGTGATGTCAATTATCTTGGCCTTTGGCATGTTGTGCAACATGATTTCTAATCCACCGGCTCTCGGTCTCAATAAATGTTTGTATGGAGAGTTTTGTCGCGCGTGTTTTTTCGGAGTAAAACGCGTGCCTTCAGAGAAGTTGAGCAATGCAAAGGTTTCTGTGTCGAGTTCCATGACTGCGTCTTTCACGGATCTTATGTCTTCTTGCTTACCATCTTTTTTTTTACCTCGATGAAGTCGAGGGAAATTAAGTGCTAGACATATCCATCCGACCACCGGCACATAGATCAATTCCCGTTTAATAAGAAACTTTAGCAGCGGACCATTTGACACGATGAGGGCTTGAACAATGAGAATGTCGAACCACGACTGATGGTTGCTTAACACAAGATACTGTTCGCCATTCTGCAACGGCTGTAAGCCTTGGTAATCAATATCTATTTTCAGCACATGGGTGAGCAGCCAAGTATCTAGCTTCACGGCGCAGCGGTAGGAAAAATCGACGACTTTAGTTGTGACGCTTGTGATTTTTGGGCGTGGTAAGAGCCAGTTCACCAGCGCGCAGAGAACTAGGCCTGGAATCCAGAACAACAGATTAAGGGTAACGGCACCGAGAACAACGGTACTGACCAGATGTCTGTAGATTTGGGTCAAAACCCACCTGTCTTTTTTTGGTCTGTAATACTGTCAGACTAATACAGTTGTTTGTATCGGGTAGTTTGAATTACCACCCAGTGACAATTAGTTACATCGAAGTAACGTGGCGTGACGCTGTTTGATAGACTACAGTTACGCATCAATTGAGAGTACAGCTTTGTTAATACGCGTACTTTTTTGAGTAAAGGGAAAAAATGATGGTTCTGTACGGCTTGAGAATTTTTTGTCATTTATCGCGCTTTCGTCGCAGTATTCGCCTTTCAGCATTGCTTTTGTTTGGGTTGCTTGGTGTCAGTGCGTCTGCGGAATCGAGTCGCGATGACGTTAAGGGTATGTGGGCGTCACCGGGTTCGATTTTCCAAATTACGGAACAGGCAGGTCGCCTTCAGGGCGAAATCATTGTGATTAAGGATGCTGTCTACACTGGCGAAGAAGATCCGGAGAGGGCAGGTATGGTGCGACGGGATGATAATAATCCGGAGGAATCTCTTCGGCAACGCACCCTTGTTGGTATCGATATGTTCTCTGACTATCAATACCAGGGCGGCCAATGGCAGGGATCGATTTATGATCCTGAATCCGGTAATACCTATCAAAGTAAAATGAAATTGAAAAAAGGCAATTTGGAAATTCGAGGCTATATTGGCATGCCAATGTTTGGTCGAACCGCTGTTTTCAGACCTGTTTCAAGTTGTGAGACCTTCATTACTGAGCTACTAGCCCAGATTGATCAACAAGCGAGTTGCAGTGCAGACTAGCGACTAGCAAGTCCCTATACTGAGCCTAGATTATCTCATTAGGGTTGGTATTGTGCATCGGTTATTCAGCTTTATTCTGTTTGTCATCTTTATCCCTTTGAGCTTTGGCAGCGAAGATCAACAACGTCTTATTAATGCCGACGCGGACAAGGCAAATTGGCTATCTCACGGTCGAACCTACTCAGAGAACAGACAATCACCCCTCGAACAGATTACCGCTGACAATGTTTCGTCGCTAGGGCTTGCCTGGTATTTCGATACGGGTACGCATCGTGGTCTGGAAGCCTCTCCCATTGTCGTCGATGGCATCATCTACACGACGGGTTCTTGGAGCAAGGTCTTTGCTAATAACGGCGTTACCGGTGAATTACTGTGGTCCTTTGACCCGCAGGTACCCAAAGCCTGGGCTATAAACGCTTGTTGTGATGTTGTTAATCGCGGTGTCGCTGTGATCGGTGATCAGTTGTTCGTTGGTACCATTGATGGACGTTTGATTGCATTAGATCGTTTAACTGGTGAGGTGATCTGGGATCAGCTCACCATCGACAATACTAAGCCCTACACGATTACTGGCGCACCACGCGTTGTAAATGACACGGTGATCATTGGTAATGGCGGAGCAGAATACGGTGTGCGTGGTTATGTTTCTGCCTACGACGTCAAAGACGGTAGTATGCGCTGGCGATTTTATACCGTGCCAGGTAACCCAGCCCTGCCACATGAATCCGCCGCGATGGCGATGGCTGCAAAAACCTGGACAGGGGATGTTTTTTGGCAAGTCGGTGGTGGCGGTACGGTTTGGGATTCGATGGCATACGACCCGGACCTCGATCTACTCTATATTGGTGTTGGCAATGGTTCGCCCTGGAATCGCTACATTCGTAGCCCCGGTGGCGGCGATAATCTGTTTCTATCTTCTATTGTTGCCTTGAATGCAACGACAGGTGAATACGTTTGGCACTATCAAACCACACCCGCCGATAATTGGGATTACACGGCTACTCAACACATTGTCTTGGCGGATATCGAGCTTCGTGGCGAAAAACGAAAGGTCTTGATGCAAGCACCGAAAAACGGGTTCTTCTATGTCATGGATAGAACCAATGGTGAGCTGATTTCTGCACAGAACTACGTGCCGATATCTTGGGCGAGCCATGTAGATATTGAAACAGGTCGACCGGTTGAAACAGAAAACGCAGATTATCGCGGCGACCCGCAAATTACCAAACCGGCGCCCTTTGGCGGACACAATTGGCAACCTATGGCATTTAATGACAACACCGGTTTGATGTATATCCCGGCCATGGAAAACTTGTCAGTTTATAATACGCCGCAAGAATTCGAATACCTGCCCGGTGGACATTGGAATACTGGTCAGGATGACAAGGCGGCCGGCGATAGCCCCTTTGCGCAAATGGATGCGAGTATGTTGGGGCCGGTTCTAAAACATTTAATGCGTGGTCGTGTTATCGCCTGGGATCCTGTCAAGCAGCAGGAAGCTTGGCGCATCGAACATGAAACGATGTGGAATGGTGGTTTACTGACGACGAAGTCGGACCTGTTGTTCCAGGGTAACGGCACCGGCGAGTTTGTTGCGTACGATGCAACAAATGGTGAACGACTTTGGGATCATTATGTGGGCAACGGTATTATTGCGCCACCGGTAAGCTACGAGGTCGACGGCGAGCAATATATTGCGGTGATGGCCGGTTGGGGTGGTGCCGTAGGTTTGGTCTTTGCTCAACCTGAAGCCATTGGCGGTGGGCCTGGACGGCTTTTAGTTTACAAGCTGAATGGCGACACGCAGTTACCTGTTGAGCCAATCGTTAGACCATTGCCACAGCCACCGGCAGTAACTGGTGATGAAGCCGCCGTTGCCAATGGCCAAGTATTGTACTTGCAGCATTGTATGCGTTGTCATGGCATCGGCGCAGCATCGAATGGCGTTATAGCAGATCTTCGGTATATGTCCCAAGGCAGTCACGATATGTTTGATGAGATTGTGCGTGGCGGTATTTTTAGTCCGCTAGGCATGGTCAGTTTCGCCGATGTATTAGATGAGCAGCAGGCGAAAGATGTGCATCAGTACATTATCGCGATGGCGAATAGTAAATGGGAACACGATCAATCGCCGGCTTGGGTTCGGGACACAAAAGACTGGCTGTTCGACAAGGTAGGTGCTGCAGCTGCGCTCTTTATGTAACGATTAAAAAACGCGGCTAGCCCAACGCTCGGAGGAATCTCCTGCGAGTCAGTGTCTACCAGCCGCGTTTGCTTAGCCGTTTATGATCTTCAGAAAAGTTTCACCATACTTGTCGCGCTTTCGCTCACCCACACCCGGTAGCCTTGAAAATGCATCCAGCGTCGAAGGCATGTCCTCTGCCATTGCCTGCAGCGTCTTGTCATGAAAGATGACGTAGGGCGGAACCCCTTGTTCTTCTGCGAGGGTGCGTCGAGTTTCCCGCAGCGCTTCCCATAGGGTCACATCAATATCGTCGGGCAGGGGTGTTTTGGTTAGTTTCTTCGCAGTGCTTTTTGATGACTTGTCAATGATGTCGCGGCGAAGTTGAATCGTTTCTTCACCACGTAGTAAACCTCGACACTTTTCTTCTAAGACTATCGCGCCAAATTTGTCTGCGTCCGCACGTAAAAACCCACGCGCCAACAGCTGCCGGTAGACGGACTTCCATTCCTCCGACACGATCTCTTTGCCTATGCCGAAGACACCGAGTTGATGATGATCGAATTGGATGACTCTGTCGTTTTCAACGCCACGAAGAACATCCGTTAGGTGATTTACGCCGAATCTTTGCCCAGTGCGATACACTGCGCTCAATGCTTTTTGTACGCTAAGGCTGCCATCCCAGGTTTCCGGTGGATTCAGGCAGGTGTCGCAGTTGCCGCAGGTAGCCGGAGAGTCTTCGTCAAAGTAAGTCAGCAGCGCATGCCGCCTGCAGGTGGTAATTTCACAGAAGCCAAGCATGGCATTTAGTTTGAGACGTTCCAGTTGCTTGAATTCTTCCGAGCCCTCCGACTTATCCATCATCTGACCAAGTTTTGCTACATCTTGAAGTCCATAGACCATCCAGGCATCTGCGGGTTCTCCGTCTCTACCTGCGCGGCCGGTTTCTTGATAGTAGGCTTCTAGGGTTTTGGGTAAATCTAGGTGAACAACAAATCTAACATCGGGTTTATCAATGCCCATGCCAAAAGCGATGGTTGCAACGATAATGACTCCTTCTTCCTTCAGGAAGCGCGATTGGTGTTTCGCTCTGACATCAGAATCCAGACCGGCGTGATAGGGGAGAGCCTTGAAACCTTTTTGGCCTAGCCATTCCGCCGTCTGTTCTGTCTTTTTCCTTGATAGGCAATACACAATGCCCGCATGATTTTCGTGCTCTGTTTGTAAAAAACTGAGTAACTGACTCTTGGGCGTTTGTTTCAGAGCAATCCGGTATCGAATGTTTGGCCGATCGAAGCCAGCAATAAACTGACGTGCGTCGCCTAGTTCCAGTTTCGAGACAATTTCCGCCTGGGTCCGCGCATCAGCTGTGGCGGTGAGTGCAACGCGAGGAACATCAGGGAATACCTCATGCAGAATATTGAGCTGAATATAGTCCGGTCTGAAGTCATGACCCCATTGCGATACACAATGGGCTTCATCGATTGCGAACAAGCCAATATCCGCGTCCTGCAATAGAGCCAGCGTGCGCGGTTGATTGAGCCGTTCCGGCGCGATGTATAAAAGGTCGATTTCACCTGCAAGTAAGTCGGCTTCAATTTCAGCGACCCGCCTAGCATCAAGCGTTGAGTTCAAAAACTCAGCGCGCACGCCGTTTAGTCGTAGTGCTTCAACCTGGTTTTGCATCAGTGCAATCAGCGGCGAAATGACAACACCGCAACCTTGGCGTACCAAGGCTGGAATTTGGTAACACAGTGATTTACCACCACCGGTTGGCATCAATACCAGCGCATCGCCACCATTGATGAGAACATCGATAATGTCTTGCTGTGGACCGCGAAATGAATCGTATCCAAACGTGTCTTTTAATATTTTTAGTGCAGTTGTTGCAGCGACGGATTCAGGCAATTGCGCCTGCCCGTGCAAGGTCTTGCAGTTGCGGCATGTCGTAGCCAAGTTCCATAAGAATTTCCACTGTATGTTGTCCTAAATCGGGTGAAGGAAGATGTTCGGGATGTTTTGTTTTACTAAATCGCATTGGTGCTCTTGGATGAATCATGGGGCCTGCACGTGGGTGTTCAAATTCTTCGAGTGTCCCCAAGGCTGCTATTTGAGGGTCACTCAAAACATCTTCTCGTCGATTCGCCCTTGATATCGGTATTTCATTCTGGGCAAATAAGTCGATCAGTTGCTCAGTCGAATAGTCTGATGTGTCTGCACCTAAACGATGAGAGACAATTGCCCCATCGTTTGCCTGATTAATCTCATACATGTCAGCCAAGTCACCCGCATAGTCGACACCATCACCTTTGAAAGCGTAGTTCCACATCAGGTCTGGCCAATTAAAATACAGAGCAGCGTCTAACATCGCTAGTTGTAGATGTTGTCCGCCTGCGCCGCGCTCTCGGGCGAACAGCGCTGCGGTAATACCTTGTGCGGCGGTAAGCGATGTCACCTTGTCGTAGATGATGGTCCGCACCATCGATAGATCACTATGGGCAGACGCGCTTTCAGATGAATGATCAGATTGGGCATCTAACACGCCACTGATACCCTGAATGACATAGTCATAGACTTTTTGGCCAGCGTAGGGGCCCACCTCACCCATACCATTGATCGAGGCGTAGATCAGCTCTGGATTAATGGCATGAAGATCATCAAAGCCTAGGCCTAGCTGGTCCAGCTTGCCCGGTCGATAGTTTTGTAACAGTACATCGGCACTTTGTGCCAGTTGCTTGACCAGTTCTTGGCCTTTTGGGTGCTTGATGTTTATCGCGATGGATTTTTTATTCCGGTTGATCATCGAGAAAATCGCGCTAATACCATTTCTGCTGGCGCCTAGACCACGCACACCATCACCCCAACCCGGTGGTTCTACCTTAATGACGTCTGCACCTTGATCTGCAAGCATCACGGCCGCCATCGGGCCAGATACAACCGCAGATAGGTCGAGTATCTTGACGCCAGACAAAGGGCCTTGGCTTTTTTGTTCGTTATCCATACTGCTATTTCGTCACTCTTTTAAGACGCTACGGGCTGTTTTTTGAGGAAGGCTTTTTCAGGGCGAGAGCTTAATGGTTTGCGAGCTGAAATTGAAATAATTCGGGTATAAGAAACCGGATAAAGCGCGTTTAATTTCGAGGTAAACAATCCGTACATTGCGTTGTAGGACTCGGCGCAGGCGATATGGGTCTTAATAATGCGAGTTTTACCACAAAACTTGACAGACGCTTGTCACTTGCCACATACACAAGATTCTGTAATTGTAGCGGTCGACCTTACGATTAATCTGGCAATTTGAAGTTAAAACGATTCGCCAAGGGTATTAACAAGGACTCGCTGATAGAAATCGCTATTAGAACGTCCAATAAGAACCAACAACAAGAACAAACAATAAGAACAAGCGGGGAGTAACAATGTCGAGTCAAGAGTCTGTAGATGTCGTTGTAGTCGGTGCTGGATTTGGTGGACTGTATTTGGCCCAGAAACTGAAAGCCGAAGGTATTGAGTTTAAAGTATTTGAGGCGGGTGATGGTGTGGGTGGTACCTGGTACTGGAATCGATATCCAGGTGCGCGGTGCGATATTGAAAGCATGGAATACTCCTACAGTTTTGATGATGACTTGCAGCAAGAATGGGAATGGTCAGAACGCTACGCAGGTCAGGCGGAGATTTTAAAATACGCCAATCATGTTGCTGATCGATACAACCTGAAAGAGCACATTCAATTTTCGACTCGCGTTAATTCGGCTATCTATGATGAGTCAACGCAGACATGGGTCGTTACGACCTCAGATAATAAAGTGACGCGAACACAACATTGTGTCATGGCGACAGGTTGTCTTTCCTCGACAAACACGCCGGACTTTGACGGCATTAGTGACTTTAAAGGTGATACATATCATACGGGCCAATGGCCACATGAAGGTGTCGATTTTACCGGTAAAAACGTTGGGATCATTGGCACAGGTTCATCCGCGATTCAATCGATTCCGATTCTAGCGGCGCAGGCAGCACATCTAACGGTTTTCCAGCGTACAGCGAATTATTCTGTACCAGCGCACAACCATACGCTCGATCCCGAATACGTCACGAGCATCAAAGATACCTACAACGCCTTTCGTGCGCAGAATCGTAGCAATGGCTTTGGCGCAAGCTTTGAGCCAGACGGTGTCAATGCGGTTGAGTCTGCTAAGGAAGTATTAGACGAACGTTATAACGAGGCTTGGGATAGAGGTGGCTTAGGCTTTCTTGCCTGTTTCAGTGATTTGATGCTC
>CAJJAA010000029.1 GCA_905182025.1 uncultured OM182 clade bacterium
GAGGAGCTACGGGCGAGCGTCGAAGCGCTTGCGATGGAAATGGCACAAGGTCCGCAGGTTTCGATGCGACTATTGAAACAATCTGTTTATCAAGCTGCGAACCTAACATTCGAGCAGGCTTGTGAGGAAATTGTATCCAAGACGGCGATCTCTGATCATCATCCCGACACGAAAAAAGGCGTTGCGTCCTTCAGAGAAAAACGCACACCAAATTTCAATGAATGGCTAAGAAAATACGAGTAAATTAGATCTCATCAGCTGCGTTATAGACTTAGATACTACCGACAACCGTCGTGAGCACTCTGGTGTTGAGGAAGTCATCTTCGTCAACTTGCTACAGGTCTTGACTCAGAACGATAAAGTCAGCCCACTTCAAGCGCACCCTTTATATGCTCTTCAAAGGAGGAATAAGCCGGTACCGCTTCACTGCCTCTTTATGGTCTTTAGGCACACCTGTGACGTTGACGTAAGCATTACCAGGGTTGAACTGCGCTTTGTCTAATTCCAGACCGTGTATTGACGCTACCCGAGAAATAACCTAGTGTTACAAAGCGTTACTTTTTCTAAGTGGTCTGGGGAAGACTATTGAGAATACTTATGACGCTTCCCCATGTGAAGAAGATGAAAATAAAAAGACATTAAGATCTTAATTATTTCATTACTTTTACAGGGATTCTCTAATGAAAACACTATTCAGTGCAATACCAAAGATCCTAGTTACGCTTCTGTTGTTCCCTTTTTTTTCTAGCGCTTATGCTGAAGACGAACTGGAAGAAGTCGTCGTTACCGGAAGCTATTTAAAACGCAACGCGGCTGATTCACCCTCGCCGCTATCCGTCATCACTTCAGCCGATATTGAAGACATCGGAGCCTCGGATGTGTCGGAAATTATTCAATCCATGCCTTGGTCGTCAGGAAGCCAAAGCAGGGCAGCAACTTTTCAGGGCGGAGGTGCTGATGGCAGAAATTCCATCAACCTGCGAAACCTTGGCCACGGTGCAACCTTGCCCTTGGTCAATGGCAAGCGACAGGCACCCTCCTGGTATAATGGACGTGGTAATGCTTCGGTAAACGTCAATGGTTTGATACCCAATATTGCAATAGAAAGGATCGAAGTCGTCAAAGACGGCGCGTCCGCACTCTACGGTTCTGACGCGATTGCTGGTGTAGTGAATTTCATCACAAAGAAAAACTTTGACGGTATGGATATTCAGTACCAATATACAGTTGATCAGGAAACTGGCAAAGGTGACGCAAATACCATAGGCGTAATCTGGGGTACTCAAGGAGATCGAGGTGGAGTTGTCGTGTCAGCTTCCTTGCTGAACCGCAACGAGATTAATGTTGACGACAATTATAAGCGATATGGCGGGACAACCTTATCGTCGACAGGGCAACCTGGTCGTCTTTCACCGATTGCTGGGCAAGACATCACTTGGGCCGCAAATGGCTTGCGTCCCGGGCAGATAGTAGATGCCGCCATCGATGGCGGCACGCTACCTCGCAATGCAGCTGGCTCTAGCTTTGGACAAGCGGATGTAAACTGTGAAGATGCTGCAGCCCTCGAGCGAGGCGGTGCACTGGGTAATTTATTCAATCGGTGTGTCTACGACTATGGATCATTTTTCTCCATTCAGGCAGAAGAGTCCCTAAGAAAAATTCACGTAGACGGCGATTATGAACTCACTAACAACATCCAAGTCTACTTCGAAATGGGCTACAACGGTTCCGAATTCGACCGTCTGAACTCACTCAATCCAAATGCGCCAGCGCTAACAATTCCAACAGCAACATCTTACATCGATAGTGCCGGTGTCATACAGTCAGCGCCTAATCCGGGTAGTGTTGAAGATGCATTTCGTCGTGGTATCGAGCCCATAGAATACGCAAACCTAACGCGTTTAATCGGCGGTACTCGTGACTCCCCTCGATCACGACGACCGGTGGATACTTTCACAAAAGCTGCTCGGACGGATGAGCGTATTGTTGTAGGTGGTAAATGGGACTTTGAGATTGGTGCGCGCTCTTGGAATATGGATGCATCATATACAGCCAGTCAACACACCTCCTCCATCACCCAGGCACAGGATACGTTGTCATCTCACATGGAACTTGCCATTAACGGCCTAGGTGGCCCGAATTGTGACAAGATTAATGGTGTTCCGGGTTCTGGTAACGCAACCTATCAAACGACAAATGGAGATTATGACGCTGGTTCCTGTTATTTCTTCAACCCGTTCGGTAATAGTCAGTTCGACAGAAATGGCAATGAAGGTCAGGCAGATTTGAGCCTTGTAAACCCTGAAGAACTCTACGCATGGCTCGTGGGTCGAGCCAGCAGCAACAACGACTACAGACAGCGCGTGATTGACGTGGTTGCAGCTGGGGAATTGTTCGAAACCAGTGGTGGCACAGTCGGCCTTGCACTTGGGTTTCAACGACGTCGAGATTCGGGTCAGGTAACGGTCGACTCTTCACTGGCAGCCAACAATCTTGATTTCGTTTTTGGTGCGCAGGATTGGAAAGGTAGTCTCACTACAACCGCATTCTTTGCAGAAATTGCAATTCCTGTTGGTGAGAATATAGACGTAAACCTTGCTGTTCGTTACGAAGACTTTGATGAAATTGATGAAGACACCACTGACCCAAAATTAACTGTCTTATGGCGTCCAAGCGACAGCATATCGCTACGTGCTTCCGCGGGGAGTTCATTCCGAGTTCCTTCGTTGCAGCAGTCATTTGGTACGTTAACGACCGTAAACAACGAGGCTGATATTGTCGGAGGTACGACCTTCAAACCTGCTATCACAGTTGGTAACCCGGAGCTCACCCCAGAATCTGCTGATAGCTACAATATTGGTATTTCTTGGATTCCAGTAGACGGTATGATGGAAGGTTTTCAGATCGATTTGGACTATTATACTTATGAGTATACTGACATTATTACCAGAGAAAACCCAAGTAGATTGATTGCAGAAGATAACGCAGCACTGGTGGCTTATCGTGCAGCTAATCCTGGAGCATCATTTATTGATGCTGTAGAAGCAGGTGCTGGTAACAGGGAACAGGTAGTTCGAAATTCCCAAGCAATTCTTCTGCGCACGCTGCCAAACTTCTCTAATGCCGATGGTGCAGATATTAGTGGTGTTGACCTCAACACTTTCTACAGCTTTGACACAGGATGGGGTAGCTGGCGAGTGGGCGCACAGATAGCTTTTGTCGAGGAATATACGGTTGACATAGTTAATTCTTCAGGTGTCACCACATCCTCTGACGCGGTTGGCAGCTATAACGCCAGCACGCCAGTGGCACGACCTTTACCTGAGTTAAAAGCCAACTTGACATTGAACTGGGCTATGGGCAAGCACCGTGTTTTCTCTATCGTCAAGTATGTTGATGGTGTTGACCTTGATATTGGTGCTGGAACGCGGGGCTTCTTTGGTGCCGTGGCAGGTCTAGCAGGCAATGGTCATCTGACAGCCGACCTAAACCGTGATTATGTTCCTAGTTTTACAACCTGGGACGCGCAATACACGTATAACTTCGGCGAAGCCGGTTTCTTAAGTGACAGCACAATCACCATAGGTGTAATGAATATCACCGATGAAGAGGCGCCTGTTATTGGGGGTATCGTTACAGCCTATGACGGGACGTTACACGATGGACGAGGCAGGATGCTGTATCTTAAAATGGGCGCGAGTATGTAGCTTCTTGTTAAACACTAACTTGGTGTCTCTTTGTGACGCTTAATAAAACCCAGTTTCGGCTGGGTTTTATTAATTTCAAAAGCAATGCTTCGACATGAGTGTATCTTTAGCTCGGGAGGTTAAATCGGCCAATTCAAAATCGACTAAATCATCCGCACCTCTAATTACTTACCACTATTTTATTCTGCTTACTCTGGTCGACGTACCCGAATTGTTTCGCATAATATATCCACCCAAAGTAGCTTTCTTGATGGTTACCTCATCCCCTCGGTAAATCGGTAAATTACGAGGTGCGTCCTGCAGCCAGATCTCGTCGTTACTTAGCAGGAATGCCATTTTTTGCTGGTCCTTGTTCAAAATATCCATCACCGTTACCGTCACCTCCTCTACTGCTTTATCTTTTTTTAAAAAACCCCAGAATGAACTCTTCGAGGATTCCATGTTTGCTTCCACAGGTTCTGCATTCGATATAATTGATGTCGCAGACTCAGCTTCAGTCGATGCCTCTGGCATAACCTGTTCATCCACCTCAACTTCTCTCGTTAGCACAGATGCTTTTTGATACGATGGCGATGTTTCCGTTCGAGGAAATTTAAAATCGTAACAACTTAGCCTGTCCTGATGGTCTGCAATTTCTGAGCAGTCTTCGGCGCCAAAAGCGAGTCCACAGAACGTGAGTAACAAAACTGATGCGTACTTCATGATACATCTCCATTGGCGGATTTTACGGCAGTTGCTTTGCCTCTATGTTTCATCTCTTGTAGCAATGCCTTCACACACAGCTACCAAGACACTTCGTTATCTTTCTGATGTTATCTTTTAGGCTCGTACAAAGAAAGATAGCGGTCTGCTCAATTTTTTGTCAGCTAGTTGCACTTTTAACCAAATCACCCTCTGCATCGCAGCCCCTCAAATAAGATTGTCAACATCCAACCTAATTCAAGTCTGCAGGACTCATGAGAGTACACAATAGGATTCAGCGTTAAAATGACTGCCCCCGACAGGATCCAGAAGCTCCTAACCCCCATAAGCGAGGTGCCCGATTCTCACCCACTAAAGATTAAGGTCACGAAACCTATCGAGTCACAAAAACTGCGCGGGGAAAACGGACAAGCCTAATGCCCAGCCTATAAATCCCATCAGTAATTAGTCCAAACGCATGTGAACCAAAAGACAAGTACCAATTCAGGTATTGACCGTCACAAGAATCACCACCTCACTGAAGCTTATATTTCGCTGAACAACAGCATTTACCATATTAGAAGGTCTTTCGAGAAATATAGTTTTCTCGCACTACTCCCAACCACAAAAAGGAAGGCTCAGACGTCCTGTAGCTTGACAGACCGAACGTTCACAAAACTGACTGTAAGCAACAGTCGGTTATTACTCCTCAAGACCGCTTGCAGTAAACCATGATCAATTGCTGGGTTGCCATTATTTAAAAGTGCACAGGTCTCCGTGTCATTTGGGCCCAAGCAAGTTGGCACCTCGCCCGATAGGTGCGACGAAAATCAAAACTCAAAATCACCATTCTGCGAAGCTCTTAAAACGCCTAAAGTCTTTTACAGGCTTTATATCTCAGATAGCGTCTCGTCTGTGTGGCATTTTTTTATCGCGCAACATAATGCCTGGCTGATATTACTCCGCCTAATAGCAGGGCAAGCAGCTGGCAATGCGTCTGAAACAGAAACACTGACGAACTCAACAAATAGTGCCTGGATCCTACTAGTTTCTTTTCTGACGCACCATGGGCGTAACAATTGGCGAATCCCCCATTTGAATCTCACCCATGACTTCAAAGCCATGTCGCAGATATAGGGAAATATTTTTCTGGTTTGAAGATTCCAGATAGCCCATCGCACCTTCTCTGTCCAGTTTTGCCGTCATATGTTTCATCAATGCCGCACCCACACCCTTGTTCTGGTGACCGGGGTCTACACCAATTAATGGCAAGTACCAGCAATTATCATCATGGGGATGATAAGAATCCATCGCCTCCAGCATTTCACCTACCTTCGGTAAAAACTCCGGGCTAAATGTTTTTGCGAAAAATTCGCCAACGGCTTCCTCGTCGACTTCAATACCCGGCGCAACCCACATTGCCGCACCTTCAAAGCCCGGCGTTACCAAACATGTCTCGCCATCAATCGAATGACCGGCAAAGACATCGAACAGGCCCATAACATTCGCAATGAACCTATCAGATTCCGGTAACATCCATCGCATTAAAGGGTCCGATGAAAAAGCTAAAGCCAACGTACTTAAAACTCGGTGTCGATCATCGATAGTCGCTAGATTAACGTCTGGTTGATTCATGCGTTTTACTCCTTGTTGTAGTTAGTGAGTGGCGTCGCTTTGGGGCTCAGCATATTTTGGGGCTCAGTCTACCTTAAAACTTGGGTGAGCAGTCTCTGAGCATTACCGCCAATAATCTTTGATACTTCGACATCAGAAAAACCTTTTTCCATTAAGCCTCTGCGCCAATTAGGCATTTGTAAATAGCGACTGAACACTGGCTTAAAGTTGCCGTCCATATCAGTACCGAGTCCAACGTGATCAACGCCGACCAACTCAACCAAACGCGCCGTATTATCCAAAAAATTATCGAAATCCGTATTGCCAATACCCGAGGGCCACATGCCAATCACGCCACCGGTTTGCGCAATGAGCTTAGCGTGATCCTTCGTCAGCAGGCGGGGGTGTCGATACTCGCCCCATTGAAGATGACTGTGGGACAAGAGCAACGGTTCACTGCTGAGTTCTGCTGCGTCTTGTGCCGTTTTAAATGAGCTATGGGCTACATCGATAAGCATACCAAGCTGATTCATTTGCTTCACTACTCGCCGGCCAATGTTCGACAAACCATCATAAACGGACTCGCCTGTCTGCATGTCCCCTAGGTTATTTTGGACATAATGCACCAGTTGAATCGAGCGGACACCATCCGCATAAACCTGATCAATTCGATCCAACTTTTGTTCAATAAAATCGCCGCCTTCACAGGCGAAATAGGCCAAAACCTTGCCTGGTTTAACAGCAGCCTGTGCCGCATCGGTGGCAAACACGACATCTTGTCGTTCGGTAATTGACATAAAGCGTGCACGTTGTCGCTTGAAATCGACAAACGCCTCGCCCGGTTCAAACGCTCTTGTCGCCCTTGGGCCCGTCGGCCCTAGCTCCAAAATAAGTGCATCAGAAACCGTCGCGAAAAATGCCCCTGATAACTGTCCAACGACCATTTCGCTAACCGTCTTTGCAACGGCATCCGCGCCGGCACCGACGAGATCCCGACGCGGAAACATACCTGGATGACAATGAAAGTCGAAACAAAAATCTTGTTTCTGTTTATCTCTGCCCGTGGCTAAAACTAAAGCGCTTGCTGAGGCACCCACTGACACCGATGCAGCTTTGATGAGTTCTCGCCGTGTTAACTTCATAATTCCTTCCAAACGTGAATGATCAAGGACAAACGCTGAAACGATCAAAATAAATGTCATTACCCGGCAGCATAGCAATCTGATTTGAGCCATATCAACATCAATTAGGTATACTCACCGCTTTGATGGAATACAAAAACTTATGAGCGAGAGTAAATACCAAACGGTGCAATGCATCGGACTCGCGCTGTTGCCAATCGTCGCACTCAGTTTGATGTTTATTACATTTACCGGCCTTTTTGGCGGCACTACAATGGATGGACTGACTCAAACTGCATTACTTACCAACTTGCTCGCGCTTTGGCACACCTACGGCGCTTTTGCGGCCGCAATGTTTTCTGCGTTGATAACAGACTATCTGTATTTCAGTGTCTTCATCATCGCCAGTGCCGTCATCTGTTACACCGACACATTCCGCAACGATCACATTAATTATATTGAAATCGGCGATTCAGTCTCGATCAAGACACCCTTAGGCTAAATCCAGATGACAAGCGCGACACTTACACAAGGCTCAGTTCAACGAGGCCTCATGAGCCTGACGATACCTATGATTTTAGGTATCTCATCGAGCTTGGTTGCCGCGGTATTTGAAACTTGGTTACTGGGCCGGATCAGCACCGAAACCCTTGCTGCCTATAGCTTCACCTTTCCGGTGGTCGGTGCACTCACCTCTTTGTCGCTGGGACTGTCGATTGGTCTGTCGGCCGTGCTCGCCAGAACCGTCGGTGCAGGCGACCAAACCGCCATTACACGTCTTGCCACCGACGGCGTTTTACTTATGGCTGTTGTCATGACAGTTGTGACGGGATTAGGCATGTTAACCATCAAACCTCTGTTTACGTTGATGGGCGCGCAGCCTGAAACACTCACGCTGATCAATGCCTACATGACCATTTGGTACTTTGGCTTACTTTTTCTTGCCCTGCCTTCAATCGGCGCTAATGCTTTAAGAGCCGCTGGTGACTCGCGTATATCAGGCTTTCTAATGGTCGGTGGTGCCGTCTTGCAAATGATACTTGATCCAATTTTGATTTTAGGTTTGATGGGCGTGCCTAAACTGGGTATCGAGGGCGCAGCCTATGCGATGGTGATATCGCGATTTTTCCTCTGTATCGCCACCTTTTACGTACTCGTTAACTGGAAGAAAATCGTTGTCTTTAAGAAGCCGCAATTGCGAGAACTACTCGCCTCCTGGAAAGCCATCCTAAACGTTGGCTTACCCGCAACCGCCACCAATTTGATCGGGCCCGTATCAACGGCGATTATTGTCAGCATGCTCGCATCTTATGGTACCGAAGCTGTCGCCGGTTTTGGTATCGCATCGCGTATCGAAGCCCTATCGGTCATACCGCTGTTTGCCCTATCCGCCAGCATCGGTCCCTTTGTAGGCCAAAACTGGGGCGCCAATAAGGTAGACCGAGCTAACCAAGCCATGATGTTTGCCTTTGGTTGGTCGCTACTATGGGGGCTATTCATTGCCTTGCTGTTCTTCATGTTTAAAGAGCCGCTGGTCCTGTTTTTCGAAGATGATCAAGACGTTGCCGCCTATGCAGCTCTGTATCTACTCATTGTGCCTTTCAGTTATGGCACATGGGGCGTACTGATGATGGCCAGCGCAACCTTCAACGCTTTGGGTAAACCGCTGGTTTCGACGTCAATGTCGATTATTCGGATGTTCTTCCTGTACGTGCCGCTTGCGTTTATTGGCGAATATTTCTGGGGCATAGCGGGCATATTTGGCGCTGCCTGCGCTTCGAATATCACAATGGGGATAGTTGGTTTCACATTGAACCGTCGAGCTTACGGCCCCAAAGGTTCACAAATTCACAAGTAGGCACAGCACGCCAGCGTTAACGTTTTTCACCCTTTTCGATTTGCTCGAGTCTCGAACGCCTATTCTCGATGCCGGCCAGTCGTAATGTTTCACGATTGGTCTCATCAATCTTCATGTAGTTGACTCGCCAGGCCTCACCACCGCGCCACTTCAGCTCGCCAAATCGTATCGTTGGCGCGGTTGCCTGTTCGACAAGTTGTAAAGCACTCGCAACAGATGCGCGTTGTTCCGCGGCGGCATAAGGATGACCGAGCGGGTTTCCTAGCGGAATGTCGTTGTGCAAATAACGCGGCACACCGCACTTTTCAACAATATCGAGTCCACTGCCGATGATGACCGTGGCAATACCATGTGACTCGAGTTCTCTGGCTGTCAAACTGACAGTCTGATGACAAACAGGTCACAACGGCACGAGTATCGCGATATCAACTTCATCAGCGAGGCAGGCGTCACGAATCGCAGGCGCGTCACTGTTGAGGGTATTGCTCTGACTGTATTCAGTCGGCACAAAGTGGTAACGCGCCGAGACAGAACCGATAACCCCCTCCTCTGCCAGTTGTTGCAGAGCGACCATGGGAATATAACTCTCGCGATCACGCGTGTGGGTTGCCTGTTTGTCCCAGGACAATTCATCGGTTCGAAACGCGTCAGGCATCTCATCCAAGGCAAATGAACCACCTTGGCGTGATAACTTGGGTATCGTTCCATCAGGCACCGCGGTCACAATAAACGTCACATTGCATTCGATTAAGGGTTTACTCAACCTATGCCAAGGGATGCCTGCATTGTCCGCCCACTTATAGGCGCGATCAAATCCCTGCGCTTCATAGTAGCTGCGAGTTTTTTCAATATATTTGACAGGCTCATTTTCAAGTCCACCTTCGGTTTCATACTCGTACTGCATCGGCAATTCCTCCATCAACATCTAGCTTTTCAATTCTTTGTTTATGGTCTCGCATATTAACAAGAACCAGCACGGCAGCACCGATCAAAGACAAAACTCCAATTAATATAAATTCCTGACCTTGATACAGACCAGGTTTGATCTGACTGTAAAGACCAGCACCAATTGACTTACCCAAATTACTCCAAGCCATATAAATAGCAAACTGAGTCGCCGCGACCTTTAGCCAACAAACTTTCATATGCAATGCGATAAAGCTGATAAACGTACACTGTGACAAAAACGCACCAATCACGATGAAGGCTATACAGAAATAGATGTTTGACCACAAATCTGTAAAAACACCTGCCAGCAAGAGACCTAAACCATTGCCAATAAGGCCAATCATTAGAAAGCGTTTAGCCCCATACTGATCAATGAGAGGACCTAAAGCCAAGCTGAGCAGAGCTGCGACAAAACTACATGCGGAGATCAGGTAAGAGAAGTCAGCGCTGTCATAGCCGAGGTCCTGAATTGCAATTAGGGTAACAGCAACGCCAGAAACGCCGCTCGCAACAGACAAACATAAGGAAACAAAAATTAGCATAAGGCTGGCCGGAAGAATAAGCGTTCGTCCCAAGTTGATAAAGATTTCGGACCAATTTTTTGCTTGTAATGCTTCCAAGCTGGCTGATGCTTTGCCACCGGTCCATGGCATTATTTTCTCTCCTCGTCGCTCCCTTACAAACACGCCCCAAAAAAACACGAAAACAGTAAATCCGGCAGATATCAGGCCCGCGCCTAGCAGGCCGAACATGACCAAGGCGGTCGCACTGAGTGCGCCCGACAAGGCAAAACCCGCAACCTGTCCAAAAGCCATGAACGCGTTGGCCTGCCCATGTTCATCTTCTGGCAGCACATCTATCGCCATGCCATCTATCGCAACATCCTGAACAGCTGCAAAACAATTGACGCAAAAAGCCATGACAGTTAACACTGTGAAATTGTTAACGGGGTCAGGCACTAGGGCCAGTCCTAGCATGGCAAGCACGAGGCCGGTTTGCGCAGCAATAATCCAGGGACGCCGACGACCCATCGCCAGAAACGTATAGCGATCCATTATAGGCCCAGCAAATAGCTTAAGACCCCAAGGCAAGCCTGTGATTGAGACAAACAAGGCGATATCTACGCCCGATACTTCTTGCGCTGCAAGCCATATTGGCAGCGCAATACTGATAAGACCGATCGGGATACCCTGGCCAATGTAAAAAATCGTAAAGGATGCTAGCCGTAAATATCGACTATCAGTAAGAAACCAATTCATTAGGCCCAACTTATCTATTAGGATTACAAATAATATCTGAATTACAGACACAGATGAACGATTGGAGAAATAATAATAATGCTAAACCAAAATTTTATGGCGGACAGTGCAGCAGAAGTGGGGGTTGATAAAGACCTCGTTGATGCACTTCTATTAAGAGCCCGACAGGAAGTTGATACCGGTCTACTACCCTCTGCTCAAGTTGCACTGGCGCGGCACGGAAAGATCGTTTGCTTTGAAACTTTCGGCGATACACCGACCGATCCTCTCTACTGTATTTTCTCCGCAACTAAAGGCATCACGTCCGCAGCTGCTTGGTTATTGATTCAAGAGGGTAAGCTCGACATTAACGCTAAGGTTATCGACTATGTGCCAGAGTTTGGCAACAACGGGAAAAAACTTATCACCGTCGAACAACTGTTTACCCATACTGCCGGATTTCCTCATGCACCGTTTCGGCCGACCATTTGGAATGATCACACTGCACGACTTAAGCGCTTCGGTGATTGGACACTTAACTGGGAACCCGGCAGTCGATTCGAATATCACCCTACTTCGTCAATGTGGATCATCGCTGAGATAATCGAACGCGTTTCCGGCTTGGACTACGACAAGTTTATTAGAAACCGTATTTCCGAGCCGCTCGGTCTTGACGATTTGTGGGTCGGCACACCAACAACACAACACGACCGTGTTGCAGAAGTCACCCACGTTGGCGAGGCTATGACGTCAAAAGACTATGTCGACCTCGGCATACCAGAACCACCTCAAACTGAGGTGACCGAAGATGCGCTAACGTCTTTCAATACATCCGAAATTCGCCAGGTTCCTATACCGGGTGGTGGCGGGATCATGTCCGCTGCAGAGATCGCGTTGTTTTATCAAGCGCTCATGACCGGTAAGAATTTTGAGGGCGAAACGATCTGGCAACAATCGACCCTCAATCATGCATTGCAGGTTAGAACCGCTAATCTGATCGATATGCTTGGTGGACACAAGGTGAATCGCGCGCTAGGCATGGTCATTTCAGGAGATCAAAAACGAAACTTACGAGGTTTTGGTCATACCAACTCTGCTCAGGCATTTGGACACGGCGGTGCCGGCGGGCAACTCGCCTGGGCTGATCCTGTGACAGGTATTAGTCTGGGTTATTGCACCAATGGACACGATAGGAACCCTCTACGTCAGGGGCGTCGAGGTATTTCGATTTCTAACAGGGCAGCTGTTTGCGCTTTGTAAAATAATCAAGATAGAGCAACGACAATAAAATTTGCAAATGAAACCCCAATCAGCAGATGGTCTGCTGAATGGGGTCAATCAGCCTTAATCTAAGACCTGCTTTCGATATTGATAGGGCGACATCGCCGCCCATTTAACAAAGGCGCGGCGAAAATTAGTCACCTCAGAGTATCCCAACAAATCTGAAATCTCCTGCACCGATAGCGTTGTACTCTGCAGGTATTCCATCGCAAGTTTCTGCTTAACACTATCCAACACCTTTTGATAACTCGTGTTAAGACTTTTCAGACGCCGACGCAAAGTACGTGTGCCGAGCGACAAACTGTCTGCAACTGAGTCGAGTTTTGGAAACTCACCAGGTGTGCTGAGCAATAAGGTACAAATACGGGAGATAAGGTCATCCTCGATATCAATTTGAATCAACAATCGACGGCAAGCTTCTTCACAACTGCGCGCTGTGTCTGAGTCAGCCGCCGCGAGCTTTTTGTCTAGCAACGATGCATCAAACCGGTACTCACAATAGCTTTGATCAAATTCAACCTCACACTTGAACGCCCGCGTGTAGTTGAGCTCCTCACTCACGGGACTATAGTCGAGCTTTATTTTACTTGGATTAAACACTTCGCCAGTCAACAAACCGATCAAGGGTGTTATACCCTTAAACAGATCCTGAACCAGATACTCGCCCACGGCACCGTCGGCGAGCAGGTTATCTAACCTAAGCACCGCATCGTCCCCTACTCGAAAGAAACTTAAACCGAACATTGCACCGGCGGTTTTGTGGTACTTGACCGCAATCTGGATAGCCTTCTCTAAGGTTGCACTGCTCACCATCGCATAGCCAAGCAAGCCAAAGTCTGAAATCGACACGTCCTCTTCACGAGCGAGCCAGTAGTCTGGTTGATTAACTAATCGAAGAATATTCTCGAGTACCTGAATTCGTTGTCGATACGACACTCTCTGCTCGGTATCGTCTATGTCACTGACAGAAATATCACTACCCGCAAGTACCATTGACATGGTGAAGCCTAAACTCTCTGCCAATTTCACATTGGTGCGAATCATCCCAAGAGGAATCGCTTTTTTATCCAGGTTATCGCTTTGAGACATGACGAATGTTTTCTCTTATTTGGTAGTCGAACTCACCCTTTAATGTGCTCAAGTGTCCAGAAATGATTCAAACCTGTCAACAGAACATTTTCGAACCGCGCAGCCGAAACATCATTAACCTATGTCGCTGCCGTAAATAAACTAAGGATTAGTAGGCGCAGTTGGCAGAAGTCTTCGGATGCCATAACAATCATTGGCACGGACCGATTTGACGATCTGATTGACGAATTCGATTGAAACACCCAGCGCGTTTCCCATCAGGTTGATGCGGGTCTTATCTTCAAACTGGATTTCGCAACAGGCATGGGTTGCCAAAAACGCCGCTTCTATAATTTGTTGCTTACCCAGTAGATTGATGTGAAAAGCTGCTCGTCGAAGTTGCTCAAGAAAGTCGTCGTCTGCCGTGGCGTATTGTCGGGTGAGCTTTTTCAATGTGTCAGCCTCCATAGCGAAGTTTGACACCTTCACAGCAATGTCTTTAGCGAGATCGATCGCCTCGTACTTGCCATAACCGAGCAGAATATACGCAATAACATTCTGCACCGATTCTACCTGACTGGGTAAACAAGGACTGTCCGACAAATAGCTATTACCACAACGTTCACATCGATAGTAATTGGCGTACTGATCAACTTTAAGTAAGCGAATGCCAAACAGGCAAAAGTAATTCGTCTCTGTGATATGACAAAAGGGTTCGGCTTTACCACACAGGGCGCATTCAAAGCTGCCGATATCCTGTGCCTGACTATAAACACGCTCACCCACCAACAAGAACATTGTTTGCTCCTTAAGCCGCTGTGTCTAGAAAGCTCAAGCGAACGCCACAGTGCACGAGGATAGCTTCATGGTCCGTCCCCTCTACCGCAATATTCATTTTAGAAGCTTGCTGCCTAATCGCAGCCAAATTTGTTGCGTCGAACGCGATTGCACTGAGCCCTTCCCCTCTACCATCAACATCGCTATGGAATTCAATAGACCCACCCTCTAGCAGCACAGCCCAACCACCGTTGAATGGCTGTACTGTCTCATCCAGTACCTTGCCCCAACGTTTCGCCATGTTTTCAGGGTCGTTAGCCTGTATAGAAACAGATCGAATCGTTGAGACCCACAGGGCCTGCCTTGATTCCCAGCCTTGCCCAGCCCATCGCCAAGATTCCGGTGGTTCCATCTGATCGACGGACAAAATTGCGCCACCTATATCTTTGGGATGTAAATGAAATGCTTTCGTATCGTCGCTATCGAGCTCCCATATCTTTCTTACGTTGAGTGATTCAGTATGATTACGCATAAACTCAATATCATCAGTCTGCACTAGCACCATGTAACCGCCATCGCCTCCCCGTCGCTCGAGCAGTCGTCCGGCAGTAGTGCCAGTTTGGGTCGGAGAAACAACCTCAAGAAAGGTATCGCCGATTGTCATGACACTATTTTCAAGGCCAAATTCTCCAACGCCTGGATCCGCATAATCTTCACTGAGACCTAACAACTGAAACAGTTCTTCTCTCACCTGCATTAGATTTTCAGCTACAAACGCTACTTGTCTGAGTCGCATGGGCTCTCCTTGATTAAAAAATTGGTCAAAATGTTAATGTTCTTGTCGGCTCTGAATCGGTTAATATTGCAACATGAGAAGCCTTGTTAGCCTGATCTTCTCAATGCAGTATGGCGGAAACAAATGGCGGAATCATCATCACCACCGATAACGAGCATAAAAATCGATCTAAACTATTTATCACTACGTTTTAACTAAGAGGCAGCAACCATGAAATACCTTCTGGCATTAATTTGTCTAGGATTGTCATCATCACTTTTGGCAGAATCCGACTTCGATAAAACTGAAGCCAAATTAAAGGTCGCAATGGAACACGAGCGACGTGGCGAAGACAACAGCCGTGACAAAAACCGTATGCCTGTCGAAACACTGAAGTTCTTCGGTTTAAGAGACGACATGACCGTTCTTGAGTTACTGCCGGGCGGCGGCTGGTATACACGCCTGCTCGCACCAGTACTCGAAGATGACGGAAAGTTGTATGTTTCCATTGGCGCAGAGCGCGTCGCTAAAGCAACAGAAGGTCAGGCTGGCTTTGGAGCCCTTGAACTCATTCCCTTTAATCGCGAAAATTTCATCCGAACGCCGGGCGTTCGTCGAGTCAGCGTGCCTGAATTCAGCTTTGCAATCAAAAAGAAAAATGTCGACTTGGTTCTCACCTTTAGAAACCTGCACAACTTTGACGAAGAAGGCAGACACAATATGAACAAGGCCGTCTTCAAGGTACTTAAGTCTGGTGGCCATTACGGCATAATTGACCATACCCGTCGACACATGGAAGCCGATCACAATGAAGTTTGGAGAAGAATGGACCCCGTGCAGGTGATCAAAGAAATCGAAGCGGCAGGGTTTGAGTTCGTCGACTATTCTAATCTCCACTATCGAGCTGATGACGAGCTTCGGTATGAGGTGGGCCGTAAATCGGTATCCGGCAACACAGACCGATTTACGTTGCTGTTCAAAAAACCTTAATCCTGAGATATTCTGCGTCGCGCAATCCTACTTGTAACGCATGACTTTAAACACGTTACAGGTAGCACGTTAAAGATAGCCCGCAACAGGCGGCACTTCTTCGGTAGAAATGCAGTGCGAGAACCGGAAAATGTCGCCTACTATTAGCCTACAGCGATTTAAGATGTACCTAACATTCAACCTGACAACCTCGGGTTGAATGTATAGACTTCGCTCCTATTGCGGAGCAGTCAGAATCTAAAATGAAAATATCCCTCGAAAAGTCCAAGATCAAAATCCTGCTATTAGAGGGCGTTCATGAATCCGCTATCGAGGCTTTCGAACAACAAGGCTATACCAATATTGAGCTATATCCCGGGTCTCTGAGCCAAGAGGATCTGATTAAGAAGATTTCTGACATCCATATCCTTGGTATCCGGTCACGCACACAGGTCAACGCCGAGGTGATGGCCGCTGCCCGCAAACTTATCGCAATCGGTTGCTTCTGCATCGGCACCAATCAGGTCAGTCTGATTGAAGCGCTGAAAAAAGGTACCGCTGTGTTTAATGCGCCCTTTTCCAATACCCGCAGTGTGGCTGAACTCGTGATTGCAGAAGCAATCCTATTACTACGTGGTATTCCCGAAAAAAAGAGTGCGCTGCTGCATCGGGGCGAATGGCAAAAAACTGCTACCGGCTCATTCGAGACTCGCGGTAAAAAACTCGGCATCGTTGGCTACGGCAACATCGGCTCGCAGGTGAGCGTGCTGGCGGAGTCCATTGGCATGAAAGTACGCTTTTACGATACGGTCAATAAACTGCCGCTAGGCAATGCCGAGCAAGCCAATAGTTTGCAGGAAATGTTGGCGGTGAGTGATGTTGTCACACTGCATGTGCCCGAGAATGACGCCACCGTCAAAATGATCGGTAAAGCCGAACTCGACAGCATGAAACCGGGCAGCGTACTCATCAACGCATCTCGCGGCACTGTGATCGATATTGACGCACTGGCAAACGCACTGCGAACACAGCATATAGGCGGCGCCGCAATCGATGTCTTTCCAGCTGAACCGAAATCCGCCGCTGAAGAATTCGTCTCACCTTTACGTGAGTTCGAAAATTGCATACTGACACCGCATGTCGGCGGCAGCACAATGGAAGCGCAAGAGAAAATTGGATCCGAAGTGGCGCTTAAGCTTATTAAGTTCTCAGATAACGGCTCGACTTTATCGAGTGTTAACTTTCCGGAAGTTACGCTGCCGACGCACACAGGTAGCCATCGTCTGTTGCACATTCACGAAAATGTGCCGGGCGTACTCTCTCAAATCAACAATTTCTTCTCGGACAAGGGCATCAATATTCAAGCCCAGCATCTGCAGACCAACCAGGATGTTGGCTACGTTGTGACGGATATCGATGAAGAATATAGCCAGATTGCACTCAAACACTTGGAACAAATACCAGGCACCATTAAGTCTCGCGTCTTATTCTGATTGACGAACGGCTCGAGGGAGCACTTTAATTTGCTTTATTATCAATGCTTTATAAAACATAGCTAGAAATGAAATTAACTAACGTTACGCGCAGTTTTTTTCACTAAACGTACTATACGCTCAATCATGCCAACTTTTTATTCTCAACCGGCATGTTGAACAAGACTGACCGCTAGATGTATTGGCTCCTTATCAATCGTGCACAAGCTGAACTGGTAGGTTTAGCTCACCTGTTTCATCAGTAATGTCACTTCCTTCGTGCCGTTCTCAGTCAATTGAGTGCCCACAGACCTAAAACCGATCTTTTCATGCAGTGCTAAAGATGCGATGTTCTTAGGCTTAACATTGACCTCACAACACAGCGACAGATGTCCCGCCTCACGGGCTATCTCCTGCAGCCTCTCATACATAAAGCTCGCCACGCCCTGGCCCCGATAAGCCGCCGATACCATGATGCGATCGATATAGAGAAACTGCGTATATCGTTCAACGAACCAATGATAGTTAACACTCTCATAGTCTAAATCTGGCTTCATCATCACGACCGTGCCCGCCAGCAACCCATCGTCATCTACAACCTTGTAAAAGTGCTCCAGAACGTTCAAATACCATTTGAAATCATCGACCGGTATCGAATTCACATGCGGTACACAGCCTTCGTTTAACCGGTGAATTAAAAGTAGATCGGATTTCTCAACCCGCTTGAGACTAAATGGCTTCATTTTATTGATCGTCCCTTGTCTTGACGCCTGCTGAACATATTATTGGCCGGGGTTCTTGTTCAGATCGGCTTAATTAGAAAAACTCAGTATATGATAATGTTTATGCATCTGCGTTTGATAGCGTGATCACCTTAGGTAAGCTATAGATGAACGACAGAATCAGTGGTCGCCACAGGAATATCTAAAAATAAATGAACCTTTCATCAACCTTCATCGTCTCCTGTCATAGTGACAGATAAACATATTCAAAATACGCAGGCAGTTTATGAGCAGTATCTCATTTTGCGTATTCAAACAGGTGAGACAGCCGCGTTAAACGACTTGGTAGAACGCTGGCAAGGCAAGTTTGTCAGGGTCGCGTGGATTATGTGTCGCGACCAGCAGCTTGCCTTGGATGCGGTTCAGGAGGCCTGGATAGCGATCGTCAAGTCTCTGCCAGGCCTAAGAGATCCAGCACGATTCAGACCATGGGCGTTTCGAATCGTGAATAACAAGTGCCTTGACCTAATACGCAAGAGACAAAGCGTTGACGCCCCATTAGATTCATTAGAGCCGGATAGTGAGGATGTAGGACAACGGCAAATGTCTGAAACCAACGACATTAGTCGCTTGGAGAATCAAGAAATTGTCACAAGAACACTCTCACGACTACCTGAAGCAAGTCGTGTTGTCTTGGCGCTACACTACCTTGAGGATATGGGTATTGAAGAGATAAGTCAGGCTTTGGGTCTCCCCGCCGGTACGGTTAAGTCTAGGCTTCATAATGGGCGCGAGGCATTCCGAGTGCATTTCTCTGACATGAAAAATCGATAGTGACCAGTCGATCAATAACAGGACAAAAGACGATCATGGATAACAAGACACCCGAGCTAGATGAAAGCATCAAAAACGCACTAAAAGCTCACAGCGACAGCATAATCGACAACACAGGCGTTGATAATAAAAGTGCGAGCGAAGATCTCGTTGCGCTCTACCACAGCCAGTATCGAAACCTATTCATCTGGACAACCATCAAATGGGCGATGTCGATCTTGACCGCCATTTTCTGCCTGTACCAATTTTTTCAGCAAGAATCGACCATGGGCATGATTGCGTACGCCACCTTATTTATATGCTGTGCTTTGGCGATATGCACCATTTACATCTTGTTATGGACCTCAATGAATAAAAATGCGATTAATCGGGACTTGAAACGACTTGAGCTACAGACTGCTCTATTGATTAAGCAGATTGGGTTAGTGACGAAGCAACCATAAAAACAGGGTTGGCTGAAAGTGAACCTGCTAAGGTTAAGTTGGCTAGATAAGTTAACCACAAAGGGTTAAACACACAATTTACGACAGGGCTTGATATGAAGTTTGTGAGTTTTCTATTGTTATTTGTGCCGCTCATGGCAGTCGCTGACCGTGACGCCAAGTCGTTGATCGACGAGATGGAAGCGCTGTATCGAGGCGAATCCAGTAAAGCAACGTTGACCATGAAGGTTGAAACACCGCAGTACAGCCGAACCATGCAGATGGAATCGAGCAGCGTAGGCCAGCAGGATGCATTCATCCGCATTCTGTCACCTAAAAAAGATCGCGGTATCTCAACATTAAAGCTTGATAAAGAGATGTGGAATTTCTTCCCAAAAATCAACAAGGTCATCAAGGTACCCCCATCAATGATGATGGGTTCATGGATGGGCAGTGACTTCACCAATGATGACCTTGTTAAACAGACCACGTTAACGCAAGAGTATGATCTGCAACTGACCGAAACCTTGACAGAATATAACATCACCCTGCTGCCTCGAGAGCAGACCGTGACTGTTTGGGGGCGGATCGACTATATCGTCAACAAGGAACATTTGGTCCCCGTGAACCAAAACTTCTACGATGACGAGGGCATCATGATTCGTAAGATGGTGTTCTCAGAGCTCAAGGACTTTGGCGGCAGGATCATGCCCTCCGTCATGGAAATGATCCCCTTAAACAAAGAAGGCCACAGGACCGTCATAATTTACGACAATCTTGAATTCGATCCACCCGATGTTGATGAATCTACCTTTACCTTGAGACACTTAAAGAGTCGCTTCTAATGTTGTTAATCAAGCTAGCGTTCAGGAACATATTTCGGCAACGGCGTCGCTCGTTGTTAACAGCCTTAAGCTTAACCGGCGGGTATGTGCTCAGTGTTTTTTCCATATCAATGCAGGATGGTAGCTATGCTAATGCTATCGCGTTTTTTACTGAGGATCACTCAGGCCACGTCCAAATCCACAAGGATGACTACCTAGACCGCGCCAAAATACATAAAACTATCGACAATCCCAACGCAATCGCCACAATTCTCGACAAACACCCTTCCATTGCATCCTACACAACCCGGGTGTTCGCGCCTGCGTTGTCATACTCTGACGATGGCAATACCCCTGTGCAGCTTATTGGTGTCGATGTCTTGCGAGAGAAACAAACCAGCCGTCTTTATCAGAAGATCACTGACGGTAATTATTTTGCCGACAGTCCCAACGACGATGGCTACTTCTCGGCAATGATTGGTGCTGGCGTCGCTAATTCTCTCGAGGTTGGACTCGGCGACGAACTGATTTTAATTTCTCAGGGCGCTGACGGTTCAATTGCGAACGACATATTTATCGTTTCTGCGATCGTAGGAGAAAACAACTCACCGGATAAAAACACCGTTTTTCTGCCTCTATCAGGTGCTCAATCATTCTTAACGATGTACGGCAAGGTTCACCAATTTTCTATCTTACTAACCGACATTTCAGATGCACGAGAGGTTGCCACCGAATTACAATCGTCCATTCCAAGCCTGAGCGTTGCACCTTGGCAGGTTGTCGAAAGTAGTTTCTATAAGACAATGCAAGCAGATCGTGAAGGTAATCTGGTCATGCTAGTTATCATCGGCATCATTGTCTTCATCGGCGTTCTCAATACAGTACTGATGAGCGTATTGGAGAGAAGTAGAGAATTTGGCGTGTTGAAAGCAATGGGTAGTCGTCCAAGCAAGATTGTGAGCATGATTACGCTAGAGGTTACGATGCTATCGGCGATGAGTATCGTATTGGGTCTGGCCCTCGCGATACCTCTAACCTACTGGTTCAGCACTGCCGGTATTGAACTACCTGAACCCGTCGACGTGGGTGGCATCAAAATGAGTCGTATGACGGGTTTGTTGACCCCCACCGTCTTTATCATACCCATGATTGGTATTTTCTTTGCAGCCATTGTTGTCAGTATTTTCCCGGGCCTGCGAGCAGCCAACGTTACGCCCACCGCCGCAATGCGAAGCCATTAGGAGGACGTTATGCAACTCGTTCAACTCGCCTTCAGAAATCTATTTCGCAACACGAGAAGAACCGTTCTCACTGTCCTGCTAATTTCGTTCAGTCTCACGGCACTCATCATTACCGATGCAATGATGCGCGGCATGACCGATCTTATTGTCAAAAGTATCACTGAGACTTTGTTAGGCGAGGCGCAAATACATAAACAGGGCTTTCGAGACAACTTTGATATCGACCTATTCATTGAAGATACCGCTGAGATTGAAGACTCGCTGTCGAATGATCCAACCGTATTAGCCTATGCGAGCAGGACTATCAGCGGCGCCATGATCTCTTCCAGTTATAACGTCACAGGCGGTATGGTCTATGGCATAGACGCTGACGCTGAAGCCGACTTAAGTAGAATCAAGATTGCGGTCGAGACGGGCAGCTATTTATCCGGTAAACCCAACGAAATCCTTATAGGCAAAACCATGGGGGACTTGCTTGAGATAAAGCTCGGTGACCGTATCGTCGTCACATTAACCGAAGCGAACACCGGTGAGATGACTCAGGCTTTATTCCGCGTTTCAGGTTTATTACATTTTGGTATTACCGAGATCGATAAAAATATTGCCTTCATAAACATCGATGAAGCACGCAAATTGATTCGATTGGGTGCACACGGCGCTCACGAAATTGCCATTCGCTTTCGCAATCCTGAAGATGCAAAAAACACTGCTTTAGCGGTTTTTACAAATCACAACACTGAGACTTTAGAGTCATTGAGTTGGCTACAACTCAATAAGGAAGTCTCGAGCATTATCGAAATGTCGAGTTACGGTACTCTCATCATTGGCCTAATTTTGTTTCTGTTGGCATCACTCGGCGTCATCAATTCGATGTTTATGTCAATTTATGAGCGCATTTACGAATTCGGTGTACTCAAAGCTATTGGCACCCGCCCGCTGGACTTAGGCTTACTTATCATCATCGAATCATTGTTGATCGCACTTATTAGCTGCGCTGTCGGTATCATTCTCGCGTTATTAATTAGTGAATATACCTCCACGGTAGGTATTCCTCTAGGCGAGATGGAGTTTTCAGGCTTGGCAATGAGCGATCGTATTCTGACCCAGTTCCATATTTCACAAATTACCGAACTGCCGATTTATGTCATTTTGCTGACCGTTATGTCGGGTCTCTACCCCGCCTGGTTTGCATCGAAAATTATACCGACAGAAGCACTTCAAAGAAGTCTCTAGCACATCTGAAGAAAGAGCAGAGGAAACACTATGACAATCGTTATCGAAACCAAGGATCTATGTCGTTATTTCGGCGACAGCGAAGAGACCATGGTTAAAGCCGCCGACCACGTCAACATCGAGATTGAAAAAGGTGAGTTTACCGCCATCATCGGCCCGTCGGGATCCGGAAAAACAACCGTGCTTCATTTGATGGGCGGTCTGGATAATCCGACCTCGGGCGAGGTCGAGTTATCAGGCAAAAACATTGCAAAAATGTCCGGCGGTGAACTGTGTGATCTGCGACGGGATCATATCGGTTTTATTTTCCAGTCCTACAATCTTATTCCTGTGCTCTCCGCCGAAGAAAACATTGAATACATTATGCTGTTACAGGGCGTGAAAACATCTGAGAGAAAAAAACGGGTTAAGGAAATGCTCGCTCTCGTTGGTCTATCCGGCTTAGAAAATCGTCGTCCGGGTAAACTTTCGGGCGGTCAACAACAGCGGGTTGCCATTGCCCGTGCAATGGCCTCTAGACCCGATATTATTCTGGCTGACGAGCCTACCGCCAACCTAGATTCAAAGACCGGCATTGCTTTACTTGATGTGATGAAAGAACTTAATGAAGCACACGATATGACCTTTGTGTTTTCAACTCACGATGAAAAAATTATGTCCCGAGCCAGTCGATTGATACATATGCGGGACGGTAAAGTCGAATTGGACGAGCGTAAATAGCTAGTGCTGTTAGCGCTACACCATTTTGGTTTGAGATCCACCCTAACTGCGATCGTGGCACTAACACTGGCGCTCTTCATGTCAGCCCCTAGGGCGGAAGTTAATTTCTCAGGTTACGCAAAAAACTACTCAATCTATCAGGAAAAAATCGATAACGAAGTGTTTAAATTTGATGACCTGTTCAGTACCCAAACGAGCACCCGCTTACTGTTAGAAGGCTTCGATGACAAATTTATTTGGCAACTGCATTACGAAATCGGGCTTGAAACCAACTCACACAGGCAGGCGTTGGATGACAGACTTTTCAACAGTAATCGACAAACCTACCGACTCACTGATATCGAACGCACGCTTGGACCCGAGGACGAAAAAAATCGGGTGGTTCAGAATCTGGATCGCATCAATATGCAATTTAATGTTGCCAACGGCGACCTGACAGTTGGTCGACAGGCGATCGCTTTTGGTGCCGCCAGAGCTATCAATCCAACCGATGTTTTCTTGCCCTTTGATGTCACTGCACTCAATACCGAATACCGCATTGGTATCGATGCCATCCGGTATCAAAAACAAATAGGACAACTAAGCGAGATCGACATTGGGATCGTCTTAGGAGAGGACGGTAAAACAGAGAATTCAGCTGCATTCCTAAAATACCAAACCAATGTTTCCGGATCTGATTATCAAGTCACAGCTATCCGCTTTGCTGAACAGAATTTGCTTGGCTTTGGTATTCAGTCATCAATCGGGGACTTCGGCACATGGCTTGAGTTCGCAGCAGTTCAAGGCGACGTTGACTACAATAGGGCTTCGATTGGCACAGACTATGCTATTTCCGAGAACGTCTTCTTTATGGTCGAATACCATTACAATGGCGCGGGCTCTGAGGATACCGCTGATTATATTGTTGAGCAGTTCACCAAACCCTACCAAGCCGGCGGGGTTTTTCTGCTCGGCCAAGACTATCTGATTCCATCGCTGAGCTGGCAAAAGTCCGCTTTAACAACGATTAACCTGCAGATGCTTCTCAATTTGAATGACCAGTCGGCCTTTACGAGCCTAAGTGTCGACAGAAGCATCTCAGAGAATTTTTATATAGGTTTGTCTCTATATCTCTTTAGTGGCGATGATATTTCACAGAACAATGTAGGCTTGCCGAATTTAAACTCAGAATACGGCACCAGCCCAAGTCAGCTATTTGTTAACTTTGGCTACTATTTTTAAGACCCGTTTTAAGCGCGGCTTTTAGAGGTTCTTTTTAACCAGTACCGACGCCCGTAAATGATTTTGGATAACACGCCAGTTTTCAGTGAATTCGGAGTCGATACTTAGCTGTTGCAAACCAATCTAGATCGATTGATGTTAGATCCTATCCGCATGCTTGAGCATGGCGCTCTACCAACCAAGCAAAAACGTCAACGCGCGAAAGCGCATTAACTAATCACCATTGCATTCGTCGTCATAGCAAATAACTACAGTACTCAAGTGCGACCAGACATTAGCGACCTACAAAGTTGGGCGCACGTTTCTCGGCAAAGGCTTTGCGGCCTTCTTTATAGTCTTCACTATCAAAGCAGGCATCTACCAACTCCGCGACTTCCGTTGCGGCCTCTCCGTCACGCTCGAGTTGTGAGTATTTTTCAAAGGTATTTACCGCGGCTTTTGCTGCTCGAACCGTTAAGGGTGCGTTCGCAGCTATTTTTGCCACATAGGCATCAACAGCAGATTCAATGTCATTTTCATCTACAACGAAATTGATGAGCCCCATGCCAAACGCTTCATTAGCAGGCATGAAGCGGCCCGTCATCATGATATCTCTGGCTCTCGAGGGACCGACCAGACGAGCAAGTTTGGCAAGCCCTGCATATTCATAACCTAATCCCAGTTTCGCAGCGGGTACACCAAAGCTCGATCGCGGGGTCGCAAACCTAACATCTGCATTCAATGAAATCGCCAACCCACCACCGATACAAAACCCATCAATCATGGCAATTAAGGGTTTAGAAAACTTACCTAGCCAATAGTTTCCACGCCCTGCTACTTCACCGTATTCGGCACGCTGCTGTGCATTTGATCGGTGTTTATCAAATTCAGAAATATCCGCGCCTGAAGCAAACGCCTTGCCACCTGCTCCAGACATCACGACGACTCTGATACTCTGATCGTGTTCAAATTGTTCCAGTGCATCACCGATGCCTTGCCACATTTCGAGAGAAACCGCGTTGCGTTTCTCAGGCTGATTAAACGTTAGCCATCCAACACCATCGCTCTTCTCGGCGATCATCTTTTCGGTATTCAGGTTTAATCTATGTCGTTCACTATTCGGCATTGTTCTTCCATCAACTTTTGTTTTCATTGCTACCCCTATCACGTCAATAACAATGTTAGGGATAATTGGGGATATCCTGCAAAGGATAGTGTTTGGCAAATACTATCAGTGACTGAACTCAGCCGCGAGTGGATGGTTTCGATCCAAGATGGTAGACCCAAAAGCCATCTGGCACTGCTTCAAACTCACCCTCTTCGTATTTTTCCCAACGGTATTGCCAAATCCGATCAATTGCACTCGGATCAGACATACGCGATACCTTCACCGGATAAAGCATGTCACCAATCCTAATTCTTGCCATTGCATCTTGGCCCACCAACGTTGACCAAGTTTTGCCCTCGCAATCTGAGCAACCAACAAACAGTTGCTTGCCAACCGCCCAACAATTGATATTGACCGAATGGGGATCATCGCCGTTCACCTCAAGTGTGCAGGACTCCACATCGTTTACAAATCGAAAATCTGTGATCAATTCAGACTTTACCTCGCCAGTAAGGCTGGTACCCGCTATGGGTCCACAAGGTCCAAAACCGAAGAGAACCGGCGTGATCAACGCAAGCAGCGTACGAAGATTCTTCGCCGTAAACTTTTTCTTAATGTTCAACACAACCATGCCCAACCTTGCTGCAGTCGCAATGAATCCACGCATTACCCTAGCACTCATCTAATTTCTCCCTATGATCAAATCGAACGCTCTATTCATCGTAAACGGTACACTACCTTCGCCCACTCTATTGCAGGTCGCTAGTCAATAATATTGACGCCGCAACAAAGCACAAACAAACCAATAACAATCGAACAGGTGAGCGATACAATTTCTCTCCTAAATACTAACTGACCGACCAACCTCAGTAAATTTTCAAGCTAACAAAGCTCGCCTTAAACAGCCAATACTGACTGACGATCGCGATACTTTAAGAGACAAGCTCGGCATTAATCGATGTCCAAAAAGCCCTAACAATCGGCGATCGGCTCAAATGCCTATCCGTCGTACAAAACCCAACGTGAAATTCCTCCGGATTAGGTCCCTGCGGCACAATCTCTATCTGATCAATAAGCGGACTATTGTCCATCACTAGACCGGGTACGAAACCAACCCCGCAACCTAGCGCAACGAGAGATAAAATTGCCTCATTACCTGAGACCTCGCTGTAAATATCGGGTTTAATCTTATTTTCACGAAACCAGGCGTCAATGTTATCGCGCACTTGGCCGAACGCCGGCAGCACTAAGGGGACTTTCGACCAGTCGATGATCGACTCGGTGAAGAACTGATTAGCGACGGGGGCAACGGTCAATATTGGTGTGGAAGTAATGATCTTCTTTGCAAAACCTTCCGAGGCTGTCTTGCTCAATGCCGCAACAACAACATCACAACCTTCATGCAGTGACTGCAATGCGTCAACTGCGTAGCCCGTATCGAGTTGTATATGAATTTCAGGGTAGTCGAGTCGAAATTGCGTGAGCACCTTGGGAAGTATCGTTTGGCTGGCTGTAACCGACGCGAATAGCCGAAAGCTGCCCGATAACAACTCGCTAGCTTCGCCCATTTGAGTTTTCACCTGAGCCAATTGCTGTAGCGTTTCCTGGGCAAAAACACGCAATATCTCCCCTTGCGGCGTCAATTCGACGGTTCGGTTGTCACGAATAAAAAGTGTTTGAGATAACTCACCTTCAAGTTTTTGGACGAGACGACTCAAAGCTGATGCACTTAAATGGAACTCGTCACTGGTGCGCCCAAAATGCAGGTTTCGGCAAAGTCCCAGGTATATTTCTAATGTGTGTGTGTCCATGACAAACCGTTTGTTGTAACTCTTCATCTGTGTCGCATTGACTGATGCCTCGACAGATCGAGAGATTGAGTCTTACGAGCAAAACACCGTCGCGATCCGAAGTTATATACGGCCAAACTTTGCCGGTTCTCTATAACAGTCGATTATATACTGGTTTTCAGGCTCGGAAGCCTTCAAAATGGCCGAATCTAACTTGAACAACCAAAATCTATGACAAGCGCAAGAAAGTTACATCAAATTGAAGGTATTTTTAGGATGCAACACGGTTCTTTAAAGGACCCCGTTGTCGCCTATGAAACCTGGGGCGAGCTAAACTTCCAAAAAGACAACGCCATTTTACTATTTACGGGACTTAGCCCCTCGGCTCATGCTGCTTCATCTGACCTCGATTCGAGCCACGGTTGGTGGGAACCTATGGTTGGGCCAGGAAGACCCATCGACACCAGTAAGTATTTTGTTATTTGCGTCAATTCCCTCGGCAGCTGCTTTGGTTCGACTGGCCCGTCAAGCATTGATCCGGCGACAGATAAACCCTATGGGCTCAATTTTCCTGTCTTAACCTTAGAAGATATTGCCCGCGGTGGCCACGAAGTCATCAGCTCACTCGGTCTTACACAGCTTCACTCGGTTATCGGCGCGTCTATGGGCGGTATGACCGCATTAGCCTTCTCCATCCTCTACCCGGCTGCAGCCAAGGCATTGGTCAGTATCTCCTCTTCAGCAAGAGTGTCACCCTATGCCATCGCACTTCGGTCACTGCAAAGAGAGATGATACGCAGCGACCCGATGTGGCGAGAAGGCGCCTACGACATCGATCAACAACCTGTTGTCGGCATGCAGCAGGCGCGAAAACTCGGCATGATCACCTACCGAAGT
>CAJJAA010000030.1 GCA_905182025.1 uncultured OM182 clade bacterium
TGTTGCAGATCACTCTGAAGGTTTGTGACATGCAAGACATATCCCGCTGTCATGGCCCCTGCAAACACCAATGTCCATATTATAACTTTGACCGCTGTCGGCCAGGAGCCTACCTGATTAAGATCATTGAGCTGATCTGTATCAAAGTTTTTTAGACTATCGATGATGTCATCAATTACCATTGCCATCGTGACTATTCCTCTTCCTTCGCAGGTGTGCTCTGAGTCACACTCAATGAAAAGACACTAGCTTGCGGACCGAAGTTTTTATCAGCATTAATTGCTGTCACATTCGGATTTGTGAACCATAACGACTCATCGAAGTTTCTAAGCTGGCTAGAAATTCGGTTATTGCTCTCTGCGACACCCTTGACTGCCATCACACTGCCTTTCAGTGTTAAGGATTGAAAGAAAACGCGATCAGAAAGCTTGCGCGCCAATTCATCAAAAATCCTAACAATGATTGGCCGGTTACCCTGTAACTCCTGAATAACCTGCATTCGAGACAAAAGCTCATTACGGTTTTGCTGCAATGAATTGATTTCTTGTATTCGACTTTCAAGCACTTTGACTTCTTTGCTTATAAAGGCATTTCGACTTTTCTGGGAATCAATCTCGGCGTTATAGAATCGATCCACGCCGAACACGATGACACCCGCAAACACCACAACACCCACGAGCACCCGAAGGAACTCGTCTTTTTTCTCCTGACGGACTTCTTCACGCCAAGGTAATAAATTAATTTTGATATCAGCCATGAGCGGGCCTCCGATATCCAACAACTTGCCGAATGCAGAACAATACTGACGCCTCGAGAAGTCGATTAGATCTGTCTAATTGAGCGATCTTTAGCCGTTGCAGATTCATCAATCGAAACTCCGCATTGCCAGGCCACAGGCAATCATCAATGCCGGCGCGTCATTATTAAGGTTAACTTCGTTCACTTTCGATGAAAGTGCCATATTGACGAATGGGTTTGCTGTTGTGCAGGGGGTACCTAATTTTGCTGAAACCATATTTGCCAAACCCTCGATCGAGGCTGTGCCTCCAGCAAGAATAATATGATCGACATCATCATAAGCACTGGATGAATAGAAGAACTGTAAAGATCGCGTTACCTGTTGTACGACAGCTTCCTTGAAGGGTTGCAACACTTCGCTCTCGTAATCGTCAGGCAATCCACCCTGCTTTTTCGCAAGTCCTGCTTCTTCGACAGAAAGACTATATCGACGTTGAATTTCTTCGGTCAGCTGTTTTCCACCAAAAAGTTGTTCACGCGTATAAGGTGTGCCGGAGTCAGTCAGCACACTCAAGGTTGTCATGGTTGCGCCGATATCAACAATCGCGATCACTTTCTCTTGATCGCCTTCGCCAACGAACTGGTCTCTCACCAACCCAAACGCTCGCTGCATGCAATGCGCTTCAATATCAACGACTTTAGCTTTAAGCCCACCTTGCTCTAGCGCATCTTGGCGCATCTCGACATTCTCTCGTCGACAAGCAGCCAATAGAACCTCTACTTGCTCTTCACTTCTAGGTGAAATGCCATGAATTTCAAAATCCAGGGCAACTTCATCAAGCGGATAGGGAATGTACTGATCCGCTGTGATTTGAATCTCGTTCTCCATCTCCTGCTCACTTAAGGCAGCAGACATTTCAATCGTCTTGGTAATCACCGCAGATCCAGCAACAGCAACAGCGGCGTTTTTGACTTTCGTTTTAGACCTTTCTACAAGTCGCGCAATCGCTTCACCGACACCTTCGACATCGCTGATGTTTTTTTCGACAACCGCGTTATTAGGCAGTGGCTCAACACCGTAGCTCTCGACTCGATACTTTCCACCGGATCGACTTAGCTCCAACAACTTCACTGATGTGGAACTAATATCAAGTCCCAGCATGCTGGTTGGTCCTTTGTTCAAAAAACTAAACAATGCAAATTCCTATTTAGTACACGGACTTACGTGAGATATATGCAAGATTACATTAAATAGCACTCTCAACCTTAGCGCAAACAATTTAACTGAACCGCACACATTTACCAATTATTTTTAACGCTACAACAAACCAATTTTTGCTTCTCCAGGCCGATTTCAAGAAAACCGACCGCTCATCGGCAATCCTGCACCCTTTATTTGAACCCTTGCTGATAGAGCCAAGGAAATTAGGGTATTGGCGTCATTTTCCTTCTATAATGCCTCGCTTATGCACCTAGGTAAAAATTTGCAGATGAGATCTTTGGCAGCATCCATTGTTTGGACAGTATTCGGGCTTTTCTCCTCGATCATACTGGTTCTTGCCGCTGCATTTCTCTACTTAAACCCGCAAATTCCTGACGCTGCGACCTTTAAAGAGGTGAAAATAAAGGCGCCTCTGCGAATTTACTCCGCGGACGACAAGTTAATCCAAGAGTTTGGCGAACGATTGATTCCGATTACCTTTGACGATATACCCACGTTATTCGTTAATGCCTTACTCGACACTGAAGATAAACGTTTTTTCGAGCACAGTGGTATCGACTTCGTCACACTTTCGAACGCAATTTGGCAACTTGCACGAAATAAAGGGTCAATTAAGACCGGCGCAAGCACAATCACCATGCAATTGGTTAAAAACGTCTCCGGTGATACCGAACGTCGATTTATTCGAAAATTCAAAGAGATGTTGCTCGCTCTCAAATTAGAGAAGGAATTATCTAAACAAGAAATCCTCGCCCTTTACCTCAATATCATCCCTTTCGGGAAGCACGCCTTCGGCGTTCAAGCCGCAGCGAACACATATTATGGCAAGGACATCGGCGACCTAACCCTGGCCCAAATAGCCATGTTGGCGGGAATTCCTCAAGCGCCCGAAGCGGGTAATCCGGTTAATGGTCCACAGCGCGCACTAAAAAGGCGTAATTTAGTTCTTTCTCGCATGCTGGGGCAAAATTCCATCACCAACGCAGCCTACGAAGAAGCCGTCAATGCCCCCATCACCGCTAGCGTGCACAATCGAGCAATCGACCTACCGGCACTCTACGCAGCAGAAATGGTCCGTAAATATTTGCTTAACCAGTATGGACGCAGTGCATATAACGAGGGGCTAGTGGTCAGAACAACCATTGACAGCCAAAAGCAGATCGCAGCTGAGAATGCCTTACAAGGTAAATTGCTGGAATACGATCGCCGCCATGGCTACCGAGGTCCTGAATATAACAGCATTGACGGTACGTCCGAATTTCTTGCAGCGAAAGAATATGGCTACCCGGCCAACTTTATTAGGACCCTCGACAAAGCAATCACCTTGGGTGATCAGTTACCCGCGATTATTCTCGAGGTAAGGGAGCAGGAAGTTGATGTCCTAACCAAAGAACTCGACGTCATAACCATTGGCTGGGAAGGATTAGTTTGGGCCAGGGCCTATTTGACGGTTGACACGCGAGGGCCTCGCCCCAAACAAGCCGCTGATATTCTAGATGTGGGTGATTTTATTCGCTACCAAGTCGATGAAACTGGCCTGGCTTCACTCGGCCAGGTGCCGGATATCCAAGGTGCGTTGGTCTCGCTGAATCCATCTGACGGCGCGATTCTTTCGCTCGTCGGAGGCTTCGACTTTCGCGCTCGGCAATATAATCATGCGACCCAAGCCAGAAGACAACCCGGCTCAAATTTCAAACCGTTTTTTTACGCCGGTGCTATGGAAAATGGCCTAACGGCAGCCTCCATTTATAATGATGCGCCGATTGTTTTACCGGGTGGTGAACAGGAGGAAGTGTACAGGCCTCGAAACTCGGGCGATAAATTCTACGGTAACATCCGACTAAGAGAGGCACTTTACCGATCAATCAACCTTGTTTCCCTGAGAGTCATACTCGATCTTGGGGCGGGTAACGCGATCGACTACGTCAAGCGCTTTGGGTTCGACACGGCGAATTTCCCACGCAATGTGCAACTCGCATTTGGTGGTGGAACGATCGCCCTCACCCCAATTGAAGTCGCAACGGGGTATGCTGCGTTCGCCAATGGCGGCTACAAGGTTGATCCTTACTTGATTGCCGAAGTCGACTCAATCAACGACGACATACTATTCAAAGCAGAGCCGCCCACGGTTTGCGAAAGCTCAGGTTCCTCTATCGACGCTTCAGACGGTGAGATTTGCAACGGATTACCTCAGGCCAAGAGGATCATTGAACCGCGGGTCGCCTACGTGATGGACAGTATCCTGTTGGATGTCGTCAATAGAGGTACTGGCACGAAAGCCCGTCGACTGCTGAAAAGGTCAGATTTACGCGGCAAAACCGGGACCACCAACGATGCAGATATCTGGTTCTCGGGTTATACCCCCGATTTAGTCGCAACCGCCTGGACTGGCTTTGATAATAATGATCCAGTTGGCAGCCGCGAATGGGGATCAACCACGCCGCTGGAAACTTGGATTGAATACATGAGAGTCGCACTTCCAAAACCCCAGAATGCGACTTCGTTACCCATTCCGGACAATTTGGTAACTGTTAAGATAGACCCAATTACGGGACTAAGAACGCAAACAACGGACCCGCAGGGTATATTTGAAATATTCAGAGCCGAGCTAGCACCGGATTTACCACCGGCCTTGGCGAAGAAAGAAGAAACCCAAGATCAACTACAACAGCTATTTTGAAACCATTGCGACGCTAACGCCTTCCAGCAATGGGTTAAATCAAGCGCACCTAAACGAAAGATGCGCTGCGAAATATTTACGATAAAAACTATTTATCGTAATCCGGTATCGTCTTCAGTCGCGCCACACCCGAGTCTATAGCCGCCTGTGCGACAGCGCTCGATACACGAGAGTAAAGGCGAGGGTCCAACGGCTTGGGAATGATGTAATCTCGTCCGAATTCAAGGTGATCAACATTTTCGTATGCGGCAATAACCTCTGCCGGGACAGGTTCTTTCGCTAATTCACTGATCGCTCTGACCGCCGCCATCTTCATTTCTTCATTGATGTCTGTTGCTCTCACGTCTAGAGCACCACGAAACATGAAAGGAAAACACAGCACGTTGTTAACCTGATTGGCATAGTCAGAACGACCCGTCGCCATAATCACATCATCACGTATAGCGTGTGCAGCTTCAGGTGTAATCTCCGGATCTGGGTTAGCCATAGCAAATACAACCGGATTAGCTGCCATCGCCATCAAACTATCGCCATCCATCAGGTTCGCACCCGAAACGCCAATAAATACATCAGCATCCTGACAGGCATCTTGCAGAGTTCGCTTATTCGTTTTCTGAGCAAACTCTTGTTTATAAACAGACAGATCGTCACGATCTGTGTGGCAAATACCTTTAGAGTCGAGCACGTAAATATTCTCTTTCGAAGCACCTAGCACCGATAGCAGTTTCAATATTGCGATTGCTGCAGAGCCAGCGCCCAAACAAACAATCTTTGCGTCGCCAAGCTCGGTACCACGCAGTGACAGCGCATTGAGTAAACCTGCCGCTGTTACAATTGCAGTACCATGCTGATCATCATGGAAGACCGGTATGTCCAACATCGCCTTTAACCGCTTCTCGATATCGAAACAGGCAGGTGCACCGATATCTTCAAGGTTAATGCCGCCAAAGGTCACGGCAATTCTCGCCACGGTTTCAACAAATTCATCCGCATCTTCTGTCATCACTTCAATATCGAAGCAATCGACGTTTGCAAAGCGTTTAAATAATAGCGCCTTACCTTCCATGACCGGCTTACTCGCCAGAGCGCCAAGGTTACCCAAGCCAAGAATCGCAGTACCATTACTAATCACACCAACCAGATTTCCCTTCGAAGTGTATTCGTAAGCCTTTTCCGGATCAGCAGCGATATCTTTGACAGGCTCGCCGACGCCGGGTGAATATGCTAACGCAAGATCATCTGCGTTCTCTGCACTTGTCGTCAACGCCAAGGCTATTTTCCCTGGTGTCGGGTGAGAATGATAATGAAGTGCACGTGCTCTCAACGATTCTTTATCAGACATTAGCTGCGTGTATCCTTTTAGTTATTTGAATAAGCTTACATGGATGGGGACAGTCGCTAACTGACGCTGACTGATTTTATTATCAACCCTAAGGTGCAGCACTGAGAACAGCGCTTTCGGGCTCTTTGTTGCAAAGTGTTTTACATTTGACCCAATAGTCAAAAAATACGAAAAAAAAGGGGCGCCAAATTGGCACCCCTTTTATATTTTCTTCGTTCTACTAGACGAGCCGGATTACTTTCCGCCACGACCGCCGAAACGCTTGTTGAACCGATCAATTCGACCAGCCGTATCCAGAATTTTTTGCTTACCGGTATAAAACGGATGGCATTGCGAACAAACATCCAAATGGATATCTTCACAAATGGTGGAGCTCGTAGCAATCTCGTTACCACAACTGCATTTAGCTGTGATTTGTTCGTATTTTGGGTGGGTATCTGCTTTCATTATCCTGTCTCTGTTCTATCTGGGCTCTCGCGAGGGGCGCAATCATACCAGAGAATAAATCAATCGCAAGTGGAATTAGGCGATTACTAAACGAATCACGCTGCGCGGAAGCAGGCGTAATTTCGAGTAAATCAGCGCATACTAGCCGCCCCAGTTTAGCCAACCGATAAAGACACCGAAATCACGTGAACCCAGTCTACCTTGATGTTGCAGTACCGGTGCCGCTGAGACGCACATTTCAGTATCTCGCGCCGGCAGACATGAATCCCGCCAAATTGTTGCCAGGTACTAGGGTCGAAGTCAGTTTCGGCCGTCAAAAACTCATTGGCATACTGGTTTCGACGTCAAATACTAACGCAATTGACATCAATAAAATCAAACCAGCACTTCGCATCATCGACGACCAGCCACTGTTAGATAATGTTCTTTTCAAGCTCTGTGTTTGGGCCGCTGATTATTATCAACATCCCATTGGCGAAGTATTTCACAGCGCCATTCCTGCACTTCTTAGACAAGGTGACGCCATTGCCCAAACAGAGAAAGTGTTGGTGCCACTTATAAAACAGTTTGATGAAACTGATTTCAAACGTGCGCCGCGACAATCGGCGCTATTAAAGCGACTACTCAGCCAACCGGAGGGGTTGAGCAAGGCGGCACTCGACAGCTATGAAACCACGACAGCAACTGTTCGTAGCATCATCGCCAAGGAACTGGCCCATTGGGACTTGAAGACAGTCAACATCTCGCACTTCGATTCAACCAACCCACAAAAATCCGACATGCTGGCGCTATCGGAAGAACAAGCTAATGCGCTCGAAACGGCCATTAAGCCCGGCACGCAGCTACTGTTCGGCATCACAGGCAGCGGCAAAACGGAAATCTATTTACAAGCGATTGATGCAATACTCCGGCAGGGCAAACAAGCGCTTGTGTTGGTGCCCGAAATCGGCCTGACCCCCCAAACAATTGAACGGTTCACAAGTCGATTCAACGTTCCAATTTTTGCGCTACATTCAAGTTTGACGGACAAGGAAAGACTTAATGCTTGGCGTCAATCACGAGAACAGGGCGCGGGTATCATCATTGGCACCCGCTCTGCCATTTTCACTCCCATGTCCAAAATCGGCATTATTGTTGTCGACGAGGAACATGACGCCTCTTTCAAACAAATCGAGGGGTTCAGATACTCCGCCCGAGATCTGGCCGTTTTCAGAGGCCATCAAGAGCAAATCCCTGTCATTCTTGGCAGTGCCACACCCTCACTGGAATCTCTAAACAACGCTGTTTCTGGAAAATACAAACTCTCGAAACTGACCGAGCGCCCGACTAAGGCAAATGTTGCGCACTATCAAGTCATCGGTACACAACACCAAAGGATGGACAACAGCTTTTCAGAGCCTCTGTTTGAATTAATTGAACAGCATCTAAGTGCTGGCAATCAGGTACTCGTCTTTCTTAACCGTCGTGGCTATTCACCGGTTCTCATTTGTAACGGTTGCGGCGCTATTGCCGCATGCGAGCGATGCGATGCGCGCATGACCTTTCACCTGACCCAAAATAAACTCATCTGCCACCACTGCGGTGCAAGCAAGCACGCCAACAGACTGTGTCAGCCCTGCGGTTCTCGCGATGTTGTCCCGCTTGGCACTGGCACACAACGCCTTGAGGAAACCTTACTAGGCCGTTTTGCTGACACGAACATCATCCGTATTGACCGCGACTCGACGCGCCGTAAAGGCGAGATGGAAAGATTAACGAAAGAAGTTATGGCAGGTGAGCCCGCTATTCTTGTTGGCACACAACTCCTTGCCAAGGGGCACCACTTCCCCGATGTGACACTCGTCGCAATTGTTGATGTCGATAGTGGCTTTTATAGCTCAGACTTTCGTGCCATCGAGAAAATGGGACAACTCATACTACAAGTTGGCGGTCGGGCCGGCAGAGAAGAAAAACAGGGAACCGTTGCAATTCAAACTCAATTTCCGGACCAACCCATACTAAAATCGCTGATAGAGGATGGTTACGAAGCCTTTGCATCTAGCCTACTTGTTGAACGTAAGCTATATGACTTACCACCCTACGCATTCCAAGCTGTGCTTCGCGCCGAGGCAACTAAAAACGGGGTTGCCATGACCTTTCTCCACAACCTAGCCTCCTCTCAAAACGTGTTATCGGAAGTAAGCTTGCAGAATCAAAATTCCCCCTTAGTCTCGGTGTTGGGGCCCATCCCGTCGACAATGGAAAAACGCGATGGAAAGTACAGAGCGCAATTACTTATATCAAGCAGTCACCGTAAGTCACTTAACTCAACCCTGTCGAAAATAATTTCACTCATTGAGAACAATAAAGAGCAAAGAATGGTTCGTTGGTCACTCGATGTTGATCCAATTGACCTGCTTTAGTCATTCGTTTGCTACAATAACAACCATCTACCTAGCAAATTGCAGATATGGCTCAGGACTTCGCAAAAAGACACAATAACTCGGCAGAATCGAGTACTGAATTGTCCCGTTTATCTTGGTTTTTGATCGGATTTGTATTTGGTCTTTTTGCCGCCTTTCTGGTTTATCTTTGGAAAGTAGTTCCACCGGACACAACCTCAAACATCGGCAAACCAACCGCAGATGTCATATCAGGCACCGTCGGTAATAAAAACGAATTGGATGCGTCCAGCTCATTCGATTTCTACGAAATGTTCCCTAAATCAGTGGTACCCGTTGTGGAAGAATATTCATCTCAGGGACAACGCGTCGCAGTAGACGAGCAATTCACCTATGTGTTGCAAGCAGGTTCTTTTCGAAAACAAGAAGATGCTGATCACCTGCGCGCCGAATTGATTTTAATGGGACTGACTGTATTTATTAAGGAAGTCAATCGAGACAACATTAAGTGGCATCGAGTCATGGTGGGGCCTGTCCAATCAAAATTAGAGCTCGATCGCACCCGGGCTAGGCTAGCCGAGGAAAATATCGAAACGATAAGTATTCGAATTGGACAATAATATTTGGTTTTGTGGCGATGACTGATGCTTGAAATACTCGACACGCGCCCCAATCTTTACTAAAGCGTGGAGTATTTGTGTTGAGATGCTTATGCAGTGCAGTCCCGACCGAAAACTTACCCTAATCATTTACCAGACAAAAAGGATTTCCTTTGGAACAGTATAGAGGAACAACAATTTTATCCGTACGCCGCAAAAACTCGGTTGTTATTGGCGGTGACGGTCAAGTATCAATGGGTAATACCGTCATGAAAGGTAACGCCCGCAAAGTCCGGCGACTTTATAAAGACACCGTTATTGCTGGGTTCGCGGGTGGTACCGCAGACGCTTTTACACTGTTTGAACGCTTCGAAGGACAGCTTGAAAAACATCAAGGCCATCTTGTCAAAGCGGCAGTAGAGCTCGCCAAGGACTGGCGTACTGATAGAGCGCTACGTCGATTAGAAGCATTACTGGCGGTGGCCGATAAAGATGCATCTCTCATCATCACCGGTAATGGTGATGTTATAGAGCCCGAAGATGGAATTATGGCTATCGGCTCCGGCGGACCGTTTGCTCAATCGGCAGCGAAAGCACTTGTCGATAGCACAGAGATGGGTGCCCGTGACATTGTCGAGAAGGGCTTAGAGATAGCGGGCGATATATGTATCTACACAAACCATAACCGCACCATTGAAGAAATCACCTTTTAGGACTTCAATCCCCACGAAACAAGACAATAGAGATTAGTGACATGTCGAATATGACACCTAGAGAAATCGTCCATGAGCTGGACAATCACATCATCGGTCAAGGAAGTGCTAAGCGTGCTGTTGCTATCGCATTACGTAATCGTTGGCGCAGACTGCAACTACCCGAAGCTTTACGTGCCGAAATTTCCCCCAAAAATATTCTGATGATCGGGCCAACCGGTGTTGGTAAAACTGAAATTGCACGACGACTAGCTAAACTGGCTGCGGCCCCATTCGTGAAAGTAGAAGCCACCAAATTCACCGAAGTCGGTTATGTGGGACGGGACGTTGAATCCATCATTCGCGACCTAATTGAAGCTGCCATGAAGCTGCTGCGAGAAACGCGTATGAAAGAGGTGAGCCAAAGAGCTGCTGATGCCGCCGAGGAACGCGTGCTGGACGCGCTACTCCCCCCTGCCCGCTCCGCCGATTCAAACGACGAAACCACGGGGTCTGCGACCCGTCAATTGTTTCGAAAGAAACTGCGGCAAGGCGAACTCGATGACAAGGAAATCGAAGTAGACCTAAAAGCCAGCACAATGGGTGTTGAAATCATGGCGCCGCCGGGCATGGAAGAGATGACGGGTCAATTACAAAACATGTTTTCATCCATGAACCCAGGTAAAAGCAAAACTAAAAAACTCAACGTCAAGGATGCCTTGAAACAATTGACCGACGAAGAGGCAGCCAAACTTGTCAATGAAGACGATTTGAAAGCAATGGCAATCGATTCAGTTGAACAAACAGGCATCGTTTTTATTGATGAAATGGATAAGGTTGCTAAACGCGCTGACCAAGGCGGCGGTGCAGACGTCTCAAGAGAAGGCGTTCAACGAGACCTTTTGCCGCTTATTGAAGGTTGCAACGTTTCAACCAAGCACGGCATGGTGAAGACCGACCACATACTGTTTATCGCATCCGGTGCGTTCCACCTCAGCAAACCCTCCGATCTTATCCCTGAATTACAAGGTCGATTACCCATCAGAGTCGAGCTCGATGCCCTGAGTGTCGAAGACTTCGAACGGATTTTAGAGGAACCCAACGCATCACTAACTGAACAGTACCAAGCGCTACTGGGAACAGAAGGGGTTGAAATTCACTTTACAAAACCGGGCATAAATCGAATTGCCACCATTGCTTGGCAGGTTAACGAGCGAACTGAAAATATAGGCGCGCGACGTTTGCACACGGTGATGGAAAAACTACTGGAAGATGTTTCCTTTGAGGGAAGCGAAAATCCACGTGTGGTTGAAATCGACGCGGACTATGTCGATACACAACTCGATACACTCGCAAAAGATGAAGACTTAAGTCGTTTCATCCTTTAGTGACAGACAATCATAGTCAGCAAATTTGATTGTGATCTGTCAGCTCAGCTTAATTGAAGGCATACAACTATGATCCCAACTGACGTCAAATTGCACCAGGTATCGGGCGTGCTTGAACTTTGCTACGAAGACGGCACGCAATATAAACTTCCGGCCGAGTATCTCAGGGTTTACTCACCCTCAGCCGAAGTCCAAGGTCACTCTGCTGATCAGGCAGTACTGCAGCACGGCAAGAAGATGGTCAAAATTGCTGATCTTGTCACTCAGGGACACTATGCAATCAGAATTGAGTTTTCTGATGGACACGATAGCGGCATATTTAGTTGGCAATACCTCAATGAACTGGGTGCAAACCACCCCCAGAAATGGGCTGAATATTTACAGAGACTCGAGCAAGCGGGTAAGTCACGTGAGCCTCAGTTTATAGCCATAGGCCAGTAGCATGAGAGGCCATGAGGCAATAGCTCGCACTTATGTCCATGCAGGCGTAAAATAAATTTATGAATGATGATGAAATAACACACTTCGGTTTCAAATCCGTACCGATCAAAGAAAAAGCAGGCAAAGTTGCAGAAGTATTTCATTCTGTAGCGGGTAAATATGACTTAATGAACGATGTCATGTCTTTGGGCAGCCATCGACTCATGAAACAATTTGCCGTTGAACTCACCGCCGCACGCAAAGGTCATGTCATTCTCGATCTGGCTGGCGGAACCGGGGACCTCACCAAGAGACTCGTTCCACTCGTCGGTGAAGAAGGTCACGTCATTCTGTGTGATATCAATCAATCCATGCTTGCTCAAGGTCGAGATCGACTTCTCGATGACGGTATTACCAACAATGTCACCTACCTTCAGGCGGATGCAGAGCAACTGCCCATGCCCGATGACACTGTGAACTCGATTACAATGGCTTTCGGGTTGCGCAATGTGACACGCAAGGAAATTGCTCTGGCTTCAATGTTACGTATTTTGAAACCAGGCGGTCGACTCGTCGTACTGGAATTCTCTCAACCTGAAAATAACCTCTTAAAGAATGCCTACGACAAATTTTCAGGATTATGGCCAAAAATAGGCAAAACATTGACCGGAGACGAGTCGAGCTATCGCTACCTGGTGGAATCTATAAAAATGCACCCTGATCAGGAGACGCTGAAAAAAATGATGCAGGAAGCAGGATTCGTCAAGTGTGAGTACCACAACATTCTCAACGGTATTGCTGCTATTCACGTCGGCAGAAAGGCAAGAACTTAATCCTATGGGAAGCCTTCGGATTCTGAAAATTTTGTGGATTGTCACCCGTTATCGTCTGGACCGACTCCTGCCACAGAAATCTCAGCCACTATGGCTAAAGTGTTTGTTACTTCCCGTTAAAGCATTTCCGATCAAACATCAGCACCCTGCTGTCGCGCTGCGCTGCGCGCTTGAGGAGCTGGGACCTATATTTGTAAAATTCGGCCAAGTTTTATCAACCCGAAGAGACTTGTTTGACGCTAACACGTCAGATGAACTTCAAAAGCTTCAGGATCAGGTTCCACCCTTTGACGAAAGGCTATCGCGTCAGATTATTGAAGACAGCCTGGGTGAACCGATCGAGACAATATTCAGCCAGTTTGAATCAACGCCACTCGCGTCGGCTTCCGTCGCTCAAGTACATGCGGCAACTCTCATCAGTGGTGAAGACGTTGTCGTTAAAGTCATACGACCGGGTATTGAAAAATCGATTCAGCTGGATCTTAAAGTTATGCACCTTCTGGCGCAGATTTTACTTAAGGTTTGGGCTGATGCATCGAGACTGCATCCGGATCAAATCGTATCTGACTACGAAAAAATCATCTTCGATGAACTGAACCTGCAGTTGGAGGCAGCAAACGCAAGTCAGCTACGAAAGAATTGGCTCGACAGCGGCAAACTCTATGTGCCAGAAATCCATTGGGACTACTGCCGGGACAAGGTGATGGTGATGGAGCGAATCTATGGCATTTCCTCCGCCGATGTGGCCCAAATGCACGCGCGTGGTGTCAACATGAAGAAGCTCGCACACCTCGGCGTAGAAATATTCTTCACACAAGTGTTTAAAGATAATTTCTTCCACGCTGATATGCACCCAGGTAACGTATTTATAGACGCATCAGACCCAGACAACCCTAGCTACATCGGCATAGATTGCGCCATCATTGGATCGTTAACAGAAGATGACAAGACTTATCTCGCAAAAAACTTACTCGCATTCTTCAATCAGGACTACCTCGAAGTTGCTCGCCTGCATGTCGAAAGTAGCTGGGTTCCCGCCGAAACAGATGTGCGGGAATTCGAATCGGTGATACGCAGTGTTTGCGAGCCAATCTTTCAAAAACCAATCAAGGAAATCTCATTTGCACGCGTACTGATTAGCCTCTTCCAGACAGCTCGGCGTTTCGACATGGAAGTTCAGCCACAACTTGTCCTATTACAAAAAACGCTACTCAACATCGAGGGAATGGGACGCCAAATTTATCCTGATCTGGATCTGTGGGAAACCGCGGCACCTTTTATGGAAGATTGGATGAAGCAACGCCTGGGTATTGGCCATGTTTTCGAGCAAATAAGTGAAAATGCACCAAAATGGATTTCTCAGTTACCGGACGTACCACAGCTCGCGTACAACGCGCTCTTAGAAGTGCAATCGCTAAGTCGCAACAACCGAGAACAGACAAAACTTCTGGGTCAGTTAAATAAGGAGCTGGGTCGGAATCGCAAGCAGAAAAACAATAGCCGTATTGGCGGTATCGCACTCCTCGCTGCGTTGCTCGCTATTACACTACCTTTGACAGGTTTTGCACATCCACAAGAGGCCGTTATGGGGGCATCGGTTCTCGGTAGCCTTGGTATCTACTGGATGTTTATCAAACCCTGACATGCTATTCTCGCTTGCCCGAAAACACCTCTAGTTATTGTCATGACAGATCCCACTTGGCTTAGTGAAGTCAAATTTTCTCAAGATGGTCTTATACCCGCTATTGCACAAGATGCGACGTCTGGGCGTATCTTGATGGTTGCCTGGATGAACCAAACAGCCTTAGAGCAAACCGTCTCGAGCGGTGAAGCGGTTTACTGGTCTCGCTCAAGAGCAAAGCTATGGCACAAAGGTGAAGAATCAGGGCACGTACAGCAAGTGGCTGAAATTCGCCTTGACTGTGATGGGGATGTGATAACATTGCAGGTCAAACAAGCCGGCAGTATCGCCTGTCACACCGGTCGAGAGTCCTGCTTTTATCGGGTACTCAACCAGGGTGAATGGCAGGAAGTCGACCCAGTGCTTAAGTCACCAGACGAAATTTATGGTAAATGAGCCCTACCAGACAGGCGCTACAAAGAAGAGCAACTTCATATGGGTGAAGATATATGAGTGACGACGTTCTCAATCGGATTGAAAAGGTGTTGGAACAGCGGAAGGTCGCTGACCCAAGCTCCTCCTACGTTTCTGGCTTATATCATTCCGGTCTAAATAAGATCCTTGAAAAAATCGGCGAGGAAGCCACAGAGACTATTATTGCTGCTAAAGATATGCACATTGATAGAGACGCGAATAGAGACACTATAGAGAGCGGACGCCGCGAGGTTATCAAAGAAACCGCAGACCTATGGTTCCACACGATGGTGATGACCAGTCACCTCGGCATTTCCACTGACGAGATCCTGGAAGAATTAGGGTCTCGTTTTGGCACATCTGGTCTGGTCGAGAAAGCAAGCAGGAAGAAGTCATAACTATTCGGTGTAGAATCCACCTAATTGTAGCGGAGAAATAACATGTCATTTGGCGTAACCGAACTTATTATCATCGCAGTCATTGTACTGCTGCTATTTGGAACAACGAAGTTAAAGTCACTGGGCAGTGATTTGGGATCTGCAATTAAGGGTTTCAAATCCGCAATGGATGAGGATGAACAGCCTAAGCTGAAAGCTGACGAACCCACGTCCATTACAGAAGCGACTTCAAAAAGCGAAGCACAACATTCAGAAGCAAAGAAAGAATCTTAAACGCTTATGTTTGATATTGGGTTTCCCGAACTATTACTGATCAGCATCGTTGCATTGGTCGTAATAGGACCAGATCGACTCCCTGAAACCATTCGGAGCATCATGTTATGGCTGGGCCGAATCAAACGGAGTTTTGCCAATATTAAAACAGAGATCGAGCAGGAAATTGGGGCTGATGAAATTCGCGCTCAACTCCACAATGAATCGATCCTCAAAGGTTTAGGCGAAACGAAGGAGCAAATCCAATCAGCACTTAACAGTGCAGAAAACTCCATTTCTGAAGCCAAACATGCCATTAAGCCTCAAAATATCGCAGGCTCAATATTAGACAGCGCCAGCGAGGAATCGGAACTAAAGCCAACTGAAACTGCCGCCGCGCTCACGATAGATCCAAACACGACCAATACAAAAGATATTCCAACCAACAACGATCCTTCCAACACAATCGCAGAGCAAAGCAGTGACAAGTCAAAGCAATCAGAAAACAGTTGATGAAGGCCAACCTCTGGTTGAACATTTAATCGAGCTTCGTACTCGTCTACTGCATAGTATTGTTGCAGTACTGATTATATTCCTGCCTTTGTTTTATTTTGCCAACGAATTGTATGCGTACATTTCCAAGCCATTACGTGCCTACCTACCGGAAGGTACATCAATGATAGCAACCGAAGTGGCATCTCCCTTTCTGACCCCGTTCAAACTGACACTCGTTCTGTCAATATTCATTGCCATCCCATACATTTTGCATCAGCTTTGGAGTTTTATCGCGCCGGGCTTATATACGAACGAGAAAAAGCTTGCGATACCCCTGTTAGTATCGAGTGTGATCTTGTTCTACGCAGGAATTTGCTTCGCTTTCTTTGTTGTTTTCCCGCTTATCTTTGGCTTTTTTACAAGCGCTGCACCGGAAGGCGTCACGGTCATGACCGACATAAACCGCTACCTCGACTTTGTTTTAAAGCTATTTTTTGCTTTCGGCATCGCATTTGAAATACCTATTGCAACGGTTTTACTCGTATCAACGGGGGCAAGTACTGTAAAAAGTCTCCGATCAAAGCGACCTTACGTAATCGTTGGTTGTTTTGTTGTTGGTATGTTACTCACTCCACCGGACGTCATCTCGCAGTTACTCCTCGCCGTACCCATGTGGATTCTCTTTGAACTTGGAATAATTTTTTCCACGTTCATTAAAAAACCGGTGAGCACTGACGGTGATGCAGCAGCCAGCTGATAAAAAGCCTTCAGCTTTTAACGAGCCGTTGGCCTGCCAAACAGACTTCCAACAAAAAAGTACCGTTAGGCACAATTACTGCCAGCCTGAGGCGACTGAAGATCGAATGAACATCTAAGACAGGTTAATCGTCTTTCGATTAGCTCAGCTATAGCCTGACGGTTATGTCGTGAGCAGGAACGTAACAGGCCCATCATTGGTCAGAGTCACTTTCATATCTGCACCAAAGCGACCAACAGCAACACGCTTACACACTTTACCCGCCTGCTCGACAAACTCGTTATAGAGAACTTCAGCAATCTCGGGGGGAGCCGCGGAAGAGAAGGACGGTCGCAAGCCTTTCTTAGTGTCCGCAGCCACAGTGAATTGAGACACAATCAACAATTCACCCTGCACATCCGTGACACTTAAATTCATATGCCCTTTATGGTCATTGAAGATTCGGTAGTTAACCAGCTTGTTTAACAGCTTTTCCAGCTCGGCGGAGGTGTCGCCTTTCTCAACGCCTAATAGAACCAATATACCTTGGTCTATTTCACCAACCAACGCTTGATCGACGCGAACGTTAGCTGAACTGACTCGTTGCAGAATAGCTCTCACATCAAGTTTTCCTATACCGCTTTAAGGGAAAATCCAAGTCGGACGACTAGACACCAAAATCAGCTTCAAATCGAAGTGCCATGTCTCGCGTTGCCCGAATGAGTGCATCTATGAGCACCGGCTCGGTTGCAGAATGGCCTGCTTCTCTAATGATGAACAACTGCGAAACTGGCCAAGCTTCATGTAATTCAAAAGCGTTAATTAAAGGACAAACCATGTCGTACCGGCCCTGAACAATAATTCCGGGGATATCTTGAATCGTGTCAACTGCAGAAAGTATCTGGTTATCTTCGAGGAAACACTGGTTATTGAAATAATGCAGCGCGATCTTCGAGCGAGCCGTTGCACGTACGGGATCAGTAAAGTGCTTTATGAGACGGACGTTAGGATGCATCGTTGAGCAATCCGCTTCCCATCGAGACCAAGATTTTATCGCCGCCATTCGCGCAAGTTCATCTGCGCCGTCAATTCGATGTTGGTAAGCAGCAACCAAATTACCTTGATCGGCATCCGCTATAGGTGAAACGAAGTCCTCCCAATGGTCGGGGAAAAATCGACTTGCACCGTCCTGGTATATCCAGTCGATGTCGGCTTGACGGCCGAGAAATACGCCTCGCATAACCATCGCAAGAACATTATCGGGATGTGCTTGCGCATACGCCAATGAGAGCATCGATCCAAACCCACCACCGAACAGCATCCATTGTTCGATGCCGAGGAACTCTCGAATCTGCTCCATGTCGGCAATCAAATGTTGTGTTGTGTTGTCAGTGACACTTGCGTGTGGGGTTGAACGACCGGCACCACGTTGATCAAATAGAATGATGCGGTATTTTTCCGGGTTGAAGAAGCAACGACTATCGTACTCACAACCAGATCCAGGTCCAGCGTGGACAAATAACACGGGAATACCGTCTGGCGTACCACTCTCATCAACGTAGAGTTGGTGGTTTGAACCCACGTCAACCGTATGTCGAGCGTAGGGTTTAATCTCTGGATACAGTGGCAGCATGGATTCGTCCGTTGGAGCTTAGTGGCTTATTTAGAAACCTATTATGTTAAGGCGACCAGGCAAGCTATTCGCGCCCGGCTCTTTTTCTCTCATTCTCTGTCAGCAACTTCTTTCGAATTCTGACACTTGAGGGTGTAATTTCGACCAATTCATCGTCATCAATGAATTCAATGGCTTGCTCGAGCGTATGCCTTACAGGCGCATTTAGCGTTACCGCTTCATCTGTTCCTGAAGCCCGTACATTGGTCAACTGCTTACCTTTTAACGGGTTAACAACAAGGTCATTGCCGCGTGTGTGCAATCCAATCACCTGACCTTCATAGACGTCTGTGTTTGGATCGATAAACATTCGACCCCTTGCTTGCAGGTTAAAGAGCGCAAAGGCAAGCGCCTTACCGGTCGCCATGGCGACCAAAACACCATTAGCTCGCCCTTCGATCTCTTGGCTAACGATCTCACCGTAGTGAGCAAAGATACTGGTCATTATGCCGGTACCGGAGGTCATCGTTAAGAATTCAGTTCTAAAACCGATCAGCCCACGACTAGGAGACTCGTATTCAAGTCGAACGCGACCTTTGCCATCGGGCATTAGATTTTTTAGCAGGCCTTTTCTTCGACCCATTTCTTCCATCACCGCACCTTGATGAATCTCTTCAACATCTAGCAACACGTTCTCGAAAGGTTCCTGTTTTTGGCCATCAACTTCTCTGATGATGACTTCTGGTCTGGAAACACCTAATTCAAAACCTTCACGGCGCATATTTTCGATCAGAATGGCGAGATGAAGTTCGCCACGGCCAGACACCTTAAATCGGTCAGCAGAGTCAGTGGCTTCGACCCGAAGGGCAACATTGTGAATAAGTTCCCGTTGTAATCTCTCGCTGATGTTTCGACTCGTAACAAACTTACCTTCCTTGCCTGCGAAAGGAGAGGTATTAACCTGAAATGTCATTGAAATTGTTGGTTCATCAACAACCAGTGCCGGTAGCGCAATCACATCGCTAGGGTCACAGATCGTGTCAGAGATCTTTAATGGATCGAGCCCTGTAATACAGACAATGTCTCCTGCACCCGCCTGATCGACTTCGAGCCGTTCAAGGCCCTGATAGCCCATCACCTGCAGCACTTTTCCTTTTCTCAAATCGCCATCGGCGGAGATAATCGAAACTGACGCACCCTTTTTAACCGTACCGCGTTGAATACGACCGATACCAATAACACCAACGTAACTATTATAATCCAGAGCACTGACCTGCATTTGGAATGGCGCTTCAAGCTCAACATCTGGCGCAGGTACATTGTCCAATATGCTTTGCATCAAGCAACTCATGTCGTCTTCAATCGCATCCATCGACAATCCAGCACGACCTTCAATCGCTGAACCGTAGACAATTGGAAAGTCCAACTGCTTATCCGTGGCGCCTAGTTGATCAAAAAGCTCAAACACTTCGTCGACAACCCAATCGGGTCGAGCGCCGTCTCTATCAATCTTATTAATCATGACAATTGGGTTTAAGCCGTTAGCAAATGCCTTGCTCGTCACAAAACGTGTTTGCGGCATAGGCCCATCAACGGCATCAACAACCAACAAAACAGAATCGACCATTGACAGTATACGTTCCACTTCGCCACCGAAGTCGGCGTGACCGGGCGTATCGACGATGTTGATACGATGCCCTCCCCACTCCACTGCGGTGTTCTTAGCAAGAATCGTGATGCCACGTTCTTTCTCTATTTCATTCGAATCCATCAGACGTTCTACCTGCTCTTCACCGCGCTGTAAGGCACCGGCTTGCTGCAGGAGTTTATCAATTAGAGTCGTTTTGCCATGGTCGACGTGAGCGATAATGGCGATATTTCTAAGTTTATGGATCATGGGGTATCTCGAGCGAGGACGCGCGGCATTATACAGAAGCGACGCGCTTATTAAAGACAGCATTACAAACTATCGCAAATAGGTATAATTCGCGCCCGTTTAATCCTTAATCAGCTCAGGCATCATGACAATACAACAAAAAAAGGCCGTGTCCCTCATTTCAGGCGGGCTCGATTCCATGTTGGCGACAAAAGTCATCATGGATCAGGGCATCCATGTTGAAGGCATCAACTTTTTTACAGGCTTCTGTGTTGAAGGCCATACCCACGCAATTCGCAAGAATGATAAACAAAAAGAAAAACGCAATAACGCACTCTGGGTTGCTGAACAGCTTGGTATAAAGCTGCATATCATTGACGTTATTGAAGAATATAAGGATGTTTTACTTAATCCAAAGCATGGCTATGGCCAATATATGAATCCCTGTTTGGACTGTAAGATATTTATGGTGAACAAGGCACAGGCCTGGGCTTGGATGGAAGAAAACAACTTTGATTTTATCATCACCGGCGAAGTCATGGGCCAAAGACCAAAATCTCAACGCAAAGCAACCATGCCAATTATCGCTAGAGAATCCGGTTCCGAAGATCGCCTGCTTCGTCCTCTCTGCGCCAAACACCTGCCGGAAACCTTACCCGAACGGGAAGGATGGGTTGATCGAGACAAGCTATATGGGTTCCATGGCCGAAACCGCAAACCTCAAATTGCCCTTGCGGAAGAATTTGGCTTCACCGATTACGCTCAGCCGGCCGGCGGTTGTTGCTTTCTGACAGATGAGTCTTACTCCGACAAACTGGTGGATCTGTGGAAAGGTCGAGGGACGCGTGAATATGAACTCGATGACATTATGTTGCTGAAAGTCGGCCGCCATCTGCGCCCGGCGCCAAACTACAAAGTCATCATCAGTCGCGAAGAAGGCGAAACGAACTTCTTAAAAGGCTATCGCAGCGAGTTCCTAACCATGCAAACGCTTCCCCATACAGGTCCGATAGCGATGATAGATGGCGAACCAACACAGCAAGACCTCAAGGTCGCAGCGAGCCTGTTAGCGCGGTATGGGCAGGGTAGGCATGCGGACAACGTAGAAGTCGAGCTACGCGCACCAGACGGCAGCCTGTCGACGCTACATGTCAGGCCCTTGAAACCGGATGACGTTCCAAAGAGTTGGTATATTTGAGAGTTTATAGATGAATGCAAAACCTGCACATCACGAATTATCAGCCAAAAGACTGCTTTGCCCGATGCCTGTGATCAAAACACAGGACAAAATTAAGACACTCAGTCCGGGCGACACGTTGACAGTCACCTGCACGGACCCAGGCGTACTCAATGATATTCCCGCGTGGTGCAGAATAAATGGTCACCAAGTGTTGGCGAAGCAAGAAAACGAAGACGACATCCAGATCAAGATTCTTGTTTGCTAGCGTCTAGGCACTGAGCTCGCCGATTATCGCACCATAATAGAGCGTCCGGATATACCCGCACCTATTTAGCGCGACAGGACGACCAAACCAAACTACGCACACGGGACAAACTACAGTTTATATTTCAATGACAATGCCTTATCCTGCGTGCTCTTAAAAAAGCACCACCTTACGCACCACAATAACTCGAAATTTGAATCAAACTGAACTCAATCGGAGGATCGTAAATGTCAGAGAAGACACTACAACTCATCAAAGACAATGACGCAAAGTGGGTGGATCTTCGTTTCACTGACTCCCGCGGTAAAGAGCAGCATGTAACGAACAGTGCAGCAAAAATTGACGCGGACTTCTTTGAAGACGGCGCCATGTTTGATGGCTCCTCGATTGCTGGTTGGAAGCCGATCAATGAGTCAGACATGATCCTCATGCCGGATGACAGTACCGCCGTTGTTGACCCCTTCACAGAAGAAACCACCGTCAACCTACGTTGCAACATCGTTGAACCGTCAACACTACAAGGCTACGACCGAGATCCTCGATCAATTGCCAAACGCGCAGAAGCTTACCTAAACTCAACAGGTATCGGTGATACAGCTTATTTTGGGCCCGAGCCCGAGTTTTTCATCTTCGACGATGTGAAATATAAAGCGAACATCAGCGGTGCGATGTATCAAATCGAATCAGAGGAAGCTGCCTGGTCTAGCGATAAAGAAATCGAAGGTGGCAATTTAGCTCACAGACCTGGCGTCAAAGGTGGCTATTTCCCTGTTCCTCCAGTCGATTCTTTCGTCGATATTCGCAACTCTATGTGTGCCGCAATGGAATCCATGGGTCTCGATATCGAACTGCATCACCACGAAGTGGGTACAGCGGGTCAGTGTGAGATCGGCGTGACGTTTAACACCCTGACGGCAAAAGCTGACGAAGTACAAATCTACAAGTATTGCGTGCTCAATGTTGCCCATGCTTACGGCAGAACAGCGACGTTTATGCCCAAGCCACTTGTCGGAGACAATGGCAACGGTATGCACCTGCACCAGTCAATTTTTAAAGACGGCACGAATATCTTCGCCGGCGATGGGTACGGTAATCTATCTCAAGAGGCACTGTGGTACATCGGCGGTATCATCAAGCATGCCCGCGCTATCAATGCTTTCTCTAACGCCTCAACCAACTCATACAAGCGTTTGGTACCGGGTTTTGAAGCACCATTGATGCTCGTCTACTCAGCGCGAAATCGCTCAGCTTCAATCCGAATTCCTTATGTTCAAGGCGGCAACCCCAAGGGTGTTCGAATCGAAGCACGCTTCGGCGATCCCACGGCTAACCCTTATCTGATGTTCGCCTCAATGTTGATGGCTGGCCTCGACGGCATCAAAAACAAGATTGAACCTATCGGACCCCTTGATAAGGATCTTTACGACATGCCTGCGGAAGAACTCAAAGACTTGCCGACAGTCTGCTCTTCTCTAGAAATGGCTCTGGACGCGCTTGATGCGGATAGAACCTTCCTAACAGAAGGCGGCGTGTTTACCGATTCCATGATCGACGGCTATATTGCGCTAAAGATGGAAGAGGTTATAAAGCTCAATTCAACCACTCACCCTGTGGAGTTTGAGATGTACTATAGCGTTTAGAACCTTTCGCGACGCTTCGAAGACCCCGCATAACCTGCGGGGTTTTTTTTGCTTCAAAAAGCGTCACAATGTATCTCTGATGGACTGACTCGCTCGGATGGATATATGCGCAATTTAAAAACTGTAATTTCAAAGCCAGCTGCTCTAATCGTTTTTTCAAGCAAGCTAGCGGGCCTAGGCAATGCTTTGGCACATACAGAATTCAACGCATGCCTTAAAGCAATTCTCGATGCTACTTTAAAGGCCACAATTGGTTTCGTCATCCTCTCCTCTCTCTTGGCTGTTGCTGAGGATACGGTCTACCGCTCTACCGATAAAAACGGCAACGCGGTATTTACGGATCAAGCAACTGAAAATGCTCAGGAAATCGAGATCAAGGAGACCGCGACCTATACCGAGACCGTACCAACCTACAAACCGACCTCAAAGAAAAAAAATGAAGATAAATCAATGGGTTATACTAGCCTTTCGATACTACAACCCGCATCAGAGGAAGCAATCCGCAGCAATTCAGGTAACCTAACCGTCTCATATAGTCTTCAGCCTGCACTCGAATCAAAACACTCTACTGAGTTGCTAATCGACGGCAGTCCGGTGCAATCCAGTGGCAGCGGCGGAAGCTTTTCCTTAACAAATATCGATCGGGGTACCCACACCCTAATAGTGCAAGTCATCGATGATAGCGGTTCGGTACTCATCACTAGCGACAGCATCATGATAACGATGCTTCGCTATGCACAAGTTCGTCGGATCAGTCCCCACGGAAGTCGCCAGCCGCACTAAATTGGTGCAATTATCCTTTCGAGCTGATATCCTCACACACTGGTTTACCTTATAAATCAACAACTTCAAGACTTGGTTTGGTTTTTGCTACATCTTAACCGATAACAAAATTTTAGCCTGCCATAGCACCAATTTCGGCTGCCTACTTTTTGGTATTAAACAAAACAACTTCTAATATTGAATCAGAGTGTAAATGTCAGAGCACATTTTAAATAACCTGAGCATCGCTGTTCTATCGCTAGACCATCGTCTGGGCCTGCGGTTCATCAACCAATCTGCCGAGAGCCTGTTGGAGATCTCGGGTAAGCGTGCCTTTAAACAGCACATCTCTGAGATTATCGTTAAATCTGACGATTTAGAATCAATACTCTTTGAAGCCCTTCAAACGGGACATAAGTTTACCCGCCGTAAGGTGAAACTTGAATTATCGAACGGTCATTTCATCACGTGTGACTATGCCGTCACGCCGATGAACGACGATGAATGGCCGCAATTACTTATCGAGATCTACCCTCTTGACCGGTACCTAAGAATTGACCGTGACGAATCCCTTACGAGTCATCAAGAAATCACGCGGCAAATGATCAGAGGCCTCGCTCACGAAATAAAAAACCCACTTGGCGGCATACGTGGCTCAGCCCAACTGCTTGAAAGAGAGTTAAATAACGAAGAACTAAGTCAATACACAGACATTATTATTTCCGAGACCGACAGACTCACCTCGCTCGTCGATCGTCTTCTCGGACCCAAGGTATTACCGAATCCCAAAGACATCAACATCCATGAAGTGGTCGAGCGAGTGCGCAAACTCATTGAGCTTGAAGCTTCGCCACCCATCAAAATTGAACGCGATTACGATCCAAGTATTCCAGATATCAATATTGATCCTGAATTACTTGTTCAAGTCTTCCTCAATATCGCAAGAAACGCGATGCAAAGCCTCGACGAAGTAATCATCCCTCAACTGACCTTTGTCACAAGAGTTGAACGCCTTTTCACCGTGGGCGCGCGACAGCATAAGATTGTCATCAAAGTGGACATTATCGACAACGGCCAGGGCATTCCAGAGACGCTTAAAGAGCACCTCTTTTTCCCTATGATCAGCGGCCGATCAAGCGGCACCGGCCTCGGACTCTCGGTCGCCCAATCGATCATTCATCAATATCAGGGAATGATCGAGTTTGAGAGTGAACCAGGCCGAACGGCCTTCTCTGTAATTATACCTTTGGAGCAACAGCAATGAGTACTGCAACCAATGTATGGGTTGTCGATGATGAGAGATCAATTCGATGGGTTTTAGATAAAGCGCTAAGCCAAGCCGGACTAAATGTCACCTGCTATGAAAATGGTAAAAATTTACTGTCAGATCTGACGACCTCTCAGCCTGACGCAATTGTTTCTGACATCAGAATGCCTGGAATCGATGGACTCGATCTACTAGAGAAAATTAAGACAGGCTACCCCGACATTCCGGTCGTTATTATGACGGCACATTCGGATTTGGAAAGTGCCGTTTCTTCGATCCAAGGTGGCGCTTTCGAATATATTCCGAAACCTTTTGAAGTAGATGAAGCCGTTGCAATCGTCAAGAGAGCTATTGACCATGGTCAAAAACAGGAAAGTACATCGGTACCCAATAATGATTCATTAAGTTCTGAGATCATCGGCAAAGCACCCGCGATGCAAGAAGTCTTCAGGGCTATCGGTCGTTTGTCTAAGTCCAATGTAACAGTACTCATTAACGGCCAATCAGGCACAGGCAAAGAATTAGTTGCACAGGCACTGCATAAACACAGTCCAAGGGCCGACAACACGTTTATCGCGCTGAATATGGCAGCGATCCCTCACGATTTAATCGAATCGGAACTATTTGGTCATGAAAAAGGTGCATTTACGGGCGCAAACGTCTCACGCAAAGGACGATTCGAGCAGGCTAACAAAGGCACGCTGTTTTTAGATGAAATAGGCGACATGCCGGCAGAAACCCAGACACGATTGCTCAGGGTATTGTCCGACGGAGAGTATTATCGAGTTGGCGGACACGAACCGATGCAGGCCGATGTACGAATTATCGCAGCAACACACCAAAATTTGGAAGAGCTGGTGGCACAGAATCGCTTCAGAGAAGATCTTTATCATCGATTGAACGTGATCCGCATTCACATCCCCACATTAAAAGAGCGGCAAGAAGATATACCTTTGTTGACAAATTTCTTCCTTCAAAAAGCCGCGGAAGAACTCAACGAAGAGGCAAAGAACCTCACTAAGCAGACAATGAACTTCATCTCCAACCTACCGTGGCCTGGCAATGTCAGGCAGCTAGAAAACTTTTGCCGCTGGATAACCGTGATGGCGACAGGCAAAGATGTGGTTATCGATGACCTTCCGCCAGAACTTGTGCAAGACAAAGCACAAGGGCATCCGAATGATAACTGGGAAAAATCACTGCGTACTTGGGCAAGTCGAAAACTGTCTCAGCATAAGGCAGGCGACCCCGGACTGCTAATGCACGCGCTACCCGCGTTCGAGCGCATCATGATTGAGGCGGCATTAAAACAGACCGGCGGTCGTAAGAACGACGCGTCAATTCTGCTCGGATGGGGCCGCAACACGCTGACCCGCAAGATCAATGACCTGGACATGGAAGACATCTAGGCTGAAAATCTGACAAGCGGCGGTTGAACTGCACGAAGATTACCCCTTTAATGTTTTCTCGAGCATTTGAACCCTCGCTATGCAGCAGCGTCAGCAACAGCAAAAGAAATATAAGAGACCCCTAAGTTTAGTCTTAGCTTGTCTATTTCTACTTGGCGCAGCTCAAGTGATTGCCGACGACAGGCTTACAAGCACCATATTTCTTTCTGTAAACATCCAACCGCAAGTCGTTAGCTTTCGACAGATCGCGCAGCAGAACACAATGCCAGAGAGTTGCGGCGAACTATTGGGCGGCACAGAGTATCCCGACACGCGAACATGCCAAGATGCGTCAATGCGATATACTTGGCTTCGCGATGGCGAAGATCTCAATTTGACGGTTGAACCGATCTAAATTTCCAATTTATGCTTTCGATACAATGTCTCGATGCAGGGTCTCGATACAAGGTCTCGATTCAAGCTCTCGATTGGAGCTTGAGATCTAACCTATTCATCTCCCATAGAACGAGAAAACATCAAGAAACTGCCAATCCATTGAACAACCCATTGAACAACCACTGAACAACCATCGTACAACCGTCAATCGTATAGACACTTTAACCCGCACAAACTGACACTTTTTCACCCGTCCACACAGCGCTAAGCTAAGCGATCTGTAACATTTCAGAGGGACACAGAATAGTTTAGGCTGCGCGCTTGGTTTCACCGAATGTCATACCAGAACAAGAAGGAACGATTTTGAGCGATGCACCAACAATCAGTTTAGAAGCAGCACCCTGGCTGAATGTGGTTCTGTACGAACCCGAGATACCCCCCAATACCGGCAACATTATTAGACTTTGCGCGAACACTGGCGCGCATTTACATGTCATTGAACCCTTGGGGTTTGAACTTGACGATAAAAGATTGCGCAGGGCCGGCCTGGATTACCACGAATGGGCATCGATGCAGGTGCATGAGAACCTTCAGCACTACTACAACCAAAACGCTCAAGATCAAGCGCCGAATAGTAAGGTCTACATGATTACAACAAAAGGGCACCGCAACTACAGCGATGTTGTTTTCACACCGGGTGACAGCGTTTTGTTCGGTCCAGAAACTCGCGGCTTACCGCAGCAGGTTTTAGATTCAGTCAATCCGGATCAACTGATTCGAATACCGATGCTACCTGATAGCCGAAGTCTGAATTTATCCAATGCGGTAGCCACGATTATTTACGAGGCATGGCGCCAGCAGGGGTATTCAGGCTCTGTCTAATCACCTGTTAGAAAGTGACACCGCAATAGCACAGAATTCTAGTGAGTCTGCTTTGGATCCGTCTGAGCTTGTTTAATAGCGTGATCATAGATCGCATCGAAATTGACCGGCGCTAGCATCAGCGCAGGAAAGCTACCGTTTGTAACCAATCCATCAATCGCCTGTCTTGCGTAGGGGAACAGTACATTAGGGCAAAAACTGCCTAAGGTTTTCTTCAGCGCATCAGCCTCAAGTCCTTCAATCATGAAAATACCGGCCTGTTGGACTTCTGCTAGATACAACACAGCGTCCTCATCGCTACTAGCTGTGACGGTGACTTGCAGTACAACCTCAAACAGATTTGCGTCCAAGTCACTGTGTGATGAGTTCAGCTCAAGATTAATTTTTGGTTTCCACTGACCTCGAAAGCAATCTGGCGCCTTCGGTGATTCAAACGAAATATCTTTGACATAAATTCTTTGCAGCGCAAATTTAGCACCTTCAGCGGATGCATCTCCCTGCTCACTCATATAGATTCGCCCTGTTTTTGTAACATATTATCTAATGTGCCTGTGCGCTCCAGTTGAAACAACTCGTCACAACCGCCAACGTGTGTCTCGCCAATCCAGATCTGTGGCACGCTGGTACGCTTCGACTTTTGAATCATTTCACGACGTAAGCCTTGATCAGAATCAACCGCTAACTCCTGGTAGGCAACATCTTTACTATTTAACAACGCTTTTGCCCGCACGCAGTAAGGACAGAAACGTGTTGTGTACAGTACGACGGGCTGCTGATTTGAATTGGCCATGCTAGCTTTTCACCACGGGTAAATTTGAGGCGGACCATTCTGCCATGCCACCCGACAGTCGCTTAACATCTTCGAACCCTTGCGCTTTCAGCTTACGTCCGATTGCACCGGCATGTTGGCCCATCTTACAAACAACGACCAAAGGCTTATCTTTAAGCTTTTCTAATTCGCCCGAGCGCTGTTCAAAGCTACTGTAGGGCATGTTGATCGCATCAATAATATGGCCCTGAGAGAAGTCTTTACTGTCTCGTATGTCTAACACAGTTGCGTCTTCTCTATTAATCATGGTGACTAAAGAGCTAATGGTAACGGTCGCACCGCCACGCTTACCCTCATTTATGGTGAAGGCAATCAGCAATACAGCAAATATACCGACAAGGATCAGGTGGTTACCGATGAATTCAAAAATTTGATCGATCATAAGCGCAATATTTAAGGCAAAAATTGAAGTCGCGAAGTATACACTAAAAATTGTTCTTGCCAGCCCATTCTCTCCAACCCCTTTAGTCTGTAAAATTCTGCTTTTAATAGCGGACACGCGCGATGCCTGGCAAAACACCCTACGTACTTATTATTCTCGACGGCTGGGGTCACCGGGAAGAAGTCGAATCCAACGCAATCAAACTGGCGACGACACCTACTTGGGATCGCCTTTGGGCTGAGCAACCCCATTGCTTGATTTCAGGCTCTGGACTTGATGTTGGCCTACCCGACGGTCAGATGGGGAATTCTGAAGTTGGCCATATGAACCTGGGTGCCGGCCGTGTCATCGACCAGGATTTTACCCGCGTTACCAAATCTATCGAAGATCGGACATTTTTCGACAATCCGACCATCAATGGCATGGTCAGTGATCTTGTGAGTAACGGCAATGCTTTACACATTTTCGGACTATTATCCCCAGGTGGCGTCCATAGCCACGAAGATCATCTGAAAGCTGCCGTCGAACTGGCTATCGAAAAAGGCGTATCCGCCGTTTATCTACATGCATTTTTAGATGGACGTGACGTGCCACCCAAATCAGCAACCGCCTCTTTAAAAATGATGCAAAAGCATATGCAGGCGCTCGCTAGCCAACACAATATGACGGCTGGTATTGCATCGATTATCGGTCGCTACTACGCGATGGATCGAGACAACCGCTGGGACAGAGTGGCGCAAGCCTTCAGTCTAATCGTTGATGCGGATTCAGATTATGCCTTCGACAACCCTATCGAAGCGCTGCAGGCCGCTTACGATAGAGATGAATCCGATGAGTTTGTGAAAGCTACCAGCATCCACATTGACAACAAGCCCGTTACGGTCAAAGACGGCGACGGCGTGTTATTCATGAATTTCAGGGCTGATCGAGCCCGTGAAATTAGCCGCGCGTTCGTCGATAAAGACTTCGACTCATTCGCGACAAAGCGACGTCCTAAGCTCGCGCAATATGTCACCCTAACCCAGTATGCAGCATCTATCGATGCACCGAGTGCCTTTGAGAAAATGGGCATTCAAAATAGTCTTGGCGAGTACATCGCTTCACTGGGCAAGCAACAGCTTCGACTGGCTGAAACGGAAAAATATGCTCACGTCACGTTTTTCTTTTCAGGCGGCAGAGAAGATCCGTTCGCAGGCGAAACGCGCAAACTGATACCGTCACCTGATGTCGCAACCTATGACTTACAGCCAGCGATGAGCGCGCCCGAAGTCACTGACGAACTTATTGCAGCCATTACATCCGGCGACACCGACCTGATTGTCTGTAATTACGCAAATGGCGACATGGTCGGCCATACAGGAAATTTAGAAGCAGCGATCAAAGCGGTTGAATGTCTAGATGAGAGTTTGACGCAGGTCATCATTGCCCTGAATTCTGTCGGCGGACACTGCCTGATTACCGCAGATCATGGTAACGTTGAAATGATGAACGACCATAAATCCGGTCAGGCCCATACGGCTCACACGTCAGAAAAGGTTCCATTGGTTTACGTGGGTGATCGCCACGTTAGATTCAGCAATGATGGAACACTATCGGATGTCTCACCAACGCTGCTATCACTCATGGATCTAGAGCAGCCGAAAGAAATGACAGGCCGTTCTCTTTTTGTACCTAATAGCACTAGCGACTGATTAAATTCAGTCATCGTGACGCGTTACATACGCATTATATAAAGAACAGGCGAAACACGCTTTAATAATGGTACACACGGTTGGAATGCACGAACGATACAAAGGATAAAAACCCAACGAACGTTCCGACCCAAGAAACCGAGTGAGTAAACCAAGCGAGGCGGGAATTATGTCTACCCAATACGCCGGCAAATCACTTTTCATTTAACTTCACCGCTCAAGGATATCCATGCGACCAATCCAGCTGGCCAAGTTCACCTTATTGTGTGTTTTATTCGCCGCACACACGCCCTTGTTTGCACAAGATTCAAGCCCGGATCCTATTGAAGTCCAGCAAAAGCTGGAAGCACTCGAGACTGAGATAACCAAATTTAGAAAGCTGCTGGAATCGACCGAAGGTCAAAAGTCATCCTTGGAACAAAACCTTGAAAGCAATGAGAAAAAAATTAGTGAGATCTTAAATACTATTCGGCTACTTCAGAACGATCTAAAAGAGACCCAGAACAATTTATCATCTTTAGGTGATCAACAAAACGATCTGCTTGGCAGTCAACGTGAGCAACAATCACTCATCAGCAGCCAAATTAGAGCCTCCTACGAACTCGGCAATCAACCCTATGTAAAAGTTGTTCTCAATCAACAAGACCCGAATCAAATCAGTCGCATGCTCACCTATTACGACCACTTTAACAAAGCTAGAATCAAGCAAATAGAAACCTACGAAGCGACTATTCGAGATCTCGCTGTGATCGAGGACGAAATTCTTGTAAGGAATCAGCAACTAAAGCAACGCCGGCTGAAACTACAGACCGAGCAAGCCGGCCTCAGAAGTGCACAACAAGAAAAGCTAAAAACGCTGGCCGGACTCAAACTAGAGATTAAGAAAACGGGCAGTGAAATCAAACTTAAACTGGCGGACAGAGAACAGCTTGAAGCCATTTTGTCACGCATCACCGTCGGTATCGACGGCATCCCCACGCCACAGCAATCAAAACCATTTTTGAGCGTCAAAGGTGAAATGCTTCTACCGGTAGCCGGCAAAATCAGTCATCGGTTCGGTACACGCAAGAGTGACGGCAAACAAAAATGGAATGGTGTATTTATCGACGCGGCAGAAGGAGATCCAATCTATTCTATCCACCATGGACGCATTGTTTTCTCAGACTGGCTGCGGGGCTTCGGTCTACTATTGATTATAAACCACGGAGAAGGTTACATGTCTCTGTACGGACACAATCAGGTCTTGTATCGTCAAACGGGGGATTGGGTCGCAGCGGGCGATCTGGTCGCCAACGTAGGCAATAGTGGCGGACAATCAAAATCCGGCCTCTACTTTGAAATTCGCAATGCAGGCAAACCATCCAACCCGCAACAATGGTGTCAGATTCGCAGCCAAGCAAAGGCCGCATGAGTCAAACGAGGAATATTGAATGAACTTATCCAACCTATCGCCGGTTACTGTGGCTATTGCCTTAGCTGCAGCTCTCACGACGAGCTCATTGTATGCGGAACCTCAAGCCGAAGGCCTAACACCCAATGAATCAATCGAGCACCAAGATACTGATCTACTCGAGGCACCAAGCGAACGGACAAAAAGCAGCGGTAACACTGAATTAAGTCCACGCCTACCTCTCAACGAACTTAGAGTATTCGCAGAAGCATTCAATCGAATTAGTGAAGCCTATGTTGAGGAAATTGACGACAGAACACTGCTCGAAAATGCAATCAAAGGCATGTTGTCTCAACTTGATCCGCATTCCGCGTATCTAGACCGCGAAACATTTTCTGATCTTCAAGAAAACACAACAGGCAACTACGGGGGCTTAGGTCTCGAGGTCTCTATGGAAGGCGGCTTTCTAAGAGTCGTCTCGCCGATGGATGATACACCCGCTGAACGCGCCGGTATTCAAGCCGGAGACCTCATCATACAATTAGGCGATTCACCCGTAAAAGGTCTTAGCTTAAACGACTCTATCGAATCCATGCGAGGTGAACCCGGCAGTGAAGTGAAGCTAACGGTCTTACGCGATGGAGAACCGAAGCCGCAGGAAATCGTTCTAACACGTGAAGTCATTAAAATTGCGTCGGTTCGACATCGGTTTGTTGAAGAAGGCTACGGCTACCTGCGTATTGCTCAATTTCAAAGCGGCACTGGTGCTGAGGTCGACAAAGCGATTAAGAAGCTCGCAGCAGAGCGTAACTTAACCGGCCTCATTATGGATCTAAGAAACAACCCTGGCGGGGTACTCCAATCGGCGGTCGAGGTCTCAGATCTCTTTATTGACGAGGGGCTCATTGTTTATACAACGGGCAGACTCGCAAATGCTGACTTGCGATTTAGCGCGACAACGCCGGATTCAACCAAAGGGCTACCAATGGTCGTGCTTGTCAATGAAGGTAGTGCCTCTGCATCAGAAATTGTCGCCGGCGCACTGCAAGATCACGGCCGAGCGGTCATCATGGGCGTCAATACTTTCGGCAAAGGATCAGTCCAAACGGTACTACCACTGAACAACGACAAAGCAATCAAACTGACGACCGCACTGTATTTCACACCCAATGGCAGATCTATTCAGGCTGAAGGTATTGTCCCTGATATCTACGTAGCAAGATCGAAAGTAACAAAAATTAAGCGCAACCCTTTTCGCGTTAAAGAGAAGGATCTTCCCAATCACCTTGCCAATGGCAACGGTGATGCCGAAACTGAATCATCATCCGATTCAGCATCGACGACGGATTCAAAGACAGACACAATCGATCTAGCGACAACAGACTATCAGCTAAATGAAGCGCTGAACCTGCTAAAAGGCATTAACATTCTAGGTTTGAAATCATATCAACCTCAGGGTTAACAAAATCACGTTAGAAAAAGCGATGTTAATATCGCGCTCTGCTGTTTTGCGAGCAATGCTGTGGCTGGGACTCCTTGTCAGCCTAAGTACCGGTAGCACCATCGCCCTTTCCAACCCGCCAGCCTATTTAGCCATTATCATTGACGATTTGGGTCACAACCTTTCAAATGGTCAGAGAGCGGTTCGCCTTTCATCGCCAATTACTTATGCGGTGCTACCGGATTCGATTCATGCCGAAACGATCTCTCACTTGGCACACGCTTCCAACAAGGAAGTGATGGTTCATCTGCCAATGACGAACCATTCAAACTTCCCAGACAGCCCTAACACGTTAAATGAGCAGCAAGCCGAGCATGAATTTCTCGATACAGTTGCGCGTGCAATACAACAAGTCCCTTATGCAATCGGCATTAACAATCACATGGGAAGCAGGCTGACCGAACAACGCACTCAAATGACTTGGTTGATGCAGGATTTGAAAAAGCGCGATATGTTTTTCATTGATTCGCGCACAACACCTGCCACTGTGGCAGAACAGATTGCCATAGAGACAAACTTGAAAGCAGCACATCGGGACGTGTTTCTTGATAACACACGCAGTTATGAAGCCATCAGCGCGGCGTTTGCAGCCGCGGTTCATATCGCAAAGACACAAGGCAGCGCCCTGGTCATCGCTCACCCTTATCCCATTACGCTTCAATTTTTAGAAGAAACATTGCCTTTAATGAAAGACATGGGTATCGAGATTATTCGTACGTCAGAGCTGGTCTCTTTCCAGCTATCACAGCCTACATCAACTCAAACTGTGGCAGAGTAACCAGATAATATTTTCGCGCCAATCTGACCGGGGCTTTTTTTTCAGGCTATCTGATTTAACAACGAGCAAATCCCTTGAATGATTAGACTTGTCTTGAATTATTCTTCACGTAAGCAATTGCTTCGGCAAGATCGAGAGTGCCTTCATATATCGCTCGGCCTGTGATCACACCGCTGATACCACCATTTACACCACCAGCGACTTTTTTATCAGCCTCGACCAATGCTTCGATATCTTTCATGTCGGTGACACCACCTGACGCGATTATAGGTACAGACACACTGTCAGCGAGATCCTTGGTTGCGCGCAGATTAACGCCGCCCATCATGCCGTCTTTGCCAATATCTGTATAAACGATAGATTCGATACCATCACTTTGAAACAACATAGCAAGACTTTTAACCGACACATCTGTGACTTCTTTCCAACCGTTTTTGGCAACCATGCCGTGCAGTCCATCGAGGCCAACAATAATGTTACCCGGAAACTGTCGACACATTTCACCGACAAACTCAGGCTCATCTACAGCCTTAGTACCGATAATGACATAATTAACACCCGCCCTCAGGTACTCTTCAATCGTTTTCGCACTGCGAATTCCGCCACCCAGCTGTATTGTTAGCTCCGGATGATTACGTGCAATCTCATTGATTGCCGCATGATTGACCGGCCGGCCTTCAAATGCGCCATCGAGATCGACCAGATGCAGCCGTTCCGTGCCTAAGCTAACCCAATGTTCCGCCATACCAACAGGGTCGTCTGAATAGGTCGTCGTTTGGTCTAATTGGCCTTGCTTCAAATTAACGACTTTGCCATCTTTAAAATCGATAGCTGGAATGATTTGCATCTACAAAGCACCTTTGGTTGAAGGAAGAATATCAGCCATACGCGGATCGGCCTCGAGCGCCATTCTTACAGCTCGACCAAATGCTTTGAACACAGTTTCAACCTGATGATGGGCATTGTGCCCCTTCAGATTATCAATATGCAGGGTCACATCGGCGTGGTTAACGAACCCCTGGAAAAACTCAAAAAACAAATCAACATCAAAATCGCCGACTTGGGATCGGACGAAGGGAACATTGAATTCCAATCCGGGCCGGCCACTGAAATCAATGACGACTCGCGATAGCGCCTCATCCAACGGGACATAAGCGTGACCATAGCGACGAATACCTTTTTTGTCGGCAATCGCCGCCTTAAAAGCCTGTCCCAGCGTGATACCGATATCCTCAACCGTGTGGTGAGCATCGATCTCAAGATCACCTTTGGCTTCAACATTAAGGTCGATCAAACCATGTCGAGCGACTTGATCAAGCATATGCTCAAGGAATGGCAAACCCGTATCAAATTGCACAGCGCCCGTTCCATCTAAGTTGATGGCGACCTTTATCTGCGTCTCAAGTGTGTCTCTATCTATTGTTGCTGTACGATCGACCATGATACTTATCCAATCATGAAAAGTGCCGCATTATACGCGTATTAAATCACCGCGCCATTAGGTAAGTAACGGTTATCAGAGTTTGTCTTTATCCAACTTCTTAGCGCTTTCAATGCTTCGGCGTCTACATCTGTCTTTTTCCTCAACAACTTGAACAGATAAATAACCGGGCTGCTCTTACCTGCTTCCCAACCTGGCAGCTGCATTTCAGCAAGCGTAAAGAAACGGATCAGGTTAGAAATGTCGTCGCTATTGAGCTCATCTGCCTGCGCCCAGTCCGCTGCGGCGGCGCTCATAAGAAAACTATCCGCACTGATGTTTTCTACCGGCAGTGCCGCTGCAACATTTGAGTCATCAAAGTTGCTCGCTATCGCCACATACTGGCGCAGCTTCGCTAAGTCTATTGTAATTTTTTGTACCGGTTTCCACTCTTCAACTGACATGTTGCAACCTTATGAACGTTTTCTTGGGTACGATTTGCACGTCTAGCGACCTATAAGCGTTACATATAAGGGCTTTTAATAGGTGTCTTGATAACAGCTATCGATGCAAAATTTTGTCTGACGAACGACATTATCGGCTTGTCGTGCGCATATGTGAATACGTATGATGAATCAGTCTGCAATTTCAATCGATTCAACTACAACACTGACATCAATGCCAACCATTATCGCAACCACTATTTCAACAAGAACCTCAACAACAGGAGCATCAACATGGGTCAGTTTCCAGTCACGCCGACGCGAGAAAAAGTCCTTGCAAAGTATCCGGACTATTCAGTCACGATGACGCCGACAGAGGCATCCATAAGCATTTTTTTTGGCGACATCGAAATCGCAACGTCAACTCAAGCACTTGTGATCAAAGAGTCCATGCACAAAGCGGTTTACTATCTTCCCCGTCAAGATGTAAATCTGTCCCTATTTACCAAAACCCAACATTCTACCTATTGCCCTTTTAAGGGCCATGCCAGCTACTGGACGCTAAACTCAGAAACAGCTGACGCTGATCACACGGGCGAGAATATTGTTTGGAGTTACGAAACGCCTTATCCTGAAGTCGCCGGGCTCAAAGACTACCTGTCTTTCTATATTGATCGAACCCGGCTCGCTACTGGCTAACCATGCTAGAAACTGAAGATCAGTTCGTTAAATATTTCACTTCCCGTTCATTTTAGAAAGACTCACGAAATCACCATCGCGTTTCTCAGCCTTGGCACTAATGGCTTCGCCCATCTCTTCTGATTGCAACATACTGGCATTCCATATGCTGATGTAGTCTAAGCCATCGGCCGTATTATGATCCCTGGAGTAATTGATCATTCGTTTGCAACCGTAAATGGCCAAGGGTGCTTTGCTGGCAATTTCTTTCGCAATTTCCATGACACCCGCCAACATATCAGCCTGCGTTTCATAAACGTGATTGACCAGACCGACATCTTTAGCTTCCTGCGCAGACATGCGTCTGCCTGTATAGGCGAGCTCCTTCACAATACCCTCTGGGATCAGCTTAACTAAACGTGGAAAAGTACCCACATCAGCTGTCATGCCAATATTGATTTCATAGATCGTAAAAAATGCTTCGGCGGACGCATAACGCATATCACAAGCCGTCGCAAAGTCGACGCCGCCACCAATGCAGCCACCCTGAATCGCGACGAGAACAGGTACTCTAGAGTCTTCAAGACAATTGAAGGTTTTTTGCATCCGCTTAACGTTTTGATAGAAGCGTTCGCCCTTAATTCGATGACGCTTAGGATCCGGCGTGATTGCTGCCTTATCGGCGTCAGCTGATTCGCTATCGCTCGCCATAAACGAATCTAAGTCTAGCCCTGCAGTAAAATGTGGCCCGGTCGAAGAAATGACAATCACCCTGGCTCGAGCATTATCATCAATATCTGCAACAATTTGCGGAAGCTCATCCCAAAAAGCTGGATTCATACTGTTGAGCTTCTCTGGCCGTGACAGCACGATGTGGGCAATATTGTCTCTAATATCAACGGTAAAACAGGTGGGCGTCATGGTGATCCTTTATCCATAGGGTTAGCATTGTGGTGCGTGAAAATAAACGCAGCAGCTTTATCGGTTTAGTTCTGCAATCTTTAAAAAAATGTCGATCAAAATAGCCTGTATAGATGATGGCAAAAAGAACCTTGCGAAACATTATGATCTACAAGGGATTTGGCTGTCTCTCGAGTTTTATCTCATTCTGTCAAATAGCCACGAGTCAAAGCTTCAACGAAGCGAGTTAGGCGTGTTTTCATCAGATAATTGTCAGAAAGCATCCACTGCATTACACGCAGTAACATCGTTTGATCATCAATGACTAGAATCGTCGCTTTATTCATTAGGCATTACTTATCTGTCTAGGATCAATCGGTGCCCTATTCAATGGCTACAATACATGAGTCGCGGGTAAGATTGCATTCAATTACAAGCAAGAAAGCTTAACGCTAACAGCTGGGCTTCGGCTTAGAATTGGATTGTCGGCGACATCTGCCATTAATACGCCCAGCAGATACTAACTTTAGGATATTCATCCGAGTTTATCCCATCATATCCAGCGCAAATACTGGCACCCATTTTTCTCCAGTAGTATTGTGGTCGTCCTTATCACAAACGGATATGAACCCAATGGCCAATTTCGGTGTGCAGATTTTCCCTACAGATCAAACCATTCAACCGGTCGAGATTGCCAAAGCAGTTGAAGAACGCGGTTTGGACTCACTCTTTTTTCCTGAACATACACACATTCCTGTCGCACGCACCACGCCTTTTCCCGGCGGCGGCGACTTGCCAGACTGGTACTGGCGCAGTCATGACCCTTTTGTTGCCTTGACAGCCGCCGCTGCCGTGACCTCGAGAATAAAAATTGGCACGGGTATCTGTCTTGTGATCGAACGAGACCCCATAACGCTCGCAAAGCAAATCGCATCACTGGATCAAATCTCTGGCGGGCGTTTTATTTTCGGTATTGGCGCAGGCTGGAACGTTGAGGAGATGGAAAATCATGGCGCTAGTTTTAAGCATCGTTGGGCAATCGTACGCGAGAAAATCCTAGCGATGAAAGAAATATGGTCAAAGGATGAAGCAGAATTCCATGGTGAGTACGTCAACTTCGACCCCATTTGGTGCTGGCCCAAACCCGTTCAAGTTGGAGGGCCACCGATTTGGCTTGGCGCAAACTCGAAGTGGGCCTTCGATCGTATCGCAGAATACTGTGACGGCTGGATGCCCATCGGTGGTTCGGGCAGCGGTGGTATGGAGCAACTTCAAACAGCCTGTGAAAAGCAAGGTCGAAACGCAAAGGATATGGACATCGCCCTCTTCGGTGCGCCCGCTGATCTTGACTTCGTCAAAGGGCGAATCGACCAGGGTTTTACCGACATGATTTTCGGCCTACCGCAAACCTCTTCTGATGGGGTACTCAAGCAGCTAGACAAAATCGCTGAGGTTGCCAACGCCGCAAGGCAAGGTTAGAGAGCGCCGCAGGTAAGATAAAAAAGCGGCGCTAAGTTAACAGTAAGATAACGGCGCCGAAAATGATCAGTCCCATACCCATGAACTCCATGGGTGTGGGTCGCTCTCGAAAGTAAAGAATAGATATCGCCAGCGTAAAAAGAAACTCCAGCTGGCCTAAGGTTTTTACATAGGACGCAAACTCCAATGTCATCGCCGTGAACCAACCAATAGAACCCGCCACACTCGTCACACCGATAAAAAACCCAGGCTTCCAAAGCTTTAATAGTTTCGTTATTTGCCCTGGCTGCTGCAGACGCACCCAAACAAATGTGATGCAACATTGCAGCGTGACCATATAAGCCAAAGTGATACTGGCCGTAAACATCGCGTCATCAATACCAAAGGACAGACTTGCCCGCCGCAGGAACAAAGAAGTCAGAGAAAAACACAAGCCAGCTGCTAATCCGTAGATAGCAGACTGATTCCAAAGGCTCGCCAAACCGCCAGACTTAGAAACTGAGATAAGAATAAGGCCAACGACACAAATCACAATGGCAGCAAACCCCATCAACGTAATCTGTTCCGCAAAAAAGGTGAAGCCTAAAATAGCCGTCAGGAGAATTTCGGTTTTGACATAGGTGCTGCCAACGGCGAAGTTCCGCAAGCCAAGCAAACGAATTAGCAACAGCGTTGCCAAAATTTGCAACACACCTGCGATCAATCCGGAAACTAAAAAGTTTAGATTAAGGTCCGGTAGCGCTGACAACTGGCCGTCGGAGGTAAACCAGAGCCACACGAGAACAAACGGCACGCCGTAGAGATACCGCGCCAGCGTCGCGGCCAACGGCGTAACGTTCGTCGTAAGTTGTTTCTGACCGGCCGTACGAACAGCTTGCATAAAAGATGCAAGAATCGTCCATAAGACCCAACTTTCAACAATCACGTTTGCTCACCAAAAAATTAATTGGAAAAAATACAGGCAAAAAAATGCCCGCTCGAAACGGGCATTCTATCGGCTTGTCTATCGACGAAACCAATCACAGTTAGGTATGTCGACGAATCCCGTTGGGAATCGAGCCTAACGCTTCAATTGAGCGTTTTACAGAGCTGCTTAGAGTGCTGCTAGAGAGCTTCCATAATTTTTTCAGCCGATGAAGCCTCAAAACCAGGGCCAGGCTCAACATTTAGTGTTGTCACAACGCCATCTTCAACAATCATAGCGTAACGCTGAGATCGCTGTCCTAAGCCGAATCCAGACCCATCAAGCTCAAGACCCATGGCTTTAGTAAAGTCACCGTTACCGTCGGCAGCCATCACAAGCTCTTCAGCATTTTTGTCCTTGCCCCACGCATCCATAACAAACGCATCATTGACGGACAGACAAACGATGGTGTCTACGCCTTTAGCCTTAATTTTGTCAGCATTAACGACAAAACCCGGCAAATGAGCGGCGCTACAGGTCGGTGTAAATGCACCGGGTACAGCAAATAACACAACTTTCTTGCCGGCAAACAATTCCGCCGTGGTCAAATCCGCAGGACCTTGCGCACCCATTACTTTCATTGTTGCTGCCGGAACTTTATCGCCCACTTTAACTGTCATTTGTTACTCCTATTTGATTCGAAACTATTACGTTTATTCTGCCGTCATTAATGTTCTACAGCGAGGCGCAGAGTCTCCCTTGAAGGCAATCACAATTCAACCCCATTTGGATTAGGGTTATAAGGCGGCCAACATAAACAGGTCAATACGAAGCAGATACCAATGAAGCATACACCGGTGCAATAGGGGATCAATCAACAGAACCATAGTTTTATCGACATTGCCGCTTCGCCACGATTCTGGTGTATATTATTTTGCTAAATCATGGGAGAAAGAAATGGATCTTTCATTTGGAGCGGAATACGAAACTTTCCGTACGGAAGTCAAAGACTTCATTGCTAATAACCGGGAGAGCGCGCCAACCAGTCGTTCAAACGCAGCGGCTGCCAAACAATGGCAGAAAACCCTCATCGAAAACGGCTATACCGCACGAACAATACCCGATGCTTACGGTGGCTATGGTGCTAAGCCAGACATTATTCAATCACGCATAATCGCTGAGGAATTTGCAGATTCGGGTATTCAAGGTGGTATGGGCGGCCAAGGTATCTCAATGCTTGTTCCAACATTGCTAGAAGTCGGTAATGAAGAGCAGAAACTCAAATTCGTCAAACCGACAATCGAAGGTGACATGGTCTGGTGCCAGGGTTATTCAGAACCCGGCGCAGGCAGTGATTTGGCAAGCCTGCGGACCAATGCAGTAATGGATGGAGACGAGTGGGTCATCAATGGCCAAAAGATTTGGACCAGTACAGCCCACCTCGCAGATTGGATTTTCTGTCTGGTAAGAACGGAACCTGACGCCAAGAAACATCACGGTATTTCTTTTCTGCTTTTCAGCATGGACACACCGGGCATCGAGATTCGACCATTGGTCGATATGACAGGCGTTGCTAACTTTAATGAAGTGTTCTTCACCGACGTTCGTGTTCCGGCACACCAGATTGTCGGGAATCGTGGCCAGGGCTGGCAGGTAGCAAACTCGATTCTTGGACACGAGCGCGACATGCTGGGCAATCCTGACGCGGCATTGTCCCGTTTGAACTCACTGATCGAGCTTATGCAAAAAGAAACTATCGCAGGCGAGAAGGCAATCGACCACCCTGTCTTCCGCGATCGTTTAATGCAATTGCAAGGTCGAATCATGGCAATGCGATTCAATGATATGCGCATCCTTTCTTCACGCTTAAATGAAGGTCAGGATGCCTCGTTGGCAAGATTGATTGTCAAACTGCAAGGTACTGAGTTACGTCACGATCTGGAAGGGTTAGCGATTGACGTACTTGGAGAACTCGGACTGGCCTACGGCGACAACGAATACACTCGCAACAATGGCACTTGGCAAAGCCAATATATGTATCAACTCGGCTTGATCATTGGTGGCGGCACCTCACAAATTCAAAAAAATATTATCAGCGAGCGAGGTCTTGAAATGCCCCGTGAACCTAGACCAGCTCAGTAGGTAGGAGAAGATTATGGAGTTCGGATTATCACAAGAACAGACACTTCTGCAGGATTCGGTTAACCGGTTTCTCAACGAACAAGTACCCCTGGATGAAGTGAGAAAAGTCGCTACCGCAGACAAGAACGACAAAGCGGTCTGGCAAGGTCTAGCTGAACTTGGCATTCCCGCCCTGATAATCCCTGAGGATAAAGGCGGTGTCGGACTTGGCGCTGTTGAAGCGGCCATTATTTCCGAGCTTCTCGGTTATCACGTCACACCTTCACCGTTCATTAGTAGCGCTATCATGGCACCGATTGCACTTGCCGGTAAACGCGATGACCTCATCGCTAATATCGCCGCCGGCACTTGTCGTATCGGTATTGCCTTTGGCGAGGCTATCGCGGCGAAAGACAAAGCGGGCGTCAGCGCATCGGGCAATAAGCTGTCTGGGCTTAGCCTGTTTGCATTAGACATTGATGCAGACTACTACTTGGTCGCAACCAATGATCAACAGTTGTATTTGGTCGCTGCAGACGCTGTCGAAAGAAAGAACATGGCAACCATCGATCTGACGCGCACGACCTGTGAATTGGTCTTTGATAACACCGCCGCTGAGCTCATCTCCAACGACACAGAAGATTTCAATCGCGCCCTGGATATCGGCCGAATCATGCTCGCGGCGGACACTCTCGGTGCGGGCCAGAATATGATTGATCAAGCCGTATCCTACGCAAAAGAGCGAGAACAGTTTGATCGCCCGATCGCGTCCTTTCAGGCAGTCAAACATATGTGTGCCGAAATGACGGCGGGGCTTGAGCCCTGTCGATCAATGGTCTGGTATGCCGCACATGCCTACGATCACCTGCCGGAAGAAACGCGCCTGACAACCTGTCATACAAAAGCACACATCAGTGAAGTCGGTAAGTTCGTTGCAAAAACCTCGACGGAGGTTCATGGCGGCATGGGTTTCACTGATCTCGTGGGCCTGCACTATTGGTTTAAACGCATTGGTTTCAACCGACAGTTATTGGGTTCACCTGAATTGCTACGTCAGCAAGCAGCAAAGCTTCAGGGCTTAGCGGCATAATTATCTGAGCGAAGTCGTCTGTTTTATTGACATATTTTCGATCTGCGTACGATACCCCGTTATTGTGTCATGCTGACGCTGTCGGCTTTTTACAATAACGGGGTGTACTTGCTGCTTATTTTTCATCTATTAGTGCTATACCAAATTCCACACACGCAACAAAAACAAACCTAAACTACAGGTGAATATGCTGACCAGCGTCGTCACCATAATGAGATTCGCCGCCAACACATCATTGCCACCCATGGATTTCACCATAATGAAACTGGCCGTCGCCGTGGGACTCACAAACAGCAAAAATAATACGCCGAGAGACAACCCTGTAAAACCTAATTGCCAGGCCAGCAATGTGACAACTAGCGGCAACAGCAATGTTTTTAGCAATACAGCGAGCACCGTTAGTGTCGATGAGGACCTAAGTGCCCGAAGATTCATGCCCGCGCCACACCCTAATAGCGCCAGAGGCAACGCAAGTTGACCTAGATAGTCACCAGCACTTAGCAATATTGTTGGTATGGGAATACTCAGCACGTTCACCAGCACCGCGATAGCGATAGATATGATCAAAGGGTTTTTTAAAATATCGAGAGTAACGGCTCTAAGGGTTACCGTTTGATCGGCATTATAATATGACAACACCAACACACAGAGAATGTTATAGGTGAAGGTCATACTTGCCAGTAACAACGATGCGAGCACCAGACCTTCAGCACCAAAGGCATTACTACATAAAGCTAAGCCCACCACCCCTAAATTGCTTCTAAAACTACCTTGAACAAACACGCCTCTATCTTTGCGCGGTTTAACAAAAATAACAGCAACTAACCAACTTAGCGTAAATGTTAGACAACTCGCAACGATACTAAAATTAAAAACGTCGAGATCAAAACTCTCATCAAGATCGATTTGTGAGATCGTCGTGAACAACAAAACTGGCAGGCACAAAGAGAACACCAATTTTGACGAGGACTGTACAAACGCATCAGAAATAAAGCCGATGCGTTTCAGCAAGACACCCAAGATCACCAAAATGAAAATGGGCCCGGTAACATTGGCTGTTTCTAACAGGATAGTCAGATACATCGGTTCAGATACATCGGTTCAAATTCATACATTCAAATACATGGTTTAAGATTCTTTAACTTAGCGTTATTCATTTTGATAGACTGACAAACTGCACTTATACGATTAAGTGAAAAAAGCCCAGAGTTTGCGTGCAGCAACTGAAAGGCGACGCACGCTAACATCTCTTTACTTAAATTCAAAGTTTAACGCCAACGTATAAGGCACTATGCTATTTGCATACAGTGAATCACTCACATTGAACGAAAGATGCATGTAAGCTCAGAATAATGAGCTAAAACAATAAAAATAAATGGACCGGTCCCATGACAGATTATCAGGCACTACCCAAAGAATTCATATCACCCAAACCCGCGACTGAAGCGACAAAGAAGATAAATCAGGGATTTTTCAACAAACTCGACTTCACGGACCGGCGAAGCTTTGATAATGCTAAAAAGGGCTTTATCGCAACCCTTAACCCGATCACTATTGCACACGATTCCGGCAGCCGAGCGGCCTTTGACCTCGAGGGTTTGTCTTTCTTAAATGACGAACCCGCCGAGACCGTTAACCCATCACTCTGGCGGCAGGCGCAACTCAACGCATTAAATCACGGCCTATACGAAGTCGTTCCTGGCATCTACCAGATTCGCTCGTTTGATATTGCCAATATGACACTCATAAAGAGTGACTCTGGCTGGATCATTATTGACCCCCTTACATCAACTGAAGCCTCTCGAACAGGCTTGGCACTGGCAAATAAGGAACTCGGCGAACGTCCCGTTGTCGCTGTCATTATTACGCACAGTCACGCTGACCATTTCGCCGGCATTCTCGGTGTCATGAGTCACGAAGATGCTGAATCTGGCAAAGTTGCAATGATTGCACCGGAACATTTCGTCAACGAAGCGCTATCCGAAAACGTGCTTGCCGGTAATGTCATGAGCCGCCGCGCAACCTACATGTACGGCAATTTGCTACCGTCGTCTCCAACAGGCTTTGTGACTACCGGATTAGGTGCCGCCCTTTCAATGGGCAACACCGGGTTTATCATTCCTAATGACCTTATCAAAGAAACCGGCGAAACCCGTCACATTGACGGTGTCGATATTGAGTTTCAGATGACGCCAGGGTCAGAAGCGCCAGCCGAGATGGTATTTTACTTCCCACAATTCAAAGCCCTGTGTATGTCAGAGATCACCTCCCACCATCTACACAACCTCTACACACCGAGGGGTGCGCAGGTGCGTGATGCTCTGGCATGGGCGGCTCAAATCAATGAGTCCATTGATTTATTCGGCGATCGACTCGAAGTTGAATTCGCCAGTCATCATTGGCCTATATGGGGCCGCCAAGAGGCTATCGAATACCTCAAGAAACAACGCGATATGTATAAGTACATTCATGATCAAACACTTCGTCTGGCTAATCACGGTTACATCAAAGAAGAAATCGCTGAACAAATTAAGTTGCCAGAGAGCCTCGGTAAGGAATTCTACAATCGAGATTATTACGGCACCGTGCATCACAACGCGCGCGCCGTGTACGTTAAATACCTCGGTTTTTTCGATGGCAATCCAGCAACACTCTACCCCCTTCCACCGACCGAGGTTGCAACTCGTTATCTGGAGTTCATGGGGGGCGCTGACGCCATCGTTGAGAAAGCGCGAGGTTGTTTCGACGCTGGCGATTATCGCTGGGTCGCTGAAGTCTTGAACCATGTCGTCATGGCAGAACCCGATCACTTCAATGCACGTGCTTTACAGGCAGATACGTTAGAGCAATTAGGTTATCAGTCGGAGTCAGGTCCTTGGCGGAATTTCTATCTCTGTGGCGCACTGGAACTACGACAAGGCTTACCCAAGGGTGCCGCGTTTGGTGCCACCGCCAGTATGGCTAAATCAATGCCGTTGGAGAACCTGTATCAAACAATGGCCGTGCGTCTTAACGGCCCAAGTGCGGATGGTTTGGTGATACATTTGAATCTTGATTTCACGGATAGCGAACCAACACTTCTCTCAATCGAAAACGCTGTTCTTCATGCTTTCACGGGTAAACAGCACCAAAAACCTAATGCAACCTTGAGGATGAGCGCAGTCAATTTCAAGTTCATGATGACGGGCAATACCGACGCGATGAAACTACTGGAGAGTGGTGAGCTAGAAATGTCAGGTGATTTTGAGGCGCTTGGAAAGTTTCGTGAATTATTTGATCAGTTCGAACGACGCTTCCCGATCGTCACGCCTCGAAAACCGTGGGCATAAGCCAATAACAACTAGACGGGAATCGTAGGCAACTGCAGCTCGCCGTAGTTGAACTTGCGGGCCGCAAGATAGGCCCCTCGTTGCGTCATCTCGCTATGGTATGCGACGAAGGCTTCAGGCACTTTTGCATCTACTGCACTTGCCCAGTCCAACAATATCGTCAAGTGGATATCCAACTCCGAGAATCGTGAACCCCACAGAAACTGTCGACCCTTTATCCTGTCTTCAACTGACGTGATCATTTTCTCAAAGTACGCGATTGAAGAAGAAACAGCATTGTCGGCTTTACCATAAATCTGATGTAGATCCCTGTGGCGCCGAACAACATACAAAGAGGTTGCGTCTAATTCCATCAACATAAATGAAAGCCACTCATCGTACGCCGCTTGGCCTTCGACTGACTGCTGGTATTCATCGTATTTTAAGGTGTCATAGCATCTTCGAAGATGTCGCATAATGGCCGTACTCTCGGTCACCACAAGGTCGCCATCAACCAAGCTGGGGATTTTCTGTTTCGGGTTGATTTTCAGATATGCAGGATCCTGCGTTTCGCCCGTGCGAGATTCGATACGTTGGGTTTCATAATCTAGACCCAGTTCGAACATCAACCAATGCACGCGCATCGTTCGTGTTGTACCTACACCCCAAACGGTCAATGGTTTCAAAGGGTTCCCTCGCCTACAGGCTAATTCAATTACCGCGTCCGTCACTCTAGCAGCTGACGGCAATCAATGTTATTCAACCGCGTTGGTTGATGCTATGCGGTCCAATGTGACATAGTTTTCAATTCAGTGACAACTTTGATGGATCAAAAATGACAGGCCCCCTCGACGGATTCAAAATACTCGACCTCTCTGCCGTTCTTTCCGGACCACTGGCAACCATGTGGTTGGCAGACCAGGGTGCCAATGTCATTAAAGTTGAACCCTTTCACGGTGATATCGTCCGCGCTATGGGTGGTGGCGATGGTATTACACCCTCATTTCTTTCCGCCAACCGAGGCAAGAAAGGCATCGCAGTCGACCTTAAAACGCCTCAGGGCTTAGCGCTCGTCATGCGACTGGCGGCGGAAGCGGATGTGCTGGTTCAAAACTTTCGACCCGGCGCCATCGAACGCATGGGATTAGGCTATGACACCGTCACGGAGGTTAACCCCAATATTGTTTACTGTTCGATCTCTGGTTTTGGCGAAACCGGCCCTTACGCACACAAGCGGGTCTACGACCCTGTCATTCAATCCTTATCAGGCTTAGCGGATATTCAGCGAGATAGAGAGACCGGTCGACCGAAAATGATCCGCACCGTCATTCCAGACAAGACAACGGGTTTAACCGCGGCACAGGCCATCACCGCGGCACTACTGTCAAGAGAGCGGACCGGCAAAGGCCAACATGTCAAAGTCGCTATGATTGACGCAATGATTTCCCTCACTTGGGCCGAGGGTATGGCGGGCTACACGATCATCGGTAACGAAGACAAGGTCCCACCGCAACTCGCACCGGATCTCATTTTTGAAACAAGCGACGGATATATCACCGCCGGTGCCATTTCAAATGCAGAGTGGCAGGGCATGTGTAAAGCCCTCAATAAAGAAGAATGGTTGGCGGATGAGCGTTTCAATACACCCGCCGGACGCGTTAAAAATAATGCGCAACGCCTTAATTTAACCGCCGAGGTAATCGCCACAAAACCAACCGCTCACTGGTTAAAGGTCATGGATGAAAACAGTGTGCCGTCTGCGCCCGTGCTGAGTCGAAAAGAATTACTTCAACACGAACAGATTATTGCCAACAAGCTTATTGAAGAAATGCATCAACCCGGCCTCGGCGCCGTTCGTCAGCCCCGCCCAGCTGCCAGGTTTTCTGAAACGCCAGCGGTGATTTCCGGCCCAGCGCCTCTACTCGGGGAGCACACTCGAGAAGTACTTTCGAATCTAGGCTTGAGCGACACAGACATCGATGAATTGTACGCCCAAAATATTGTTCGTTAAATTTGCGAATGAAGGAGCGCTAAATCCGCCGCAGCATCGATTCTTGACTCGTGCTGAAAACCAGATTACCTGTTCGATCATAAGCTTCTCCTTCGTTCATGCCGCGGCCGTCAGCGGCAGCGGTGCTGCGCTGATCAAACAGCATCCAGTCAGACACATCGCAGGTTTGATGAAACCATACACTGTGATCTAGGCTGGTTAGTCGGTGTGTTTGGAAAGGCACGCCGTAGGGAATAACAGAGTTAAACATCAACGTGCCGTCGGACAAAAAGGCTACAACACATTGAGATAATTGTTTGTTGATGGCGCCGCTATGATTAGACTTCATCCAACATTGCAATGCTGGAACTCGACCCGCCTCAAATTTGTTTGGCACAAAGGTTTCAGAGATGCGCAACAATGTGGCTCGATCACCTGCCATCATGGGCGGTCTAAACCCCTCCCCCTCAACCGCTATTTTCTCTTCTAACGCTTCAGGACTAATCACCGCTGGCATTTCTTTTTGATGATTATCACCTTCTTCCGGCAGCTTATAAGCGGCGATCATATGGAACACTTCCAGACCGGATTGATAAGCAGAAATACTGCGCGTATCGGAACCCCGTCCTTCACGTAACCGTTTAACCTCATAAATAATCGGCTGATCTGGATCACCCTTACGCAGAAAATAGGC
>CAJJAA010000031.1 GCA_905182025.1 uncultured OM182 clade bacterium
AGCTGTGAAAGAACTGGGTCTGAAGCCCCGCGCGAAGATTGTTGCAACGACATTGGTTGGCGTCGATCCAGTGACTATGTTGAAGGGGCCCATTCCTGCAACCCGTAAAGTGCTCGATCGCGCTGGCCTGACGGTCGATGACATTGATGTCTTTGAGGTCAACGAAGCCTTTGCATCTGTGGTATTGGCTTGGGAGAAGGATCTGGGTATCGATCCAGCCAAGACCAACGTCAATGGTGGTGCTATTGCGCTAGGACATCCAACAGGCAGCACGGGTGCTCGACTTATTACGACAGCTCTTCACGAACTGGAGCGAACCGGAGGCAAGTACGCCCTTATCGCGATGTGTTGTGGTGGTGGTTTAGGTACGGGTACAATCATCGAGCGACTCGACTAGTTCGTTAGTAAGAGGTGATGACAATGAAAGGGGCTTAGTGTCCCTTTTTTTGTCTCGGTTACTCGTACGACAAAGTTAAAAGTAATTTATTTGAAGTACCCAGAACATTTATTCAAGGATTAAGAAAATGAACGCTAACGCAGAATTTGATGTCGTCGTTTTTGGCGCGACAGGATTTACAGGGCAACTTGTTGCTGAATATCTAAATAAGCAATACGGCAAGAACAGTGGTGTTACATGGGCAATGGCAGGACGAAGTGCGGACAAACTAGCTGAAGTGCGAGACCTCATCGGTGCACCTTCGGATACGCCTCTTATCGTAGCTGACTCATCAGATGCGGCGTCTCTTGAGGACATGGCTCGCCGGGCCAAATGTGTTCTCACCTCAGTGGGGCCTTATTCTCTTTATGGAGAACCCGTCGTAAAAGCTTGTGTGGAAGCAGGCGCAGACTACGTGGATCTTTGTGGCGAAGTGTTGTTTATGCGCGAGATGATTGCTAAGTATCAAACAGCAGCAATACAAAGCGGCGCTCGTCTTGTCTTCTCGTGCGGGTTTGACTCGATTCCATTCGACCTCGGCGTGCAGTATCTGCAGGAAGAGGCCGTCAAGTCATTTGGTCAACCTATGTCTCGAGTACGCGGTCGGCTGCGTTCGATGCAAGGCACATTGTCCGGCGGTACCGCTGCAAGTGGGGCTGCAACAATGGCCGCCGTGCAGAATGATGCCTCTCTTATGGCGCCTTTGATGGACCCGTTTTCGCTCGCTGATGGCTTTCAAGGCCCTGCACAACCTGCTGGTAATCAGGTTCAAGAAGATGAAGCACTTGGCATCTGGGTTGCGCCGTTCATGATGGCGGTGATCAACACGAAGAACATTCACCGCTCAAATGCGCTTATGGGTCACGCTTATGGCGAAGACTTCGTCTACGACGAAATGATGGTGGGTGGTTCGGGAGAAGCGGGTAAGGCAGCTGCCGAAGCGGCCGCCTCTAATCAATTCATGCCCGAAGGTGAAGCGCCAAAGCCTGGCGAAGGACCGTCTAAGAAAGAGCAGGAAGAAGGTTATTATGATCTCATGGTGCATGGCACATCATCCGATGGCAACACGCTTTGCGTAACGGTGACGGGGGACAAAGATCCTGGATACGGTTCGACCTCAAAAATGATCGCCGAGTCTGCTATCTGTCTTGTGAAAGATCTGCCAGAGGTTGCCGGTGGTTTCTACACACCTGCGCCCGCGCTTGGTGCGACGCTGCGTAATCGGTTGATTGCCAGTGCAGGATTGACGTTTACCGTTGACGCGTAATCATGTCGCAGTAAAAGTAACAGGACACTAGTGCTCGATTTGATTAGCCAGGGTTCTCTGGCTAATCAAAACCTAAAGCTGAACGGTTACAGCAAGGCAATGAGCACCAGCGTCCTTTTTTAATCGAATGATTTATATACCGCCTGCTCCTCTGCCTTAACCCCAATTCCTCAGCGTTCAACCTTCAACCTTCAACCTTCAACCTTCAACCTTCAACCTTCAAGCTTCATTCTTCAACCATCAACCTGCTGTGGTCAAACGTTAGTTCCTGATAATTCACTGTGTCTGCCTGCTGCACTTGAGACACTGTCGCACACGGTAACTTCATAGACCTTTATCCAAGCATCGCGCTTTCAAATGGCGGTTCGACTTAAGCAAAATCTGATTGAAGTATCTCTCAAAATCACGCTCTCGGCGTTCGGCGCCTCGAAACGGGGCGCGATCAACCTCGGCACATTGTTAGCGCATCATTATTGTGCGTCAGTTTGGTGCATTCACAGCGGCGGGGGTTGTGTGGGGCCCTGGCAAAAAAGTTGCAGGCCCCGAGAACAAAGGGCTAGAAGGTTATTTTCAACCTAAACGACCAGCTTGGCATCATGTTTGCTTTTCCATGGGTAACACCAAATTTATTAAGCACTATTTTTTTAGATCGAACCTGTGGAGGGGCTCAAACGTGGATCAAACACTCGAACTACAATATGCGATGGATACATTCTATTTCCTCGTATGTGGCGCACTAGTCATGTGGATGGCAGCTGGCTTTGCCATGCTGGAAGCTGGACTTGTACGCTCAAAAAACACGGCCGAAATTCTGACAAAGAATGTCGCGCTATTCGCAATCTCTTGCATCATGTATCTCGTCTGTGGCTACGCCATTATGTACGGCGGCGACTACTTCCTATCAGGTATTGAACTTGATGGTGCGGCGTCCGCTGATACACTGTAGCAACAGTACTTGCTGAATCACAGGCAGAAGGCTTTGCGGTGGATCAGTCTACGGCTGCTTCTGACTTCTTCTTCCAGGTTGTGTTCGTTGCAACGGCGATGTCGATTGTTTCAGGTGCCGTAGCTGAGCGAATGAAGCTATGGGCCTTCCTAGGCTTCGCAGTTGTTATGACAGGCTTTCATCTACCCAATGGAAGGTAGCTGGACTTGGAATGGCGATGCGGTTTTCGGCATGTACACTTTGGGTGACCTTGGATTCTCAGACTTTGCAGGTTCAGGTATCGTCCACTCTAGCGGGTGCTACCGCTGCGCTCGCCGGTGTTCTGTTGCTAGGCGCACGTAAAGGCAAGTATGGCAAAAATGGCGAAATCATGGCGATTCCCGGTGCCAATCTGCCACTCGCAACCTTGGGTACATTTATCCTTTGGATGGGATGGTTTGGATTCAACGGCGGTTCTGTCTTAAAGTTAGGCGATATCGCGAGTGCTAACTCAGTCGCGATGGTCTTCCTCAATACCAACGCCGCAGCAGCGGGTGGTGCAATGGCCGCGCTCATCACTGCAAGACTTCTATTTGGAAAAGCTGACTTAACCATGTTATTGAATGGTGCGCTCGCTGGACTTGTTGCAATTACGGCCGAGCCATCGACGCCAACAGCCCTTGAAGCAACCTTGTTTGGTGCTGCAGGTGGTGTGTTAGTTGTCTTCTCAATCATAGGTCTGGACAAGTTGAAGATTGATGATCCTGTAGGTGCGATCTCGGTTCACGGTACATGTGGTTTGTTAGGACTGTTGCTTGTGCCGCTAACCAATGATGCGTCATCATTTTCAGGTCAGCTTATTGGTGCCGCGACTATCTTCGGATGGGTGTTTGTAACAAGCCTGATCGTATGGGGAGTTCTTAAAATGACGGTAGGCATTAGAGTCACCGAGGAACAAGAGTACAAAGGTGTGGATCTCGGCGAGTGTGGACTCGAGGCCTATCCTGAATTTGTCAAAACAGCATAATCCCTCTCGTAGAGAGTTTTAGCCGGGGCGCCTTTTTGGCCCCCCGGCTTTTTTTTGCCTATCATTCACAACAATTCTGTCGTCACGTCGCTGTTATCTGCCATGACTAAGTTGTTAGCTTTCGTTGATAAGGATATACGCTGTAGCTACTAGTGCTGGTAACGCGCCGGATCGCAAAGGGGGCTGTGTAGTGTATAGATGGCAACGCATCGAGGTGTTAGCGTATTGCATGACGCAAACAAAAAAGGAGGCTTGCGCCTCCTTTTTTGTTCTTACTGATTGTTTTAAAGCCTCTACGTCTGAGTCTGAAAGACCTTCACCTACGTGTGGCTTCGCGAGACAAGCTTTAGCTTAAGCAACAGCCTGCTTTGCTTCTTCCAAACGCTGTTGGAGTTCGTTTAGTTCGACCCGTAATGCTTCCGGCATACGATCACCATATTGATCATAATATTCGTTGATCAATGGTATCTCGCTGAGCCAGCCATCCACTTCGACACGCAGTAGTTCAGCTTTCTGTGCATCGGTAAGGTTAAGACCTTCAAAATTGATTCCATCCATCGTTGGAAGGTTGCCAATCGGCGTCTCAATAGCATCGGCTGTGCCGTTGCAACGGTTAAAGACCCACTCAAGTACACGCGAATTCTCGCCGAAGCCTGGCCACATAAATTTGCCATCGTCATCCTTACGGAACCAATTGACGTAGTAAATTTTTGGTAACACTGCGCCTTCTTGTTCGCCGACGGATAACCAATGACTCCAGTAGTCGGCCATGTTGTAGCCGCAGAACGGTAACATTGCCATTGGGTCGCGACGAAGCTCACCAATCTTTCCTGCAGCAGCAGCGGTTTTCTCTGAAGACACAATTGAGCCGAAGAAAGTTCCCTGTCTCCAATCTCGCGCTTCGTTAACCAGTGGTACAACGGTTGCGCGTCGGCCACCAAACAGGATTGCACTGATAGGTACACCCTTGAGCTCTTCCCATTCTTCGGCAATGGCGGGGCATTGTGCCGCATTCACTGTGAATCGAGCATTTGGGTGTGCGGCAGGTGTTGTATTGTTTGGGGTCCAATCTTGGCCAGTCCAATCGATTAGATGCTCCGGCGCCTCATCGGTCATGCCTTCCCACCAGACATCACCGTCGTCAGTTTCGGCAACGTTTGTGAAGATACAATTTTCGTTCAGACTGAGCATGGCATTCGCATTCGAATCCATGCCCGTACCTGGTGCGACACCGAAAAAGCCCGCTTCCGGGTTAATGGCATAGAGCTGACCGTCGTCACCAAACTTCATCCAAGCAATATCGTCGCCCACTGTTTCAACTTTCCAACCGGGCACTGTCGGTATGAGCATGGCCAAATTAGTTTTGCCACAGGCACTTGGGAATGCACCAGCAACATATTTCGATAACCCTTCGGGGTTAGTCAATTTCAAAATCAACATGTGTTCAGCAAGCCAACCTTCGTCGCGAGCCATTGCTGACGCGATGCGAAGTGCGAAACATTTCTTGCCGAGTAGGGCATTACCGCCGTAGCCAGAACCGAAAGACCAGATCTCTCGCGTCGTTGGAAAGTGCGCGATGTAGAGGTTTTCTGGGTTGCAGGGCCAAGTCACATCTTCTTTACCGTCGATGAGTGGTACACCAACAGAATGAACACAGGGTACAAAATCACCGTCTTCACCGAGCTCTTCAAGCACGGCTTCGCCAACTCTTGTCATGATATGCATGTTTGTCACAACATAGGGTGAATCAGAAACTTCTACGCCTATGTGGGCAATCGGAGAACCGACCGGGCCCATACTGAAAGGTATGACATACATGGTTCGGCCACGCATGCAGCCTTCAAATAAATTGGTAAGCGTGCCACGCATTTCCTGGGGGTTTATCCAATTGTTGTTTGGACCTGCGTCTTCGGGCTCCTCGGAGCAAATATAGGTGCGACTTTCTACTCTAGCCACGTCCGCTGGGTCAGATCGAACCAGATAACTATTAGGACGTTTGGCTTCGTTTAGTTTCTTCGCGGCGCCAGAGGCAACTAAAAGCTCCCACATGCGGTCGTATTCTTGCGTACTGCCATCGCAGATCACAACATCTTCAGGCTGACAGAGCGCCGTCATTTGCTCGATCCATTCCTGTAACTGTTTGTTTTTCAACATTTATTAAAACCTTTGGTGTCTGCCGGTTTGATTCAACCAGTGTTTTCTAATTGGATTTCTGAAGTGGCGTAGGATAACTGAAAATGATTCTCAAATCGACGGGGGAGAAGCTATTTACGTCACTGATTCTGCCGTTATTTTTGATGCTGTCGTATTTCATCAGGTTAGGTTGTCTAGACGCACCCATGTCATAAATCATCAGGCAAGCAATTGACGCTAACCTCATTGGCCATAATGCTCTTTGTTAGCCTAAAGCCGTCACTATATGGTCGAAAAAGCGGGTTATGATTGCAATACGTACAGCCTAAAGTAAGATGTCGGCGCTTATTAGCCTGCAATACATTGTTGAAATCCAACGAAAAGACAAATTAACAGTCAGTTAAGTGAGCTTCAGCACCTAATCTACGTACATTAAAAGACGCTTAGCGTAAGCACTTCGACTCACTTGACGACACCTAACAAAACGGGATGCCGATGTCGGCGACTAGCCAACCAAAAAAACTCTACGATTATCGACCTTACTGGGCTGAATGTTTTGGCGTGGCGAATTTTCTTCCCACGACGCGTGCGGAAATGGATGCGTTAGGTTGGGATAGTTGTGACATCATTATCGTTACTGGCGATGCCTATGTAGATCATGTCAGCTTTGGTATGGCGGTTATTGGCCGTGTACTTGAAGCGCAGGGATTCCGGGTTGGCATTATTTCCCAGCCGGATTGGACCTCGAAAAAAGCCTTTCAGAAACTGGGCAAGCCCAACCTCTATTTTGGTGTGGCTGCCGGTAACATGGATTCAATGATCAACCGCTACACAGCTGATCGAAAGATGCGGCACGATGATGCTTATACAGCAGGTAATGAAGGCGGAAAAAGGCCTGACCGGGCAGTTATCGTTTATTCTCAGCGTTGTCGTGAAGCATATAAAGATGTGCCTATCGTCGTGGGTAGTATCGAAGCGAGTTTAAGACGAATTGCCCATTTTGATTATTGGAGCGAGAAAGTAAGACGTTCTATTTTAATTGATTCCAAGGCCGATATATTACTTTATGGTAATGCTGAGCGCGCCATTATTGAACTGTCTCATAGAATTGCGGCGGGTGTTCCGATAGAAGATATTCGTGATATCAGAGGTACGGCAATTCCTTTAAGTGAACTGCCACAAGACTATACCTGCATCGATTCCACTCAACTGCCCGAAGACCAAGCCAAGGAAGCATTGGCCGATCTAACCGAACCGTTGGAATCTGACGTGCAAGTCATTCGCATGATCGATCCGGCGATACCAACGCGAAAATTAGTGAAAAAAGAAGCCGCCAAGCAAGTTGCCATTTCGCAGGACGATTCTAAAGTCTATATACGACTACCGGATTATGAACAGGTCATCGCCGATAAAGTGCTTTACGGCCATACATCGAGAATTCTACATCGTGAAACTAACCCTCATAATGCGCGGACGCTTGTTCAGGCGCATGGCGATCGATATGTTTGGTTGAACCCACCGCCCATTCCGTTAGAGACAGAAGAAATGGATTGGGTCTTTGGTCTTCCGTACCAGCGCGTGCCTCATCCGTCTTACGGCGATGCGAAAATTCCAGCTTATGAGATGATTCGTTTTTCGGTCAATATCATGCGTGGCTGCTTCGGCGGTTGTAGCTTCTGTTCGATAACAGAGCACGAAGGACGCATCATTCAGAGTCGCTCTGAAGAATCGATACTCAATGAAATTCAGGATATCCGTGATAAGACGCCAGGTTTTACCGGTGTTGTATCAGATTTGGGTGGTCCAACCGCCAACATGTGGCGTCTCGCCTGCAAGAGCAAAACGATTGAAAGTAGCTGTCGTCGGCTGTCTTGTGTGTATCCAAATATTTGTAAGAATCTTGATACCGATCAGACCCCATTGATTTCCTTGTACCGCAAGGCACGGGATATTGATGGCGTCAAGAAAGTACTCATTGCATCAGGACTGCGCTACGACCTCGCCGTAAAAACGCCGGAATATGTTAAAGAACTTGTTTCTGAACATGTCGGTGGCTATTTGAAAATTGCGCCAGAACATACCGAAGGTGGGCCATTGTCAAAGATGATGAAACCCGGCATTGGCACCTATGATGAATTCAAGGAGATGTTCGATAAGTATTCGAAAGAGGCGGGTAAAGAACAGTATCTGATTCCCTATTTTATCGCTGGCCACCCCGGTACCCGCGATGAAGATATGGTGAATTTAGCGCTTTGGCTCAAGCAACATGGGTTTCGCGCCGATCAGGTGCAAAGCTTTTATCCATCGCCGATGGCAGCAGCCACAGCCATGTATTATTCGGGTAAGAATCCGATTAAACGAATATCCAGAACGAGTGAAGACGTAACTGTGCCTAAAGGTGCAAGACAGCGAAGATTACACAAAGCGTTTCTTCGCTACCACGATCCTGAGAACTGGCCGATGCTGAGGCAAGCACTCAAGAATATGGGGCGCAACGATTTGATTGGTAACGGTAAGAAACATTTGGTGCCGTTGACAGATTTCTCGCCTCAACAGGTTCGTCGGCAAGCACACAAGGGCAAGAATTTTCGGACTCAACACACTGGTTTGCCACCGAATGCTATTGCGCCTACCGATAAGAGAGCCGATGGAATGAGTGGGTCAAAAAAACCCGCGAGGTTTATCAAAAAACCGCGGCGCTAAGTCCCCCGTAATTTTCGTCAGACATAAAAAAGCCCGGATGTACCGGGCTTTTTTATGTCTTGTTCAGATGCCATTGCGATTCGTCACTGGCGAGCGATCAAGGCAACTTTCTCAAGGTGCCTTGGCTGATCTGATTAGGCTAAAGCGCATCTTCAATTTTCAGCGTATCGCGTAGTTCGCGTTTGAGAAATTTGCCATTCGCATTTCTGGGTAACGACTCCGTTAGCATCCAAATGTAGCGAGGCACCTTAGGCTTCGACATGTTGGCCAAAGCATGCGCTCTGATTGCGTCTGCGGTAAGGCCGCTGCCGTCTTTCGTGACAATGGCTACGCCGACTTCTTCGCCCAATCGGTCATCTTCGACGCCAAAGACACTGCACTCTGCGACACCTTCTTGGTCAAAAATGACAGATTCAACTTCGGCACAGTAGATGTTTTCACCGCCACGAAGCACCATGTCTTTTACCCGGTCAACAATGAAAATAAATCCATGTTCATCAATCCGAGCAACGTCGCCAGTATGTAGCCAACCGTTGGTAATGCTCTCTTCGGTTGCTTGCTCACGATTAAGGTAGCCTTTAATCACAGGCGCGCCTTTGACAAGCAATTCACCGACTTGTCCTTGAGGCACATCATTGCCGTTAGCATCGATGCATTTGGCAGAGAAATTCGGCATGGCAGGTCCGCAGCTATCAGGTTTGTCGAGAAAAAAGTCACCGCTGATCGATGTGATAATGCCGCAGGTTTCCGTCATGCCGTAGCCGGTGCTAGGACGTGCAGTTTTTACTGCCTTGTCTATTTTCGCAACCAGGTCCGGCTGTAACTGTGCGCCACCACCACCGACAGACAAGAGCGTGCTTGTGTCATATTTGTCGAAGTCGGGATGGCCGATCAATTCTCGCGACATGACCGGAACACCGGTCATATTCGTAATTTTTTCAATTTCGATGATTTTCAGCGCTTCCTCTGCATCCCAACGGTACATATGAACAAGCTTGCCGCCTGTCAGGGTTGTGCCGTGTGTGAGGCAATTGTTTGCCGTCACGTGAAACAGTGGTGTTGTTACAAGCGCAGAACCAATTGGCGCGTCTGCCGGATCAGGTAGTGCAACGCCGTTGTGAATCGCGGTTGCTGCACCGAATGCGGCACCTGCAAATGCGAGGTTCATAATGTTGTTTACGCAACCTCGGTGGGTCAGTTGAGCGCCTTTAGGGCGACCCGTTGTGCCAGATGTATAGAAAATGCACGCATCCGTATCTGGGTCGAAACTGGCGTCCGGTAGCTCGGATGCGGTGTTGGTCATGACGCTGAAAGGCTGTACATCTTCGCCATCATTGGTGCGCACGCCTACAACAGGCATTTCGGCAAAGTCAGCGCGTATTTCATTGAATCGGTCGAGTCTTTCCTGATCGCAGATTAGAAGCTTGGGTGTCGAATCATCTAGCGCAAACCGCATCTCCTCACCGATCCACCAGGCATTCATGCCAACAACAGTAATGCCTTGTGAAACAGCGGCCCAATAGCATAGTAGCCATTCAGGGTAGTTTCGTAGTGCCAATGCAACACGATCTCCGCTAGTGATGCCCTGCGTCTTGAACCAGGCAGCAATGGCCGCAACATCGCGATGTGCGTCAGCGTAGGTCCAGCGCTCGTCCTGATAGACAAGATAGTCTCGATCAGCAAATTGTGCCGATGCTTGCCATACCTCGCGTAGGCTGGGCGGTGCATTGGCATAAGCTTTGATGGTCTCGCCCCGCACTTTTATCTCAGTGATCTCGAATTGTTCGCCGGGACTAATCAGACTGTCCCATGTTTCTCTTAGGGCTTTGTACATCTTTGGGTAACTCCAGTACTTCAGAATTGAATGTTGTTATTATTAATACTCGCTAAGATATGAACTCTTGGCCTTTGATGCAAATTAAATAGGTTTGGATGATATGTTGGAAGATCTAAAAGTGATTGATGCAGCATCCTATGTTGCAGGTCCGGCAGCCGCGACAATCATGGGAGATTTTGGCGCGGATGTCACTAAGGTCGAACCTGTGACTGGCGATAGTTATCGTGGTCTGGCATCTCGATACCGCACAGACTACAACTGGCTGCTGACTTCTCGAAATAAAAAGTCTCTAGCGCTCGACCTTTCAACCGAACAAGGCCGTCAAGTTATGCTGTCACTTGTCGATAAGGCGGACGTCTTGTTGGTTAATTTTAACAGTGATCAGCTGCGAAAATACCAACTGGATTACGAGACTCTGAAGAAAAGAAATCCGCGTTTAGTCCTGGGGCAACTGACAGGTTATGGTATTCGTGGTCCTGAAGCGAACCGCCGGTCATTTGATATCGCAGGCTGGTGGGCGAGATCAGGCATTCTGGACATGATGAAGCCAAAAGGTGGCATGCCGCCTAACGGCGTGGGTGGTGTCGGAGATCACGCCAGTGCGATGTCCTTATTTGGTGCGGTCATGTTGGCCTTGTACCGTCGAGAAAACACGGGAGAGGGTGCGCACGTCACAACATCGCTTGCTGCTAACGGCGCATGGTCGAACGGGATGCACCTGCAAGCGGCAATCGCCGGCTTCGATCTGAGCGAAATACTGGAAACAAAAGGTTATCGATCGCCGTTTATTGTTTCTTATCAAACAAGAGATAATCGATACATTGTGCTGGTAGGTCCAAGCCCAGCAAGAGAGTGGCCAAGAGTTGCCAGCGCATTGGGCCATCCCGAATGGATTGACGATGATCGTTTTCCGGATGCGAAGGCCGTAATGAGCCAGAGTGATTTGGTGAAGTCGTTGTTCTCAGACGCATTTGCCACGCAGACGTTAGAGTTCTGGACTAAAGCACTTGATGCGCAAGAAGTGACCTATAGCGTGATTGAGAAATTGAAAGACGTGCTTGAAGATGCGCAATTGATCGAGAATGAGATTATTATCAAAACAGAATCTACCGATCCGGATTATCAGTGGACAGTGGGCAGTCCGATTACGGTAGAAGGTCACACCAAGACGACGCCATCGACAGCGCCGAGGCTTGGTCAGGATTCTCGGGCGGTGTTGGCGTGTAATGGATACAGTGAAGAAGAAATCGACCGATTAATGTCGCTTGGAATTATCGCCTAGCAGACAAACGTTATTGAATACGAAGGACTCACTTCAAGGAGACGCCACATGGAACAATTGTCAGGTCAGGATGCATCGTTCCTTTATTCGGAGACCGCAAGAAGTCCAATGCATATTGGGGCATTGGCGATCTATGATCCTGCCACAACACAAGGTGGCAAGCAGCGTTTTAAGGACATTTTGGCATTTATAGAAGATCGCTTGGACCTGGCGAAAACCTTTCGCCGCAAGCTGGTTAAGGTGCCATTTAATCTTGATCATCCCTATTGGGTCGAGGACAAAGATTTCGACCTTGAATATCACGTCAGACACATTCGCTTACCTGAACCTGGTGATTGGCGACAGCTTTGTATACTAAGCTCACGCCTGCATGCTCGACCGTTGGATCTAACTAAACCGCTTTGGGAGATGACGGTAATAGAAGGATTGGATTCTGTGCCGGGTTTGCCCGAAGGGAGTTACGCAATACTTTCTAAATTCCATCATGCCTGCGTTGATGGCGTTTCGGGTGCAGACATTACCGAGGCCATCCATAGTCTTGTGCCAAATCCACCGAAGCCTGATGCGCCAGAAAAAGCCTGGAGAGGGGAAAATGATCCGAACCCTTTCGAATTAGTCACACGCGGTCAATTTAACAATCTTACGCAACCTTATCGATTTGCCGAAGTGATGGCGCGGGCGGTTCCTGCGATGGGTCGATTCCAAAAAGGATTGCTGGAGAAGAAGTTTGAAGTCAATGCTGTTATTCCAAGAACACGTTTCAATGGTGTTGTCTCAAGTCATCGGGTTGTCGAAGGACGTAGCTTTGAACTTGATGAAATCAAGAAGATAAAGTCGCTTGTTGAAGGGGCTACTGTTAACGATGCTGTTCTAACAATTGTCGGTGGGGCATTAAGGAAATACCTCGAGAGCAAGAGAGAGGCGATCGGAGATTCATTGGTTGCGATGGCACCTATTTCAGTCAGGAGCGAAGAGGGCAAAAATGCGGGTGGCAATCAGGTTGCTGCAATGACCGTCAAGCTCGGTAACGACATCGCAGATCCACTGCAGAGACTGGCCTTCGTTCATCATTCAGCCTCCTCCTCGAAAGAAATGACGAATGCGGTGGGTGCAAAATTGATGACCGACTTTAGTCAGTTTATTCCAGCAACGACCGCGGCCTTGGCAACGCGTCTATATACCGAGTTTGGCATGGCCGAGAATGTTGCTCCTGCGTTTAACTGTGTTGTGACAAATGTACCTGGCCCACAATTTCCACTTTATTCAGCCGGGGCTCGACTGGTAACACAATATGGCTTGGGGCCCATCCAAGATAGTATGGGATTAATATTCCCTGTTTTCAGTTATTGTGGAAACATCACTATTACAGTTAATGCCTGTCGAAAAATGATGCCAGACCCAGAGTTTTTTGCCGCTTGTTTGCAGGAGAGTTACGACGAATTGGCTCAGATGACAAAGCCGGGTTAAAAAGGCTTTTCACCCTATGAAAGAAATCAGCAATAGGGTTCAATTGCTAGGTGGCATATAAAGTACAGTTATCTGATAGATTAAATGCATTACAACGAACATGAAGAAGTAAATACTAAACTTTAAATACTAGATAGTAGGGCAGAAATGATCGACGGTATCAAAAACGAAAATGTAACAAATTGGCTTTCCGGCGCAATCCCGGAACTTGCTCTCCCGCTTAATTTCTCACTGATCACTGGGGGACATTCGAATTTGACCTTCAAATGTGAAGACCAAAATGGCGCGCCTTATGTGCTCAGGCGGCCGCCGCTGGGTCATGTGCTAGAAAGTGCGCATGACATGGGTCGTGAACATAGAATTATCTCAGCGCTACAGAGTTCCTCGGTACCTGTGCCGCGAACGATAGGTCTTTGTAAGGATATTGATGTCAACGACGCGCCTTTTTACGTCATGGACTACGTTGAGGGTACGGTGCTGAATACGACAGTTGAAAGCCAAGCATTAACAATGGATGAACGGCGCTCAATAGGGCTTCATGTCATCAACATACTAGCCAATCTGCATATGGAGGACGTTGATAAAGTCGGCTTGGGTGATCTTGGTCGTAAAGAAGCCTATCTCGAACGTCAGTTGAAACGCTGGAACAAGCAATGGGACGCGACCAAAACCCATCCTATTCCTGAAATGGAAGAAAGCGCACGGCTATTAGCTGAGAAAATGCCAGAGCAGGTTGGTGCAACGATTGTTCATGGCGACTACCGTCTCGGTAATATGATGGTGCGGGATGGCTCAGTTAAGGCAATTCTAGATTGGGAATTGTGCACTTTAGGCGATCCGTTGGCTGACGTCGGTTACTTGCTCAATAATTGGGTCTCATCAGATGATGTTGCAGAGGCCGATTTTGATACTGCTCCGCCTACCGCTGTCGGCGGATTCCCAAGCAGGGATGAACTTTGTGATATCTATAGTGAAAAGACCGGTAGAGACCTTGCTAATATCAATTATTACAGGGCATTTTCACATTGGCGTTTAGCCGCAATCGGTCAAGGTGTCTATAAGCGTTATCTTGTTGGAGCGATGGGTGAAGGTCACGATGTTGACCTTGATAAGCACAAACAAGGCGTGTCAGATAGAGCCAATGCTGCATTGGAGCTGTTAATTTAGTTATGCCCATTACAACGTCGATACGTGACAAAGTCGCACATGTGCACTTTGATGACGGTGGTCTTAATATTATTACGCCGGTAATTGCGACGGAGTTTCTGCAGGTCGTAGAAGCGATTGATGCAAATCAAGCTGTCGAGTGTCTATTGATTGAAGGTAATGGGCGCTCTTTCTCAGCTGGGCTAGATGACAAAGTCATTCGCGCTGGAGGAGAGCAGGCGGCGCAATTACTGCTCGACACAGGCAAATTGTTGCGCACACTTTATCGTTCTAGGCTTAGGGTTGTCAGCCTATGTGCAGGACATGCGACGGCGGCAGGTGCAATGCTATTACTGGTTTCTGATCATAGAGTTGGTGTTAAGGGAAGTGGTCGGATCGGCTTTACTGAAGTTGCTCATGGCATTGTGCTGCAAGAGTTGGCTGTTTTGTTAGCACAGGACCGTTTGAATCAAAAAGAGCAATTTGCTGCTACGGTTTTATCAAAACTTTATTCGCACACTGAATCTAAAGAAGCGGGTTTCATAGACGTGGTCTTCGACCAGTTTAAGGAAGCGCGATATTCTGCGCAGCAGGCAGCACTGCAATTAGCTCAGCTTGATAGTGTCGCGTACCACGAAACGCTTTTAGAGGTGCGTAAAAAAACGTTAGCCGTCTTTGATGAATTGTGACGGTTTGTCTGGTGCATTTTTTAGATATTGATATGATATCGGATTATGAGTATTTATATACAGACTAAATTGAACAGATACAGCCTAATCGATAAAAACTAAACTGATACAACTCCATTGATACAGCGAGTCCTCAATGACCTTCCAAGAAATCACCAGTCATAAATTTTCCACGACCCGCCACAGCACAAATTATCTAGCCTGTGGCGCGGTCGATGGCCCGTTAATTATTTTTACGCATGGCTGGCCAGAGCTTTCGTTGAGCTGGCGGCATCAACTGCCATTTTTTGCTGCCCTAGGTTTTCGGGCTATTGCGCCTGATATGCGAGGTTATGGTGACTCGTCAATCTACACTGAACATTCGAATACGCTGTTGAATGTGCCACGCAGGACATGGTTGAGCTGCACGATGCGCTGGGAGGTGCCAAGGCGATTTGGGTTGGCCATGACTGGGGTAGTCCAATTGCCTGGGCGATGGCGGCACATCATCCAGAGCGTTGTCAGGCAATAGCCTCATTGTGTGTGCCCTACGCTGCCATCGATAAGGGCTTAGCGCCACTCATAGAATTGGTGGACCGGGATATCTATCCGCAGGATGAGTTCCCCCTTGGTCAGTGGGAATATTTTGGATTTTACGAAGAAAATTTTGAAAAAGCGACAGCCCAAATGGATGCCAATGCGAGGAATATGGCGCAATTGATATTTCGCCAGGGAGGCCCGGACGGGCAGGGCTTACCATCAGGTACGGCGATGGTACGAAAAGAAAACGGTTGGTTTGGCGGTCTCCCAGAAGCGCCAGAGGTGCCGCGTGATGACACCGTGATCACATCTGAAGATCTCGAGGTTTATGCGAATGCACTGCATAAAAACGGATTTTTTGGTCCTAATTCTTGGTATATGAATCATCAGGCAAATGCCCGCTTCTTTCAGACCTTGCCTAATGCAGGTAAGTTAGATGTGCCGGCTTTGTTTATCCATGGTCGTTACGATTATACCTGTGCAACGATTGATTCCAGATTGGCCGACCCTATGCGATTACTTTGCTCGAATCTAACGGAAGCGGTGATTGATTCGGGTCATTGGATGGCGCAGGAGAAACCCACTGAGGTGAACCGGGAAATAACTAAGTGGTTGTTCCAAGTTGTGCCAGACGTTTTTTAGAGATTAGCCGCCAAGGCATGGATGCCGAGGGCAACAGTGTTGTAACACAGGGAGTTGTAAATAAATGATACTTGAAGTCGCTATGTTAAATGTTAAGCCGGGCACGCAAGAACAGTTTGAGGTTAACTTCGGTGAGGCTCAAAGTATTATTGAATCGATGCATGGCTACGTTTCCCATCAGTTGCAGCGATGTATAGAAGACGCCAGCAGATATATCCTGTTCGTTAATTGGCAGACGCTGGAAGATCATACTGTAGGTTTTCGTGAATCTAAAGAATACGATCTGTGGCGAAGCCTACTACATGAATTTTACGACCCCTTTCCGGAAGTGCTGCACTATCAATCTGTCTACCAAAACCCCTAACGAGAGATTGCCGATATAGGCTTGATCCTATAGCTCGATGCAACAAAACCTGTGCGGCTTAATGAACGGTCGCGCTACTGCTTTGCATCGCCAGCAGGCGCTTGCTTGCCAGTTGCTTTAAGTTGGCATCGTCGCTGTCTTGCAAGAGGTTGGTGTAGGTCAGTTGTGCAAGCGGGAGATTTCCTTGCATCTCGTATACAGCACCGAGTTGAATCAAAAACTCTTGTTGGTCGGGTTTAAGTAGCATCTGTCTTTCAATACAACTCTTACTTCTGTCCCAGGACTTTTCTTGCCAAAATATTTTTTTCAAATTGTCCAAAACTCGAATGAGGATATCTTTGTTATCAGCTATTTCTAGGTACTGAGGTTTCAAAATTGCATTGGGACCGGCGAGTTGTTTTAGCAATGTGTCGCAATCAGGCTCGCTCAATACCCTGCCTGAAAACGGGTCAACGATGAGTTCGTTAGGCTTGTCTCCGTATTTGACAAGGAAGTGGCCGGGAAAATTGATGCCACTGACCGGAATATTTAATCGACTGCCCAAAGCGATATGAACAAGTGCAAGGGTGATGGGGATACCGGTGCGGGTTTCGAGCACTCGGTTCAGATAGCTATTGTCTAGATCGTAGAAGTCTTTTTCATTTCCGCCGAAACCTTCTTCGCTATGAATAAACTCGATCAAACTTGAGATTGATATGCCCAGTGTGGTGTTCGTATCATAGGAATGCTCGAATCGATCGGCAAGTTCATCGAAATGTTTAATAAACTCCGGAATATCGAAGGAAGGCTGTGTTTCAGCCGCTATCACTAAAGCTGCCTCTTCCAACTTGATATCGCCGTCTTGCAGACACGCGATCGATTCAAACTTCTGTCGCAACTCTGCTTTGTTCATTCAACTATCTTCATAGGACTTGTTCACTTCACTTGTTTTGAGTGGGTGTGGTTAATCTATATGTGCTGTTCATACGCCCTTGGTTAGAGCCATGGTGTAAATGATCTAATCATCTTTACAAGGATAATGTTGATATGCAATCCTGCAAAGAGCGCAGCTGTGAAAGCATTCACTCAAATGCACTCGGTCATTCGCTTCAAATCGTAAGTTCAGCAACCGTAACATTAACCAGTCACCAATAACTACGATAGCAGTTACAACAACAGGACCTAGACATTGTCTAAATCGATATCCCCACCGAGTATGCTGCTTCGAATGCTTGAAGGCCGCGCAGGCGTTGAGGCGACAAGCCTCATGCTGCAGCTACCCTTGTTACGTCTTCAGGCAAAAAGAGGTCAGGGGCAGCCTGTGTTAGTGCTACCAGGGTTCATGACAGATGACACGTCAACGATTGTGCTACGCACGTTCCTGTCGAGTATCGGTTACAAAACTCAGGGTTGGGGACTCGGTATAAATAATGGTCGGATGATGGATTTACTACCGCCGGTCTATGAGAAAATAAAGCAGATAAAAGCAGACACTAATCAAAAGGTAATACTGGTCGGATGGAGCCGTGGTGGCATTATTTCAAGAGAAATAGCCAGGGATTACCCGCAAGATATCGATCGCGTCATCACGATCGGCTCACCGGTAATGGGTGGTATAGAGGTTTCAAGCATTGGCGATTGGGTCCGCAAAGAAACGGGTCTAACCCCCGTCATGATGAAAACATTGCTAAGACAGAGGCAATCTACGCCAATTACGGTTCCGATCAGAAGCATCTATAGTCGCTTGGATGGTGTTGTTGCCTGGCAAGCTTGTCTGGATCATGAGAGTCCAGATGTTGAACATTTTGAAATTCATGGTACCCATATCGGTATGGGGACTAATGCCGAAGTTTTTCGTCTACTGACCAAACTACTAAGAGGATAAAAATAATGGATTTTGATCTAGAAATGACAGACGCCTTGTTGTCCACCACACGTTCCGTTCGCAAAAGACTGGATACTGAACGCCCCGTACCAAGGAGTATTATTGAGGAGTGTATTGGGTTATCACAACAGGCGCCTACGGGTACCAACAGCCAAGGCTGGCGGTGGATAATTGTCGAGGATAAAGCGAAGCGAGAGCGATTGGCCGAGATTTACAGAATGGCAGCCGGCGGGTATCTGGCTGGCCAAGAGGAGATGGCAAAAGAATCCGGTGATCAACAGACAACACGCGTCATAGACTCTGCCAGTTTTCTGGCTGACAACCTACAAAATATGCCGGTTCACGTTATCCCTTGTCTTGAAGGTAAACCACCCGAGGGTACACCCATTATGGGCATAACGGCCATGATGGCGTCTATTTTCCCTGCTGTTTGGAGTTTTCAGTTAGCGTTGCGGGCGCGCGGTTTAGGCTCTTGTATCACTTCGTTACACCTGATGAATGCGCATCTATCGGCTGAGTTATTGGGTATTCCCGATGACATCATGCAGGTTGCGTTACTGCCTGTTGGCTTCACCAAGGGAACCGACTTCAAGACGGCGAAGCGACCACCGCCTTCATCAATCATCCATTATGATCAGTGGTAGAAGGCATCGTTTTAAGCTGAGCAAGCTTTATTCAAAGACCAACTTGCTTCGATCTTTAAACCTTCCCTTCGGTGATTGCATCGCCAAATAGCATACGTGAGAAGGGCTCAACATTGGGCCCTCGACGTAAATGATGGCCGCCATCAACGCTGAGTGAAACACCTGTGATCCAACTTGATTGTGGGCTACAGAGAAAACTTACCGCATTGCTAATGTCTTCAACAACACCGGTTCTCGCGATTGGCATGCAGTCGAGATAATCCGCGTGGACCTCTTGCGTTGTCATTAAGCCTGATGCAATTTCTGTATCGACTAAACCGGGACAAACACTATTGACGCGAATATTGTTTTGTCCCAACTCATCCGCCGTATTGCGAACAAGCATGTCGATGCCTGCTTTACTGACGCAGTAGCTTCCCATATATCGGTGTGTTCTAACGCCAGCGATTGAAGAAATAGCGCAGATTGCACCGCCGCCTGATCGGGCCATAGCGATACCAGCATGTTTGAACGTATAGAATGTGCCGCCAAGGTTGGTTTGCATGACTCGATCCCAGTCCTCGGACTTGGTAGCCATGATCGGAGATAAGCCACCAATGCCCGCATTAGCGACAGCGATATCCAGTCTGGCTTCGGCCGCGGTTGCCTGACTGCCGGCTTGAGACGACATTAGGCTAGCTTTCTTGGTCGCCGCTTCGACATCATTCTCTTTACTAACGTCACCGGCGAAATAATCGATCACCGCATCCTCAATCTTGTGCTGATTGAGTGTCTCGACTGCTAGGCGAAGTTTTTTTTCGTTTCGCCCCATAATTAACACGTTTGCACCTTGTTTTACAAAGCTGATAGCGCAGGCGAGTCCTATACCGCTGCCTCCGCCCGTAATAAATGCGTTTAATCCCATTAGATTTTTCATTAAGAGGCTGCCTTTGAGTAGGGTGATAGTTATCTTTTGAAGCGATCAAATCAGCGAGCGCTGACAAAAATGTGAACTAGGCTTTAGCTAAAATTGTTTTCAACAAGGCCAGTTAGGGTTGGTTAGCTTACTGTTGGTTCTGCTGTTTCTCGCGACGTTTCTTTTTCTCTTCTCGATGCGCCTTTTGCGCTGTTACTGCATCCGAACCAATATGGCTTTCGCCACGTTGTTTCGCCAGCTGCACTTGATGTTCCCTTTCTTTGAAACGGTTTTTCTGTTTCTCTGTTTGCTTGCCTATGCAATGGGGACAACTTTCACCCGGTACGTAGGCATTGCTTTTCATGTCTTGCTCGGTGATGGGCATTCGGCAAGCATGGCATTGCTCATATTGTCCTCGTTGTAAATCATGATCCACAGTGACTCGATTATCGAAGACAAAACATTCACCCTGCCAAAGAGATTCATCCTCAGGTACATCCTCAAGATATTTTAGAATGCCGCCCTCAAGATGATAGACCTCATCAAAACCGAGCTCCTTGAGATACGCTGTAGATTTTTCACATCGAATACCACCGGTACAAAACATGGCTACTTTTTTGTTCGATTTTGGATCGAGGTGATTTTTTACATATTCAGGAAATTCTCGAAAAGAAGTTGTGTGTGGGTTGATTGCATCCTTGAAGGTGCCGATTTTAACCTCGTACTCGTTACGGGTGTCAACGACCAAAACGTCCGGGTCCTCAATGAGATCATTCCAATTTTCGGGTTTGACATAGGTGCCAACAACCTTCAATGGGTCAATACCTTGAACGCCCATGGTAACGATTTCTTTCTTGAGTTTGACTTTGGCGCGATAGAAGGGCATCTCTTCATGGTAAGAAAACTTTGCTGACAATTTCTCTAAGCGCGGATCGCTGCGAAGCCAACCCAAGACATGGTTAATGTCATCCTCAGTACCAGCAATGGTGCCATTGATGCCCTCACTGGCCAGCAATAGCGTACCGCGGATATTATGGTTGTTAAGCGCGTTTTGCAGAGGTTCACGTAGGGATTCGAACCCATCCAATGTCACAAAATGATATAGCGCACAAACGACGATTTTTGCGTGGGTCTGCTCATTTGAATTCGATTCTGTATTTTTCATATTCGTACTACGTTCACTAGGTTATGCGGGTGGAAACGCTATGTGACAACTTGGCTATTGCCATTTATTCATTGTGCGGCCGTTATTACAACGTAAACGAATCCCCTTGCCAATTGTCAATGCGGCTAAAGTCTTCGACTGGATTGCGTTTAAGGCGGGTGAGTTGTTTGACGGGTTTTCCAATCGCTATCATTGATGTGACCGCAAAATGATCGGGAATCCCTAACACCGGCTTTGCAGCTTCTTCCTGATTAGCAAGAAAGGTTGTTAGTACGCCTCCGAGTTCTTCGTTGCGGGCTGCGAGTAGAATATTCCAGACAAACGGGTAAATGGATGCACCGGAGATAATCCCCACCCGATCAAGATCCCTGTCAAAGGATGAAATCTGCGTGAGGTCGACGCAGACCACGAGCAGCACTGGGGCATTTTCAAGGTCGTCAACAAGCGGAAAGTTGGCTGAGGTATTCGAGATGGTCGTCTGTGATACCTGTGAAGGGTTAATCGTGTTAAACGGTGTTTCGCCTGCCATGGCTTCGGCTTTGTACTGTTTAATCGTTGGCGCCATGATGCCTTTGAGTTGTCGCCGTACGGCTTTATCCTTGACGATTAGCACTTTCCAGCCTTGCCGATTACCGCCGCTGGGCGCGAAGCGGGCGTTATCAAGAATCCGATGAAGGATCTCGTCAGATACCTGTTCATCTGTATAATCCCGTGCAGCGAAGGTAGTTCGCATTGCATCATAAACGTCCATATTGATTCCTTGCTCGCTCTAAAACCAGCTAGTGGTTAGGATAGATGATCATGTGCTGCGTATTTGTTCGGCACAGCATACATTATCGATGACCGAGATTATAACAGGCCAATAATGGATATGCAGATCGGTGCTGGATATGTGCATGTTGAATGTTGTCTCGGGTCGATTGCTCAAGTTGCGTCGATCGAAGTTCTAGCAAAATTAACGAATACTCACTCACGTAGACAGGGATGATGACCATGTTGAAAATAGGCGATACAGCGCCGGACTTTACGCTCGCGAATGATGTCGGTGAGTCGGTGACACTCGACTCTCTCATTGCGACAGGTCCTGTGATCCTTTATTTCTATCCGGCTGACTTTACGCCTATTTGTACCAGCGAAGCCTGCAGCATCAGAGATATGCATGATGATATTCTTGACGTGGATATTCGAGTTGTCGGTGTCAGTCCGCAGACATCGGAAAGTCATGCGAAATTCAAATCCAGTTTTGATTTACCTTTTCCACTGTTGTTCGATCAGCAAAAGAAAGTCATCAAGGCTTACGGTGCTGATGGTTTACTGGGGCTTGGTGTACGTCGCGCAACCTTTCTGATATCAGAATCGAAGGTGATCGAAGGGCGGGTAGTCTCTGACGTCTTTGTCTCCAGTCACGTCAAATTCATTAAGGAAGTGATTGCCCAGCGTGCAGCAGGCTAATCAAGATAGGCGAAAGAAGTGAGGGTAGGCTGAAATATGGCGACATATCAGGGTTCTTGTCATTGTGGTGCAGTGAAATTCGAGGTTGATATTGACGGTAAGTCGGTTCGGGTTTGTGACTGTTCCATCTGCTTCAAACGGGGTGCACTCAATGTACGGGTTGAAGAGGATAAGCTGCGTATTAAAACGCCGCTTGAAGATATGAGTCTTTATCAGTGGCACACAAAGACCGCCAAGGATTATTTCTGCCCGAAGTGCGGCATTCTGCCTTTTCGTCGACCCCGCACCGCACCCAGTTTATGGACCGTGAATGTTCGCTGTCTCGATGATATTGATGTGTCGAACTGGGAGATTGAACCTGTCTACGGTCGTCAGCTGGACTGATGGTGCCGGGCGAGTCGATGCTCTGTCACAAGCGTGAGTTTGCGCCAGGATTATAACGTTAGCAAAACGCGTTAAGGCTACCCTCGTGAAGCTGCAAAAGCGCTATTGAGGTTTATTCACGGATGAGAAATCCGGTTTAGAAAACCTGTTTAGAATAATTGACGACAAAGCTGTTGGCAGAGGATTGCTTGAAGTGAACGTATTTTGAAGAGAATGTACCTTGCGGGAAAGTTGGTAGCCACTTTGCAAAATGAGTGGCTACCCGCATTCAGATCAGCTATTTCTTCGCATGAAGAATAACAGGTAGTTCGGTGTAGCCTTTTACGAATGCTGAAATAACTCGCTTAGGTTCACCGACAACTTCAACACGATCAAAACGCTTCAGAATTTCTTCCCACGCAACGCGGAGCTGCATCTCGCCAAGCCGATTACCCATGCAACGATGTATACCGAAGCCAAATGACAAATGATGCCGAGGCTTTTCGCGATCGATAATGAAATCGTTTGGTTGCTCGATTGCGTCCTCATCCCGGTTGCCTGAGATGTACCACATGACGACCTTGTCACCTTTCTTGATTTTCTGACCATTGAGGATCGTATCCTCAAGCGCAATTCGACGCATGTGCGCCAAAGGTGTTTGCCATCGAATGATTTCCGGCACCATAGAATTGATCAGATCATGGTTAGCTTTTAGCTTATCGAATTCCGCTGGGAACTGATTGAGTGCGAGCACACCACCGGTCAATGAATTACGTGTTGTGTCATTGCCACCAACGATCAGCAAGATCAGGTTGCCAAGATATTCAGCCGGGCGATCTAGCATATCCTTTGTGGATTCGCCGTTTGCCAGCATTGAAATGAGATCATCGCCTGGCTTTCCGGCGCGTTCTTGCCAAAGCCGACCGAAATAGGTCAAGCATTCCATTAACTCTTCGCGACGTTGATCTTCAGAGTCAACAATACCGCTATTTTCATCGGCAGTTGCAAGGTCAGACCATCGGGTCAACTTCGCACGATCTTCGAAAGGAAAGTCAAACAAGGTTGCTAGCATCTGAGTGGTTAATTCAATTGAGACGCGATTGACCCAGTCGAACTCCTCGCCAATCGGCAGTCCGTCAAGAATCGTGCAGACTCTCTGTCGAATAAGACCTTCCATCTTGGCCAGGTTCATCGGAGCGACGACGGGGCTAACTGTCTTGCGTTGAACGTCGTGGGTCGGTGGGTCCATCGCAATGAACATGGGAAGAGGGAAGTCCTCATCCTGATCAACGATAGTGATACCGCCTTCCGACGAGTAGATGCCGTGATTTTTATCAACGTGCATGATGTCTTCGAACTTTGTCACCGACCAATAAGGGCCGAACTCGCTTTCTGAACAATAGTGAACAGGCGCTTCGTTTCTTAGGCGCTCGAACCACTTCCACTGTTCATCGGCTTCAAACAGAAAGCCGTCAGCGACATTGAATTTGTCATCCATAGGAATGGCGTAAGGATCGAAGTTCCGTTCTTCGTTGTTAACAGCTTCACTCATCGGTTTACCCTGTTTTGCTAATTAGATCGTACGTCGATCAAATGCTGCGTTGCATAGATCTAGTACTGGAACTCAGGCATTTGAATAACGATGCCGCTGATTTCATCAGAGACAGGAATCTGACAGGACAAGCGTGAATTAGTCGCTCGATCAGGATTCAAGTCGAGCATGGAATCTTCTTGTTCAGTGATCGGCGCGAGCTTTGATAGCCAAGCTTCGTCAACTAATACGTGGCAAGTTGCGCAGGAACACTCACCGCCGCAATCTGCATCGATGCCGGCGATACCGTTGTCAAATGCTGCATTCATCAATGAAGTACCGTTTTCTGCTTCTACAGCTTCTTCTGTTCCGTCAAACTGAACGAACTTAATTGTCGCCATTAATTGATCTCCTTAGTTAGCTAAAGTTGTGTGTGCAATGTTTTTCAAGTGAAGTATTCTCAAGAACCCTTAGGATATAAAAAAGGTGAGATTAGGACAATTTCCGTGATTTCCTTCAGGGATAAGCTCATTTTCGCAATGCTCTGAAACAACGCCTAACGTCACCGAGGTACGCTGCGGGTTGCTCGAAAGCGGCGAAGTGTCCGCCTTTGTCATGTTCTTCAAAGAAATGTAGGCCAGTAAAGCGCTTCTTCGCCCAACGCTCAGAGGTTTTAAATATCTCTTTTGGAAATATACTGCAGCCAACCGGCATGGAAACCGGGTCCATGTTTCCGCCACCCATGCTTTCCCAATAGATTCGAGCACTTGACGCACCCGCATCAGGTATCCAGTACATCATGACATTGTCGAGAAGTTCATCTTTACTGACGATGTTCTCTGGTACCCCGTCACAGTCCATCCATTGATAAAATTTCTCGATAATCCATGCTGCCTGGCCGACGGGCGAGTCAGCAAGGCCATAACCTAGGGTCTGAGGTCTGGTACTTTGTTGTTTTGAATAGCCTGAGTCGTGGTCTTGATAGAACTTCATGGCGGCAAGAGAGGCTTTCTCCAAGTCCGACAAGTCATCCATCGTCTCTGGGTCCGGACCAACGATGGGCATATTGATGTGTATACCTTGGCAGTTGCCTAAGTCTTGAACGCCAATCATCGTTGTCACTATTGAACCCCAGTCTCCACCTTGAGCAAAGTATTTATCGTAGCCAAGACGAACCATTAGGGTATTCCAAGCGGTGGCGATTTTTTCAATATTCCAGCCAGGTTCTGTCGGTTTACCAGAGAAGCCGAACCCCGGTAGCGTTGGGATGACGAGATGGAAGGCATCTTCGGCATTGCCGCCGTGGGCCTCTGGATCCGTTAAGGGTCCTATCACTTTTTGAAACTCAATGATGGAGCCCGGCCAGCCATGGGTCAGCAGCAAAGGTTCAGCGTCAGCATGCTTAGATTTGACGTGTAGAAAGTGAATATCGAGATTGTCGATATTGGTCATGAAACCGGGCCACTGATTAATTAGCGCCTCTCTCGCGCGCCAATCATATTCATTTAACCAGTAATCTCTAATTTCGTGCATGTAGTCCAAAGGAATACCCTGACTCCAGTCCTTTGGGGTTTCTCTATCGGGGAACCGTGTTTGCTTGAGACGAAGTTGTAAGTCTGCTAAATCCGCGTCTGAGACGTCAATTTTGAAAGGTTTGATGTCGCTCATGGTTAAGACTCCTGTGTAATAACAATTTTCCCTAGGGCTTGGCGGTTCAACATTTTCATTAAGGCCTCGCCAGTCGCTTCAAGAGGGAAGCTCTGGCCGGCTTGGGGTGCTAACTTGCCCGCCTGAATCCAGTCCATAAGTGCTTTCATAACAGGTGCAGCTTCGTCGGGGTTTGCGGCGATATAACCGCCCCAATTTACGCCGACGATTGAACAACGTTTGAGTAAGGTCAAGTTAAGCGGTATTTTTGGAATACCACCGCCGGCGAACCCTACGACGAGAAAGCGGCCATCAGGACCAAGTGATCTAAGTGCGGGGTCTGAGAAGTCTCCGCCTACGGGGTCATAAACCACATCAAGGGGGGTGCCATTGAGTAGCGTTTTGAGGTCGTCCCGCCAATTTTCTTTAGTGTAGTCGAGCACATGATCTGCGCCAAGGTCTAGGCAAGTCTGTCTCTTCTCTTGCGTTGAGGCTGCGGCGATGATCGTTGCGCCGATCGCCTTTGCAACATCAATTGCAGCAACACCGACACCGCCGGCGGCACCAAGAATCAAAATTGTTTCATTCGCTTGTAGCTTTCCACAGTAGATAAGGCCGTGATAGGCGGTGCAATAGTTCACCTGGAAGCCAGCCGCGCCTTCATGGCTTAGCGCGTCAGGTATGGCAATGCACTTATTGGCTGCAATACATACTTGTTCAGCTAGCCCTCCGTAAGACGGCATGGCCAAAATACGTTGTCCAACTTGAAGGTTGGCAACCTCGCTACCAACTTCGGTCACAACCCCAGATATTTCATTGCCGGGCACAAAGGGTAGCTTCGGCTTAATCTGATAGAGCCCAGCGACGGTCAACGCGTCCACGTAGCCAAGCCCAGTAGCCTTGATGCTCACTAAAACTTCGTTCGGTTTGGGTGTTGGTGCGGGCAATTCGGAAACAGTTAGCCCCGCTGGGCTTGCGTATTCATTACAAACGATGGCGCGCATGTTATCTCTCAAAAATGATTCAGCCTCGGATACTAGCACAGTCTGATGGATGATTTTCTTGTCTTATAACGGTTGTCTCGATGGAGCTGACGCCAGCGTTATAAGGTGTTAATTATATTTGGATTGCTTATTATCAATACAGACTTTGACAAAGTACGAGAGTCAACATGGAAGAAATGCCCCAAGATTTGTCAGCATGGAGTCAGTCGGTGAAATGCTTTTTGATGTTGATGGACCCGGACCAAGATCAATTATGTTGTAGTTGCTTACCTGTTCTTTTTGTAAATTAGATTAGATCCATTTTCATTCATTGTGTACAACGATACTCGATAGGAGAAGTAGTTTGGCGTTAGGCATCGGTGTTGGTTTATCAACTTTTCCGTTTGAGGACGGCAAGGGTTATTTTCGCTGGGTACAGCAATGTGAACGCGGTGGGGTTGACTCCATCTGGCAGACGGATCGGCTTGTATCAAAAGAACCCATGCTGGAATGTTTTACCGCCATGGCGGCAATTGCTGGCGCAACAGATCGCATAAGGTTTGGCATGAACGTCGCCAGTATTGCGTTACGTGATCCTTTGCTCGTCGCAAAACAATGCGCCTCAATTGATATGTTGAGCCACGGTCGCCTGCTGCCCGCATTTGGGTTGGGTAGTGCACTTTCACAGGACTATGTGGCGACAGGTACAGCCACGAAAAGACGCGGTAAGAAAGCCAATGAAGCATTGTCTCTTGTACATCGACTTTGGCATGAAGACGATGTTGATTTTGATGGTGAGTTCTTTCAGTACAAGTCAGCTTCGATTTCGCCCAAACCATCGAACCCGCATCTGCCACTTTGGATAGGCGGCTCAAGTGAGGTGGCCATGAAGCGAACGGCTACCTATGGTACAGGTTGGATAGGTGGTCTTGATTCTCCTGAACAGGCGGGTGTCATGGTGAGTGGTATCAAAGCGAAGTTGAAGGATACCGGCCGTACGATTGACGACGACCATTATGGTGCTAGCTTCTCCTTTCGCTTCGGTAGCATGGATGAAGACATTGCCAATCGAACTGCTGCAGCACTCGAACAGCGTCTAAAGAAAAGCCCTGACAAGTTCATGGTGGTCGGTGGGGCTAAAGACATCATTCAACGGGTCGAAGAATTTGTTGCGAACGGCTGTTCCAAGTTCGTGTTGATCCCGATGGCGAGAGGTGGTGAGGATGTTAGTGACCAGACTCAACGACTTATCAATGAGGTGATACCTCACTTTGCTGGCCGATAGCCCTCGGCAAGTAGCCCTCGACAAGTAGCCCTCGAAAAACGAAAAACCTCTGATTCAAGAAAGCGTCTCGAATCAGAGGGGGTTACTACGATATGACTAGCGCCAGAAGGTTGTCTTAGGCACAGCATCGGACATATCAAGTATGTCGTCAGTCGCGGCAAGAAAATCTTCAGCGGTGGCTTCTTCGCCCAAATCCACGCCCGTGTTGGCGTAAACCATATCCGAAGCGTATTTACCTCGTGCAGCCTGAATGATTCGACCATTTGGCGCTTCTTCAGATGCGAGATACAGAATCACGGGGCTAACGAGGCCTGGATGATTGCCGGGATCAGGGTTGTCTGCGTCAATCGAACTGCCGGGTACACTTGCCGTCATTCGTGTCGCGGCGCCTGGAGAGAGGCAGTTAGTATGGATATTGTGACTAGCACCTTCTCGAGATAGGTTATTCATCAATCCAACCATGCCCATCTTGGCTGCGCCGTAGTTTGATTGACCAAAACTACCGAGAATACCGGACACAGATGAAGTAAAGATGACTCGGCCGTAGTTCTTCTCATACATAATAGGCCATGCATGCCACGTAACGTACGCTGATCCGTTTAGATGGACACTTAAAACCAAGTCCCATTCTTCCAGAGTCATCTTTTTGAAAGATTTATCTCTTAAGATCCCCGCATTATTAACAACGATGTCAACCGTGCCATATTCTTTCATTGCCGTAGCAACGATATTTTTCGCGCCAGCTTTGTCTGATACGGAATCTTTGTTGGCGACCGCTTCGCCGCCCATTGCGCGAACTTCCTCCACAACCAGGTCAGCAGCATCACTCTTGCCTGATCCATCTACGGAACCACCAAGGTCATTGATGACAAGTTTGGCACCATTTTTGGCGAGTAGTAGTGCGTGTTCCTTTCCCAGACCACCACCGGCCCCGGTAATGATTGCAACTCTTCCTTCAACGCTCATATTGATCTCCACATAGTTAGTGGCGGCAATAAATCATCTTTAGGCGGGGATGACAAGCTGCATAGTTTTTATGAATAGCGGGTCTTTAAATGCATTGGGCATCGCGCTGAACCGAAAAGGGCTAGATTGCGCCTTCAATTTACATCTGATACCGGATCCAAACGGCGCGCCCCTAATCAATATGGGCTATGGCTAGCCGCTGTTGCAGGATGTTTTATGGCAATGAGCGTTAGGATCGAATTATTATCAAACCAGTCTGACGCGCATACAGGTTGTTTCAAATTGGCTTAACGTTGGTTTGCGATGCTGTACGTCTTCAACTTTCAGTTGACGCGCTATATCGACGGACTGGCCGGTTTTTGCCCGTATCCAAGCACAAAGGTTTTCTTCTACCTGCTTTGATATGCAATGAACGCTTTTGAGCTCAGTCACAAAGGGCTGATCTCTATATGAGTTCAGATAAACTTCAAGTCTTGTGTTCGGCATCTAAAAATCCTTACTGCTTCATTCTTATTGTGGGGGGGCACTGTGATAGCAGGTGAAAAGCAATTTACAACGATGTTGATACACTTAATGTTAACTGGCGCACATTTAGGCTGCCTGTAGCCGTAATAAATGCTTTTGCTTCAGTTTAATGGTCTACAACTGCAGCAATAGGTCCAACTTTAATGATTTAACCAATGGCTATACGATGGATGTTTGTTTGGTTAAGTTAAACAATCGTTTGCCAATCTCGAATCGAACAAGGTTGGACGACAGCGGATGAAAATTGAGATAAGGCATAGACTCGGCCCATTTCAACGGGGTCCTTGCCTTCTTGGGCGAAACGTCCGCAATAGAGAGGTCTAACGAGGCTTATTAACTCTCAGTAGACCTTCCTGCATAGACGATGCTATTAGCTTGCCTTGTTTGGTGTAAAAGCTGCCACGGTTAAAGCCTTTTGCGCCATGGGTTGACGTGCTGTCTTTAATATAGATTATCCACTGGGATATATCGAAGTCATTATGAAACCACAATGCATGATCTAAGCTGGCCATCTGCACGTCATCACGACTAACCGTTTTTGAATGGGGCAGGTAAGACGTTGATACAAAGCCCATGTCAGATGCATATGCCAGCAGTTCTTGATGTAACGATAAATCGTTACCGATTGTCTTTTTGAATCTAATCCAAACAGGATTTGAGTTGTCGTCAAAGGTTTTCTTTTGTGAGACGGTTCTCAGCTCGAACGGTCTTTCCCTTGTCGCCCATGGACTATTTGTCACCGGGTTCCGTTTTGCGATGACGATGTCGTCTTCTAACTCTTCGGGGGTTGGTAGCGATCGCATATCCATTTGGTGCTCGAGGCCTTGCTCTTTGATATGGAAAGAGGCGTCCATACTAAAAATGGCTTCACCATTTTGAATGGCGACAATGCGACGAGTGCAAAAACTTTTGCCATCTCGAATGCGTTCAACGCGGTAGACGGCGGGAATGTCGGGTCGACCTGGGCGCAGAAAATACCCGTGCAGGGAATGACAGGGTCGATTCGACTCTACTGTACGATTAGCAGCGGTGAGCGCCTGTGCCAGCACCTGACCGCCGAATAGTCGATTGCCGGGCATCACCTCGTTTTCGCCGCGATAAAGGTTCTGCTCGAGATTCTCCAAGTCGAGTATCTCGAGCAATCTTTCAGCTCTGCCTTTTGTTTCAGTCATTGTCTTGGCTCTTGGTTGCACGCAATGCTTTAGAGCGCGCGCGGGTATCGCTTGCGATCAGGTTTTCGATCAGGATTGCGATACCGGGTTTGGGGTCGAAGAAATCGCAATTGTTTCATCGACAATTTTTAAAGGGTAAGTCTTGATGCCGTCAAATGCTGGCGGTGCTTGCACTGAACCATCTTTGAGACAAAATTCTGCACCATGGTAGGGGCAGGTAATACATCCGTCACGGATTGAACCGCCTTCAAGTCCAAATTCCGCATGGCTGCAAAAGTAGTTGATCGCGAAGTACTCGCCTTCGTGCTGGCAAAGTAATATTTCCTCGCCGTCGAGTTTGCCAGAATTATAACAAGAGATATTAGGGCAAGAAGAGCATCCTCTCCGAGCATATTTAAAATATCTGATACATTCTTATATACATCTCCAACAAAGGGTGTCTCTGTACCAAAAATAATACCAAGAAGAAGTGAAACAACTACGAGAGGTATTAATAATTTAGTAACCTTATTTAAAAAGGTTGTGAGACTTGCTAATGTAACTTTAAAGTTCATATTTTTTTATAAAAAATTCAAGAAGGGCCTAGGCCCTTCTTGAAAAATTGTTAAGTGCTACTTAACTAGGCTCATTAGAACTGCTAAAACAAGAAGTCCTACAACACCATTAGTAGCTAACGTTTCAACAAGAGCCGTTATATTACCAATTACGTCAAGTCCTAGCATATCACCGAAAGCTAAGCTTCCAACGATTCCTAGTCCTAGGATTCCCACTATAACACTAGTTAGATTGCTAACTAAGTCACCTATCATTCTCCATGCATTATCCATAATTTCCCCCCTACAGGTATATATTTATGATTTACAGCCTATATAACAACACAAATTATTCAATGGGGCAAATTTTGTGAAAAAAAAATCCTAAAAATTTGACTTTTTAGGATTTTTAGGATTTAAATGAAGATAGAGATTATTCTTCTTCTTGATTCTCTTTAGGAGCTTCTTCAGTTTCTTCTGCTTTGGCTTCAGATTCCTCTGCTTTAGCTAATGCTTTAACAGATAATTTCATCTTACCTCTATCAAAACCAATTAACTTAACATCAATTTCTTGGCCTTCTGAAAGAACTGCGTTTACATCTTCTGTTCTTTCTGCAGAAATTTCAGAAATATGAAGAAGACCATCTTTACCAGGTAGAATATTGACAAATGCTCCGAAGTCTACAATCTTGACTACAGTTCCTTTTATACCTTATTTAATTCTGGCTCTTCTAAGATACCCTCAATAATTGCTAGACATTCTTGCATTGATGTTTGATTTTGGCCAAATACTGAAACAGTACCATCATCACTAACATCAACAGTAGCACCTGTTTTTTCTTGCATACCCTTAATTACAGCGCCGCCTTTACCAATAATCTCTTTGATTTTATCCTTGTTAACCATGAATGTTTTCATAGCAGGAGCATTTTCAGATAATTCTTTAGGCTTAGAAATAGCATCATTCATAATCCCAAGAATATGAGTAATAGCTACCTTTGCCTTTGTTAAAGCTGCTTCCATTATAGCTTCGTCAATACCTTGGATTTTAATATCCATTTGAAGA
>CAJJAA010000032.1 GCA_905182025.1 uncultured OM182 clade bacterium
CGATTCCGCGACACACCGCAAGGCTGAACCTTTCGCAAGAGGTGATGCAAGCTAATCTGAAGAGCCCGCAGGAGGTCGTTAGTTATTTTGTTGAACGCTTTTTGTCAGTACCGCTCGACCCCGAAACACTGAAGATGCTGGCGGCGTTCCTTGAGAAAGAAATTGGAACAAACGATATTGAAGGGGCGCAATCTTACCTTGAAGAACCACTGCGCGTGCTTTTACATGTGATATTGAGTCGACCCGAGTACCAGCTAGGATGATGAGGATTAACCATGACGCTTAATCGAAGGAAATTTTTGTCAAATGCTGCGATTGCCAGCGGTGCGGCTTTGTCACCCTGGCGGCTCGCGCTGGGTGATTCTAAAAATAGCGGCGCCGATAGTGATCGCATTCTTGTGGTGGTTGAGCTTTCCGGCGGCAATGATGGTCTGAACTCGATCGTGCCCTATGCGGATGACGCTTACTATCACCATCGGCCATCAATTGGCATTAAGAAGCCGGATCTGTTGCGCCTCGATGATCACTTTGGTTTCAACCCAGGGATGTTGGGTTTTGAACGACTATGGCAGTCGGGAGATCTGGCCATCGTGCACGGTTGTGGTTACGACAACCCGTCATTTTCTCATTTTACCTCCATGGCAAACTGGCATACCGCAGCACCGAACGGTGGCGACGAGTATGGTTGGATGGGGCGGCTAGCAGATTCGATGAACCCGCGCGCAACGCCTAATTCGATAATCGGTGTCGGTAGTACCCAGTCATTAGCGGTTAAGAGTCAATACCAAACGCCGGTTGTGTTCGATGATCCGTCTCGCTTTCAACGCGATGGGTTCGTTCAGCAGACAGATATTCTGAACAGTATTTCGATTGCCGACAACGCTAATGCGACGCGGCGATACCTTAACCAGGTGGCCTCCGGTGCGCTTGCGTCCTCGTCCCTGATCCGGGATGCCTGGGAGCATTATCAAACACCGGTTGATTATGGCATTGCGCCTATGGACCTGCCGAAAGTTGCGGCGTGTATTAACAAAGGACTTGCGACCCGCCTGTACCATGTCTCGTTTCGCAATAATGCGTTCGATACCCACGTGCAGCAACCTGCGCTGCAACGTCGTCTGCTTAGCTACGCCTGCGACGGCATACATGGTTTTGTCAGAGATCTGGAGAGGCTTGGGCTTAGCGATCGAGTGGCGGTCATGGTCTACTCAGAATTCGGCCGGCGCGTGCCGGAGAACGCTAACCTTGGTACTGACCATGGTAGTGCCAATGTGATGTTTTTTGCCGGTAGTGCTGTCAACGGCGGCCATTATGGTGAGATGCCGAGTCTGACGGACCTAACCCCTGGAGATAACCTAAAACACACAACGGATTTTCGTGAAGTTTACGCGACAGCGATCAATGGTTGGTTACAGCAAAAGAGTGCTAATCAAGTGCTCAAGGCAAGTTTTAAACCCTTGCCGGTATTTGGCTAGGTAAAAATATTATTCCGCCGTAATCGTGTTTGACTCACTTTTGAACACATTGCGGCGAAGTTGTTAGGCTTTAGTGAAGCTTTTATTTAGAGCTGCCTTTGCGCCCAAAACATCATTCAAGAACCTAGTTTACCGAATTAGGCAGAACCTGTTCATCACTGCTAGCACCCTTGCCCTTCATCCGCATGTCTTCTCTTATCATCACAAGTGCGGGGATAAGAAACAGGATAATGACGCTGGCGAAGACAATGCCTGTTGCAAGGCTCACGGCCATGGGAATCAGAAATTGTGCTTGGGTGCTGGTTTCGAACAGCATGGGTGTTAAGCCGAGTGCGGTAGTCGCAGTGGTCAGAAAGATCGCTCTGAATCTGCGGCGCGAGGCTTCAATGATGGCCTCGGCATTGTCCCAGCCTTCTTCAACGAGTTTGTTGTAACGGTCGACTAAGACCAGCGAGTCATTCACAACCACGCCGCTTAAGGCCACCATGCCGAAGATAGAGATAAACGATAGGTTGTATCCCAGCAGGTAGTGTCCGACGAGGGCGCCGGCAGCGCCAAATGGCACGCCGGCGAGAATGATGATCGGTTGGGTGTAACTTTTGAGTTGCGAAGCCATTAACGCAAAAATGATCAGCAGAGCAACCAGCGTTAGTCTGCCCAGGGCGCCCAGGTCTTCAGATTGCTCTCGGCCTTGGCCCGCTTGGCGTATTTGTAAACCCGGAAACTGTTGTTTGAGTAAAGGCACAAACTGGTTAGTAACCGCGGTGTTAGCGGCGCTCGGCGTCGTCACCGCATTATCAACCTGAGCGGAGACTGAAACAATGCGCAGCCCATCAACACGATTGATGGCGGAATAGCTGCGTGACTCGGTCACCTGTGCCACGCTGGAAAGTGGCGCCTCAGTGCCGTCAGCAAGGCGTATGCGTGCTCCAAACAAGTCGGCGGTCGATTGTCGGCTAGCTTCGGGGTATCGCACCATAACTTTTAATTCTTCGCGTCCGCGCTGAATGCGCTGAACTTCTTCGCCGAAGAAATTCCTGCGTAGCTGTCGTGCAACATCGGCGGGCGTCAATCCCGCAGCCTCACCGGTTGGTGTTAGATTGATGTCGAACTGGCGTTTGCCAATACTGTTGGAATCTTGAATTTCGTAGAATCCATCCAACGTCGCGTAACTGGTTTTTAATGCGGCGACAGCCTGCTCAAGAATGTTGCCGTCTTGATGCGCAAGTTCGAATTCAACATCTGCGCCACCGCTGAAAAAGTCAGCCACGTAGGAAAGACGTTCAACGCCGGCTATTTCGCCAACTTCGTTGCGCCACAATCGTTCGAGTTCTTTTGCCGATTGTGTTCTAGGCGGCTCGGGTCCCAGTTCAATTTGTACCGATGCCAAATGGCTGGCAACGGTTAAGCCACCGCCGCCGCCGGGGCCACCGCCGGTTCGGGTTTGGCCGCCGATGGTGACGCTAATTGATTCGAAGGCTACGCCGTCCAGTTTTTCGTTGACGGCGTTGGCTGCAGCAACCAGGCGGTCAGCGGCGCTTTTTGTCGAATTGAACGGTGTGCCAACGGGGAATTCTACCGTTGCGCGTATAGAGCTTGATTCGAGGTCGGGAAAGAAGATGAACCTGACTGCGCCGCTGGTGACTAAAGAGCCCGCTAGGACAAGCAGGCCTATGCCGCCTAACAACGTCAGGTAACGATGGCGCACAGCTTTGGCGACGGCAGGTGCCAGGATGTTGTTACGAAATCTTTCAACAACACCCGCGACGGCGTCTTGTATGCGGTCCAACGGCCAACGGCTCCACTTGCCGCCATTCGCTAAGTGCGAAGGTAGAATCAGGAAGGCTTCAATTAGAGACATGCCGAGCACCAAAATGACCACCACGGGCACTGAGCCGAGAATTTGTCCAAAGGTGCCGGTGACAAAGAGCAGTGGCGCAAATGCCGCCATCGTGGTCAGAACGCCGACCATGACAGGTCCGAACACGCCTTTGACACCGTCCATTGCCGCTTCCATACCTCGCTTGCCTTGTTCTTGTTCGGCAATGATATTCTCGCCAACCACGACAGCATCGTCGACGACAATACCCAGTACAATGATTAGCGCAAATAGGGATATCATATTGATGTTGACATCAAAAGCGTCAAAGAAAAGGAAAGCACCCAAAAAGGAAATTGGCACGCCCATGGCAACCCAGAGGGCAAGTCGTAAATCAAGCATGATGACAAGAAACAGGAATACCAGCGCAAAACCGAGCAGGCCGTTACGTAACAGCAAGCCAACACGATCCTGGAGGATTTCAGTCTGGTCATCCCATACAGATACGTCAACGCCCTGTGGCGGTGTGTAATCCGTCAAAAACATTTTGATCTCTTCGGCGATGGCCAATACATCTTCGGCCTCAGATTTTTGGACTTTCACGAAGATACTCTCGCGACCGTTGAATTGATTAATGAGGTCAACGTCAATGAAACCATCGCGAACGGTTGCGACATCGGACACTCTTAATACACTGCCGTCGGAACTTGCGCGAAGCACGATGTTCTCGAACGATTTGCCGGTCGTGCCTTTGGTGTTGGTGCGAAGTAAGAGGTCGCCGCCCCGCGTGCGAATTTCACCTGATGAAAGGTTGATGGATGATTGCCGGATTGTATTGGCGACTTCAGACATCGTCAGGTCGTAGCGTCGCAATGAAGCTTCAGTGATTTCGATGGCGATTTCGTAGTCCTTGGCGCCCACCAGCGTCACCAGTGAAACCCCAGGCAAGGCGAGAAGTTCTTCCTCTATGGCTTCCGCACCGCGCCGAAGTTCACGCTCGCCCATTTCTGAACTGACGACAATGGTGAGTACGTCGGCCAAGGTTTCTGCCCGCACGATCTTTGCTTGTTCGGCGTCTTCCGGCGGGAAGTCAATCAGTTGCTGCACGGCGGCCTCCGCATCGTCACGGACTTTATCTGCGTCGACGAAGTCCTTGAGCTCAAGTGTGACGGAACCTAAATTCTCTGAAGCGCGCGATATCACGCGATCCACGCCGTCTATGCCAAACACGGCCTCTTCGACTCGGCGGGTAATACCTTCTTCAACTTCAGAGGGCGTGGCGCCAGGGTAGGCGACGGAGATAGTGACGGTGCCAGGGTCAATGGTAGGAAAAACTTGCGCGGTTAAGCCCAGTGCGGCTAATAGTCCACCGACAAGCAGGATGACCATAACCAGATTGCTGGCAACCGGGTTTCTAGCAAAATACGCCACAAGGCCCCGATGATTATCAATCGTCGGCGCATTGGGGTGAGCAGGTCCAGCCATCAGTCTTGTCCTGCCAATCGAACAGGCATACCGTCTTGGGCACCGGGTACTGATCCTGTCACGATCCCCTGCGCATAGTCGAATGCTTTAACCAGATATTCACCGTCATTGCGACCCAAGATGTTCGCTTCAACCTCGGCAATATTGCCATTTTTTACAATCCAGAAAACCTGTCCGACCTGCAGTGCACTTTCCGGCAGCATGAAGGTGTCGTTGATGAGCGGTCCGTTCAATAAAATGGACACGAATGTACCGGGGATCAAAGTCTGGTTGTCGTTGAGGGTGATAAAAATCTGCGAGAAGCGGCTGCGCGAATCACGTTCTGCCGCCACCCTATCTATCTGTGCGTCGAATGTGCCGCCGTCTGTTGTGACGGTGACCGTGCGGTTTTTCGCTGGGGCAATTTTGGCGAGTTCTTCGGGTGCAAGTGACGTGACAATCTCGACCGAGTCAAGCGCATAGACACGACCAAATGACTGGCCGACGTTGAGAATTTGGCCTTGATCTGCGGAGCTTTCGACCACACGGCCAGCAAAAGGCAAGCTGAATATGCTTCGTTCAAGGTTAGTTTGCTGAATATCACGGCGTGCAATGGCTGACTGCAATTGGGCTTTTGCCTGAGCAATCTGTGGCTCTTTGGCGACGAGTGTGGGCACGTTCTCGCCGGGATTGATCATTTGGTAATTGGCTACTGCAGCACTGCCTATGGCGAGACTGAGCTGCAGCGATGCGCGTGCTGAGGCAACGTCAGCCTCGGCTTGGGCAAGACCAAGGCTAAAGTCACGTTTTTCCAGTGTCACAAGGGTCTCGCCGGCGGAGAATCTGCCGCCACTTCTTAGCGCCTGCGAGGTTGAAACCACTTTGCCTGAAACCTGCGGTGTTAACGTCACATAGCTTCGGACAATCACAGACCCGGTTGATGCAATAGCCACCTGTTGGGATGATATGGCCGGTTTGAGGACATAAACTAACGGCGCGAGTTTGCCAACCGATGTCGAGGTTTTTTGCGCCGGTGCTTGGTTCGCTGATTGACCTGTCGATTGTGCGTCTAACTGAGCTGTGGCGTCCATAGGCGCGCGTGAGTAGACAAATGCGAGGGCGATCAGGGCGATAACCCCTGCAACCTGTAGTAGGCCAATAATGGGTTTTTTTCTCACAGTTTCTGTGGATGCCGCGTCAATAGCTTCCGTAAACGTCGGGGTGGCGTCATCCTTACCCCTGTTCTCACGCATTTCTGTGACCGTCGACATCATGTATCTCCAAGTTCGCGGCGTAGCGCGGTTTTATTGAGTACTACAGCCTGTGTGTACGAGTTCCGTCGGTAAACAGACCACGCGGAGAGGAAATGCTGTATTCGGACAAAGCCTTCGCCGCGAGGTTTTAATTTGAAGGGAGTAACACTCTGGGGTTAGGGCAGCCTAAGGGTAATCATGCTAAGAAATACCCATCTAAAAACGGTTGATCGACGACGACAACCAGCGGTAAGCCAGGATCGGCCTTTTGAATCAGTCGGGATCGCGGCGTAGAAATACCTTAACAGATGCGAACTATTTGAGCCCCTATCGGTATTAACGACGGATTTATGGCGCGGGTTGTATTGATGCAGATTACTGTCGTCAGGCGCATAGCCAGTATAGATTTAATTTTCGCTCTGACAGTTACCATCCGCCGACTAACCGGGGCATAAGTTAAGCCGGGTCGAACGTTCGCGTGATATACAAGTGAATCCTGTTCGCACGGGTTTAGTTCAATATAGCGCTGACAACGGAGCCAGTACGCTTCTTGTTCAACAACTGTCGATTCACAAACGCCCTTTAAGGGTGCGAAAAGAAACGCATTGCACCTTGGTAGAGCGTACAGATGCGCTGGGATGCAAAAACTGGCCATTTTAAGGCGTTTATTAGCTGGCACGCTTATTGCGATTAGTTCGTCGATGAGTGTACTAGACTAGAACAAAAAGTTAGCTACGAAGTAGTTGGATCGCGCAGCTTTCGCTCGCACCCGTGTTCACGATGTCTTGTTCAGAGCGGTAATCACAAGGTGCGTTGTTGTCATGTATAGTGTGTCTGGAAACGGAAGGAAGCCGTTTCTCACTTTGTAACTTAGATAGACAGGAGGCGAAAATTGTACCAATCTTATATTAGTGATGATGGCGTCATGTTTATTCGTCATTATGGTGCTTATGAGGGCGCTGAAACTGCCACTGCGGCTTTTAGTACCCTCGAATCTGCGCCTGGCGTCGGTCAGCTCAAGGGCATTTGCGTTGATGTCCGTGAGTCCACTCATGCGACGCTTGATGATAGCGATCGCGCAATCGGCCTTCTCTTTTTACGTAAACTCGAGAGCTATAGTCAGGATTTTAGTTTGATCAGTAAGGTTGCCATTATCAATCCAGAAGCCGTTGATGTAAACAACACCCTTGTTGAAAGAAATCGGAGAGTCAAGGCTGCCATTTTTGGCTTTGCAATGTTTAAAAAGGTCTTCTCTGAGCCTGATGCCCTTGGCATATTGGGCTTACCCGTCGATTACCGTATCGAGTTTTCTGCCGAAAGAGACGAGTAAAGGTGCCTGTCGATCAAATCGAGATAGCTGTCGAACGTGTCAGCGTCCATCCGTGTCCACAAAGGTTACGTCGGATGCCTGCTGCGAGCCTTCGACAGATACGTCTCTATAAATAGGCCAGCGCCAACTCTGCCGACCTTGTATAGGCTCTAATTCATTGAATACAATGCCCTCAAATACCGATCGTCACAGCGTTTGACTGTCGTCGTCCATCATTTATCGATAAGCGCTATCCAGCTTTTTGGCATGTACATGGCGGCATCCATGATGTCGAGTACCGTCGTCATCACGGGTACCAATTGATCCTCTGCCACCTTGTCGAGGGTGTCTTCGGCGAAGAATAGATACTCCGGCATCGACATAATCGAGAAGCAGGGTATGCCGCCAAGGAAGTAACTCTGTGTTTCGCCGTAGAGCGGTATCGCGCCTGGCTTGGTGATCGCAGTTGAGTGGAGGTCGTTGTTCTCGATAGCATTAACGGCTGCGTTGAATAACATTTTGTTGCGTGGTGCCCATATGAACCTAGGTTCAACGTCACCCGTGTCTACCATTTTTCCGTCGACACCAATGAAGCGCTTGCCGATGTGTTCAACACCAAAACAAAGCACAAGGCGCGCCATGATGTCAGGGTTCATTTCGGCAAATTTATTGGCGCCAAAAGGATAATTCCAATTGTAGTGGCAGCCGTTAAAAACGAAGTACAAATCTTTTTGAATATAGTTGGAAGGGAATTGACTGTAAAAGGCGGCCAGTCCCATGACCACAGCAACACCTGACGCATCTTGAACGGCACCTGACCAACCGGCGTCGTGATGCGTGTTTACCAGCATCGCTTCTTCTTTTTGACCCGGTACGTGGACGATAATATTGCCGCTGGTAGATTCTTTGGATTCCCCCAATAGAGTAATCTTGGCAAATTCTCCTGAAGGCTTTGATTGCATTTTCTCTAGCAGTTGTTTGGCTGCTGAATCTTTCAGAAATAAACCTGGAATGCGGGTTTGAACCATACCGGTCGGATCAGCATAGAAGGAATCGACGTTGGCAGGGCGTTTACTAAACATACCGATAAAACCAATAGCGCCTTGTCTGGCGGCTTCGTAGTAGGGTGATGGAAAGTTCGACGGTGCTGGTCCGCCGGTGCCACCGACAGTGGTGTTAGGCAAAACGCCTTCGGGGTCATAGATGTATTCAGACACATGTTCGAATGCTGCGCCCTTCATGGCAGGTCCGCTTTTCAGATCGAATAGAACAATCTTGCCGGATAGATCCACGTTAGGATCAACCTTGTTCCCGACATAGACCAATTCGCCTTCAATGCCGTTTGTGTCGGTGAATGCAGCGCCATTCATAAAGAAGCAGTCAATGTCCTGACCATCGACGGAAAGTCGCCATTCACGATAGTGACGAACGGTGACGGGGTAGGTTTGTTCAGTGACGTTTTCAATACCCAAGTTTTTGAGCGTCCGCAATATCCACTGCCGTCCTGCTGCATCACCCGCGGTGCCAAAGCGCCGAAACTCAGGGAATGTTTCGGTCAACTCAACCATCTGCTTTACCCAGCCAAATAAATCGGACTGACTGGGTGCTGACGGGCGAGCCCGTTTAAATGAAGACTTTTTTGCCATGTGGTTTTGCCTCGAATATTCCGGGTTTTGCGCTAAGTCGTTATGCAATCCACAGTAACAGGTCTCGTATTTGTTGTAGTTATACTCGATTAAAAAGATGACTAAAAATGGCATGGCTTGAAAAGATCCTAATCACTGGATGCGAGGATTCACGATAGCCATAGAGCCTATTGTGCGCGTTAATGACGGTTGCTGTTTCAACTGGCCATAGTTGCGTTGTGGATTTTCCAATATTGAACAATTGGTGCCCATCAAATTGTTTTGGCGCGATGCGGATGCGACGGCAATACTAAAGCAGGGTAAATAACACGGCATGCTGAATAAGCCACATAGACATCAATTATCTAACAAGCCTTTTTTTGGGAACAAGTGCTGAGACTCCGGTTTAGAGACAGAGTTGGGGTCGAATTTAGGCTTTGCTCAATCGCTCAAGAAAAGAGGCCGCAATCCGCATCTGTGTCGGTGTGGCCCCTTTATAAATGTGATTTCGAGCCTATTTATCCGAGCCTATTTATCATTATCTTCTTCGGGGGGATGCTCGATACGGTAGTCGGCGGGTAAGCCTAATATTTTCAGGGCATCTGCCGGGTTAGAGACTCTTTGAATCGTCAGCAAATCAGCAATGGGGTCTGAGACTCTTTGATCTCTCTCTAACAAGATCTTCGTTACCCGCACGTTTTCCGGATCGTAAATCAGAACGGGAGTGACCGAAGTCGTCATCTGGCCGTAGCTCTGGAGTTTCTTCATAAGAAAAGAGGCGTTTGCGCGATCGGTATCTTCGAGGCTTATATCGATGACGGCACGGGTATCTAGCAAGACTCCATTGATCTTAGGGATATTAGGCGTAGATTCCAACGCACTTAGCAACGCAGTAAACCCTTCGGCGCCCTCGTAGGTGCCATAATGACGAACAAAGATGATGCCCTCAGCACTGATGTATGAATGATAGATGTTTTATCTCCTGCTATAACGGTAACGCTGGATTAGCAAATTGACATGACATCACACAATGACAATTTATATTCAGGCTTTGCTTTTGGCGTCGGCCCCGTTGAGTCTCGGTCAGCGTGACACATTGAGAAAAGCCATCAGCATACATTTGGTTTATAAATTTTATATTAAGATGTAGTAAAAAAGCCCGCGTCACAAAGTGTCATCCAAATATTACTGACACTTAACCTTGATCCGTTGGAATGTCCTGACCATTGATCGGGGTCGAGAACGAATGAGGACCATTCAATACTATTGTTGGCAGGGGTATTCGATACAATAATCAAGGGGTAAGCCTAATTGTGTTAACGCTTCTGGCAGACTGAAGGCTCTGAAAACAGCTGTAAAGTCAAAATTTTCTGAACTTTGTCTTTTACCTCTGTCAAATATGATCTCGTTTATCCGGACATTCTTTGGATCATAAAGCGTCACAGTGCTAAACGAATTTACATTCTGATGGTAGCTATCGAGTTTACTCAAAACAATGTCCCTAAATGCAGCATCGCTATCCTCTAAAGTCGCATTCGTGACGTCCCTGAAATCGACACAAACTGCCTTGAGCTGCTCGTCAACAGGATGGAATTTGAGGGTGTTCAGAGTCGCTGTAAAGGTTTCAGCGCCTTGCATAGCTCCGTAATGACGAATAAACATTATATTCTCATCACTTATAAAGGACTGATACATATCCGTATGCTCCTCTTAGCTTTGTTTTTTGACCGGACTTATCGACCACACCGGTTACGGTAGAACGCCATGAAAATCTAAAGAAATAAAGCCTATGTCTACTAAAACACCACTGCACTTATTTGTAAAATCTTCTGCATCCTTAACGCAGACGTAATGCGCCAGACAGTTTTTATCATTCCTTGCTACCTTCCGTTAGGTAGGCTTCAGCGAGACCACCGGCTGGGACGGCGTGTTCAAAAAAGTTGCGACAAAGTGAACCAAAATTACTAACGTTAAGTCGCCTGAATTTTCCAGCAGTCGGCTAAGGCCAATTCCACCGAAGAAAACAAATAGACAATTTTGCCATTTCCATCGCAGGGTAATGTAGTGCAGTAGAGCAAAAACTAAATTGCTCAATACAATCGCATAAATAAAACCGACTGATGATTCCAGCGCAATAGGCAGAAGTAACCTAAAGGCGATTTCTTCGGCAATGGATATGTAGAGTAGGTAAACAATCCACAAGCCCTGAATCGGATTCAAACTCAACCGCTTACGGACTAAAACAAAATAGAAAAAGGCCAGGGTTGCGAAAAAACCTAAAATATACATCGATGGATTGGCAGAAAAATCTTTAAGGGCTGTAAGCAACACTTGAGGGTTTGTGCTTAGCAAAATTAACATTAGGGCGGCCGTGCCCATGGTCAGGCCATGGCGGTAGAGGACTCGTGCGAATGAAGATACGGGCGAGATTTCGCCAAAATAGTCTCTTTGTAATCTTCCCATTGGTGCCGCTCCGTTGACCTCGCGAAAGGTGAAATTGTTTGCGGGTCGAATATACGTCATGTTTGTTAGGTGTTCAGATAAATTTTCGAGAAGATTGTGCGTAGAGGAACGGGGTTCATTACGAAGGAGTGGACAAGTTAATCGTCGTTTGCCAGTGGTCGCTGACGCACTGCAATTTTGGAGCGAGATTCGAATACTAAGCTCAGCTTAAAGCTCAGCTTCAAATGTGACTAAAATTGCGGTTGAGAAATTACGCTACAGGCTCGTGGGTCAAGCCTATATCGTCGCAGTATACTTGGGTTTCAACATCTTTCTTTGTTTAGTGCACCTATCGGCTCATAATATTCGATAGCATAATAGATAGGTCTTCTTTAGAAAACGGTTTCTTCATAATGGGTAGCTTATGAGTCTCTTGTGTCTCTGATCCAACATCAACCTTATCAAAACCCGATGTCAAAATTACATCAAGACCTGGGTATTTTTCTATTGCATGTTGTGCCAGAGCCCGTCCATTTGTGTTCCCTGGCAAGACTATGTCAGTGAACACGAGGTCGATCTCTTGTTGGTGAGTTTCCAGCATTTGCATTGCTCGATTCGCATCTTCCGCCTCAAGTACGTTAAACCCAAAGGACCTGAAGGTCCGGCAAGTGAATCGTCGTACACGAGGTTCATCTTCAACCACCAATACCGTCTTCTTTTCGCCGTGTTTGATCTTAAGCTCGCGTGGTTTCAGGGCCGCTTCGTGAATGATTTCATCGTCATCAGCGGCAGGAAAAATCAAGCTGACGATGGTTCCCTTGCCTATTTCAGATTGGATGTCGACAGCGCCTCCAGACTGCGTCACGAAGTCATGGAGCATACTAAGGCCAAGCCCTGAGCCAAAGCTTGGCTCTTTTGTTGAGAAAAATGGCTCGAATATCTTTTTTCGATTCTCCTCGGGTATGCCGACGCCGTTATCTTCCATCGATATAACCACATAACTGCCTGGCTCTATGTTGCCGAAAAGATCGCTTTCGTCGCGGGTGATCAATTTCCGCTTGCCGCTTAGGATAATTTTCCCATTATCCTGTAATGTGTTTTTGGCATTAATCGCCAGATTAATAAGTGCGTTTTCAAATAAATTACGGTCTATATTTATACCGCCCGCCAACGATGCGATATTCAATTCAATGATCGCCTCGCCCCTGATCGCTTTTGTAATGAGGCCTAGGCTATCCTGTAAAAGCTTATCTACTGCAACGTAGTTCGCATGTAGGTTTTGTTTTCTTGCGAAGAATGATAATTGTGTATTCAATATTACGCCCTCGTCAGCGGCCGAAAGTGCGTCGTTGATAATATCCTCTAGATCATCTGTTTTCACAACGATGTCGTAGTCTAGTAGTAACCTCAGGTTTCCTCGTATGATCGTCAGCAGATTGTTGAAATCATGTGCTATGTCCCGGGCTTGTTGTCCGAGAGATTCCAACTTAGCACTCTTCAGTAACACTGATTCGTTTTCACGCAGTGCGGTAACACCCTGACCCGTGCCGATCACTCCCATAACCTCTCCGTGCCCATCTCTCATTGTCGCTTGGCGTTTTTCCAACGGCAGTCTTGTTGTACTTAGGCCATCTTTTTCCTGCATCGACTGAATGAGATGTCGAGTAACGGTGAGGTAATAATCGAGATTCTTAACAACGCCCTCATCGAAACCATCGTCACGATTGCCAAGACCTAAAAATCCGATAGTGCGAGCACCTTGTTTGAGTGGTATTCCTAGGAAGCTTGTAAGAGTGGGATGGCCGTAAGGCAGGCCGACAGAAAAAGGGGCATTTGCCGGATCATTAGTGAGATAGAAATGCTCACTTTTTAATGCTCGCCCTAGTAGAGTATCTGGGTTACTTAATTCCATTACCACAGGTCTATAGGGATTCTTGCTGGCCACATCCCATGTGACATTTGATATCGCCCTTACCTTAATGGAAGTCTCGACAGATCCATCATGTAAGACATCGCCGATAAAGCCAAATTCGGCTTTTGTAAAGTTAATGACGTCGGCCAGTAACTGTTCGAAAATAATTAAGGAAGATTTTCCCTCGAGAGACATTTCCAGCAAACGCTGTGTCTCATTTAAAAATTTTGCATCCATAAATCGTCTTCGCCGGGCAAGTTATCTATTACAATTGTACTCAGCTATGCGTTGCCAACTCGACTGACAGCACCAGCGCTGAAATCTAAACGCCATTTTTTGTTCAAATATTTATCACCGTTTAGCCGCCTATACCCATGTTTGGTGCTCTCATCGCCATATAGCGTCAGCCACAGGTGATCTGTTGCCGTCGGGCAGAAAGATTTTGTCGCAGCGATAAAAGGCACGACGCTCATATCTCCGATAGATCCAACTCAGAAAGCGCGATCAGTACCGCTGGGTCGATAGGTTCTTTTGAGGAAAGACGAATAACAAGATCGTCAACATCATTGATACCTTCCAAGTTGACCATTCTATCCACAAAGACGGCCACTCTAACGATTTCACATAAAAGGCTGGACTGCTCGCCATGCGGAACGCTGTTGTCGTCTAAAAGATAGAGCTCTCTAATGTTTTGGAAAAAGGTCGAGTCTGAATCATGAAAACTTGTATCGTTTAGTAAACTTGGGTCAAGCTCGATCAGCAGCGCGGCCATAGCGGCCTCCATACTTTCCCCTGGAGAGATCGACATTTCTTTTGCAAGCACCATAACTAGCCTCTTGCGAAGCATCGCTCTTTCGAAGGTGTCTTTATCTAAAGCCGCCAGAATTTCAATGAGCTCAAAGGTTGCTGTTTCAAATGCTGCCAAATTGGATTTAAGACTATCGAGTGAGCTGCCCATACGACGTGCGATGTCAGCGGAATTTTTTCGGCCCGCTTTGACTCTGTCTAGCTCATTTCTTTTCTTCTCTCTGCTTAGTATCTCTTTGTAGATCGTAAGCTTTAATTGTTTGGCGACAAAGGGTTTTACGATGTAATTTGATACTGCACCTTTGTTGATCGCGGCTATTGTGGAGGTTATATCGAAGTTGCCTGATACTGCTATTCTTATCGTGTCGGGCTGCACCGATCTCACCAATTCGAGAAGCTCGGTACCACTCATGCCTGGCATACGAATGTCAGAAACGATGGCGTCAATGGTTCTTGACTTAACAATCTTCAACGCGTCCTGCCCAGACGTTGCATACAAACATTTATAATTTGTATCCTTGAATACCCGTTTCAGCAGCGTGAGGCATCGCTCATCGTCGTCGACAAATAGTAGTACCGGGTTATCACTGTTCGCCACTGGATTTGATTCCTGTTCGTTTAACAACATGTCGAATTGCTCCCTTGGTTTAGGTCAGAGAGTTTCTCAGTAGCATGTGCGAAAATTCACGACTCTGTGTAAGCAATTGTAATTTTGGGTAAGTAATTAGCCTATATCTGCTGTTGGTACGTGTAATTTATAACCGGCGCCCCTGACGGTAATTATCATATCCGCCTCGCCTGCAGCCTTTAGTTTCTGCCGGATTTTGCCTATAAGAACGTCTACACTTCTGTCATAAGGAGACCAGTCTCGACCGCACAATTCATCCAGTATCTGATCCCGAGATAGCACCCTGCCTTTACCTTTTGCAAGAAAGGCAAGGAGTTGAAATTCATGCACAGTAAAGCCAATCGACCCTTTTCTACCAGCGGCTTCATATGAATTCAGGTTTAGCTCGATATTGCCTACGGTAATGATATCCAGATCATTTTCTGGCTCAGCTACTTGGCTCTCCACTCGACGCATGACACTGCGGATTCGAGCGAGCAACTGCCGTTCATCGAAAGGTTTAGCGATGTAATCATCGGCACCTAGCTCAAGACCAACGATTTGATCAATGTCATCGGTGCTGCCAGTCAAGATTACGATACCGACTTTGGGGTCTAGCATTCTCGCTTTTCGAGCAACATCGAATCCATGCTCGTCCGGAAGCCCTAGGTCGAGAAGGAGTAAGTTTGGATGTACTTGCGCCATAGTAGCCTCGAGCATCGCTCCGCTTTGGATCGACGCTACGCTGAAACCGTTTTTCGAAAGGTATCTCTCTAGTAGGCGACAAATACTTTCATCGTCGTCGACTATTAGAATATTCTTATGGTTAGGGTCATTGTTCATTGATATCTAGTGTAACTCTAATGTGGCTGAATTCATCTAGCGCGCCCAATAACGACATTAGCTAGACCTCCATTGTTTACCGGTAACCTAAGTCAAGGTCTTGTCTCGCAATGTTGTCGTGGAATCCCTTCTCAAATTTCGCGTAATAGACCTGTTTCCGCGAAATTTTTCGTGCGAAATCTGCAGCCGACAAACAAAAAAGCGTAACCAAGTTTTACCTTGGCATCTAACACCCACACTTTGCGTCGTTAGCGTCAATTTGTACACAACAACTTAAGCTTAGCGATAGCCCCGAGTTTGCTGAGCGGCCTACAAGTAATATTGGCTTTATTTGTTGAGGATTCGTTAACGCCAAAATGGCTCGCTTGCTAACAGATACGGTTACCGTTTTGTTAGTGTCAGTAAGGAGGATATCATTTCGTTGGCCAAAGTGTCTAAAAACGCGTCTTTTTCGATAGTTTCATCTAGTTTGTCGTAAACGGCCGGTTAGTCAGAGTCTTCAGTCGAATTGTCCAGTGGACAGTGAATGAATGATGCCCCCCTCTTTAAGTGGTGCTATTGGGTCGTCATTGGCGTAAAAAGAGCTTTAAATGTCATTCGAAGTAAGCGCTTCTACCATAGAGGTCTTTCAAGTATGCATTGCTGTTTTCTGCCTAACGAGGCATCATTTAGCTAACAGAAAGTGAACTTTAAGGTCAGTGTAAGTTGCCACTGATGTAAATCAAAAACCGCGGATCTTAAGATGTGCGCTAGGCTGATTTGGTGAACTTTATACAATAGCTGAGGATTCAAAAAAATGCCCCAATTCAGCGAAGATGCGACGGCGCCGATTATTGGCATTGATACCGAAGGTCGGATCAACGAGTGGAACCAGAAAGCAGCAGATCTTACCGGCTTCAGTGAAGATGAAGTGAGGGGGCAGGATCTGGTAACCGGCTTCATTGCCGATGAGTTCAAGGCGTCGGTCAGCGATGTCCTGCGCCAAGCACTGCAGGGAGAAGAGACGGCGAAACTTGAGTTTCCACTGTTTACCAAAGACGGTAAGCGGCTTGACGTAATACTGAATGCGATTGCCCAGCGTGATAGAGACAACAACATCATCGGTGTTATCGGTGTTATCGGTGTTATCGGCGTGGGCCAGAATTTTAGCGAGATAAAGGTGTCAAAAGATGCTCAGCCAGGGCTGGTGAGCGAGTTAAAACAGTTTATCGATACAGCCAACGCACCGATTGTTGGTATTGATACCGAAGGTCGGATCAACGAATGGAACCAGAAAGCTGCAGATCTTAGCGGCTTCACCAAAGATGAAGTGAGGGGCAAGGATCTGGTGGCCGGCTTCATTACCGATGAGTTTAAGGCGTCGGTCAGTGATGTCCTGAGTCGAGCACTGCAGGGCGAGGAGGCGGCGAACTTTGAATTGCCACTTTTTACCAAAAGCGGTGCACGTCTTGACATATTACTGAATGCGACCACGCGGCGTGATAACGACAACAACATCGTTGGTGTTGTCGGCACGGGTCAGGATATGACCGAGATGAAGGCGTTACAACATGCTCAGCAACGTCTGGCGGCGAAGTTTGCACAGTTTATTGATACGGCCAACGTGCCGATTGTTGGTATTGATACCGAAGGTCGGGTCCACGACTGGAACCAAAAAGCAGCAGACCTTACCGGCTTCAGTAGAGACGAAATGATGGACCAGAATTTGGCGTCCGGCAGCATTACCGATGGGTTCAAGGCGTCGATCAGTGATGCCCTGCGCCGATCACCGCCGAGTGCGGAGACGGTGAACTTTGAATTGCCGCTTTTTACCAAAAGCGGTGCACGTCTTGACATATTACTGAATGCGACCACCCAGCGTGATGTCGACGATAACATCATCAGTGTTGTCGGCGTGGGCCAGAATATTGTCGAGGAGAAGGCGGCACAATTTGCACGGGAGCGACTAGCGGCGGAGTTAATACAGTTTATCGATACGGCCAACGCGCCGATTATTGGTATTGATATCGAAGGTCGGATCAACGAGTGGAACCAGAAAATAGCAGACCTCACCGGCTTCAGTAAAGATGAAGTGATGGGGCAGGACCTGGTGACCGGCTTCATTACCGGTGAGTTCCAGTCGTCGGTTAAAGCAGTCCTGCGCGGAGCACTGAAGGGCGAGGAGACGGCGAACTTTGAGTTCTTTCTCTATACTAAAGAGGGTAAGCGACTTGAATTATTGCTGAATGCGACCACCCGGCGTGATATCGACAATAACATCATTGGTGTTGTCGGTGTGGGCCAAGATATTACCGAGGCGAAGGCGTCACAAAATGCACAGCAACGAGTGGCGGCGGAGTTAACACAGTTTATCGACACAGCCAACGCGCCGATTATTGGTATTGATACCGAGGGTCGGGTCAGCGAATGGAACCAGAAAGCTGCAGATCTTACTGGCTTCAGTAGAGTTGAAGTGATGGGGAAGGATTTGGTGACCGGCTTCATTACCGATGAGTTCCAGTCGACGGTTAAAACAGTCCTGCAGGGAGCACTGAAGGGCGAGGAGGCGACAAATTTCGAGTTCCCTCTCTTTACTAAAGAGGGTGAAGCGTCTCGACATAATATTGAACGCGACCACCCGACGTGATATCGATAGTAATATCATCGGTGTTATCGGCGTGGGTCAGGATATTACCGAAATTCGAGAAAAAGAATTGGCGCTGCAGCAGGCACAAAAAATGGAGGCAGTGGGTCAGTTGACGGGCGGACTTGCGCATGATTTCAGTAACCTCTTACACGTTATTACGGGGAATTTGCGTTTTCTTCAAGAAGATCTTGGCTCTGTTTCGCAAGAAATCACCGAACTGCTCGACGATGCAATATCCGCGGCTGTTGATGGAACAGAGTTGACCGGAAGATTGTTATCGTTTTCGAGAACTAAGAGGTTGAATCCGATTACCCTGGATTGCAAAGAGTCCATTAAGGACTTTGTACGTTTTTTAAGCCGTACTTTGGCTGAAAATGTTGAGCTAGTTACCGAGTTCACCGATGAACCGATCCTTTGCAATCTTGATAAAGCCCAGTTTGAGAATGCCCTTCTAAATCTAATCATTAATTCGCGCGATGCGATGGTGTCAGGCGGTGACATAGTGATCTCATGCAGCGTGTTTGATAATAGTCTAGGTGACAATAATGATTTTTCGCTGCTGCGGGGGCAATATGCTCGAATAACTATTCTCGATCAAGGCGGGGGCATTGCCAGTGAGAATCTTGCGAAAGTTTTTGAACCATTTTTCTCTACCAAGGACAGCGGCCATGGAACGGGTCTAGGTTTAAGCATGGTATATGGTTTTGCTGAGCAGTCAGGTGGGCTCTGTCATATTGATAAGACGTCAAGCGAGGGCACAGCAATTTCTTTATTTTTCCCGCTGGCTGAAAAAATCACAACGTCAGCACGTGCAGTGGAAAGTTCCGCCACGACAGGGGAGTCTAGGAGCAAAACGATACTTGTGGCCGAGGATGAAAGTCGCGTACGCAAGGTCACGGTGCGGGAGTTAAATAAGTTAGGTTACAAAACGTTGGCGGTCTCGAGTGCTAGTGAAGCCCGTGAACTGCTCGATCTCGATGATAGTATTGATATGTTGTTCTCTGATGTCTTGATGCCAGGTGACATGGATGGCTATCAGCTAGCTTCATGGGCGGCTAAGCACCATGAAGGAGTGAAAGTTGTTCTTTGTTCAGGTTATACAAAGCGCGCCGTTGCTGATTTTGTAGGTGAACAAATACCGTTGTTGCAGAAACCATTCACGAGAAAGCAGCTAGACGAGATTATTAACAAGCGTTTTGACGATAACGGGCAACAGACTCTAAATAGTCTCTAATTTATTCGGTAGAAACTGCATTTATCAAACCTTGGAAATTGCCTCATCAAAGCACTGTTGGCAATACCCGTGACTGAGAGAGGTGTTAGTATTTTCCTCTACGTATTCTTCTAATGTGTACCATGACTCGTTTTCATCATCGTCTGAATCGCGTCTAACTTTTCTACAGTTGGCGCAGACATTAATCGTCTTTCGTAAGAGCGTCAGTTCTTCAAGGGTAGATGTTAAATCCGCTACAACCCTGCTATTTTCAATATTTGCGATCATCAATAATTCACTTCTCTCGTATAGCGCATTGACCAAAGTAAGAATCAATACGCCTAATAGCAACAATAATGAAAGTGTTGTGAAAACTCTAATGTACACGACGCCATTGGCGCTAAGTTCATTGATCGAAACTACCGATGATAGGTGTAAATTTGCTGCGTACATAATCAGACAAGTGACTATTACGGCAATAATCGGCGTGGACACTTGGTTTCTAAAAACGATGGTCGTCGCTATTAAAATAGCTATAGTCAAGGGTGCTTGGCTGTATAGCCCCTGATTAGCGACTTGAAATAGGCTGATGAATATAATCGGTGCCATTAACAGAATGGTTTTTTGCTTTATAGAAAGTCGTTGCCGAACGAAAGCGCCTAGGGTTATTGTCACGACCAAAAAAATCACAACCCAAAAATATGCGGGTAAAGAGTTTGTTAATACTCTGTACGCAATGGCGGCGGATAACGGCAGGCCGACAACAGCTAACACCCTCAGGAAGGCGTTGGCATAGGTGTCTTGGAATTCACTAGCAAATTTTTCTTTTGACTCTGATAAATCTACTAGCTCTTCAGATTCCAGCGGGTTATTCATAATTGGTTGGTTTACGACTCAAAATGCAACTCCATCAAACTATAATCGCACCGGCTCGCAAAGTGTAATATAAGGTTGCAATTCTTTGTAACATTATTGTGACTTAGATGCACCTTCGTGTAACTGAAGACCGCTGAATATAAGTGCGAAAATTGGTTTAATGACGTTAAATGACATACGACTAGTGGCAGATACTTGGAACCAAGCGTAACGTATTTCCGTGCTTACTTGTTGCAGGCTGCAGTGGATAAAACCCTTGGTGACGACACTGATACTGATGCTGCTCGGGGTTCGTGTGCGATTAACGATATTTTCGCGTTGGGTTTAGTGCGGCACTTTACTGCGACCCCATGACTTTTCTTGTGATTTCGTCCAGGGTGGGCAAAAATACGTGATCTATCTGAGTTGAAGGCGCTTTGGGGAAGGACCCGACTCGAGCGACCACAAGATCATTTTCAGGATCAATATAGAGCACCTGTCCATGTGCGCCTCTGGCGACAGCGCAAGTTCTGCCATCGATATGGCGCATCCACCATTGTGACTTATAGGACCAATTTGGCAGGCTCTGAAATTTTGCCTTTGCAAAGAGTTCTGGATCGCCACCGTTGAATATTTTATCGATAACGGTGGCGGGTATGAGTTGTTTTCCGTCATTCACACCACCGTTTCTAACTAGCTCGCCGAATCTCGCAAAATCACGCAATGTAAAGCCGCTGCTCGATTCTGCGCCGCTGCCGTCGAGTAAATAGTAACCGTCGTGTTCCGCGCCAATATGTTGCCAAATTCGTTCCGATAACTGGCTGGTGATATCCTGGCCCGCGGCACGGCGCACAATCCAGCCGAGTACAAAGATGTTGGGCTCACGATAGGCGAAAGCATGACCGTGATCTTGATCTTGATCTTTTTTGACTCTGGGTAATACATCCGCGACAGCCTCGCTTGCAGCTTCAGCGTTCTCGTTGGGATTTCGAGGCGACATGCCTGTGGCCCGGTGAAATCGCCATATCTCGGATGCGGGGTCCAGATAGTCCTCATGGAAATCCATGCTGATCAGCATGTCCAATACCTGTTGAACGCTAGCGTCACCATAGGCTGAGTCTTGCAGTTCAGGAATGATTGTCGAAACAATCGCCTCGGCATCCAGTCGACCTTCGGCAATCAGACTCTCAGCGATAACGCCAACAATGGATTTATTCGCGGATTGAATGACGTGCCGCGTATGGGGCCCAGTGGCGCTAAAGTATTCCTCGTAAATGATCTCACCTCGGTGGAGGATAATAAGACCATCCGCATAGGTTTGCGATAGGGCTTCATCCCAAGTTAACTTTTCACCGCGGGTGGTTGTGATGGTCACATCGCTGAAGGATTGTAAATTGTAGGGCAAAGGTTTGCTGGCACCTGATCCACGCCACACACTTTTGGTTGGCATCAGCTCTTCAAGATGGCTAAAGCTCCAGCGTAATTGTGGCCAGGCATAAAAAGAACTTGCTTCGAACCTAATGCGCTTTTCTTTTATCGGCGGAAAACCCTGCATCCAACCTTCGTTGACCGGGTCATCAGCGGTTCGGTCAGCGTTAGTCATGTCATGATGCTCATTGTCGCGTAGGTGCTCTGACTCTGTCAGAGATTCGCCGAGGTGTAAAGTTTGTCGCGGTTGCAAACCCACAGTCTACGATGCCGGTGATAGCTCCAAATCGCGTGTTACCGTCGAAAAGTCATCTTCAGACACCGTATATTATCAGATGAAGGTCATCCTCCAGGCTTGCCGCCTGGTTGGCTCCCATTTGCCTTTCGAGGCCCCTCCGCCAGGCCAGAGACGAGGGTGTCTTGCTGGCTGCGAGCAATTGCAACGACGACCATGGCGCCAGTGACGAATACCCGTGTCTTTTTCACGACGACCGTCTGAATCATCTTTGGGCACTGGGGCAAGGCGCTGTCTAACGAACCCTTAGGCATTATATTAAGCAACGGGCAACGACTTCCTATCGCTAACTTGCTCTGAGAGGGCGGCGAATCGCTGGAAGTACTGCGCAAGATGCAGCCATAGTGGATTGTAGAACTAACAATACGGCTAGAAAACTCAAGCGCACAAGTTAACTTGTTGTAACACGATTGTAGCCTCAAGGACTCAGGAGAGCCTTCAACATTTTGTGACGCCCTTAGCGCCCTTAGCTAAACGACAGCAACCAGTCCTATCACTTAATGGTTCAAGGCATTCGCGCAGATTGACCTTTATAGGATTTAAGAAGCGATAAATGAATATTTCTACCGTTACCATTAGCAAATAAACTGGAAACGAAAGGCGACAAGCGGTCATGGGCACGGTGCGTAATGGCCTTCAGCGGTATGGTTTTTCGGCCTATGATTTTTTAGCGCCGATGATGGGCCTGCTTTTTTTCCGTTGGACAATATTCTTACTGCGCGGGCAAAACTTACGATATTGTTGCTGACGACTATTTAATGCGATCTATAAGTGACATAATGCTAACGATAAAACATTGTCTTGTTGATGACAGGAGGCATTCGGACATGTACCAGTCGTATATTGCCGATGACATAATGTTTATACGTCATTATGACAAATTTGAAGGTGCCGAATCGTTTAGTGCGGTTCTAAGCACGTTAGCATCAAATGCACCAAACGGTCAGCTTAAAGGTGTACTTTTTGATTTCCGCGACGTCACTTATGCGACGCTTAATAACAGCGATCGCGCATATGGCGAAATCTTTGTACGCAAACTCGAGCACTATGGTCAGGATATGAGTCTGATCCGTATCGTTAGCGTTTACGATCCGGAAAACGCCGCGTTATTTGACATGGTGACTGACAGAAATCAGCGACTCTCAATTAAAATGATTGATTTACAAAATTTTCAAAGAGTCTTTAGTCATCCAGCTGCTTTAGAAATATTAGGCTTACCCGCTGATTACTGCATCGAGTATCCTACTGAAAAATAGGTTTGAAACGGCTCGTTCTATGCATTCGGACGTTCCAACCTGTCTCACGCGCTGATGATTCCTCCGGGTCGGCCGCCGACTTAATACCGAGTTAGACCTATATATCTTCTTTGAAGCGCTAAGCAGAGAGGATAGATGTTAGAAACTGAACAAGCATCAGCAACCCTCGATCAGCATTGAGCGGGGGTTTTCCTTTGTGTGGTGTTTGTAGATCAATACCCCTGCGGGAAGATGAGCAACCTGATGGCAGTTTAGGGAGCCTGACAACTGTAGCGAGGGGTGTCAAACCTATTTTTCGGTAGGATACTCGATGCAGTAATCGGCGGGTAAAGCTAACGCTTTTAATCCATCGGACATACTTAAAACTTCGTCAAAAGATTCAAAATTAGCCGAGGCCTTTGCGACTCGCCGATTTCTTTCACGTAGAATATCGTTGACAACGACGTTCTCTGCATCGATAACTCGAATGAGTTTGAAGCTATAAACATTCTGACCATAGGACGCGAGTTTTTTTAAAAGATAGTAGTCGTTCGCGCGATCGCTGTCCTCAAGCGTCGCTTCAGTGACAGCTCGGCAATCAAAACAGACTGCTTTGAGTTGAGCGGCACCGGGATTCGATGCGAGGGTCGCTAGAAGTGCATTAAACGATTCGGCGCCTTCAAATTTGCCATAATGACGAATAAACATGATGTCATCTTCATTAATATACGCTTGGTAAATGTTCAGGCTCTCCCTTGCTATTTGCTGGGATTTGGTAAAACTTACTGCTGTTCCAAGCATAGGTCAAGGGCGACTGGGCAGTAACAGATAGAAGGCGAAGTAGGAGAAGTGTTGATGCGGTGTCGAGATTAATTAGACGTCCAAAAAATAATCTCGGATCCTATATCTACCTGCATAGCAGGCCTTTATTTTCACGTTAGCTATACACCTGTTCTAGGACAGTAATAGCGAGGTGCTGCATGCGCGGATTGAACTTGCGTTAGATCTCTCGACAGAGTGACGGGGCATAAACGTGCAGCCTCTCTCTATTTACTTTTCAACAGTGCGAGCGCGGCATAGGTTAATAACCAGATGATCAGCACTGCGCCAGCAAATGCCAAGCCAAAACCAATGGCTCCCATAATATTGGTAGCGCCCAGAGGATTATCGCCAAAACTTAGCGCTCGGCTAGCGGCGGCATTACCGAACCAATAGAATGCCGTATTGGCCCAACCAATAAAGATAAAGCCATACACATTGATTTTATGCATTCTCTTGCTTAGGGGAATCAGCGGCAGTGCCAGTGCGACGCCGATAATCAGCAGACCGTTGCTCAGTCCGCCCGCGTGCGCCCGAGACCACCCGTCGGTACTGCCGTAATAAGGCATTTCAATTATTTTTCCCGGATACAATTCCAGTCCACCAATGAGACCGAAGCCCAGCATAAACCCCGCCAGCATACTGATCATAATGATCAAAAATGCATTGCCAATCATCAACTTCTGATATCTTTCCATCGTACTATTCTCCTTAATACTTAGGATATGTTACTTAGTTCGGAACATCGAAGTTCACAGTTCACGCCGAGCAAACAAACATTGATAAGCAACTTTAAGCATGATTGCGACCACAATCCCAATGCCTACGACGAAGAGCAGGAACGCAATATCGTTGGTTAAGCTTGAGTCGCCTGTTAATTCAAGACCGCGGGAAGCGGGGAATAGTGGGTCGAAGCAAGAAGCGATAACGATCGTCCAAGCCGTAATAATCATACCTATGGCAATGCGTCGAGACGTCTTGGCCGACAAGTCTAACAAGGGCAAAACGGCTGCTAACAACCACAAACCGAAACCGTTAGTAATACCTTCCATGTGCGCCATGCGCCAAGCATCGTAGGTTCCCGGAAATTGATAATCAATGGATCCGGGGATCGGCCAGAGCGAAATCTCACCTATTAAAAAGAACAAAAATCCAAAGCCTATGACAAAAGCCATCAATAAAACCAGGGCACCGTGCCCAACCAGCAAACGCTGACTTTTTCGAATTTCGTCCATATATTTCTCTATCATTTAGCGAGATGCTTGACGCATTAAAATGGCACGGGCATCTCTGGGTTATTAGTATCAACTAGCGGGATAAGTGCACCCTTCGGTAAAGTTGCATGGCCTTTGATCCAATCCTTCATCCACTGCGGATCTGGCTCGTTTCGGGGATTAAAACCCGGCAGCAGAGCCCTCAACATAAAGGGACCAACCTCTACGCACATGCTGGCCATTTCTTTGGCTATTTGAAATAAGGTTTTTGGACGATACATTATTTTGTCTTTTTTAAGCGCAACACACATCGCCCAAAACCCCAGTCCTAGTACATGCCAACTGCCATGAAAAACACCGATAAAGCGGGGCAGGTATTTGCCTGAATAGGCCATATAGGCATCATGAGCAACGGTTTTGTGCTCAGCTTCTTCAATCATATGCATGATCCAGAAGGAACTAACATGCGGGTCTGCGCCGCCAAAAAGTGATACCCGTTTGTTGACAAACCAATGAGTAAAACCGTTTGTCATTGACTCAAACCCGGCGGAGTAGGCTAACTGCGTGGTTAAGCTTTTTTGTTCAAGGCGCGCGTAAGCTTTGGTCATATGATTCTCGACCCGCTCCAACTCCGGGTAACCATTGGCTTTTAACAAGGCATTGTACTTACGATGGCATTTGAAATGATTTGCCTCCTGGCGATTAAAGCCAGCCAGATCTTCCAGTAACTCCGGGTCCGTTATGTGCTCGCGCGCCCGCAGCGTTGATCGTATCAGGTAGGGTTCAAGGTAGGGCATGGTTAGAGAAAAACCGTTAAACAAATGCGAGCGTACAGCGTTGTCTGGCGCCCATACTGGGTCCATATTCGCTGGAAAATCGAAAGCGAAATCCCTTACGACAAGTTCATCAACATCCTTGGGACGATATTCATATAGAGCTTGGGTCATAACTTTCTCCGTTACTTTTATTATTGCGCGTTAAAATCCCGCGGATTATAGGGCTACCTGCCCAAGAAGCCCTGGCACAGGCGTCGCGTGAATACACATCTGCGGATGTGTCAGAAAACCTTGAATCATTAGCTGCGCACTAATCTCGCTGGCTGTATAGGGGCATAGAACAGACGCGCCGGGGTACCTGGTCAACATAGCATCCAAACCCAACTCGTATTTTTTCATCTCATCAACGTAGCTCAGGCCTATCGACTCAGCCTGTCCGCTGTCTGCGCCAACAACCAGTATTTGCTCAAAGCCTCGGGCCTTAGCAGCCAGGATAGCCGACTCAATAAAGGCAACCGATCTATCCCAGCGAAATTCACCACTCAAAAAATAAGAATCATCAATCGATACACACTGCAGGGTATGGGAGTCCAATAACTTTCGCATGCTGATCCCGTTCGCCTTTAGCAAACCTTCCAGCCTTTTTGCACGCTCTAACACATCCACTATTAAAACTTGCGCGCCCTCATCGAGGGCTTTCAGAATGGCAGGCGCGAGGCTGGCCCATTCCTCCTCGATGGTATCGCTGACAATACAGTGATGGCCTGAATTAGACTCGGGCACTGTATTGGAATGGTTTTTTTCAGTTTCGCTTGGGCGTTTCGCAGGCTGGGGCTTTGGCTCAGATGTTAATTCAGGTTTTGTGATCAATTGAGCCAAGTCAGCCTGAATGAATCTACGCTCATTGCGCGAACCTATTCGTGAACAAGCCAAGCGGCCATCATCGGTCCACCGCCGAATTGTTGCTTTGCTTACGTTTAGAAATGTTGCCGCTTCAGTAATGGTAAGAAGCGGTGCGCGTTGTTTTATCGGGGAATCCATGCAGTATGACTTTTGTTGCTGATTACAAGGTGTTTGAGTTGTACAAAATATAGCATAGATACATTTAGCTGCCTAGTAAGGGAAGATTTTGGGGTATTTTTAGATGGCAAAAAGAGCTAAATATAGCTTAATACAGCTGGTAATTTTAGCTCGATATAGGTCGCTCGGATCTAGCTGATTGATGCACATCTACCGACGTCTTTTCTGCGGAGGTATTACTCAACTGGCATGCGCGTTCAGATGGGTACAAATCGATCGAAAAGGCAGCCAGCTTATCGAAAGCGAATAACAATCGACGAGTGGCAGAACTACTGGCTGAAGATTCTGTACTGTGAAATTCTGAGCGGTCTTGAGAACAGATGCGTTTAAGGATCAAGTGAAGGCACTAGCGAAATAGAACAGTACTCTGCACCTGTCGAGCGTTACGAGATCGAACATTAGAAGATTATGTGCTGGGCTTTGGAACAATGAGATGCCTCAGATTAGACTTCAAGCAGTTGATCTCGGGTTGCAATTATTTATAGGCAACACCTTTGTGCACAGAGGAGGGGATATGGCGGCTGAATAGATTCAAAGTATTGACCGAAGGCTATTCAAGCCGCGAGGTAAGGGGTGCTGCCAAGCACCCTTTTGTGATCAAACCAAGTTAATTAGTATGTATAGCGAACACCTAGCCGCACACCACGACCCGGCTCGGGTGAAAAGTTTTTCAAAAAGGATGTGTGATTCCTGATTTCTTCGTCTAGCAGGTTGCTCCCCTTAGCAAAAAACAGCAGCTCACCACTACTGAGGTCGATATGATAATCAGCGTATAGCTCCAACGCTGTATATCCTTCGGTTTCGAACTCTCCGATTGCTGTATCTTTCTGGTCGAATACTTCCGTTAGCTTCAAATCAACTGACCATGCGGTTGCATGCCAAGCAACGCCAACACCAAAGCGCGCAGGTGGAATTCTCGGCACATCACCGCCGTCATCGAAACTTGCCTTGACTAAATCTCCCTGCAAGGAAAGATCCAACTCACCGTATTCACTTTGCAACGCTGCATAGGACAGGCGACCTTCTACCCCATAGAAGGTGGCATCGTCAGCAGTATAGGAGGAGATGGTTTGTTCTTCGAACTCGCCACTGTCTTCAAGAAAAATATAATCGCTAATCTCGTTGTAGTAGACGCCAAACTCGCCGGTTAGTTTGCCACTATGTTGGCGAAAACCGATTTCAATATTTGTTGCCTTTTCTTTGTCTAGATTAGCGTTGCCTATTTCGAGTCGCCCGGTCGCGACATGAGCGACGAGGTCTTCAGGGTCGGAGGAGGTGGTACACGCATTGATTTGAACATTGGAATAACGCTCTTCCAATGTTGGCGCTCGCTCCGAGCTAGACAGCCCGATCATGATGTTGCTGTCTGAATTAATGTCATAGAGCATGCTGGCAGAAAGGCTATGGGTGCTTTCGTCCCGATCACAATTTTCTCCGGGGTCAGTCTCATTGTAGCCGTACCGGTAGCCGAATTCCCAACTCATACGCTCAGCATCAATACGTTCAATGGCAAATACTGAAAAGCCGGTGCTATCGGTCTTGGGAATGAAAGCTTCCTCACCCAAGGCACTAAACTCCGTATTGGATAATTGCAAACCCCAAACACCTTGTAGTTTACCTACCTGTCTGTGGGTTGCGGTAAACCGGCCTTCATAGCCTTCGTTACTGTATACCGTGCCGACGAAAGCTGTGCCATCAGACTCAATCTCAAGTTCAGAGTGTTCGTAGTCGGTGTAATTTACACTTGCTTGGAACTGCTCAAAAAAGCCACTTTCAAAACGATACTCACCCTTTAAATCGTAGCGGGTTTGCTCCATGTCTATCCGTACAAAATCCTCGCCTTCTTCTTCGTCGCCGTGCTCATCAGCGCCATGCTCATCTTCGTGTTCGTCACCGTGCTCTTCTTCATGATGACCGTGCGTGCCTCCAGGTAAACCATAGTTGCTGTCTAAGGTTGCGACTGACATACCAATAAAGCCTTGCTCGCCAGAGATAGAAGTACCAATTGTATAGCCATCAGATTTCGCATCGCTGTTTGCGATATAACCCTTACTATTGGTTATTTCTTCTTCTTCGTGACCTTCATCCTCATGCTCTTCACCTTCATGTGCTTCTTCTTCAAGTTCGAGTGCCGTCTCATCGATCGCGAATCCATTGATATCGACATTGTTATTATCTCGCGTAAAAGCATCAAGGTGCAGATTTACTATGCCAAAGGAGCCGTTGAACTTCGCCACTGTTTTGTCACCATCATTAACAGTGTTATGGCTTTGCTCAATGACGAACTCAGGTTTGTCTAAACTGGATTCTATAATGCGATCATCGATAACGTTCACAATGCCACCGACGGCACCATTGCCATAGAGTAGGGTTGAAGGCCCTCTAATTACTTCTATACGTGAAGCGAGTGCCGCTTCAACGCCATTTGTATGGTCCGGACTCACTGCCGACACATCAATGTTGTTTACACTGTTCTGCATGACTTGCACTCTGTTGCCAGACTGACCGCGTATGACTGCTTGACCCACGCCGGGACCAAAGCTTGTGCTATGTATGCCTATTTGGTTTTTTAATGTATTACCCAGCTCATCTTCTACTTCCCGTCGTAGCGCCTCGCCTGTCAAAACATTGATGGGTAAAGCCGTATTGGCCTCGTTTCTTTGAAAGGGTGCACTAACAACGATTTCTTCTTCGTAGACGTGAATCCCGTGAGATTCTTGTGGGTCTTCAGCTGCCATCACGGCACCCGCGCATACAGTACTAATCGATAAAAATATAGGGTGTAAGGACTTCATGGTTTCTCCTGCTAAAAGGGGTTTAGAACATCTTTAAGCTTGAAAAAGAGATGCCGCGGACAAAGTCGCGTCGGAATTTCGGCAGAGCGTAGAAAGGTTTATGCGCTGCTTTTCATTAGCTTCCAAGATGCAAATTGATCTTTATTAGCTATGGAGAGGTGGGCCGCGTGGGTGTCGGTGAAGGAGTTCAGTAAAAATGGCGAAACGGCGCGAAAAGCTCTGAGCTTTTTGTCGCGCTGGCGCAGACAAATCATTTTTCGCATTATCAAGTGCGACATCGCTGCCCGTATGAGTGCAAAGTTCACAATTGATCTCTTCTGCTGTGGTCTCGTGTATATGGTCGGCAATCACAAAACCCGGCAGGCTCAGCATTAAGCTGAGCACGAGTATTGATAAGTTTTTTGAGAAGGCAGATTTCATCGGGCGGTAAGTTATTTGGAACGCTGAGTTATGTCAACTTTTATTCATGTTTTATTTTGATCTAAGTTATATTTTTGGCTCGAGCAGAGTCAGATAGCTTAAAGCGCATCAATATAGAGAAGTACTAAGACACCCGCTATTTAGTTACACAGCTGCCTTTTCAGCAGCCAATAACTTACACGCCTGAGTGTCGTTAGTTCGGTACTAGCATTGATGGCTTGTAAACCATTGTGCAAAATTCATGTGAGCTCTAACGAGCTAGCGAATGCCCTGAATTTCTCCCTCACTAATTATGCAAAAAATTAGACGTCAGTTACTCCCGCTTTGTCGCGTATAAAACTTAGTGGGGGAAAAAGCATTAGAGCGTTAAGTCGTCTCTCCGCATTGCCAGCACACGTCAAAATTTGCTGGGTTCGATTCTTGGCAGCGATGACATAACCAGTCTTCATGCTTTGGTTGCTCTAGTATCTCTTTGATCCGCTGCGTGGCTGCTTCAGCTTGAGCCGAATTCACGACCCAAAGCTCTATCCAAGTGTCACCGGGAGCAATTTCTCCTGCCGCGCCGCCCAGAATATCGTTGCGAATTTCGGTTTCAATACCGTCCTGATTCAACGCACCAGACATGGCGCCTATGATCATAGAATTAGAATGTGAGTAGACGAGTTTCATTGAGCTCCCTTAGCGGGTTAGTGGATGTCCGCAGCGCCCTTTTTGAACAGCCTTTCTTGAGCCGGCTTCGTGTTGAACGTTCCTCTGCGAGCAAAAGAAATCAGATTTAGCGGTTCTAACGCTAATTTTTACATTGCCATTATGATTGCTTGAAAAGACAACGTATCTTAGAAAAACCAGCGTAAAGCGACAGTTTGGATTGATCTAATTCAACGACATTAAAATTTTGTAGCTCTGGGGTCGGGGTAAGATGCGGCAGTAAATCTGCAAGGAGCTAACAAAATTTAGCAAAATTCTGGGCAATCATCCTTTAGTCAACGACCTACATTTCCTGCTGTCGTCACCTTACTGTTTCATAGACTCTTTAGTGCCTATTCTAGGTGCGGTGGTTTGTAAGCTATTAATCTAGTTCCATATTAACGGTAGTGAATTAATAGATTTCCTAACTTCTGTTACAGAGCATCGCTGCCAGCAATTTATTAGGGGCTCCGAGCTATTTTTTGGGTGATTTAGCTAAGAAGTATTACTAATTTCACATGTCTTTCTGTAAGGTGGTTAATTAAAAAACAAAGGGCTTATTTATGCTCGCAAGCAAAAACAGAGGGAACTATGACGAAAGCATCGGATCTATTTATTGAATGTCTCGAAGCCGAAGGGTGCGAATATGTTTTTGGCATTCCGGGAGAAGAGAACCTTGATTTCCTCGACAGTCTCAGCCGTTCGAAAAAAATCAAACTAGTACTTACTCGCCACGAGCAGGGCGCTGGCTTTATGGCCTCTGTATACGGTCGGCTGACCGGCAAGACCGGCGTTTGTGTTTCGACGCTTGGCCCCGGCGCAACAAATTTCACTACTGCAGCAGCTTATGCTCAGCTGGGTGGCATGCCAATGATGATGATTACCGGTCAAAAACCAGTGAAAAAATCAAAACAGGGCCGATTTCAAATCCTCGACGTTGTCGAGATGATGAAGCCGATCACGAAGTACGCGGTCACCTTGGTTGCTGGTGATAACATTCCGTCGCGTATCCGTGAAGCTTACCGGCTTGCTGAGGAAGAAAAGCCAGGTGCTGTTCATATTGAGCTGCCAGAAGATATCGCTGACGAACAAACAGAAGAGCGGCCGATTCCAAAATCGGCGGTACGTCGTCCTGTACCAGAGTCTAAGTCCATCACTCATGGCACTGGAAAAGATGCACGACGCGAAATCGCCAATCCTCATCATCGGTGCTGGCGGTAACCGTAAAATGACGTCGAAGATGCTGACGGAATTTATCGACAAAACCGGCATCCCATTCGTCACTACCCAGCTTGGTAAAGGCGTGGTTGATGAACGGCATCCGTTGTTCATGGGTTGTGCCGCGCTGTCTGCAGGCGACTATGTCCACCGTGCAATCGAGGCCGCCGATTTGATCCTCAATATCGGTCATGATGTGATCGAAAAGCCGCCGTTCTTTATGAAGAGAGGTGGCACCGAGGTCATCCATATTTCATATAATACTGCGGAAGTTGATCCTGTCTACTTCCCTCAAATAGAGGTAATCGGCGACGTTGGAAACGCCATTTGGGAACTGAAGAACGGTGTTAAGACGAGCGCGGAAGCCGGCTGGGATTTTACCCGCATGATGGCTGTTCGCGAACATCACGACGCCAACATCTTGGAGGGCTCAGACGACGCACGCTTCCCTTGCTATCCACAACATGTCGTTAAGTTAGTTCGCGACGCACTGCCGGACGACGGTATGATCTGCCTCGACAACGGCGTCTACAAAATCTGGTTTGCCCGAAACTACCGCGCCCATCAGCCCAATACTGTGCTGCTGGATAATGCGTTGGCTACAATGGGCGCTGGCCTGCCATCAGCGATGGCGGCACACATGGTCTATCCTGATCGCAAGGTGCTGGCGATCTGCGGTGATGGTGGATTCATGATGAACTCGCAGGAGCTGGAAACAGCCGTCCGTGAGAAGATGAACATTGCTGTATTGATCCTTAACGATAACTCATTCGGCATGATTCGTTGGAAGCAAGCTAACATGGGCTTTGACGATTGGGGTCTGCAGTACGGTAACCCCGATTTCGTCAAATACGTGGAAGCCTACGGTGGTATCGGTCATCGGGTTGAATCGGCCGAGGCTCTGCCTGGGATCCTAAACACAGCGCTTTCCACGCCAGGTGTGCATTTGATCGATTGTCCCGTTGATTATGTAGACAACGACCAGATACTCAACATCGACATCAAGAAACACTCAGCGTCCATCTAAGTTCTGCAGGTTGAAAACCAGCGAGGGGCGTTGCGGGCCCCTCGTCATTTCTGACATCTGATACTCCAAGGAGACCGATCAATGGCGACGCTTCAGGCCAAATATCCCTACTATCTCAACAACAAAGCGGTTTACGCCAACGAGGACCTTGAAGTCACCGACAAGTATACCGGTGAAGTTGCCACGCGCTGCGCGCTGGCTGACCCCAAGGCCATCGACGAAGCCATCGCAGGTGCGGTTCGTGCGACTGAACCCATGGCGAAAATGCCATCCTACGAAAAAAAGGCGGTGCTAGAGCACTGTGTCACCCGTTTTAAGGAACGATTCGACGAGCTGGCCATGGCGCTATGCATTGAAGCCGGCAAGCCGATCAATGATGCCGAGGGTGAAGTGACTCGACTGATCGACACCTTTCAAATCGCCGCCGAGGAATCGACGCGCATGCACGGTGAATTGCAGGCGTTGGATATCTCGCCCCGTGCAAAAGGCTACCAGGGCATGTGGAAGCGCGTGCCAATCGGTCCTTGCTCTTTCATTTCGCCGTTTAATTTCCCGCTTAACCTCGCTGCGCACAAGATTGCACCGGCACTGGCTGTCGGCTGCCCATTTGTGATGAAACCTGCCTCACGCACCCCGTTGGGGGCAATCATTATGGGCGAGGTTTTGGCCGAAACAGACCTGCCTGAAGGCGCATTCTCAATCCTCGCTTGTTCGCGCGATGGTGCTGATCTTTTTACCGTCGATGACCGGCTTAAGCTGTTGTCGTTTACCGGCTCACCCGATGTTGGCTGGGATTTGAAGGCACGTTGTGGCAAGAAGAAGGTTGTACTGGAACTCGGCGGTAACGCCGCTGTTGTCGTCGATGCGGATACAAAAAACCTTGACGATGCCGTCAACCGCATTATCTTCGGTGCCTTCTACCAGTCCGGCCAATCCTGCATAGGCGTTCAGCGCATCATGATCCATGAAGATATTTATGATGTGATGAAAGCTAAATTGGTTGCCAAAACGGCCACGTTAATTAAAGGCGATCCGAAGCTGCGTGAGACTTTTATCGGGCCGATGATTTCTGAAAAAGAGGCGGCTCGCTTACACGGCTGGATAGAGTCTGCCGCTGCTGCTGGCGGAAAGATCCTCTGTGGTGGCACGCGCAACGGCGCGATGCTAGATGCAACCTTATTGGAAAATGTTCCGCTCGATCAGGAACTCTGTGTGGAAGAGGCTTTCGGCCCTGCAGCCGTTCTTCAAAAATTCTCGACTTGGGGCGACGCCATTTCGATGGTAAATGACAGCAAATTTGGTTTGCAGGCCGGCATCTTTACCCGCGACTTCTACAAAGTGCAGCAGGCATGGGATGAAATGGAAGTTGGCGGCGTCGTCGTCGGCGATGTGCCATCCTACCGTGTTGACAATATGCCTTATGGCGGCGTAAAAGATTCAGGGATTGGCAGAGAAGGTATTCGCTTCGCGATGGAAGACATGACTGAAATCCGTAATCTGGTCATCCGCACCCCGCCAGAATAATCTGTTCGGACTAGCATATTATTGCGCTTGCTATTAAAAACGCCGGGCCATGCTCGGCGTTTTTTCAATCTTATTTTGCAAAAAAACGATCCTGTTAGTTTCTGCCACGACACCGCTAGATTAAAGGGTCATCGGCGTTACTTACCCAATAGGGTGAGGGAGCAGGAGAGGGAATATAGACCGTATTATCAAAGGTCGGTCGAATAAGGCTAATGCCAGCGCTCCTTTTATTTTTCCTAGCCGAGTTACGTTATCAATACAGTCGGATTTATTGCCAAGCAGCTGCGAATGGCGAGACGTAAAATAAAAGAAGGGGTACTTGCCGGATTGGAGATGCCGTTAGAGGCTGGCTTTTTCATGGAGAAACAGGCTCTGCATCTGTTTTTTTAAAATTAGAAATCAAAAAGAAGTGATGCATTCGTTGATAGGGAAGCGCTAGCCCAATTACAGCTAGCCAACAAAAAAAATCGTGGATATACGGCCAAATCAACTTTGCGCGGAATATAAATGTTTTCAGTGATTAACCCGGGCCCCTTTAAGACAGTGCATCATTAGCTAATCAGACGCTGACCATCCTCTACCGAAAAACTACCCCACGGACGTCTTTTCGCAAAACCCTCAATGAAGATGCTTGTCGAATCTGGGATAAATGCGGTTAAACTTCCTATCCTGTTAAGTATTCAACGCCTTTGTAAGAAGGTTATTAATCTCTTGGTGCTTGAAAGGTTTCTTTAACACTCCAACAATGCTGTGAAAATGACGTGATTGCTCATTTACGAATTTATCACAGCCTGTCATTAGAATAATGGGAATATTGGGAAGTATGCCGTTCAATTGTTCCGCTAGTTCATTTCCATTCAGATTCGGCATGTCGTAATCGGTTATTACTAAATCGTAATCCTGGCCCTGGGTGGCAAAGTGTAGCAACGCCTTTTTGGCATCAAGAAAGCTGACAACCTTGTAGCCAGACTTTGTAAACATTTTGGTGACTAATCTGATCATCATAGGTTCATCATCAATCAGCAGCACCGTTTCGTTGCCGACCCTTAATAGGGCTTCGCCAATTTTTACTGGCTCCTGCGAGGGCTCGTTATTAGACATGATTTGGTCCCATTCCTTGGGTAAGTTGAATATATTGGCTCTTTTTAAACTTTTCAGTGCGCAACGCCACTGTTGATCCCTTTTTTTTAGTACATCGGTCTTCATTAATTTAAATTAGCTCATAAAACGGGTTTTATGCGCGTTAAATTTCAACTCTAGCGGCTCTATCGACAACCTAACATTTGTGTATGCACTGGGCTTGTCGTAAGTTGGGGGCCTGATCATTAACATAAATGCCAAAGCGATAATGTCCATAGATTTGAACGAAGCTAGAAATACGCGTTTGGTCCGCATAAATGAGTTGATGTCCCTTACGGGCAAGACCCGCGATGATTTTTTAAACCTTGGCTTTACGGAGTCACAAGTGGGTTCCTGGTTTGCCAAGCCGGTTCAGTGAGAGCGCGAAGCCCTAGTGCCTTGCAGTTAACTAAAATCTGGCAGGCGTTTGACTGGTCTCCGACTTACGTCGTTTTTGGTAAAGGTGCTAAGTTGCTGTCGCAAGTGGGTATACATGAAGACATGTTTGAGAGGATGGACAGATTTCAGGCTGTTTTGCAGCTTGCGCTGGACGAAGCAGAAGTAAACAAGCAACGTTATCGAGGCGCGTTGAAAACAATCGAAGATCGTAATCAGCAGATTGTTATGAATAAAGAAACACTTAAAGCTGCGGATTTATTAATGAAAGAATGTAATAAAAACATGCTCTTGCTTTCTAATCAGCTCGCTCATCTGCTTACCAAAGGCGAAGATACGCCGATACCTAAACAGTGAGTAGAATAAACTGCCAAGACACAAAGCGTGTATACACGCTAAAGACAGAGACAAATCAATAATGTCCAAAGATTTAGAGGAAGCTAGAAATTCGCGGCAGGTACGCAGTTACGAATTGATGGCTTTGACGGGCAAGACCCGCGATGATTTTTTAAACCTTGGCTTTACGGAGTCACAAGTGGGCTCCTGGTTTGCCAAGGCCGGTTCAGTGAGAGCGCGAAGCCCTAGTGCCTTGCAGTTAACTAAAGTCTGGCAGGCGTTTGACTGGTCTCCGACTTACGTCGTTTTTGGTAAAGGTGCTAAGTTGCTGTCGCAAGCGGGTGTACATGAAGACATGTTTGAGAGGATGGACAGATTTCAGGCTGTTTTGCAGCTTGCGCTGGACGAAGCAGAAGTAAACAAGCAACGTTATCGAGGCGCGTTGAAAACAATCGAAGATCGTAATCAGCAGATTGTTATGAATAAAGAAACACTTAAAGCTGCGGATTTATTAATGAAAGAATGTAATAAAAACATGCTCTTGCTTTCTAATCAGCTCGCTCATCTGCTTACCAAATGCGAAGATACGCCGATACCTAAACAGTGAGTAGCAACAAACTGCCAAGACACAAAGCGAGTATAGGCAGTTGCCCAGAAGTGATGGCCTATATTAAGAGGATGAGAAATATAACCCCACCAGAAGGAAAGACAGCCGTATCACTCCCAACCGCTCCGTAACAATATTGGGCTGCAATAAGCAAGAAATTGATCTGAGTCATCCTTCGCATAAGCGATAAAGGACATTCTGCCTGTGCAGAGCAAAGGTCTAAGGCAATAGCTCGCTCATTCGAAGCGATAACCTAGTAGGCTGCCCGACACATCAACCTGGGTTTTCTTGCAAATATTGCGAATATCTTGGCACATCAGGCAATTTCAACCAAGACAAATGTGATTCGAGATCAGGCCGTTAAATTCAAGGAACAACTAGACAGTTTGGCGACACGCTCACGCCTGAAAATAGTTGTTATCAACCCCATTTTCCAAAGAACGTCATGTAGGGTGACCGCTGACGATAATTTAAATTTAAGACGCCGTGACGTGGTGGTCCTTGGGTTAATCAATGGCTGTTATGGTTTGGGTCTGCGTCTGACGTCTTACAGGCTGTTGGGTTGATTACTTAGCCGATTTTTTAAAGAGCAGGGGAGATTCTGACCTTTTAACTCAGGCGCATTAAGAATGAATGTGATTAGTAGGCTTAGTCGGTGGTGGTTGCGGTTCGATGTGATATAGGATTATTTAGATTATGTCTGGGTCGATAATATCAGTGATAACGCGCATAGAGCCAACGGAAAATACTTAGAGGCTAAACGCCTTTATTCTTAGCTGCCGTTAGACCAACGCTTAATTTCGGAAAACATATTAGTAGCTTCGAGTTTTCTCGTACCAGCTGCGGCCGCCATGTAAGCAGCAGACTCTTTAGATGATTGCATTGCTACGATGGCTTCAGTCAGCTTGCCGCGACTGTCCGCAACAAATGTAACCAAATGAGTTCCCGGCATCATGCCAGATGCAATAGATTGTCCCAGATAGACTTCTCCGGGAAATCTTGAATCGCAGAGGAGTCCCAGAGCTTGTCAAAAGCCATCATAAAGCCAGCTGGATCGGTGACAGTGATTGCGTACACCATACTTACGCGATTAGAGCTTGAAACATCGCCTTCCTTAACTTTGGCACGAATTATTGAATAGGTATTTTCCCACTCAGGCTCTACCAAGCTACTTAGAGTTTTTTGAAAATCAGCCCAATCCTTATTCCCCGCATACAGCTTCATTGAAGCGTCCATAGAAGCGCCGTTTGGATAAAAGATATTTATACCATGGGTACTTTTATACTCACCGTTAACAATATTTTGCAGCAATACCACCGTGTTTGGGGCAGACTTTCCTGCCTCTGAATTACGCCACTTATCCATAGCCGAGAGAACAGCCGGAGCATCACTAGCCACTAATCCAATGCTCTGCCCATAAAATAGAGGGCCTGCACTGTGGTGGTCAGCCTGCGCAAATACTGCAGAGAGCGAGACTAACGAGGCCAATGTTAAACAGACTAATTTTTTCATGTTGCGCCTTTTATACTATATTGAGGGTGATAAAAGTTACGTCATTTAAGCCTAGCAAACAACTAATTAATTTCGTGATCCTTCAGCCAGCATTAATAGTTCTGTTTTTTGTTCTATGGCGGAAAGAGGTTAGAAAGAACAAGGAAGCTAAATAATTAGCTTAAGCCAACTACCACACCTAAACGTGTTGCCAACCTTTTAATACTTTTACAACTTCTAAGACGCAAAGAAATTTACCATTACCTTTTATCTATCGGTAGGGAGGGTGTCAACTACCCCCGTTTTACAGCTTTTAAAAACTGAGCATTTTTGAATAAAGGGAGTATCGCTCGTCGTAGAACCCGTCCTTGGGTAGTCGGACTAGGTTACTTCATTAGAGATCGTCGCAAGAGGCTAATTCCGACGTATTCCCGTTGGTATTAAACGATGTTGATGACTTACTGATCAAATGCGAATGCGTTATGCTCTTCGTTAATCCTCTAGCCCTGCTTTTTGCCTTAGCTCTGCTTAACTCTTGCGGAGGTGGCGGGTGGCGGTGGCTTGAATTCCGTTAGCGTGAGGGAGGCTTCAGCGACAGAAGCTGACACAACAGCTGCAGCTGACGATACAGAGGAATCTGTTTCCGGTGGAGGTATAACGACTGAAAATTGTTTCTTATTTTTTGTAGGTTTGAATAAATTATTTTTTTCCCAATAAGAATAAATCTTATCTTCAACGTCTGTATGTATGTATTTGAATATTGCCGATGAATTTAAACCGGGGGACTTGGTATCAGCTGACACGTTTAATCAGATTTTTGACACTATTGAGAAGATAAACCGCACAGTTGTGGATTCTGATTTAGTGGGGGTTTGGTCTTGTGATGCAATGACTACGCGAAACACTACTGGATGGTCGAGTAAAAGCTTGTTTTATATTTTAGAAAATTCCCAAGTGAACCTGACAGCATCTTCCTCTGCAACTAGTCTAGAGAGCGCCTACACAATCTCAACTTCATGCCCCAACGCCGTTTTGGCGAAGTAGCGATCCTGGCCTCCGCAGTTAGCTGGCACTTATCAATTCTCTACAACAGCAGGCTGTTGGTACTGAAACAGGCATGGCGATGTCAGAGCCTTGTATGATTGGCAGGTAGACATTGTCAGTCCGACAAGGTTTGCGCTTCACTTCTCTAGAATCAAGCGCCCAATCATGTCCAATGCTAACCATCCTAGTTTCGTAGCTGTGCGACTCCGCAGCAGCCGTACCAGCTTCACCAACTTCACCAACTGCCACGAACGACAAAACTGGTATCAACCTGGCTTGGACTGATGCTAGCTCAGATGAGACGGCAGGTTTCAACATTTATAGGAAGCTATCCGCCGAATCTGAAGCCAAGCTAATTGCAACACAAACTGCGGTTACCTATTCAGACACTGATCTTGCTGAGGCTCAGACCGCCTATTACCTAGTACGTGACAGCTTACAACGGCAATGGTGACTCATGCTAAAGAGCAAGACCGTGAGTGCTTCTCTGGACAATATCGCGCCTACTGTTGTTTCTACGACACCTGCGAATAATGGAACAGGCAGCCGACAATTGGGGAAGTATCGTTGTAACCTTCTCTGAAAAAGTAGAAACGGTTTGTCCTGCAGGAGATCAATACAACATATACGATCCAATAGCCATGAACGACTGTCCATCACCAAGTCATGCCGTCTCTTTCACGGCTTTAGTGGATGGTAGCTCTAGGACTGTTATCATGAGATTGGTAGAAGCTGCTGGAGGAAGCATCACTTTATCTCTCAACACAAAGAGTATGAAGAAAGATTTGATGCTAATCAAACCGGGATTACCGTAACAGTGAATAAAGATTGGATCAGAGATGTAAATGGAATTCAGATGGCAGAAGACTTTCAATTCAACTTTAATATTGATGCTTCTTTAGACAACCCTTCGTGTCCACCCAGTTGTTAGATGTTTTAACCAGCTAGCGTAAGATGTGAAAGAGGCTGTCGAGATGGGGACGGCAGGTATGTCTCCCTATAACCTTCAGAGCCGCTTTCTCTACACCCTTAACGCCCTCTCTTGAATACTTTACAACTTCTAACCCCGCCAAAATGTTCGACAATCTATTTAACCCCCCTAGTACCCCCCATGGCACCCTGCATACCCCCTTTACAGCTTTTTAAAAGCCGCCACATGCTCTCTCTCCAATGACTAAGCTCCAGAAGGTTGAGGCAGCGGGTAGACGCTTTTAACAGGTCTAGCGCAGCAGTAGTCTTTTGGCAGTTGTTTTGGTAGACATTTTACTGCCTTTGACAATGAACCAAGGATCCGTAAGCTATTGATCTACCGTAGCTAACAAGCAAATTGGTGCAGGTTTAGGGCAACGAGTGCGCTTAGCTCCACCATTATCTTCTTTTTCAAGTTGTTAACTTCTTGTTTAGCATCGGATTTTTCCGAAATAGCTGAATAGGAGTAGACAAAACTGCCCTACTCTGTGATCACTATCTTTTCCATCCAACGATCCAGTAAATCTAACGGGTAACCATCACCATAGGCTTGCCCTACGCTTCTCAAGCTCCAACCACCTAATTGATCAATCATATCTACAGGCGCTTCTACGGCTCTCAGCCTGTCTCTGAAGCCATGTCTCAATCCGTGAATCACAGCATCAGGCCCTACTATTGTTTTAATCCATTTGTTAATCGCAGCACTCGCTGAATTACTATTACAATTAGCCTCGCTGCAATAACGACTAAAACAAAATCTATCAGTAGCGTTGTCTTTTATTCGCTTAGCAGCCCAAAGAGAATATCCAACTAACGGAATTATCCTCTCGCTTGCGTTGGTCTTAAGTCTACGATGTGGATGCTTTGTTAAATTGATATGCGGCTGTTCTGCATCTAACACGATGTCATC
>CAJJAA010000033.1 GCA_905182025.1 uncultured OM182 clade bacterium
TTTTATGGCTGGTCTGAGGATAAAACACGGCAATACTCCACCCCGCAACGCCCCGATTTCCTTGCCTATCTAAAGGCGCGCGGGTTTGCGATGGCGTAAGCGGTCCAAACCAACACACACGCACACTTTGTGATACCTTAGTCGCCCTGCGGCTCAGCTTGGCATAGATATGTAACAGACTGCTGTCGATACTTTTAATCGTTAACCACAAGAATAAGAATAGATTTATGACAGCACAGGATAAAACCGACGCGCCAGCAACAGCGTTAGATACCGTCGCCAGCGACACAACATCGACGGAAACAAATCACTATGCCTCCAACGGCGCGAAGTACTATGCGCTGGGTTTGTTGACAGTGGTTTACAGTTTCAACTTTATTGACCGGCAATTGCTGTCAATTCTGCAGGAATCAATCAAGGCAGATTTAAGTCTGTCCGATAGTCAGCTTGGTTTGTTAACCGGCTTTGCCTTTGCGGTATTTTATGTGACGGCAGGTTTGCCGATTGCCCGTTGGGCGGATCGCGGTAATCGCCGTAACATTATCGCCTTCTCGGTCGGTCTGTGGAGTTTGATGACCGCCTTAAGCGGCTTTGTGCAAAACTATGGTCAGCTGTTAGCAGCGCGTATTGGTGTTGGTGTCGGCGAAGCCGGCGGCAGTCCTCCGTCGCACTCGATTATTTCTGATATTTTTCCCGCCGGAACAACGCGCCAGTGCGATTTCATTTTATTCGACCGGTGTGAACCTCGGCATTTTGTTTGGCTTTCTGTTGGGCGGCTGGATTAACGAATTTTTCGGCTGGCGCATCGCCTTTTTAGTGGTCGGTACGCCGGGCATTATCATTGCCATTATTGTGCGCTACACCCTCGCAGAACCGATTCGCGGTCTGTCGGAAAACAAGAAAGTCTCTACCGAGAGCGTGCCTTTTAAGGAAGTGCTGTCGGTCTTGTGGCGCCATGTTTCATTCCGACATATGGCCTTGGGCGCCGCATTCAATGCCTTTGCCAGCTATAGCACCAGCAACTGGACCGCCTCTTTCTTTATTCGCACGCACGATATGACCACCGGCGAGCTCGGCACTTGGCTGGCGGCCATCATTGGTTTTGGTGGCGCCGTCGGCGTGCTTGGCGGCGGCTTACTCGCTGATCGACTGGCGCGCAACGACAAGCGTTGGTATATGTGGATACCTGCCCTGGCGGGCTTCGTCAGCGTACCGTTTATGATTGGTGTCTATACGGTCGATAATGCCTATGCGGCATTGGCTTTCGCCGTTGTACCGGGCGTGATGTTTAATGTGTATTTAGGTAATACCATTGCGACAACCCATGGTCTGGTTGGTTTGCGTATGCGCGCCACCGCCTCGGCCATTTTGTTTCTGATCTTAAGCATCATTGGTTTAGGTATTGGACCTGTTGCCGTGGGTACGTTGAGTGACCTGTTGGCCAGCAGTTATGGTGAAGATTCACTGCGTCAGGCGATGTTGTATATCATCCCTGTAATGATGTTCTGGTCTGCTTGCCATTTTCTATATGGCATCCAAAACCGTTCGCGAAGATCTGGCTGCCGCGCCGGACTAGATCTTTTGCCTGCTTTGACTTTAACGTTGTATTAAACGCGGACTTTAACGCCGACACGCCGATGCTGACGAACCAACACATCGCATTATCTGTGCAGCAATGGGTCAACACGTTTGTTGTTGACCTGAACCTGTGTCCCTTCGCTAAACGCGAGTTGGTCAAGGATCGGGTTCGGTTTGTGGTCAGCGATGCCAACAATGAAGAAGCACTGTTGCTTCATCTGCATGCTGAACTCGAGCGGCTTGAAAACAACAGCGACATTGAAACAACCCTGCTGATTCATCCGCTGATACTGAATGACTTTGACGCATACAATCAGTTCCTCGACGATGCCGATGGGTTGTTACAGGAAATGCAGCTCGACGGTGTATTTCAAATCGCCAGCTTTCACCCCGCCTATCAGTTTGGCGGCACCGACATTGACGATGCCGAGAACTACACCAATCGCTCGCCCTATCCGATGCTGCATATACTCAGAGAAGCCAGCTTGGATGCGGTGCTTGCAACAACCGAACACACGGATCAGATACCCGTTCGCAATATTGCCTTGATGAACGAGATGGGTGCCGCGCGACTGAAGCAAATGCTCTCAGCCTGCGCTGATGAGCGACCTAAGGCTTAATCCGGTCAATTGAGCAAACCATTTGCACGAAAGAACGACATACCCTATCAATCAGGTCGTCGACAAAGGTAGGATCGGCACCACCTCAATAATAATAATCTACCCATGCCTGATATTAAAAATATCGCCGCGCTTGACGATAAGCCCGAAGTCATCTCCGCGCGTCAAAAAAATTACACTCTCTTTGTGCTCGTGCTGGTTTACACCTCCAGTCATGTTGATCGGCAGATCATGGGCATCCTCGGTCAACCCATCAAAGAATCACTGCAAATTAGTGACACGCAACTGGGTTTGTTAACGGGCATTATGTTCGCTGTTTTCTATGCGACGCTGGGTATGCCAATGGCCATGTGGGCAGACCGTCGCAATCGCCGTAACCTCATTTCTTTTTCAGTGTTTCTTTGGAGTGGCATGACCGCCCTATGTGGTGCGGCGAACACTTTCACACAACTACTACTGCTGCGCATTGGCGTTGGTGTCGGTGAAGCCGGATCAAACCCACCGTCGCATTCGATGATTGCGGACCTGTACCCGAAAGAGCAGCGCGCCACTGCCATGGCGATTTTTGGCACGGGTATTAACTGGGGCATACTGATTGGCTTTCTGGTCGGCGGCTGGATCAATGAATTTTACGGCTGGCGCACCGCGTTTGTTGTGGTCGGCCTGCCGGGTATCTTATTGGCGTTATTGGTTCGCTTTACGCTAAAAGAGCCGCCCCGCGGCTATGCCGATGCCAACGGCGAAAAACCCGCCACCGTGACACCACCACCTTTTTGGTCAGTGGCAAAGTTCATGATCACGAACCCGGTGCTGCGCAACATTGTTGCCGCCAGCACACTCATCGCGTTTACGGGTTATGCGTCAGTTATCTGGGTGCCGATCTATCTGGTACGTATCCATGGCATGGGCACCGGCGAAGTGGGTACTTACCTCGCTTTATTTATTGGTGTTGGCGGCGCCATCGGTATTTATCTTGGCGGCCGACTGGCTGACTTTTTATCCGCACGCAACGGCGAGCAATGGTTACCTTGGGTGGTCGCAATCGCCAGCCTAATCGGGCTACCGTTTCTGTATCTTTGTTTCACTGCCGCAACGCAAACGGGCGCTTTATGGGCCTATGCATTACCCGCCGCCCTCGGCACGGTCTATGTCGCGCCGGGTTTTGCGTTAATCCAAAACCACACGCCGACGGAAATGCGATCGGTTGCCGCGGCTATTAGCCTGTTTATTATGAACATCATTGGTCTAGGACTTGGACCCTTTTCGGTTGGCTTCTTCAGCGACGTTTTTACACCTGAATTTGGTGTTGACGGATTGCGCTATGGGCTGATGACCAGCCTCGTGGTTGTTCTGTGGGGCTGCTTTCACTATTACAGAACCGGTGTATTACTGAAGCGTTTAGACGCGCAGTAACCGCCCAGGGACTGAACCTGTCGCTGCGCGATAGGCAACAACATGCCTTTATCAAGGATCTAAGAACCATTATCGGTAGCTAATTAGATCTACGCAATATCTTGCCTAGACACACGAGTATAGGTACCTTGTAGACAACAGATTCTTAGGTGACCTATGACTTTTCGCATTGCCGAGGCAGACGCTAATCTTGAAATTTGTTGGGACAAAATTGGTGTCCCACATATTTTTGCTCAATCGATCCCTGACGCCTTTAGGGGTATGGGGTATGCCTGCGCAAGCGAGCGGTTATGGCAACTACACTTAAGTAATCTGTATGCAACGGGCACTGCGGCCAGCGTGATGGGTGAAAAGCACGTACCGCAGGACCTGATGCACAAAGTTTTTAACGTCGCGGCAACTGACTTGCCCGATTCGCCGGGCGACTATATCGTTGACGCTTATCTTCAGGGTGTTAACGCTTATGTTGATTCCCTTGACGAGGTACCACCGGAATTTCTTAAAGCTGGCACCCAACCAAGACACTACACGCGGCATGACGTCGCTTCGCGATACCGGTTCACGGGTTGGTTCCAACATAAGACCTGGCTCGAGAAAATCTATCTCGGTAAATTGATGGCGCAACACGGCGTTGAATATTTTCGCGATCATGTCCTGCGTTTCTCGAACGAAGACGCGCAGTGTGTTGAGACTCTAAAAGACTCACTACTGAATATCGATCTGAGCGTGGCCCGACTTCTTTTTCCTCATGAAACACGATTAAGCGGCAGCAACAATTGGGCAATCAATGGCGAATTGTCAGCATCTGGATTTCCCATGCTCGCAACTGACCCGCACCAACCCCACAGCATTCCGAACACATTTTTTTACTCGCATTTAAGTACGCCGGAATGGGACGCCTTTGGTGCGAGCTTCCCCGGCGTACCTTACTTCATGATGGGCCACAATCGTGATGTGTCCTGGGGACTCACGACTGGCTTTGTCGATACCTATGACGTATTTGTTGAGCGCAAGCCACCGACTAAAGCAAAGGATTACAGTATCGATGTCGCAAACCAAGCGACTCGCAACTTTACTATTAGCGAATCGGCACATGGCCCTATTTTAGAGTCACTGACCAACGCGTTGGGCTTCTCTGACACGACCGGTGAAAACAAAGGCGAGAGCTTCACAGCTCTGGATTGGGCCATGCGTGATCAACCGACCTCCGCTGGAATTTTGGCATTAATGCCTTTGGCGAAAAATTCAACGCAGTTAGGCGAAGCGCTGTTTGAAAAGGACATTTGCCCACTGGTGAACAACATCATCTGCGTCGACAGACACAATGATATGCAACGTTATATTGCCACGACGGTGAGGCGCCGCTCCGGCAGTGGTAAGAACCATGCGAATGAGGGTGTTACCGGCGTTGTGCCCTTACCGGGAGACGACCCGCGGTATGATTTTGATTTAAGTAAAGCAAAGGAGCTGCTGGTTGAATCAAACCCGGCCAATCAATATGTCTTAACGGCTAACAATGACACGATGGGGGATAATGGTGACTATCCTATTCACAATTTTCCAACCCATGATGCCAGAGCAAAGCGTATTGAAGAGTTGCTAAGACAACAGTCAACAAACTTTACGGCGCAGGACTTTACAAACATGCAGTTGGACCTCACCGATGTTAGAGCCAGAGAACTCGTGCCTGACATCATCGCATCGTTGCAGACACAGCCCGACGATGAGCGCCTACAACTTGCGATACAGCTATTGTCGCAGTGGAATTATGAAACCGACATCGATTCAAAGGCTGCATGTGTTTTTTACCCTTTGTTAGAGAAACGCTCGCATGTGAGATTTATAGAGGCGGTGTTAGGCAAGAGCCCATTGACGACGACGTTATCCAGTATCGCACCCGGCCTTAATCGCTTTGATATTAACAACTTCATGGCGCAAGGATCGCCTTGGATTGTTCACAAAACCCGCTTCGATAAAATCATTGCTGAAGATGTATTACAAATTATCGACTACCTCACCGACAACTACGGTAACGACTGGTCGTGGGGGAAAATACATCAAATCCGCTTTGGACACTCATTACGCAAGCATGAACCATGGCAGCACATGCAAGTCGGTCCAGATCCGATTGGTGGCAGCGCAACAACCCTACGTATGGCCCAGCATACCCCGCCAACTGGCGGTCGTTTTGAGCAGGAAGTTTATCATGGTCCGGCATTCCGCTGGGTTGTCGATATGGCCGACCCATTGAGGTTTAAGTTCGTGATCGCAGGAGGCAATGGCGGGCGACCTGACGGTGAGAACATTTCAGATCATTACGATGCCTGGCTAAAAGGTGAATATTTTGACATGTCATTGGTAAGAGAAGAAATTGATATCGTCAGAGCTGATCAATCCGAGTCCTGACGACAGTAGCTGGCTGCTGACGTGCCAGCGATTTTTCCAAATACCGCGCCATTGATAAGGCCAGATCCGCCGGGGTAGTTGTGATAGAAAATACCGCCTACCGCCTCACCTGCAGCAAACAAACCATCGATTGAGGTTTGATCGATATTTTGAACCGCAGCATCTGTGTTAATACGAAGACCGCCAAAGGTAAAGGTAATACCGCAGGTAACGGCATAGGCTTCAAAGGGTCCTTCATCAATCGTGTTAGCCCAGTTGGACTTAGGAAATTCGAGACCGACAGCTTGCCTGCCGTCCTTGATGTTCGGATTAAATGTAATGTCGGTTTGGACCGATGCATTGTATTGCGCTATTTCGGCCAGGAACCCTTGAGGCTCAACGCCTTCCAACAGAGTCGATAACTCTTCTAATGTGTCTGCTTTGACTTTGGTCGTCTGCCTGATACGGTATTCATCCCGCAGCAGATGGGTCACTTTACTGTCAAAAATTTGCCATGCGAAATTGCCCGGCTGATTCAAAATCACTCGTCCGTACTTAGCGTAGGTATAGTTTCTAAAGTCCGCACCTTCATCGACGAAACGCTGACCATTAGCATTCACCATAATGCCGAACGGATAGGAATGTTTCTGAAAACCGTCTCCTACCGCGAGGTCACCAAATTCCGGTGCATTTCTATCCCAACCGACGGCATGACAACCCGACCAATTTCCAGCAGAACTTGCGCCGATGTGCATCGCCATATCAATGCCACCGCCGGTATTAAATGGCGTGCCGCGCACCTTAGCGAGATCCCAGGATGGACCTAGATAGCGTGTTCGTTTCTCTGCGCTAGCTTGAAAACCACCGGAAGCGATCACGACGGCTTTTGATGTGATGTCGATCAACTTGCCTTGTTTATTGATTCTTACACCAGAGATTGCGCCCTCATCAACGAGCAACTGCAAGCCTCTGGACTGATACCAAATCTCGACACCTTTAGTGCGCGCAATGTCTGTCATCGAATCGACAAGACCGGGTCCGCCACCAACAGCTTCAACCGTTAAACCGCCCCAGAATTTAAACTTGCCATCAACTTTAAAGGCTTGGCGGCCATAGATTGGTGCGAACCTGACACCTTTATCCCGCAGCCATTTCATCGTTTCAAAACTGCGCTTCACCAACAGCTCACATAATGCAGGATCGGTACGATATTGTGTGACGCGAAACATGTCGTCGAAAAAATCATCTTCGGTATAGGCACCAAAATCTGTCATGGCAATCTCACTCGCCGATAGATCAGGCATTATCTCACGCAGGTCATCAACGCCTTTGTAGGCAAAGCGAATGGCACCGGCGGTGAAACGGGAGTTACCACCACTGCCCGCTTCGGGCGCGCATTCAAGCATTAACACCTTCGCGCCGTTTTCCTGGGCACTCAAGGCTGCACAGAAAGCAGCATTGCCAGCACCAACGACGATTACATCAAATTCTGAATCACGCATTTCACGACCTTTTGACAAGCTAATGGAACCTACTGATTTGAGGTAATTTTTATCTCTTGCCTTGGTACACTTAACTTAATCTCATTGTCTCGAAGTGTGTCGAAGATAACGCGATTAATCCTGTATTTCGATTCGAAATAAGCCTTAGTGGGTACCCAACATCGAACGCCGAGCTTGATGCCTAACGGCGAAAACTCATCAATGCCAAACTGCGACGCAGGTGCTTGTGCAATACAGTCCAATTCTTTTAAAGCAGCCGAAAGCAAATTAACGGTCTTGGCAGGATCCGCGCAAGCCTCGATTGTAACAATAGTTTCAACCAGCTTATTTTCAAAAGAATTTTCCAAGATCTGACCCACGATTTCTTTATTCGGAATCATGATACGTTCGCCGTCTTCGTTTTCGAGCAACGTATAGGCAAGCCGGATTTCAACCACGACACCTGAAACGTGTTGAACAGTCAGGGTATTGCCGACCACAAAAGGACGTGTGAAGATAATTGAAAAACCTGCCCCATAATTACTAACGATACCCTGTATAGCGAGACCAGCACCTAAGGTAAATGCGCCTAAAGCGGCAACGAAAGGCGTAATAGATATATTGAACTTACCAAGCGCGATCACGACAAAACAAAACAAAATACTGAAATACGTAATACTGCCAAGCAATTGGCTTAGGGTGACATCGATTTCTTTTTTGATGAAAAATTTGACCAATGCCTTTGAAACACTGTTAGCAGCGACATAGCCAACAATCAGAATAATCATCACGCCCAGAATCTGCGGCGCCGAGTCGATCAAAAAATCGGTGAATTTTTGATAGATCGCCTCTGCTTGGGCTAGTTCTTCGCCGAGTGGGTTTTCAATTGCCATATGCTTCTACCATCCTTGTGTATTACACTTTTTATGTTCGATGCGTCTGTCTACAACCATTAAAGGCACAAAACAAATTCTCCCACACTGCAAGATAATGGTCGACAGGTACAATTAACGAACTACGTATATACGTCAACAGTGTACGTTAAGTTTAGAGTGGATTAACGATCAATTACCCACTGTTCAAGCCAGGGAACCAATAATGACTGATCAAAAACCAAGACGACGGCGTTGCATTTTGCTCGTCATGAGTCTACTTGCCATTTGCCAAGCTATACCGCTTATCAGTGCCGCTGACATCAGCACTGAATACAACTCATCGGTGACCGAGCGCAGTGTTAACGATGGCAACCTCATCCTGCAAGATGTGCCCGAAATTCCGCATTCGATTGTTACCGAACTGACACGGTTCCAAAATGTTCGATATGGTCGTTTTCTTGATTGGACAGTCGATGGCGAGTCTATTTATATCCGCACGCGATTTTCCGACACACCGCAGATTCACAAAGTCGAGTCACCTAATGGTGCTCGCAAGCAAATGACTTTTTTTCGCGAACCCATCGGCAGCGCTAACCGGCAGCCGACTGGCGACAAGATTATCTATACGATGGATGCGGGGGGCAGCGAATATGCACAGATCTTCCTGCTCGACCCAAAAACCGCCGACTCAACAATGTTGTCGGATGGTGAGTCGCTCAATAGTAGTGTTGTGTGGGACACAACTGGTCAGCACATCGCTTTTCGCAGTACTCGCCGAAACGGCAAATCGAACGACCTGTGGATGATGAACATCGACAGCCCCGGCCAAGCCAGAATGATTTTTGAATCCCCCGACGGTACGGCGTGGAGCCCGATTCGGTTCGACGCCAACGGAAAATACCTACTGGTTCGCAATTATGTTTCTGTGGTCGACTCAAGACTCCACCTACTCGACCTCTCGAGCGGAAAACTCGCACTGTTAGCGGGCGGTGAAAACAACAAGAGCATTAATTATGGTGTTGGATTCGACCAGCAGGAAAAAGCATTTTACTTTCTCACCGACCAACAGAGCGAGTTTATCCAGCTTGCGAAAGCACCTTTGGACGATCCAACGAACATCACGATTATCTCCGCTGATATACCGTGGAACGTCACTCGACTTGTCATGTCGGATGACAGACGTCGTGGCGCGTTCGTCGTTAACAACAACGGCATTGATGAACTCTTTCTGCTGGATACAAACAGTCAAAAATATAAAGCCGTCACAAACCTTCCTATCGGCTTGATTGGTAAAGCCAGTTTCAGCCCCGACGGTCGACGCTTGGCAATGACGCTCAACACGTCGAAAACACCTTCTGACACTTACGTCCTGTCACTTGGCAAAAGAGCGACAGATGCCGGTAAGCTTAGCCAATGGACATCCAGTGAAGTTGGCGGACTCAACACCGATGACTTCATCAAACCTGAGTTAATTGCCTATCCAAGCTTTGACGGAAGACAAATTCCAGCATTCGTCTATACGCCAAAAACTGAAGGTCCTCATCCTATAATTATTTCAATTCACGGCGGCCCTGAAGGTCAGGCGAGACCGTCTTTTTCTAGCACTTATCAGTTGTGGATGAAGAAACTCAATGCGGCTGTGATTGTGCCTAATGTCAGAGGCTCAAACGGTTACGGTAAAAGCTATTTGCAACTCGACAACGGTTTCAAGCGAGAAGACTCGGTAAAGGATATCGGCGCACTACTCGATTGGATTGACGCTCAGCCTAATCTAGATTCCGAGCGGGTCATTGTCTATGGCGGCAGTTACGGTGGCTATATGGTGCTTGCGTCTGCCGTACACTACAGCGATAGACTCAAGGCGGCGGTTGATGTGGTCGGCATCAGTAATTTTGTTACCTTCCTTAAAAATACGAAAGATTATCGGCGCGACTTGCGCAGGGTTGAATATGGTGACGAACGCGACCCAGCCATGTACGCACATCTACAAACGATTAGCCCACTGAATAACATCGAAAAAATCACGATTCCGTTATTAGTTGTACAGGGCGAAAATGATCCACGGGTGCCCGTCACAGAATCTAAACAACTGGTTCAAGCGCTAAGAGACAAAGAACAAACGGTCTGGTACCTCAATGCACTCAATGAGGGGCACGGTTTTAGAAAGAAAGAAAACCGTGACGTGTATCAACAGGTCACGATTATGTTCTTGCAGCAGTTTTTATAATTTGATTTCGTTCAGCTCGCGCCGGTTTGGTCCAAACTAGACAACGAGCAATTCGGCATTATCCGTTAACGATTTCAGGGTCAGGAATATGTCGTGTAAGCAGGCTGGCGAATGCGACGCGTCCGATACCGAACTTTACCAGATCCTCTTTCGCGAACCGGGCGGCTTCAGCAGAGATAGGCTTAGGGTTCTTGGCTTTCATATGAACTTCAGCGACGCGCTCCATGTGAACGAAGCTACCAACCGCCTCAGCCACACTGTCGCCACCGGTCAGCAGGCCATGGTTGCGTAAAATAATCGCTCGGTTCTGACCTAACGCCGCTGCGATCCTGCGACCGGCAACGACACTTTGCACTTGTACTTCTTCGTCATCCCATAGCGCATGATCTTCAAAGAAGATGCAGGACTCTTGCGTAATCGGTTCTATTGGCCGCGCTTCGGCAGAGAAAGCTGTACCCCATCCCGTGTGCACATGAACGGCGCTGACCAGGTCTGGCCGCGCTTCCAAAATAGGTTGATGAATATAGTAACCCGCGATATTAACGAAGCCTTCGCCCTCGATAAGTTGACCATCAGGTCCAACTAAAACTAAATCCGAAACCATCGCCGCGTGGTATGAAACGCCATAGCGCAACATCCAAAAACAATCGGTACGCACCGGGTCTCGCGCACTAATATGCCCGTCACCTAAGTCGCCCCATTTTTGAGCAGCAAGCAATCGATAGCCTAATGCGCAATCACGTTTTCGCTTCGCTCGAATTTGTTCAATGGTAAATTGAGGTTTAGTCGCTTCATCTTTGGTCGCTTCTGACACAATTATTCCTTATAACAATATTGCTGATACGTATTGTGAGCTGACTAATTGTTGATTGACTTATTTTTTGTCGACTTTAGGGACAGCTGATCTGAACACAGTGTACTGAATTTATGGCCTGCGATGAAAGCCCAGTATCCAACCCACACATCAGATGTAGATTAAGACAATCACGTCCGGCATTTTTTTGACGTTATTATTTGACGTCATTGTTTAACGTCATTGTCGATGACTCGGATTTGAGTTATTTGCCAACAACGCCGATACGACCTTTTCATAGGCTTGCCAGTTCGACAAGGAACGACACCAGACCTGCGCACTCGATGAATCCCAGGGAAAGGCTACGTCGCGCAGGGCGCATTGAACACCAGGCGATTGCCCATTCGCAGCCAAAGACAACTTCGTTTGTTCAATACAGCGAGGCGCATGCAGCGGATGCGCGATAATACTCAGATTTTCGAGCGCCAGGGCTTTGCTACGGCAATGCTCGAAAGCCGCCTCAATCACCCCGGCCGTACTCAGGTACTGACCGCGTTTGACTCGTGTAGGGTTATCGACAATACGCTCAATGATCAGTCGGTTGACTCTGATACGTTGAAAGCGATTTAGACCCTGTGGGAAATCTTCGGATAGCGGCATCTGTCGATACTCGGTAAACAAATCACCGCGTGTCGGCCGCGTCAGGTCGATGAGTTGCAGGCCATTAAAGTGCTGATACAATTTCGACTGCTGCAACAGGCCGTTCAGCCCGTGCCGTAATGCACCCGCATTGGTTGATTCTAATAAGCGCCCGAGTTGTTTACCTGCGTCTGTGCCGGTGATTGCTTGCTGAGAAGATGCCTGCAACTGTGCTTCAAAAAATGATTGAAGCGCCACCTCATCAATATCGCTGAGGGCAAACCGGGGGGGTTCAACCACAAACAGCTTTAGCTCAGATTCAAGTTTTTCAAACCATTGCCTTGATAGCGCAAACAAGGCATCGGCAATTTCCCATTGAAGGGCAACCAGCGGCATTGTGCCGCAAGCGGCCTCTTGCTCTTGAAGTTGGCCAAGCAAGTGCTTTGCGAGCAACGCATTATAGACGCCGGCAGAGCCGTCCGGCATCAGACTGAAGGAAAAGCCAAGAATGAGATCAGGGGCTTGGGTCATCGTCTTATGGCCAATGTTGTTTTGGACACCGCTGTTGAGCGCGCGGGGTATTCGACAGGTAAATAGAGAGGTAGGTAGAGAGGTAGGTAGAGACATAGCCCCACCCGAAGCCTCGACATAATTAATGTTACTATTTCCATTTGTGCCACCTACACTTCCCTATATCAACCAGACAGAGCAAGCACATGGCAGAATCCGATGGAATAAAGGTCATCTATGAAGAGTCAATTGTAAGGCTCATTTTCAGCCGACCGAAACAATTGAATGCGCTTAACGATGATATACGAAAAGTCATCGCCGTGACGCTGAACGAATTAATGGAAAGGCCTGACATTCGGTTGCTGGTCATCAGCGGCGAAGGGAAATCTTTTTGTTCCGGCGCGGATTTAAAAACCACGTCTTATCCAAAGGTCGAAGGGGATTGGTCAACGCGCAGAAACAGGACCGCCACTTGGCAGCGCGTACTTGAACAGCTTGATCGCATACCTCAAGTCACAATCGCTTCGATGCAAGGTCATATTATTGGTGGCGGCGCCCTACTGGCAACCGCCTGCGATTTTAGAGTCGTCGCCGAGGATGCTGTATTGCGCATTCCTGAACTGGCACTCGGCATTCCCAATGTCTGGAATGGCACACCCTTGTTAGCGCGAGAAGTTGGACTGCCAACGGCGCGAGATTGGATCATGACGGCACGCAAAGTTGATGCGACAGAACTCAAACAAAGCGGTTGGGCGCAGCGCACGGCCGCAACAGACCAACTGAAGCATGTGACAGACAAACTCATTGCAGAACTCATCGCCATACCCGCAGCCTCACTGGCCATGACGCGATCGATGACGTCTGCGCTAGGGCGATCATCGTCCGGCATGGCAATGGGCTGGGCTGATGCTGATCTACAGCAGTGGGCTTTTACGGAGGATGAATATAAAGAGACGATTCGCAGTTATGCCAGATCCGTCTCCGACAAATCAAAGAAATGATCGTTATGATATTGTTACTATAACCAAGCCACTCAAGTTGACGTACAATACCTTATGGCAGAATTCTTACAATTTTTAGTAGAGCACGGCTACACGGTCATTTTTGTCTGGGTCGCGCTGGACCAAGCTGGCCTGCCACTGCCGGCAATACCGTTAATGTTAGCCGCGGGCGCACTCGCCGGTATGGGTCAGTTGTCGCCGGCGCTAATTTTATTAACCTGCGTTATCGCCTCAGTACCGATCGATGCATTCTGGTTTTGGCTAGGTAGACTTAGAGGTGTCAGAGTGTTGCACCTCTTGTGTATTTTGTCGTTGGAACCGGACTTTTGCGTTCGGGACACCCAATCGCTGTTTCGAAAACTTGGGCCCCTGTCCGTTATTCTTGCCAAGTTTGTGCCCGGCCTTCAAACCCTTGCACCACCGATGTCTGGCTTAACGGGCATGGGCTTATTCACGTTTCTGACACTCGACACCATCGGCACACTCATCTGGGCAGCCACTTTTATGTCGTTTGGATTCTTCTTCCACAATGAACTTGAGATGATGGCGACGCGTATTGCAGAGGCTGGGATCGTTGCCGGCGTTGTCATTGCCCTGTTGATTACCGGTTTCTTCATCTGGAAATTAGTTAACCGACACCTCTTTGTTCGCTCGCTGGACATGCGCCGTGTCACGCCAGATGAAGTCAGTCAACGAATCAAAAATGGTGAGAACATAAATATTCTCGACTTAAGGCACGACTACGATATCAATAATATTCCCCACCTTCTGCCGGGCGCCCAGCGCTTATCGATGTCCTCTATCGAAACGGATCACAAGAATATCCCGCTCGATGGGGACATTATCTTGTACTGTAGCTGACCAAGCGAAGCCTCCAGTGCCCGTGTGGCACTACAGTTAAAACGCTACGGCATATCGAATGTGTATCCTATGACAGGTGGCATTGAAGCTTGGTTAGAATCGGGCTTGCCGACAGATGACGCAGACTTGCCATGAATAATCACGCGTTAGTCTTCACCTAACGATTTACATAACGCGCCTTTAGACCCCTAGAATTCAAACCAATATGTGATAGCTTTAAATATGCCTACGGTGCCGCAGACCGAGTGCGCACCGCAAAAAAACGACTCAATCATAAAAATCGCGAGTACGGCCTGAACCGAAGCCGTAACACACCGATTTACCTGTAATGTGTTGACTCAAACGCAGGGTTAGTTGACTCTGACTCCCCTTTTATATTTAAAGTAGTTGATATGTCGAAAGCTAGACGCCATCTCGAGGGCCTGCGTGTGATTGATTTTTCCGCCGTCTTTGCGGGACCCATCTGCGCACGATTTCTAGCCGACAATGGCGCAAGCGTCATAAAGGTTGAGCCACCTGTTGGCGGTGATGTTATTCGTGGTCCAGAGGGCTATAGCAGGCTTTTCAATCATTTCAATGCTGGCAAACGCGGCATTGCACTCAATCTCGCCATGACTGAAGCACAAGAGATCGCGAAGGAATTAATCAGCAATGCCGATGTCGTGATCGAAAACTACCGGCCCGGGATTATGAAAAAATTTGGCTTAGACTATGAATCTTTGAAGGAAGCATTCCCCAAACTGGTTTACTGTTCTATTTCAGGCTTTGGTCAGACCGGACCTTTTGCCGAAAAGGCAGCCTATGCGCCTATTGCGCATGCCGCGAGTGGATTCGATCACGTATTCAGTCAATCCCAGCCCGGCACCGTTTCTACGCCACCGGTCTGGTCCATTATGGTCGCAGATATGCTCACCGGCGCTTACGCAAATGCTGCGTTACAAACCGCTTTACTGGGTCGCGAACGAACAGGGCTGGGCGACTTTGTTGACGTGACAATGATGGAGTCAATGATGATGTTGATTCCAGGTCAAATCCAAAATGCACAGGTGCCGGGCGCTCCCGCAACCGGTGGCTTCTTTCCTATTGAGGTTCTCGACGGGCATGTGATGGTGTGCATCGTATCGAATAAAAACATGGAAACGCTGTGTCGCGCGATTAGTCGGCCTGACATTCTGGATGACGAGCGATTCAAGCTCGGCCAGCGTCACCACCATATATCCGAGTTTGTTGCTCAAATTGAGGCGTGGACAGCGACACGCAGTGGCAAAGAGGTTGAAGAAAAATTTAATGACGCAGGCGTACCCTGCAGCGGCTATAACACGCCGGCAGACCTATTCAATCATCCCCAGCTAACACATCGAGGCAGCTTTACTGCCTTTGCAGACGACGCAAGTGACTATTTGATCCAGAATGCGCCGTTCCAGTTTGGAGGGGCGCAAAACACACCCTCATTCAAAGCACCCCAACTCGGCGAACATACAAACGAGATTCTGTTCGAACGCTTCGGGTACGAAGGTGCCAAATTAGATGAACTGCGTCTGCAAGGTATTATTGGCGGCTAGCGCGAATAAGCGTGGATCACGACTTAGGTTTCGAGCGCTTTCACAATACCGCTCTCGTATGGTGTTCAGAAAAATTAATATCAGGGCCCCGAGGCAATATGCCTGGCGCTCTGCTGCCATAATAAATCCCCTTGATCGCTGCGATATCGACAGTCTCGGCAACACCTGGCTGTTGATAGAGATCGCGCATATAGGGCCAAAGATTTGGGTAATCAACGATACGGTGCAAATTGCACTTGAACTGGCCGTAATAAGCCACGTCAAATCGCACCAATGTCGCAAACAGGCGCCAGTCAGACTCCGTAATCGATGCACCACACAGGTATCGTTGGTCACCTAGTCTTTTGTCCAACTTACCCAGGGTCTCGAACAGTGTATCGAACGCTTCATCATAGGCCGCTTGAGACTGTGAAAAACCGCAACGGTAAACACCATTATTGATGGTCGTATAGATCTCATCGTTTAACGCATCAATTTCCGACGCATGCTCCGTCAGATAATAGCGCGTGGGGTTAACGCCTGGCTCATCATCAAATGCTGAATCAAACATGCGAATAATATCTGCAGACTCATTGTTAACGATCGTGTTGGATTGTTTATCCCATAAAACCGGCACAGTACATCGACCGGTAAATTTGTCATTCGCCTCGGTGTAGACATCGTGCATATGGATCGCCCCTAGCAAGGGTTCACCCTGCTCGCCAAAGGTCCAACCCTGTTTACCCGCCGCTGGCAACGTGTATGACATTGTCAGGTAAGGTTGTAACTTTTTTATTGAACGATACAGAATAGTTCGATAAGCCCAAGGACAACCGGCGTTGACAAACAAATGGTAGCGATCAGCTTCAACAGGAAAAAGCGGCGAACCAATCACATCACGATAAGGTGATTCGTTTCTGATAAACGCACCCTCCGCGTTGGTTCTTGGAACCTCTTGATCTTGCCATGTACCGTCGACCAGCATTCCCATACTTCTTTACCTTGTTAAGCCATTACACGCATTGCAATAAACGCTACCTGCCAACCTTCTGTCAACTTCATTGAATCTACCCGCCTTTGTCTACATCAATCCCATCCATAAGCGCTATTACAGATCTCGTCACCAAGTGACGGTCAAATTGCCATCCGCAGGCGCTTTACTCGCACTAGATCCATCTCTATGCTCAAGCATCAATAAGAACGCGGGCCGCGCAAAGTAATCAAACTTTACGGGTCCTGTTGCTTTATAGAGTCATATAAATGAAAACTCGCCTCATTCTAATATTAGTATTACTGACAGGTTGCGAACCGCCCGCTGTTGAATCTGACCAACGGGCGATCGTCAGGCCGGCTAAAATATTTGAGGTCGTCGAGAATGCTCAGAATATTCGTCATACCTTTGTTGGACGAGTTGATGCTGCGCAAACCGTCGATCTGTCTTTTGAGGTATCAGGTCAGTTGTTAACCCTGCCCATTCTCGAGGGTCAATCGGTCGGTGCAAGTAGTGTACTGGCAACTCTCGACACCACCGATTTTGAATTGTCACTCAGAGAAGCCAGAGTACAACTCAAACTTGCCAAACAAGATCTCGCCAGAAAACAAAAACTACTCAAAGACAAGGGCATATCACCTTCTATCGTTGATGACGCGCAGGCGGTTTATGAACTAAGACAAGTTAATTACGATCAAGCACGTGAAGCACTGTCTGACTCAAGCATCATCGCCCCCTTTGATGGCTATATCGCAAAACGCTACGCTGACAACTACGCCAATGTTCGCGCGGGGGATAAAATTGTCCGCATTAACGATTTGAGTGAACTTTTTATCTACGCAAGCATTCCCGAAAAGCTTGTCGCAACCGTGACGCAGGAGCATATCGTATCATTCACCGCGAGCTTTGCTTTTGCACCTGGCGAGACATTCCCCCTGACTTACAGAGAAAACACTGGCGAAGCGGATGCCGTTGCGCAGACTTACCTGATCACCTTTGCAATGCAAAACCCGCAAGGTCGAAATATTCTGCCGGGCATGACCGCCACTGTCGACGTTGAACGTCGAGCAGAAACGACAAACGTTTCCGCCATAACTATTCCAATCACCGCGTTAGTCACAAATCCTGACAAATCATTTTTTGTCTGGATTTATGATAAAGATTCACATGCCGTTACTAAACAAACTGTTGTGATCGCTTCGCCGACGGGCCTTGGTGTGCCCATCATTGACGGTCTAAAAAATGGCGATTTAATCGTTGCCACCGGAGCGAGCCAATTACAAACTGGCATGAAAGTCCGTCGCTTAGGTACAGTCGTGACAAATCTGCGATGAAAAACATAGGCCGATGGTCCATCGAAAACCCACTCTACCCCTGGCTAATCATCGTCGCTTGCCTCTTTGGCGGCGTCTATGGCGTAGATAATGTGGGCCAACTAGAAGATCCGGATTTCCCGATCAGCAACGCTTACATTATTACGCCCTACCCTGGCGCGTCAGCCGTCGAGGTTGAACACGAAGTCACCGACGTGATTGAAGCCGCATTGCAAGAACTCCCCTATCTCGACAAGGTAACGTCAAAATCTTTACCAGGGCGATCTGAAGTCCAGGTTGAGATGTTGGAACAATATGCCGCTGAGGAGCTGCCTCAAATATGGGATGAACTGCGACGAAGAGTCAGCGAAACACACTACCGGCTTCCGCCAGGCGCTGGCACGCCCTTAGTCGAGGACGATTTTGGCGACGTCTACGGCGTCTTCTACGCCATCTCGGCGCCGGGCTATTCGCCGGCGGAGATTCATGACATCTCGCGCCAGATATCCACCACCTTAAAACTCGTACCCGGGGTTGCAAAGGTGAACACCGCCGGTGAACCGGACGAAGCAATCTTTGTCGAGTTGGATCAGCAGCGGCTGGTCAGGTTAGGCATTCCTATTGAGGCTGTATTTGGCGCAATAGGTCAGGAAAGTCAGGTCATTGATGCGGGGTCGGTTGCTTACGGCACAAGACGAGTCTCAATCGCGCCCGAGATAGCCTTCGATAGTGTTACTGCGGTAGGCGATATGCCAATTGGTCGGCCAGGTTCGACAGAAGTTCTTCGCTTGAGCGATATCGCAAACATCACACGAGGACAAATAGAAGTTCCGCAACAGATCATTCGCTTCAACTCAGAAGCTGCCTTTACGGTTGGCGTCTCTGTGACGAAAGGCCTTAATGTTGTGAAAATTGGACGCGCGGTTGATGTTCAACTAAAAAAACTTATGAGGGAGTTGCCCCTGGGTGTTGAAGCACACCCGATCTATTTACAGCATGAAGTCGTTAGCAGTTCGATCGATACCTTCTTAAAAAACCTGTTGAATGTCTGTCGCAACCGTCATTGGCGCACTTTGCCTATTTATGGGTTGGCGAGCTGGCACCGTCGTCGGCAGTGTATTACTGCTGACGGTGTTAGGCACCATCTGCATCATGTCGATACTCGGCATCGAGCTACAAAGGATATCCCTGGGCGCCCTGATGATTGCGATGGGCATGCTTGTCGACAACGCCATCGTTGTCGCCGAGGGCATGGTTATTGGCGTGCAACGGGGGCTTAGCTCCCGTGTTGCTGCGGCGCAATCTGTCCAACGAACACAATATGCCCTTCTAGGCGCCACCGTGATTGGCATACTGGCATTCGCTCCGATTGGATTATCCGACGACAGCACCGGACACTTTTTGGTATCACTGTTTCAGGTCGTCGCGATCTCCCTACTACTGAGTTGGGTGCTTGCGATTACTGTTGCACCGTTGTTAGGCGACTATCTTCTCACCACGTCAAAACAAGGCGCACAATCCGACGTGTACGGCGGCTGGGGTTATACCCCGTACCGAAAACTCATTGAGTTTGGATTGCGCCGTGCGTGGTTCGCAACGCTCATCATTGTCAGTATCACAGCAGGGTGTTTCTGGGGCTTCGGCCAGGTCAAACAGGCCTTCTTTCCAACCACAAACACACCGCTATTCTTTGTTGACTACTATCTGCCACAAGGCACAGACATTTTAACGACGGCCAGGAAAATTGAATTGTTTGAGGCCGAAATCAAAAAGGAACCCGGCGTTGTTGATATCAGTAGTTTCATTGGCGCTGGCCCGGATCGATTTTCCGCGACAACAAGACCTGAACAACCGAACCCCGCCTACGCCCACCTGATGGTGAGAGTTGAGGACGTCAACGTCATGAACGACATGATGGCGAATGTCCGTGCCAACTTAAGAGAAATCAATTTAGATGCAGAAATACAGATTAGGCGAAGTGAATTTAGCCCATCGGGTTCTTCAAAGGTCGAAGCAAGATTTAGCGGTCAAGACCCGGACATTTTAAGGGGTCTGGCTGAACAAGCACTTGATGTTTACCTACAACACAACCTCATTGATCTGAAAACAAATTGGCGCCAACGTGAGCTACAAATTGTGCCGCGATTTAATGATACCCAAGCAAGAAGCACCGGTGTCAGCCGGACTGATGTCTACCAATCCTTAGCCTACGCAACCTTGGGTGTTAATATCGGCTTGTTCCGTGACACTGACAAGCTGATCCCCATCGTCGCGCGCGCGCCTGCTGACGAGCGCATTGATCTACAGGGTTTATCCGACCGCACGGTCTGGAGTCCAACGCAACAATCACACGTCCCAATGTCTCAAATTATCGACGGCTTTGATTTGGTACCTGAAGACAGCCTGATCTTCAGGCTAAACAGAGTCCGAATGGTCAGTGCGTTATCTAACCCTCCGGTAGGGCAAAACTTCACACGCGCCTTCGAAGATATGCGAGCGGATGTTGAAGCCATTCAGTTACCACCCGGCTATACAATGGAGTGGGGTGGTGAATACGAGAGCAGTCAGGAAGCAAGAGAAACCCTTGGGGCAAGGATTCCTGTCACCTTCGCGTTAATGTTTTTTGTTACCATTTTGATGTTCGGCAAGCTGCGCCAGTCAATTGTGATCTGGTTAACCGTGCCTATGACTGTTTGTGGCGTTGTGCTGAGCCTGCTCATCACTGACTTGTCATTTACCTTTCCATCGTTCTTAGGATTTCTTAGTTTGTCAGGGATGTTAATTAAGAACTGTGTCGTTCTGGTTGACGAAATCGACAAACATATTGACGAAGATGGCATGAGCCTCGAGTCCATCGTTGCTGCCTGTGTTAGCCGCCTGCGCCCTGTGATGTTAGCGGCAGGTACAACCATCATTGGTATGTCGCCATTGCTATCGGATGCCTTCTTCAGAGAAATGGCCGTCTGCATTATGGGTGGGCTAGCATTTGCCACGTTATTGACACTCATTGCACTGCCTGTCTTCTACCGAATCGCCTTTTCCGCCGCATTAAAGAAAGCAGCGGCTGACGCTGAGGCGAGTTCCGGCCTAAGCGCTTAATCCGATGCCTAAATGGGCGCCTAGATACCTTTCTAGATAACTGCCTAGATAACGTCCTAGCCGAGCCTCGGCAGCCGTACCACGCCAAGTTCCTGCAAGTTACCGAACCCCCTAGCACAAACGTGAACAGCCTGAGATACTGCCTGCAAGTCTAAAAATAATTCATTCTAGGAGCAGAGCATGATTGATTTCCAAATCCCCGAAGACGCCAAAGCGATTCGCAACAAGGTCCGCACGTTTGTCCGGGAGGTAGTGCATCCCGCCGAGGAAAATTGCACCGCTGAAAACTTTGATGAAGTACTCGCAGAACTGCGCGTCGCAGCTCGAGCGCAAGGCTTGTGGTGTCCTTTTGTGCCGGTTAAACATGGTGGTATGGGTTTACGCCCGCTCGCCAACGCCTTAGTCCAAATGGAACTCGGTGAAAGTTTTCTTGGCGCACTATCAATGAATACTCAAGGTCCTGACGATGCAACCATGCTGACATTGATCGAACACGGCACCGAATACCAGCACGAAAAATACTTGAAGCCATTACTTAATGGTGAAAAGCGCATTTGTTATTCTATGACGGAAAAAGCGGCCGGTGCAGACGCAACAGGCATGCAAACGACCGCAGAGCTCGATGGCGATGAGTGGGTCATGAACGGCGAAAAATGGTTTAGTTCATCCGCCAGTGTTGCCGATATCGCCGTTGTGATGGCGAAAACAGATCCTGACGCACCTCGGCACGAACAGTACAGTACATTCATTGTTGAACTACCTAATCCTGGTTACGAGATCGTCCGTAATATCGAAACCATGCAACCCCATACTGAACTCGGTCTAAAGTTGGGTGGCTCACACTCGGAAATAAAGATCGATAATCTTCGCGTACCACGTGAAAATATTTTGGGCGGACAAGGTCAAGGTTTCAACATGGGCCAGCATCGACTCGCCTACGGTCGACTACGTCACGGCATGCACAATGTTGCAATGGCACAGCGGGCACTGGACTTAGCCGCAAAACATATCACTAGCCGGGAAACATTTGGCAAACGTTTAGCTGACCGTCAAGGTGTGCGTTGGATGATGGCGGACTGTGCGTCGGAGATATACAAGGCACGGCTTATGCTGCTGCACATCGCTTACAAAGCTGAAAACGGCATGGACCTTAAGCAAGAGAACGGCATCGCCAAAGTCTTCCTAGCGAACATGGTGCATCAGGTTGTCGATACAGCGCTGCAGCTACACGGCGCCCTCGGTTATAGCCACGATACACCTTTGGCACGCTGGTACACGGGTATTCGTAGCCAACGTTTGGTTGACGGTCCTGATGAAGTGCATCGCTGGAGAACCGGCGCTAACGTCATCAAAGCTTATGAGGAATTTGGCACGACTGCCTCGGCTTGCGGCGGCGAGTTGTTCGAATAAAAACTTGAAACAGACAGAACGGTTTGGGGATATCACTATCTCCGAACCGGGTCACTGGGCTTGCTTTCTGCTAGATCCGAACAACCTTACCGAATAATTTCAGACCGAGATCAAAACTAAATCGACGCGGCGCATTGCGCACTGTTGAGAGCCGCTGCGCCATGACAATCGTTGTACTGTTATCGTTGTAAGACAACGTTATCGCCACAATCAAAAATTGGCTACCAGGATTGGCTATCAGGGTTGGCTATATAAGTTCAGGTTTTGGAAAATGCCATAAACCCTGCTGCACATTTTCATGGGGTTGATATAACCGCACGACATAACTCCAGCCCTCCATGATCTGCAAACAATTTTTAAGATTATTGGCACAATCGCCAAAGTGAATGGTGTAAGAGCCATCGGTGTTTGGCGCTGCGGTCAGGTTGTTGATGCTGTAGGAGTCAAAGGCATTTTCTTCAAAGTAGCCCGCTTTGTTATAGACACTAATTGACCAAAAACCATCAACGGGCACGTCCTTGACGTTGAGCTGGTAGGTTCCCAAAGAACGCGGCGTGCTGACACTTTCATAAACCACTTCATAGGTCGGCAAACCGCCCCAGCCAAATGCAGCACCAATCATATGGCGCGTTTGCTGCACCTCATCCTTTTTGCCATTCCAATAGGAAGCATCTGCAAGTCCTGCGCCCAACTGCTTTAGCAAACCATGGGTGTGGGCGAGGCTATCGGCGTCATAATTGGGGCGCGTATAGACGCCCTCACCGATCGCTTCAATCGCTAAACCCTGCTGTAACTCATTGGCAATTTTCAGATCATCTGGATCAGTCGGGTCAGCTAAAATACGCGCCACGATGGCGACGAAGGGTGTGTCGTGCTCCTCCAAACTGAGTTGATACACTCCCGCGTCATGGTAAATAGCCGTCGTGTAATAATCTTCATTCATCACTATGACTGACAGGTAGCGATCGCCCGAAGCAGGAATCGTCAAACGTGCACCGGAACTGATATCCACTAGGGCCGAGCTATAAATCGTGTCGCGGTTCATGCGCTCAACACTTTGCTTGTTAAGTGCAACGGGCTTTGGCGCGTGAACAAATTTGTTCATGCCTCGGGACATCCTCAACATACCTTCAAACTGCGCCGATGTGGTCGCCCGAACATAGTTATCGACATTCACTTTGATGGAAGCAGGCTTGATTGCTTCACTTTCATTGGAATCATTCATAGAGAATTTGTACTCAAAAAATCAGCTAGAAAAATATTGTCACTGCAAGCAGGTTAATGCCCGCAGCGTTATGCAACGGCATCTGCATTACTTACTAGGGTATTTGGTCAGTCGAAAAATGGATGACGGCCGTCAGCCTGCCATTCTAAAACGAATAGCGCGGCCCTCTTGGTTTTGGCTTTTTTTGATCACCCGGCAGTTGGCACAGTCGATCCATCTTTGTGGTTGAGCCGTCTGCATACGCCCACACCAACTGCTCACCCTCGAAATAACGATTCACGACAATCGGACCCCAGCCAAAAGCACGAAAATTCAGAATTTTGTCATCCCAAATCATACTTGCGGATGTGCGCGGACAGTATTCTCGATCACCAACCGTGAAAACCACCGCACCTTCCGTGTCGTCTGTGTTCGGATGCGCGGTACGATTCGGCCCATAGTCGTGAATGATACCAGCGGACGTGATAACCGTGCGGGCACCACATTGTTCGACCCGCTCGACATGACCTATATGTCCACCTTCAACCCCAATCCACAAGCCGCGAATGTCATCGGCAGCTTCAACCAATGGTTCAGTGCATGCAGCCAGAATCGGCAGAGGGAAATGAGCGTAGCCACAACCCGGTGTATTACCTTTAGCAATGTCGATGGCTAACTTACCCCTGCCATCTAACACCGGCTGTTGGCAGTAATTGATGGTGCTGCCGTCGCCGGCAAGGGTTGCCGCATCAATCGTTAAGGGTGGTCTTGCTGAGAAAAATAGCAGCCAAAAAAGACCAAGTAATAGCACCAACAACACTAAAATGCTTCGGACGACAATTTTTCTCATATGTTTTCTCGCAGACTAACTTTTTAATGTCTATGCCGAAAATTCCACACTAACGTTATTCGCGCCCATGACAATCGATTGATGACATCGGATGATCGTAATCCGCCGGGATAATGATGCCAACTATTTATTTTACGGTCACAGGGTTGATCTAGACAAACTTTCAGCACAGCAATCTCGCACGCACTGATTGTCGATGCAGGCTATATAGGGTCGTTAGCGGCTTCCAGGAGACGGACCTCGTGGTTAACCAGCGTTTCACCTGCGCCCCAGTGATTGTCTTTAAGCGCATGCAGTATGCCGATCAAATTATCGTCTCGCATGCGCTCCATTTCGCGAATGCTCAGGTGACCGGATTGCTGGTCCGATTGCGTCACAATCAAATCAACCAATTCATCATTAAAGTCAGGTACATCAGTGAGTTTTGACCAAGGCCATTTTAGGCAAGGGCCAAACTGCTCCATAAAGTGGCGCATACCCGCTTCACCGCCAGCCACTCGGTAGGTATCAAAAACACCCATCTGCGCATACCGCAGGCCAAACCCAAAGCGCACGGCGTCATCAATATCCTCGGTCGTTGCGACACCATCCTTCACCAACCATAATGACTCACGCCAAATCGCTTCCAATAAACGATCAGCAATAAAAGCTTCGATTTCCTTTTTGACCCGCAGCGGCTTCATACCCATTGATAAGTAAAAGGCTGTTGCTGTATCAATGACAAGTGAGCTTGTTTTCTGACCGCCCACTAACTCAACCAATGGCAGCAGATAGACAGGATTAAAAGGATGAGCGACTAAAAACCGTTCAGGGTTCTGCATTTTCGACTGAAGATCTGACGGCATAATGCCTGACGTAGAGGAAACGATAATGGCATCGACAGCCGCATGGGATTCAATTTCCGCATAAACGGACTGTTTCGTATCAAGCCGTTCGGGCACTGACTCGACGATGATTTGTGCATTTGATACCGCTTTAGCAAGATTTTCACAAAAACTGATACTACCCTCGCGCCTTCTCTGCACCTTCGTTAATTTGTTATACGCATAGCGAGAGTTAGCCAAGACGGCTTCGATTTTTACCATGGCGTCAGGCGCCGGATCATAAATCGCGACATCAATGCCGTTTTCAATAAAGCGCGCAACCCAACCGGCGCCGATAACACCGCCGCCAATTATCGCGGCTGTTTGTATGGTAGACATAACGGACTCCTACTTAGCGCTCGGCTGTCGCTTAACAAGTTGCATCTTTTCTCGCACTTGCGCGGGTGTCATCAAGGTCGCGCCCATGTTGGTCGCAATCGTTGCTGCTTTCTCGACGAGTTGTGCATTGGTCGCAAGCTGACCTTTAGCTAACCAAAGGTTATCTTCCAAACCAACACGTATATTGCCACCGGCCAGCACTGCTGCGGCGACAAACGGCATTTGATTTTGGCCAATCGAAAAAGCTGAAAAGGTCCAACTTTCAGGGGTGTTGTTCACCATCGACATAAAGGTGTTTAAATCATCCGGCGCGCCCCAAGGAATGCCCATACACATTTGAATCATAACCGGGTCTTCAATGATGCCTTCGGAAACAAGTTGTTTCGCAAACCAAAGATGGCCGGTCTCAAACACTTCAATCTCAGGCCTGACACCCAAGTCTGTCATCATCTGACCCATCGCCCTTAACATGCCCGGTGTATTGGTCATGACATAATCCGCTTCGGCAAAGTTCATCGTGCCGCAATCTAAGGTGCAAATTTCTGGCAAGCACTCTGCAATGTGCTCAACTCGTTCTGTCGCACCGACCATATCGGTACCCACAGCATTCAGTGGCAGTGGATTTTCCGCATCGCCAAAAACAATATCGCCGCCCATGCCCGCGGTAAAATTCACCACAACATCCGTATCCGAATCACGAATTCGGTCTAACAGTTCACGGTAAAGTTCCAGTCGACGGCTTGGCTCCCCAGTCTCGGGGTCACGCACATGACAATGCACAATGGCGGCGCCCGCTTTGGCCGCATCTATAGCACTGTTGGCAATCTGCTCCGGTGAGCGTGGTACGTGACTCGATCGATCTTGCGTCGCGCCGGAACCTGTCACCGCACAGGTAATAAAAGGATTGAGGTTGGCGTTAAGAGGCATGTCGTTCTTCCCTATTATTGTGCACACTTTATCAAGGCACACTTTACCCCGACTCGCTTCACCAACACACTCAATCAACAAGCCGCAACATCGGTTTTTGACAATAAATGATGCGTTAACGCTTACCGCAAAGTACATCGTGTCTAATATATTGTGTCTAATACGTTCTAGTCGAAGCTTCTAATTATAGCTTTTAATTATAGCTTCTAATTATAGCGCCTGGTCATAGCGCCTAGTCATAGTTACTCGGCGCAACAAACCCGCCAATCTCACGCGACATTAGACGCGCAAACTCAATCGTTCTGTAATCACGATATGGCGCACTGACGGCTTGCAGGCCGATCGGCAATCCATCCCGCGACAAACCGGTTGGAAATACGGTACTTGGCAAATAGGCATTCACCACCATACCTGCCCAGAATATTTGTTGAAAATAGGACTGATCTTCATTGTCGACTTTCAATGTGCGACCACTCATGGCGCTATGATCATGGGGAAAAGCCGTTGTCGCCATTTGTGGACAGATTAGAATATCCCATTCATCGAAGAAGGCGCTCCACGCATGACGTGTTTGCTCACGGGTGATATTATTTCGCATCCAATCTCGATGCGATAAGACTAATGAGCGGGCGTCGACGGCCTCCATTGAATAGTCATCCGGGGCGAACTGATCAGCCACTTTTTGTGCCGCAATAACAGCGTCAGCACTCATACCGGCGGTCATGACCGAATTGAGCAGAGTCTGATAGTTCGCTTGGGCCGCCATTAAATCAATGTTGGGTCTGGCTGTATCGGAAACGGTTGCGCCGAGTTTCGATAATGTTTGACCTACCATGACGGCTCGATCAGCAATCTCACTACTGACTGGTGCTATCTCATCGGTTGCCCATATCGCCACACGAAAGTCTTTTAAGTTTGTTTTGTCCGCCCGCGGCAGCGCTAACTGCCAACCCAACGCTTCTCGTTCGGGTGGTCCTGCCATAATACTCAGGGCGAGTTCGAGATCCTCTGCGCTTCGCGCCAGCGGACCACTCACGGCAAGGTCAACATCAGGCATATTCGGTACAAGCTCGTGGCCCTTTAAGGGCACGATACCGTAGGTGGGTTTGTGGCCAAACACACCACAAAAGTGTGCCGGGTTTCGTATTGATCCACCAATATCTGAACCCGCTTCAAGTCCTGTAAACCCAGCGGCTAAAGCCGCCGCACTGCCGCCCGATGACCCGCCTGGCGTTCTCGTGGTATCGAAGGGGTTTCCTGTCGTGCCGTAAATCGGGTTATAGCTTTGGAAGTCTGCAAGCTCGACCGGCACGTTTGTTTTGCCTAAAAAGTGCGCGCCATGCTGCCGAAAGCGCTGTACCGCTAAGCCGTCGGTCTTAGAGACATTGCCTTCAAAACCTTTAATTCCCCAGGTCGTTGGCGTATTCGCCATGACATAGGATTCTTTGATGGTCATCGGTACCCCATGCAGTGGACCTAAATTTGCACTGCCGGCGCTAAGCACAGCATCGGCAGTTGCAGCTCTTTCAAGTGCATCTTCAAAGGTCCTAACAACCACGGCATTGATCGCATCATCGTATTTTTCAATGCGGTCAATATAGTGTTGGGTAAGTTCGACGGAGCTGATCTGCTTTTGTTTGATTTTTTGGGCAAGTTCTAAGGCTGATAAATAGGCAATCGATGACATGCTACTTCTCCTCAAGGTGAAGTAGCATTAAAGATCGAAAAAGGGGTTACTGTCTAGCTCGATTATTTAACTCGATTATTTAACTCGACTATTTAGCTCGACTATTTAGCTCGACCATTTAGCTCGATTGCCTAACTCGAGCATCTAGCTCGACCATCGAGTCACATCAATAGGACGCTGAGATCATTTCAACAAACAACCTCTGCGCTTCTGGCCCAAATGGATCGTTAGAGAATATAACCATCTCCGGACGCACGCACAGTGATTTCACTGACATTCACGCCCCAAGGCTGATTGATCACAGACACGATTTGATCAGCCAGATAACCCGGTTCTAACGCATAGTATTCAATGCTGTTTGCATCAGCGCTCTCACTCGAAAGCGTGCCTTCGGCGTGGGCTTGCATCTGCTGCATGTACCCAGGCGCATTTTGACCCAAGATGCCCACAATCGCATCGGGGTTCACAATGCCGGCACCCAAGCCCGTTGCTGGGACGCCTGTTGGTTTCACAACGGTGACTTTGATTTTGCCCTGTGACTCAACCCGTAAAGAATCAGACAAAAAGTTCACTGCTGCTTTCGTTGCGCCGTAGACACCCGCACCAACGACGGGGAAGTTACTGTAAATAGATGACAGGTTAATGATATGTCCACGGCCTTGTTCAATCATTGGATCATGGGCAGCAATAATGCCATTCATCACACCCTTAATATTGATATCAATACAACGATTCCAAGCAGGTACAGCCTCCGCGTGATCCGCATGGAATGCCAACGGCATCGTGCCAGCATTATTTATCCATACATCAATGCGACCGTAGGTATCCAAGGCATGGCCAGCCAGTGCCTGCATTTGACCGAGATCCGTAACATCGGTCACTCGTGCGGTTGCCGCGCCACCCTTAGCAATAATATTTTCAACGGTCACATCGAGTTCCGCTGCGTTAACATCCGCGCAGACCAATTGCGCCCCCATCGCTGCCGCTTTGCTACTCACCAACCGTCCAAAGCCACCCGCTGCGCCCGTGATGACAATCACTTTACCCTTCATGTATTCAGTCATTTTTAGCCATCCCTATTGATCAATAGTGTTTGTGTTCGGCAAGATCTACTGTTCGCTGTAAACACGTTACATCAGCAACTTCATTCATCGTGAAAATTGCTAAAGATAATTCGCTGCCATTTGTCGTTGCCAATAACCATCGCCGAACAACTGCTGGGAATGCATGACCCGCTTGTGGTAAATCTGCACATCATGTTCCCAGGTAAAACCAATGCCGCCGTGCAACTGAGTTGCTCTGTTAGCACAAAATTCAGCGCTGTCGGATGCATTAGATTTGGCGAAGTGAGCGGCGCGGTGGCAAGTGTCCGAATCCGCATCATAAGCCGCGGCTGCAGCATAGGTCAGAGACCGGCTTTCATCCACAGCAATCATCATATTTACGATCGGATGTTTGACCGCTTGGAAAAACCCGATGGGACGATCGAATTGTGTTCGTACTTTTGCGTACGCTGCTGTGGTCTGCAGTAGCCATTCACAACCGCCCGAAATATCAGCGGAGACTAACGTCAGTAGCGCAGGCAAGGCACCATTCAAAACATCCTCACCACTTTCTGCAATACAGGTTGCTGTGACATCGCTGAATGACACACGTCCTTGATCACGGGTTAAGTCAACGATGCGATCATAACTTACGTCAACACCCTCAGCATTTAGCTCGACGCAGAATAATTTCAAATGACCGGCCTCCTTCGCGCTGACGACGAGGAAGTCCACTTTCTGTATATCTTGTACGTAGTAGGCCACACCATTTAACTTGTTATTCTTAACGGTAATATCGGTTGCATCCACTTCAAGCGAACCCGACGCACCTTGAATGGCCAACGATGCACTACTGCCTTCAACAATTTTCTTCAACCACTCAATTGCCTGTTGCGACTTGGCATCCTGCTCTGATGCTTGCCTCAGAACGAAGGTACTTTGTAGCGTCGATGTTAATGGCGTGGGCATGGCGCCGCGGCCAATCTCTTCTGCGACAGCAACAGCCGTCACCAGACTCATACCTAAACCACCGGCAGCTTCAGGCACTGCAAGGGCGGTCCAGCCGAGCGCGACCATTTCATGCCATGCGGCAACGTCAAAACTGCCTGGACGCTCTCCACCGTGATAGGGGTCTTCGGTTCCCTTTGTGGCGGCTCTTAGTGCCAACAAGGGTTGTTTGTCTTCTATGAATTTTCTTGCTTGATCCTTCAATAGAGCCTGTTCTTCGCCAAAGCCAAAGTCTTTTGATTGTTCTTGTGAATGTTCTTGTGAATGTTCTTGTGATTGCGCCATCTTAGCTACTCCTGCTTTTTGCTTTATTTAGACTTCGGTAAGCCAAGCACACGCTCGCCTAGAATATTGCGCTGAATCTCACTACTGCCGCCAGAGATCGTACCGGTATAGGTATTCATATAACCCAGCAGCCAACTGCCGTCGTTCTCCGCATTCGGGTCGCCAATATACAAGCTGGATTCCATACCAAGCATTGACAGCGCAAGCTGATGAAGTTCTTGGCCGAGCTCAGTGCCCGTCACCTTTCCCTGCAGTGGTATGCGCATAGCACCCCCATTCAATGCGTTGATGCGGGTCCGACGGGCATTTTGCGCCGCCGCCTCAGTGCGTTCATAAAGTTTGACTAACTTATCGCGCCACAGGCTGTCATCCCACATAGGCTTACCGTTTCTTGTTTTTCTTTTTGCGAGTTCAATCAATGATTCGATTGCAGCAAAGGGGGAGTTACTGCTGGCAACTGCTCCGACACCTTGGGCTGCGCCCCGCTCGCTCGTCAGCGTCGACATCGCAACTTTCCAGCCAAGCCCCACTTCATCAATCCGCATATGATCTGCAATGACAACATTATCTAAGAAGACTTCATTAAAACCCGCCTCGCCGGTCATCTTATGGATTGGTTTAACCGTCACTCCTTCGTGCTCCATAGGGCCGATGAAGTAGGTGATGCCGTTGTACTTGTCATTCTTATCGGTACGCGCCAACAGCAACATGTATTTGGCAAGCTGACCGAGACTGGTCCAAACCTTACTGCCGTTAATGACCCAGTTGTCACCATCGCGAACAGCGCTAGTTTGCAAATTAACCAGATCCGAGCCTGCACCTGGCTCACTGAAACCCTGGCACCAGATATCTTCACCGGTAAAAATAGTCGGCAGATAGGTTTTCTTCTGCGCTTCCGTGCCGTGGATTAACAACGTCGGCGCTGCCATGCCTAAACCAATCCAATTGATAAAATACGGCACATTGGCGCGCCGTACTTCTGAACTGGCGATTTGTTGCAGCCCGTCGTGGCCATGACCGCCATAGTCTCGGGACACATCCGTTGCAATCAGTTCAGCCTCAAAACACTTGGCTTGCCAGTCCACCAAATAGTTTCGGTGCGCTTGCGTCGTCACTTCATAGGCGGCCTGCGGGAGTGGCATTGCGGTTGGCGGCGGTCTATTTTCTTGCAGCCACGCTCTGCACTGTTGTCTGAATTCTTTTTGCTCAGCGGTTTCTTGTCCAGTCATCGAGAGATCCGTTTTTATCAATTTAAGTTTGGCGTGGTTCTTTGATTGGGCGCACTTATGCGATTCGCATAATAAACCACAGTGAATGAACGGCGGCAATCTACATTTATTTGTCGAATAGGCGCTTGTTCAGCCGTTCTAGGGTTGAGGCAATAGACGCCCACGGGTTGGAATAACAAGGGTACCTAACTGCCGTAGTCGTTCTGTAAGGACATCGGAAAAGCGAGCATCTGGGCGACTGCGCCGCTTTGCATCTTTAAAGGCAGTATAGAGATCACCTCCCTGCGCCATTATTTCTACCGTCGCAACATGATAAACCGCTGTAGATTGAAGTTTGATGTCATTAACCAAAACTGACACGACTCTTTCGCCAACAGGTTTGCTCAAGTCATATTCAACACGCAAACCGGACACCTGCAGCATGCCGCGCTCAAGCGTCAAAGATTGTTCCAGCACGCGCAATATTTGTTGGCCCGTCATATCCAACTCTGCGACGCGATCAGTAAAGGGAAATGAATCAATCACATCCATCAATGGCACATCGCCTTGTGGCAAATCTTTGCGCAATGCGCCTGATGGCATAAACCCAATTTCAGCATTGGCTTCTGCACGAATGATATCCGCATACAAATTACCTAGATCAGATTCTTCATTATAAATTCGGCTCATTCGCTGTTCAGAAAAACAGACGATTTCCTGCAGCTCAGGAAACTGTGCCTTAAAGGCCGCGAGCTTTTGCGCGACAACAGGATGAGGCGGCAGCTCATTGCTAACAACCGGTAGCAACTTGCCTTCATAGGAGGCAATTTTGCTATTGCCCTGGGTGTTTTCCAACTGCAATTGTAGAAAGCCCAGCCGCGTCCCCTGGCCATAGGTTTGCATAATTAAGGTACCGTTGTCTGGATGCACATAAGGTTCTTCGGTGCCTGAGTCGGCGTGGCCACTGAATATCACATCAATGCCCGGCACGGCTTGAGCGAGTTTTATCTCAGCCTCAATACCGCGTTGAATATCTGCGTGTGCTTCATCATCTGTCTGCATCGGCGCGGTTTTACCTTGATGGGTCAACACAACAATCAAATCGACCTGAGGCTTTAACAAGGCAACATAGGGTTTAATCGATGCTGCCGGATCCCGCACATCCACGCCTCTTATGTGGGAGGGAATAATTGCCGTTCCAGCGTCCTGACCCATCACGCCAATCACACCGATTCGTACGCCCTGCTTTTCAAGCACGGCATAGGCCTGCGCGTAGGGCAAAGCCGAATCCGCATAAAAAAGATTCGCACCTAGCACCGGAAACGGTAATCGATCTTTCATGCGCGCAAAGGACTGCCAACCATACTCAAACTCGTGGTTACCAATCACCATGGCGTCGTAGTCCATGGTAATCATCATCTCCATAGGCACGACGCCTTGCGTTTTCTTGGACAGGACACCTGTAAAAATATCGCCGGCGTCAAACAAAAAGACTATCTCCTCTTGCTGACGAAGATCATCAACCAAGGTTGCTATGTGCGCGATGCCACCGAGATACTCAACGTCCGGGTTCCAATAGGCTGGTATCGGATCAAAGGCGCTTTCGAAATCATTAGTGAATAACAGTGTGACTTCACGGCTCTGCGCGGCACCGGCTGAACTTACATTGGCATTGGCATTGGCATTGGTATCAACACTGGCATCCCTGTGAGAGCTAACAGCAGCACAGCCCGCCAGCAGCGCAAAGGCGACAACAATCAACAAACGATATAGCAGAGTGGCTTTTTGCATAGATAACCCTTGGATAGTTTTTTAATAAATTATTTTCGCAAGCAATGGGTCAAACGGAAACACCGTCATTAAATCAACGACTTATATTGCTTATGCAATAGATAACCCGCCCAAACTAAAGCCGTCAACATGACGAGCTCGCCGGTTGTTTCGATCGCACTGGCGATACTTTCGTGCTGTTGCATTCGGCCGGTCCAAGTTAACAAATTGTGCCAGTCGTGGCCGCCGATCTCTTTACCTGTACCGCCACCGACCAACATCAGAGCCTGAGCTTTCGCATCATAAATATAGGGTGCTAAATCCATAAAACTATAACCTAGCCACCAGCAGGCGACAGCGGCGGCGAAGGTGTTTTTATACTTATAAACGAAAGCGAGCATTAAGGCAGCGGGCACAAGAAGTTGAAACAAAGAACCACCCAGCACTGTCATAAATCGACCAAAGGGCATAAACAACACGTGTCCCGCCTCATGAAAAACGAGCGTAGCACTGCCGACGAAGGACGAATAAAAACCAATTTCCGCAAACAACCCTGTGGTGATTCGAAAATTAGTTTGAATTAAAAACCACCCCCATATCGCCATACCTGTGAGTAGCGCGCAACGAACGGCTAATTCATGCTTTTTAACCGGCACTTGGTTAAACAGCCAGTGTGAATGCATGTGTGTAACAAACGAATTTCCCCTTGAAGGACTGCCTGTATTTTTCGAGGTTCGTTGGTTATTGGCTCGTGATGATTTTTCGCTAACTGTTTTTGGAACACGTAGCTGCGCTTTGAGCCACTTCGCATAATAGATACCGCAGGCGGCACATTGATCAGAGGCGCCTGAGTCATTCGCAGCATCACACTGTGGACAGTTCTTATAGTGCAAAGGCAGGTCCTATTCCCAAGCGAGTTTTACGAAAAAGAAGCCGCTACCGAATACCGGCAGATTTTAGGAAGTTGACAACATCTGCAGCTGAACGCTCAGGTATCTCTTCCATTGGCGCATGGCCGACGTCCTCGTAAACGACCAATGTATTATTTGACAGTGTCGCGGCGAACTGATCAGCAACACTCACTGGTATCAAGGCGTCTTCTGCACCCCACATAATAAGTGTTGGCATGTTAAAAGGTGTGACGTCAACGGGCTCTCTGCTGCGAGAGCCAAAGCCACTGAAACGACTAATGGTTGCTTCTCGACTACCTTCTCTTATGGCCAACTCATAGTAGCGATCAATAAGTTCATCCGTCACGACGGGAGAATTGTTATAGGCCGATTTCAATCCTTGCACGGCAAGAAAATAGGGATCCAAATAGCGCGCGGCAGTTCTAAACCATGCCTTTGACATCAGGGTAAAAATTAACGGACTTTGCTTCGATTCTCCTTCGGCCGCAACCGGCTGCCGTCTAAATTGAGGCAAGCCACTGGAGTCAACCAACAACATCGCCAGCACCTTTTCTGGTTGTTGCAAGGTGTATCGCCAGGTGACACCGCCACCCATTGAATTGCCGCCCAGCACAAAGGTATCGACATCGAGGTGAGACACAACAGCCTGTACCGTATTAACCTGCGCCTGCGATGAATAGTCTTTATCAGGGGTCGCACCGGTCAATCCATGCGCGGGCAGATCCATGCTAATCACACGATAATCGGCTTTAAAGATCTCAACCCAGGGCTCCCAGGTATGAAGGGAGGCATTTGACCCGTGCACCAAAACAATGACAGGCTTCGTTTCGTCGCCTTCGTCGCGATAGTGGACCTTTGCACCATTTTCCATCGTCAGAAATTGCGATTCATCGTTGCTGTATTTCTTATCGACGTATTCCGCGGGCAAATCGCCCTTGTAGAGATACGCGGCAGCGACGATCAAAACAACAAGCATCATAGCCAGAGCGATTTTGAGTATTTTCATAGGGATTACGTCATCATATGAGTCGTTATTAGGATAACTGTCCTCAGCAAAAATTGCATTCAACGCTCAGTTAGCCATCGACGCAGTCGCGCGTTGCCCTTCGAAAAGCACAGTGAAGGCAAAACGGTTCATTTTTATTCACCCATTCGCTGTACACTACGCACTTAGCGCGAACCTAGACAACAGTGCCCAAAAATAGAATCACCAACATCGAGTTACGGTAATGCCCAGCATTGGAAACAGTTACATCCTCAGAGTGGCGAAGACGACCCACCAAGGGGCCTATATGGACGCCGAAGATCTGGGCGAAATACTCTTGCCCAGAAAGCACTGGCCCCATGAGTTAGCGGCGGACGAACACCTCAAAGTGTTTCTCTACCATGATTCGGAATCTCGACCTGTCGCGACCACCCAGAAACCCAAAGCGGAGGTGGGCGAATTTGCCTATCTTAACGTTGTCTCGAATTCCGACTACGGCACTTTTCTTGACTGGGGCTTAGACAAAGACCTGCTGGCACCCTTTGGCGAGCAACATCGGCCAATGGAGGTCGGGCACGCCTATTTGGTCTATATCTATCTCAATAAAGCCGATGGCAGAATCACCGCATCGTCAAAGGTTGAAAAATTCCTCGACGACGAAGCACCCCATGACTTTAAAGTCGGCCAATCGGTCGAGCTTATTATTGCCAACAGCACTGATTTAGGCTTCAAAGCGATTATTGATCATAGTCACTGGGGCTTATTGTACAAAGATGAAGTCAAACAGCGACTTAGCTTTGGCGACAGTAAAACAGGCTTCATCAAATTCGTAAGATCGGACGGGAAGATTGATCTGTCACTGCGACAAGCACAAGAAGTTCGCGATAAGTATACGAAGACTGTCCTGAAATACCTTGAAGATCACGATGGTTTCGCTGCAGCACACGACAAGTCGGACCCCGCGATCATTCAGCAAATGTTTGGCATGAGCAAAAAAGCCTTCAAGAAAACCGTAGGGGGGCTGTACAAACAGCGTATCATTACGATTCAACCTGATGGCATTCATCTCAATGAATCATCCGAAAACTAATATCAGCCCTACGTTAACCATCAAACAACAAACAGGACGCCACCATTAACAATAACGATATTCTTCGCCGCCTTCGTTACGCATTTGATTTTAACGATGCGAAAATGATCAACATCTTTTCTCAATCAGATGTCACCATGAACCGTGCGCAGATCAGTGATCTACTGAAGAAGGAAGAAGACCCTGACCAGCAGATTTGTGAAGATCCAGTAATGGCGAGCTTTCTAAACGGTCTGATCAATGAAAAGCGCGGTAAGAAAGAAGGCGCGCAGCCTGAACCCGAAGAAGTGCTGAACAACAACATCATCTTCATGAAACTCAAAATCGCATTGAATCTGCGAGCGGAGGATGTGATCCGCATCATGGAGCTTGCAGATTTCGTCATCAGTAAACCAGAGCTGAGTGCATTTTTCAGAAAGGCAGGACACAAACACTACCGAGTCTGTAAAGATCAAATCCTGAGAAATTTTCTACAAGGGGTTCAGTTAGAATATCGCGATGGCATTGAAGCAATCGCGCGCTCAAAGTGGGAACAGCAGTAGCAGGCCACAGCAATACCGTCATAGCAGCCATCACAGGCAAAACCATTCGTCGCTTTGCGGCTACTCAACTATTCGACAGCCTGATCAAATGAAGGCACCAAATATCCCCGAAAACAGCTGAGCAATACTGTTATCACAACGCCGGTTCCTTGCCCCGATACGAGCCCACAACGCCGGTAACAGAATATTCCACGTAGCCGTCACAGCAATACTCGTGTATAACGGCGCCATGAAAATACCGAAGAGAATTCAACCGCTGATCACAGACGGACTTGTTGACGAGGTTATCAGCCAACTTATGAGTGGCAAAGAAGCCACTGTCTATGTCGTCCGGTGTGGATCAAGCATTCGCTGTGCAAAAGTTTATAAAGAAGTCACCAAACGCAGCTTCAAACAGGCCGTCACCTATCAGGAAGGTCGCAAGGTGAAGAACAGTCGACGCGCTAGAGCCATGGAAAAAGGTTCTAAATACGGTCGTCGACAGCAGGAAGAAAGCTGGCATAACGCGGAAGTCGATGCACTGTACAAGCTGGCCGCTGCTGGCATACGTGTACCGACGCCCTATGGCTGTATCGATGGCGTGCTACTCATGGAGTTGGTTACTGACGCAGATGGTAATGTCGCACCTAGACTCAGTGAAGTATCAATGACCGAAGAAGAAGCACTGACGGATCACGCAACCGTGATGCAATATGTGATTCAGATGTTATGTGTCGGTTTAGTGCATGGCGACCTCTCAGAATTCAATGTTCTGGTCGATGAAGATGGCCCCGTCATTATCGATCTACCTCAAGCGGTTGACGCCGCCGCTAATAACCACGCCGAAGCTATGCTGCAACGGGATGTCGACAACATGACACAATACTACGGTCAGTTCGCACCTGAACTGATCGAACGTGATTACGCGGGTGAAATCTGGCATCTGTATGAAGAGGGTCGTCTCCTGCCTGAAACCCTACTGAAAGGTGATTTCAAGAAACCCGAGGTAGAGGCAGATGTCGACGGCGTCTTGACAGAGATACAGGCCGCCATTGATGAAGAAGACGAGCGAGTTGAGCGAATTCGGGTGGCTGACGAAGACGCGTAGATAGCACAATATTGCTTATCGTTTAGTCTCGCGATTGAGCAATACAGCCGTATTTTTCGACGCGACAGCTCAACAACCACCAAAAACCGGCTGTCCGAGCAAACCAGCCAATACAAAATCCTCTCAAAGGTCCCAGATTTTGGTGTATGTATGACATCGAAAGCACTATGCTACTAACATGTTCGTTGGGGCAGTCAATGAAAAGCTTATTCAAACCAGCTGAGATAGAACGCGAAAATTATCGTCTTTTCATTGCACTAAACTATCTTTGTTACCTCGGTATTATCGCACACGCCCTATTTATCCCCTTGTTCTTCAAGTTCGGCATCCCTGAACTGGCAATCGTTAATATTTTTAGCGTGCTTATTTGGATCACAAGTTTTTCCCTCAACAGAGCCGCGTTCCACTCTGAAGCCTACGCTCTTGCAGCGTTTGAAGTCGTTGCCCATGCAATATTGGCAACATTTTATCTCGGCTGGGAAGCCGGCTTTTATTTCTATTTCTTCTCTACCGTTTTGTACATTTTCCTGAATCACAAACAAATTTTTCGAACCATGCTGATTCAATCTTCGCTCGTTCTCATGACCTGTATAGGGCTACATATTTACACCCATCAACCTGATTTCGTCAGTAAGATCTCGAACAATTTATTAGACGTTTTATACTTTACGAATCTCTTCGTGAATTTTGCCGCCTTCGGTATTCAAGGGTACTTCTTCAGAAAAGCGTCTACTGAGAATGATCAGAAAATGGAGCTATTTGCGACCACAGACCCATTGACAGGGCTTTTTAACCGCAGAAAGATGCTCGAATTGGTGGAAAATGAAGTCGTTCGATTCCAACGCAATCAGAAACCGTTCCTGCTCGCGATCGCGGACATCGATCACTTCAAACAATTCAACGATAACTACGGACACGATTGTGGCGACTACGTACTAAAAAAAGCTTCAGATTTGCTCAAAGATACCCTTCGACAGCAGGATGTTGTTTCGCGCTGGGGCGGCGAAGAGTTTCTCATCATGCTGCCGGATACGGATCTTGAAGGCGGCATGGCTGCCTTCGAAAAACTGCGTGAAACCATCGCCAACACGAGATACGAATACGCGAAGAAAACATTTTCCATCACGATAACGCTAGGTATCAGCCGGTATGATGGTCAACGGGATATTGATGACACGGTCAAACTGGCGGACGAAGCGCTTTATAAAGGCAAGCGAGAAGGTAGAAATCGAATCGAGACTGTGCAAACAACACAGCAGTAATCCATCGAAATAAAACACAGCATCTTTGAGACAAAATGAGCACGCACACGTCAAACTTTTATGTCGGCACCTATACGCAAGCAGCCGATCACGTCCCTGAGCCCGAAGGCAAAGGGGTTGTCTCTTGCAGCCTAAACCTACACACCGGTGAAGTCAGCACGGCGGCTATCTACACCAACATTGAAAACCCAGCTTGGCTTCACTGGCAGGACTCAAAATTGTACGCAGCCTTTGAAAGTTTTTCCGGGCCGAGCGCAATCTATCAATTCAATGTTGAAAATGATCATAGCCTTCGTCTCGAACAACAAGTGTCCTGCGCTGGCATTTCTGTTTGTCACCTCACCACCGATGAAAACAGACTTTATAGCGCAGCCTATACCAGTGGTCAGTTGGATTGTTTTGACATCACAAGAGAATTGGCACATCTAAGTCAAGTTCGTTATCAAGGTAACGGCCCTAGATTGTCTCGTCAGCAAACCGCCCATGCGCACCAAGTACTTGTCTCTGCCGACAAACGTTGGCTGTATGTTTGTGATCTCGGCTCTGACTGTATCTGGCGCCACAGCCTTAAAACTCAGCAGGGTGAAGCTCAGCTCGGCCCTGCCGTTAAGTTTTCTACACCTGCCGGAACTGGCCCACGACATATGGTGTTTCACCCGAACAATCAGCACGCATACCTGTTAACAGAGTTAACAGCCGAACTACTGACATTTGACTACCATGAGCCCAGCGGCGACCTAAAGCTCATTGATCAGCGTCCTTCGCTGCCAACAGACTACGCAGGTACACCCAGTGCTGCGGCAATAGCGATACACCCGGGTGGTCGGGCACTGTATTGCTCCAATCGCCAACACGATTGCATCAGTCGTTATTCAATAGACGACGATGGCTTGCCAACATTAACCGGTCGCGTTACTAGCGGCGGACTGGAGCCTCGAGCAATCTGTGTCGATCCGACGGGCAGCTGGTTACTGGTAGCCAATCAAAATAGTCATAGCATTGTTACCTACAAACTGGACAGAGATTCAGGGCAGATATTAGGCGACATTGCACACAACAAATATGTAGGCACGCCGGTTTGCATCGCTTTTAAGCACTCATCCATTAAGCCAACTGATGCGCCCAATCACCTATAGCGCCACAGAGCAAGCCGCCTTTATCCCCAGAGAAATAGTGAGAAAGCTTCATTAACCATCGGTGATTGCTAAATGGTATACACTCTAGGCCTATTGAAACACCGAGGATGGAAAGATTACTATGAGCCCCCTATCTGAACAGGCATTACTTAAAGCGACTGATCTAAATTTCGATCTTCTGCATCTTTCTCCAACAATCGGCACAGAAGTACACGGCATTGATATCGGCGCCGACTTAGACAGTGAAACCATCGATTTTCTATCAAACCTTTTAGTCGAACGAAAGGTCATTTTTTTTCGAGACCAGGACATCAGCGTCGAACAGCACATCGCCTTTGGTCGAAAATTTGGTGAAGTCGAAATTCATCCCTTTACACCCAACCTTGAAGGCCACCCCGAAGTAGTCTGTTTAAACAACGACAGAGACAAACCACCCAGCATAAATTTATGGCACTCTGATGTTACCTGGCGACAAGAACCCTCGCTCGGCTCAATTTTGAGAGCATTGGAAATACCCGAAGTAGGAGGCGATACGCTCTTTGCGAACATGGAGGATGCCTACGAAAGCTTGGATGATAAAACCAAGCAGCAAATTGAAAACCTCTACGCCGTCCACGATAATGAGAACTTTTTAACCGGTTTGTTTACGAAAGGCATAGCCGCGGATGAAGTCCAGCGGTTAAGAGAACAGTACCCACCAGTGACTCACCCGGTGGTTCGAACGCACCCCATCAGCGGCAAAAAATCCCTTTACGTCAATACCGTTTTTACCCGGCATATTGTTGATATGGACCCCGATGAATCGCAACGGTTGCTCGAGAAACTCTACCTCACCGCTTGGATTCCCGATCATCAATGTCGCTTCAGATGGCGTAAAAACTCATTCACATTTTGGGATAACCGTGCTGCTCAACATTATGCCGCGGCGGATTATTGGCCTGAGATCCGAAGGATGCAGCGTGTCACTGTGATTGGCGATAAACCTCAGTAACCGCCCAAAATTGTTTAATCAGTCAACTTGCCAATCCTGCAGAAATCCAGGATCTGCGAGAATCGTTATGTTGTCGTTTACCTTAAACTCAGCCGGCCAAATGCCTTCGCTAGACAGGTCACCAAGCCGCATCTTCTGTAATGCCTGTTTTAATTCAAGCAGATCCTGTCGACTCAGCTTAGGGGGTCCGGGCGGCTCAACTCTATGGGCGCCATAGTAATCAAGGTCTGCTACGCCGGCCAGTAGCACATCGGCGGTGGATGCGTAATCCTGCATGCTGGAACCTGGCACAAACGCATACAGCATGCCTGGATAAAGGTAATCACCCGACAGCACGAGTTGATTTTCGGCGTCGAGAATAGAAATCGATTCTTTTGAATGACCTGGCGTGTGAATAATTTGTACCGTTCGACCACCAAGCTCTACTAACTGACCCGGCCGCCACCAATAGTCTATTTGCCACTGCGGCGTGTCAAACCCTTCAGCCGCACCCAGATGCTCCATGTCCGTGAAAGCTAACTGGTTACCCTGCGCACGCTGTCTCAGATAAGGCAGATCGATCACGGCCAGTTCATCGAATTCAATGCCGTTGCCGACGTGATCATAATGAAAATGGGACGGTAGAAAGATGATGGGTAGATCCGTCAGGGACTCTGCGACTTTGCGGATGTTTCTCAGCCCCGGACCCGCATCAAACAACAGTGCCTTTGTCTTACCGACGATGAGATAACTATAGTTTTGCTGATAGTACCGAGGCTCGCCGATGGCATAGGTCGCGGGCGCAATTTCGTCGATGGTAAAATAATCGTCATGCCAGCGCGTCGATGCCAATTCCTCACTGGCGGCTAACAATGCCGGTGACTCGCCGCCGCTTAAAACGATCAAATGAATCATCAGGACACGCCTGTTGTCGACAATCAAAAACGCCACAACACACAAGCAAGCCAATAGCAGGATAGAAGCGATAGGTTTGTTCATTCAGATGTGCTCGGTCAGATCAGGACTGCCACAGACTAGCATAGAATAATCGACAAAATAATTTCACACGAACGCCTGACAACTTAATTGAATAACACACGAGGCTATCAAAACAGGCAACATTCAGTGACAATTAACTTCACTGGCAAAACAATCTATCGCAATTTTTTAGACCCAATTCAGCAGGCAAAACCCCAAACAACCATTTACCATTGATTTACAAAGCGTTTAGACCGTTGTCGTACGTACGGCGCATTGCGCTCAAATTAGGGAAGCACCAAGTGGCAATAAAACCAACGATCTACAAGATTCAGCTGGAAATCGCCGATAGCGATCGTCATTGCTATGAAAGCCTTGCCATTACATTGGCTCGACATCCTTCAGAAACCCTCGAGCGACTTGCGGTAAGGATCTTGGCTTTTTGCTTAAACTATCAACGCGGTCTTGAGTTCACCCGAGGTTTATCAAGCACAGATGAACCTGAGTTATGGCGCCATAGTGACGGCGGTGTTTTACAGCAGTGGATTGAACTCGGTCAGCCGGAACCCGCAAGACTGCGCAAAGCCTGCGGTCGTTGTGAGGACGTGGTTCTTTTCAGTTACGGTAGGAGTGCTGATACCTGGTGGCAGCAAAACGCTGTTGAATTTTCCTCCATGCCCAGACTGCAAGTCTGGCAATTCGACTGGCCGCAGGTTGAGACCGCTGGCCAACTCATCAGTCGAAATACGCGCCTGGGTGTCAACATCGTCGGCGGCGTACTGTATGTTGATAACGGCGAGCGTTCCTGCGAGCTGGAACTGTCGTTGTTACTCGAGAGAGCCTAGTGCGCGGTGATGCACTGCGCTGTCAAACGTTAGCTTTATCTTTAACGACAACATCACCGGGCGCTGTCCAATGCCCGGTAATCCAACGTACCAGCAAATACACGACGGGTGTGTCGATTGCGGTCAGCACTATTTTCACCAAATAAGTACCAACAATCAGTAATGGCAGGACTTCGTTCGGCAATACACCGTAAAAGGCAATCGTGTAAAAAATTGTCGTGTCGAGAAGTTGAGAGAATGCGGTTGAGAGATTATTACGTAACCACAGACCTTTTTGCCCCGTCATCTGCTTAATTTTTTCAAATACAAATATGTCCATCAATTGGGCAACGCAGGTCGCTGACAAGGATGCCAGAATCATCCGATCTGCGGTCGAGAAAATACTATTATAGGCTTCATTCAATGGCCAATCGGGCGCGCCGGGCAGTCGCGTGCCAATCATGTAAAAGGCGGTTGCTATCAGAAATACACTAACACCTAGATAGACCATCAATCGTGCGCGAGCAGCGCCCCATACTTCTGCGACCACATCGGTACAGGGAAAGGTAATCGCATGCATAAACGCACCAAAACTAAACGCCAGCATACCTAAACCGAAATCACTGAGATCCAGCGGAATAAGTTTCGGCGTCAGCCCCGGAAGAATGCCCCAGGCGCCAACATAAATACCCAATAGGATGTGAAATTTGGTCTCGGAGATACCTTTTATTGAACCTGCATCCATCAATATTCTTCGTGTATGTTAAATAATTACTATACAGGCAAGGGGCGGATCAACGACACTTAATTCACATGCCTCGGGCACGGTATTTAACAACGATTCGACCCCGGATCACTTTATTTTTGGAAACAAAATGACAGCAACACTCTACATCGCCAACACGATTGTCACGATGAATGAAAAAAACGACATCCTTTCCGATGCCGGCATATTGGTAGAAGGTAATACAATCGTCGCGGTCGATGATGCAACCCACCTAAAAGCCAGTTATCCAAATGCTGAAAAAGTTTTTTGTGATAACGCCCTACTGATGCCTGGTCTTGTCAACACGCATTGTCATTCCGGCTTGTTGAGGGGTACCGCCGAAGGGCTGCCTGTATGGGAGTGGCTACAACAATTCATTGATCCAATGCACAGAGTGCTGACCCCAGCTGAAGCGGAGCTCGCCTCTCGCCTTTGTTATGCTGAATCACTTTTATCTGGCACAACAACCATTGTTGATATGTGGCGACACATGGATGGCAGTGCGCGTGCAGCTGCTGATCTCGGCATCCGCGCGATTATGGTGCCCTATGTTGCGGAACACCCTGATCATGACTATTTTGAAACGCTCGACAGTAACGAGGCGCTGATCAAACAATGGCATCAGACCAGCAATGACCGGATACACGTATGGGTCGGTCTCGAGCATATGTTCTATGCGCAAACACCTGCACTAAGCCGCATCGCCAACTTATGCAAAGAGTACCAGACAGGTTTTCATACACACAGCAACGAGAGTCGGTTTGATGTTGAGAAAACACTCGAGCGACATCAAGCGCGTCCCATTCAAGTACTCGAGAGACTCGGCCTACTTGAAGCAAACAACACCTTATTGGCACATTGCGTTTGGCTAGACGATGCGGAGATTCAAATTCTTGCTGACCGAAAAATCGGTGTCGCACACAACCCGATTAGCAACATGAAGCTATCCTCAGGCGCAGCACGTGTCGAAGATATGCTAGCCAAAGGCATTGCAGTCGGGTTGGGTACAGATGGCGAGAAAGAAAATAATAACTTGGATATGTTTGAAGAGTTAAAGACAGCATCGTTACTCGCAAAATTCAGCTCACTTGACGCCGCCGCGCTTGACGCCTGGTCAGTTTGCCGCATGGGTACAATAAACGGGGCACGTGCTTTAGGTCTGGATAAACAGATTGGCTCGATCGAACCCGGAAAACGCGCTGATATCATTGCAGTGAACACGAACACGCCAAGAATGACGCCATTTATTGCGTCAGGAAAGTATCAAAACCTAAATCACAATCTCGTTCATGCGGTTCAAGGTGGCGATGTCCTGATGACGATTGTGAATGGCGAAGTGCTGGTCAAAGATGGCAAGCTACTGAGCGCAGATCTTAATTCGATCATCTCAGACGCCAATGTCGCTATCGGACCCTTGTTAGCGCGCAGGGATGCTTGGATTAAAAAATCCGGCGTCAGCATTAATGAACTCAATCAGTCATAAATACGCTATTTACAAGCCTTGATTCGTACGAGACTATCTAGCCAATCAAATAGGAGAGCGATATGAAACCCGTATGTTTAGTCATAGGCGCAGGCGCCGGTATTGGAGGGACTGTTGGTAAACGCTTCGCACGAGAGGGTTACCACAGTGTTTTATGTCGCCGAAGCAATGAAGAAGGCCTGCAAACGCTTGTTAAAGCAATAGAAGACGAAGGCGGCTCAGCGACCGGATTTATACTTAACGCAGTAGAAGATGGTGCCATTGAAAACCAGATCGCGACTATCGAAGCAGAGATCGGACCGATCGAGGTTGTTGTCTACAATCTTGGCGCACAAATAGGCAATCGCGCGTTAGAGGATACGAGTTATAAAGCCTTTGAAATGGGTTGGCGTATGGCAACCTTCGGACTATTTCGAACGGCATCTATCCTGTGTCCTTTAATGGAAAAGCGGGGCAAAGGCACTTTCCTCGTGACCTCTGCAACCTCCGCTATGCGAGGCAATGCTGGCCAACATTCACATGCCGCCGCCATGGGCGGTCGCCGTATGCTGTGCCAATCTTTGAATGCACAATATGCATCGAAAGGTATACACGTCGCACACATTTTGGTGGATGGTGCGGTTGATGCGCCCGACACACTTGGCAAGATGCTTGGCAAAGAAGGCTTTCAAAAACTGAGAGAGACCCGCGGTATGGAAAATGATGGATTGATGCTGCCGGAAAAAATGGCAGACACCTATTTCCACATAGCCCAACAACATCGTTCAGTCTGGACACATGAGCTCGACATGCGATCATTCACTGACCTAGCTTGGTGGAACCACTAAGCGGGCGAACGATCCGGCTAAACCATTCGTCAAACTGTTGTCTATACGATGGGCTAAGAGAGTCAAGTGATCGCTTCACAGCATTATTCATCCTCATCCTTGCTTCGCTGGCGAGAGGCTAGCTTGTAAATCACCACGGATGAACGAATATCGCGGTCGAGCGCCGCCTGATGAACAACCTCATATATTCGAAGCAAGTCCTCATCTTTGACCTGCGGTACATTTGGATCATTCGACAATCAAGTGCAAGCATTTCAGCCTCTGCATCAACGCCAAAAAAGTTGCCTGAGTTACCAAAACCGAACACAAAAAGCGACGCAAGTAGCAACAAGCTCAAACCATATGAATAACCCTTTAATGAAGGGAACATGATTATGCCTGACACAATTTTATCACCCGCCATTTTAAGGACACTCGGGTGCGCGCATCGAATTGAACTTATACCCGACCTTAACCATTGATATTTCGTCAGCCACCCCAACCTCCTGACTACAATAAACTATTAGAGAAACCGAGATGA
>CAJJAA010000034.1 GCA_905182025.1 uncultured OM182 clade bacterium
ATCGGTTGCAATGTTTCGACTCCATCGCCATCAACATACTTGGCCTCATAGATTTTTGTGTAGTTCCACAAATTAAAATTACTCGAACTCAAATCGAACCGGAAGAAGTTACCGAAAGTATCACCTGCATAGGCATAGTCAATCGTACCATTACCATCAATATCGATACCTCGAGGCGTACCCAGACCGTTAGGGTAACCATCATCATTCACACCAAAAGTGGTGTCAATTTTCACAAAATCTTGTTTGCCAACACAGTCAGCAGGCAAGCTGCCATTAGGAATAATATTATGCTTCATATCAGGGTGACACCACTGACCATCTACACCACCGTCTAGGAATAAAGCATATAGTTTCGCGATACCCGACGTGCTGTTAAAGCCATTTCCAAATAACGCTATCCATTCAAGCTCACCATCTGAGCCTTCAACATTACTCATTGCCAATGTTGGAATACTAAAAGAGTAACCCAGATCTTTGACCGGCTGAGGTGTATCTTGCAGATCCCGTCGTTGCGAGCCATCGGCCGTCAACAGCGGGTCACCGTCGGCATCTGTTGGATAGGTATCATCTGCATCGGTAAATTCCCAGAGAACAACATCTTCAGCTGTCGATTCGTCAAACTTAGTCGGGTCGGTAATATTCAGAGCAAAGTACGCTTTCGCACCAGCACCTTGGCCACCCACCAACATGGTGGTCCATTCTTTGTCACCGCTGTTGTCGGCATCAATATAGACGTCATTAACGGCGGGCGTCAGGTCAACGAAGAACTTGTGACTATAATTAAAGTTCAGCAACTCTGTAATATTTCTACTAAAAGCGCCAACCATTAAATTATGGGGTATATACCCGAACGCTTCACTTCCATCCGATGCGTTAAAGCCATGCAACATGCCATCATTCGATTCGACATAAATCGTTTCGGTTCTGTCGGTATATTCGGTTCTAAAATCAGTGTAGAGGTCTTCCTGTGGGAAGGGTACTGCATTTCTGCCCGCACGATTCGGCGCGCCTACAAAAACCGGCGTTGAGTGAACAATATCCCCTAGACGTCCACCTACTAATGGTCTTTCTCTAAAATTACCCACGGGCCTTTCATTTTCCGAGTCGCCTCGCAGATAGTTTACGCGTCGCGCAACCTCAGTATTTTGCTCTGCGTCTGCAGCGCTCTGATCAGGAATAAATACCGCTCTTTGATTATCAGTCAAGTCACCAGGCCTAAACGCGATACCCTTCGCAGTCAGGTTTTGACCCGCCACACATATTGCTGGCGCATAGCACCCGGGGTCATAGGTCATAATTTCTCGATCTTCCGCCAAAACCAAATCCATCGCCTCAGCAGAACTCCAGACGGGCTCATCACCAAGTCCGTCATCAGTAAATGTCTGCGCGATCAAATCACCGGTATTAATTTTGGTGTTATAAAATGCCCGAAAAATTAGCGTATCTTGCTGAATCTCTTGGGAGTTAAAGCTCACGGCAGATGCTGCACCACTACCCTGTGAGAATTCATCGAACGCTTCAGTGAGACGGTCTGCCAATTCACCCGCGTTGCTCGCGTCGAGGTAAACACCTCGCCCGTTGTATGCAGCATGGCGTACGTCATCGATTTTCTCTTCGGTGCTGTTATCAGGATCGCCCCAGTTAAAACCGTTCCTATAGTCTTCGGGCTCACCAAGAATGTTACCCGTCACGCCAAACCCAACAGTGTAGGTTGTCATATGCTGATGCATAATGTCATCGGCACTATCTTCGAAGGCAGTATCAGACGCCAGGTCCCTATCACGCCCAGTGGTTGGCACTTCATTAGGAAGGCCTGCATGTAAGTCACGCTCATAATAATGCATCGCAACATCACCGAGGTTCTCATCATCATCTGAAGCGAAAGCACCGCCGTCAAACTTACCCGTTCCCGTATCGGTTTCATTTACAACGGGGTCGTTACCGTTCCACGAACCATCTGTGAGCAACAGGGTGAAATGTTGCTGACAGTTACCGTCAGGTGCTGCAAGCACCGGACAGTTCGCATCACCAGGGCTTGAATCAGGGCCATTTCTGAATATGTCGTTACCTTTACACTCATAGTGACGTCCGGCACGCTCCAAGGCTAGACGTAGCGGTGTTCCACCTTTAGAGACGGTATTGTAGATTGCATCCAATACGCCTTTCTTCGCCCCGGTCCGTTCCGATGGATTCATTGATTGGATTGGTGCAGGCACAATCGTTTTTCCACTCGAAACATACTTCTGCCGATTAATGGTCGCGTAGCCTAAGCGAAGGTTCTCAGCACTAGTAACAACCGAACCAAGGGCAGCCTTTGCCAGCAGTTCTCTCGAACGATAGTAGGTAAACCAGTTCGCAAAGTTGTCCATTTCTTCTGTATAACTGCAACTGTCCTCAGCGGTGTCACAATCAGACCTGTTTTCAGTTTTCGGATATGTCCTGCCCGGTTTAATCTCAACCAAGGTACCTTCTGAAGCTGCATTGGCATTGTCTTTATTATTGCCAATAAACGGAGCGGGTTTTGAATCTAGCTCGCCGTTTCCATTAAGGTCCTCCCAAATGTAGTAACGAGGGATATAGTAGCCATTGACATCAATATCTCGGAATGTCGTTTGCGTAGTACAAACTTCAGGTAGTCCACGCTTTTTACATTTCCCTTTCTTATATTTTATACACGAAAGTTTACAGGTTTCCGATGTCACTACCCCTTGAGCTTCGTAGTTATAGACCCCCGACAAATCTCTCGATTCTGTACCCATCGGATCTAGCAACGCATCATCGAATTGACTATCGTTAAAAGGCTCGTCTATCGTTTTGAAACCTTTCCAGGGTTCATATTGAGCATCAGGGTTGTAGTAACCCGTATTGAAACCTGCGTTTCTCAGTCGCCAGAGACCGACGCCCGGAGACGCTTCTTCACTCGGCGCGGTATGATGGTCATACCAACCGAATTCATTAAACTCATACATAAAATAAAGTACATCGCCCGTGTCGTACTCATAACCATTATTTGATGCGCCCGTGCTAGTGGTGATTTCAAACAACATTGAGCCGGAGTCGTCATTGACAATCAAAACATTAGGCTCTGGTCCAATAGGCAGTTCTAGGGGGCCTTCCGCGAGCTGATAATCGAATTGAACAGCGCCATCCGTCGACCCCTCTGGGGCGCCGGCCAAGGCATTAATGGTAATCGTCACAATACCGTCGTCACAATGATCTGCATCGCCTGGCGTTGGTCTATCACACACTTGGAACTCAAAACTATCGTTACCATCATACGTCGCATCAGGACGATAATTAAACGCGCCATCGTTAGTGAACGGCGAGAACAGCTGCCCATGCTCCGTCACAGCACCAGTGAAATAGAAGTACAGTTGATCTGCTTGAGGCTCTCCTATGCCAGGTGAACAATCGGGATCCAATGGATTACAACCTAGACCGTCGATATGCGTATTATCGATATCAGAAACCTTAAGCCTCAAGCCGAGCTCTGCGGACACAATCAGGTCGTCAGCTTGATCCATCGCATAGGTAATCGTGGTATCGGCGATCGGCGCATCATTAACCGGCAATACATTTACGGTAACAGTCGCACAACGTTGATCGATTGGCGGCGTGAAAGCGGCTTCATCTGCGGGCGCTGCGTCGCGAATACAATAAACGAACGAGTCTTCCCCATTGAAATTCGGCTCTGGCTTATAGGTGACTTCAAAACGATCTAATGCCGCACCGGTAACGTCACCGCCGGTTTCACCATCGATACAGCCTACTTGATCGCCACAACTCACTTGACCATTTGCTGCTTCGGTTAAATCACCTAGGCCATCATCAACAAAACGTGATCCACTGCGCCAGCGCTGGCTTGCGACTTCTTGACCTGCACTAATGACAATCGCTGGCACATCGCCTGGGTAATCATTGATAAGCGCATTGAAAGTGATCGCATCAGAGTCTTCATCAATGACAAGCGCCGCAATATTATCGAAATGATCATCTACGGCAATCGGTGAATCATCGCCAATCGCATTAATCGTGACGACAAAACTACCTTGATCAGACAACGGCACAGCTTCGCCTGGCAGTCCCGGCGGACGTCCGAGGTCAGTCGCCCGAACCGTAATATCGACAGTACCATGAGCGTCTTTGAAAATAGGTAGCGTTTCATTGGCCTCTTGGCTCCGAAGAGTCAACGTTCTCTGGCTACCATCAATGGGATCATCGTCACTGACAACGCAGGTACTGGACGATGGACAGGCAGGAAAACCCGTCGCATCAACCATTCGCGTCAAGACCGCATCGTTTTCACCGTCAATCACCGTAATTGTGTAGGTAAGCTCATCATCACCACTATTAGCATCAAACAAGTCTTCATCTCTGAAAGCGTCCTCAAGCCCAAAAGTAATGTTGCCGGCGTCTTCGTCTTGACTGTAACTTTCATAATAATTACTTGGGCTTCGCTGATAAATGGGCGGATCATTGACCGAAAAGACCGTGACGAAAAGAGACAATGTGACTGAACTAACCGACGCTAGAGGTGCGGCTGTATCTGTTGCCGTAATATCCAACGTTGACGTGCCGTGTCTGTTCGCGCCCGCGTACAAGCGCAAGTTAGTACCTTGAACCTGATACGAAACGTTCTCTGAATTACTATTGATCACACTAAACACGAGCGAGTCGTTATCACCGCTGGTGCTGGAGTCCAACAAACCATCGCCGTCAATATCAATGTCTGAAAACAGCTTGGCGAGTGAAATAGTTGCGGCATCAGAGACCGACAAATACTCATCCTCATCGAAACAGTAAGTCGTACCCGACGCGATTCCACAGGTATTGCCGCTGATATCGACCCCTGTCAACTGAGGTCGGTTATCGTTAGTTGGATTGATCGTGACCGTCACAGTGCCTGCATCACTAAAATTCGCACCATCCGTTACTTTGTAGACCTGGGTTGCCGTGAAGACTTCGACCGTGTTAACCGCTGTCGTTTCGAACGTCGCGCTGCCATCGGTGTTGATGGTCAAGGTGCCATACAACTCACCGTCATTGAAATATTCAATTGGCACGCCAATCAGGCCTACATCACCGGCAACCTCAGAAACGGTTAAGGTGCCCGCAGGAAGATCCGGGTCCGTATCGTTTGCAATGACATTAAAATTAATGGTTTCAAGTTCATCAACGGATACCGCATCAGTAATCGCTGTCGGCGAATTGTCATTCAGCGCGTTTAAATCAATTGTTATGGTTGCAGTATCAGACTCGCTTGGCGAGCCATTGTCAGCCACGGTCACGATCACGCTAAAACTTGTTGTTGCTTCGTAGTCAAGCAAGTCGCCATCGGACGACCGTGATGATGCCACCCGCATCGATACTAAAGACAGCATCATCAGTAGAGCTAAAACTTAAGCTCTGGGCAGGCTCAGCACTTACAGGTTCAATATCGGTCGCAATTACTGAACCCACTAACGTGCCATTAGGTGAATTTTCATCTACAGAATAGGCCTGAACCGCAATAGTAGGCGCATCGTTAACCGCATTGACTGCAATCGTAAACACTTGGTCCGCCGTGGTATCAGAACCATAACCGTCGTCTGAATCTGTCAGGCTTACTGTCACTGTGGCGACACCATTTGCATTATCAGCTGACGTATACGTTAACTGGCCAGCGGCACTTATCGCAGGTTGGACACTGAACAAGGTTGGAACGTTATTACTGACATTGTAAATCAGGGTTTGTGTTTCATTAGCCGCACCTGTACTACCATTGCTAATAAACGCAACAGCTTGTGCACCTGCATCTTCATTAACCGTCTCATCTGAACCCACCGTAAACGTTGGCACATCGTTGGCGGGGTTAACCAAGATCGTTATGCCTTGGGTCTCGTTGTTACCATCATCGTCTGTGACGGTAACAGTAAAGGTGTCGCCACCGTTGGAGTCTGCCGCGCCATCGTAAGTCCACGTACCCGTGGTCGGATTGATCACAGCGGCACCATTACTTGCCGCAGTCGTAACAGTGAAGCTCGGCGCTGGCATCCCGTCATTCACATCCGTGACTGTCAGTGTGCCACTAATCTGCGTATCTTCATTGCCCGTGCCAGAATTATCACCACCAAATACAGCAGCATCATTCACCTGGTTAACCGTCACAAAAACCGTAGCAATAGCAACCTCACCATTACTGCTTAACACTGCTTGATAAGTAAAATCATCAGTGCCGTTAAAGTTCGCGTTAGGCTCATAAGTGAAGGCACCGTTGTTGCTCATCGAAACAGCACCATTCGTGGGACCAACCAGTACTGCGAACTTCAAAGTGCCAGAAGCCCCGTTTTGACTATCGTTCGTAGAAACGTCACTTGCCGTGAGTCCACTGTCTTCCAAAACATTCAGTATGTCATCACCAGCGGTCACTACTGCGAGCGCAGAGTTCGCCAGCAGCAAAATAGTCAGAAAGCATAAACTTTTAAAAGCTCTCATATCCATATTAGAACCTCTTCCCGTAGGTGCTTTGAATCATCACATGGGCTGTCTCAGTACCACCGGTACCGTATACAGTAACTCTAAAAATTTGCGCACGACCTGAACCCGTGTCTTGCCCAACGTTATCGAGATTTAATCTGTCTTCATCGGACACAACTGTTTTAACGTGCTCAACGATATATTTTGGCTGGGCGGCTACGTTCGATATTGAAGTATCGGCGGTTAAGTAATCACCATCGGGTGATTCCCAATCAACCAGACCACCGTCTTCGATAGAGCGCCAATTATTTACTTCATCAAAGGCGGCCTCATAGTAAAGGCCATTTTGATTCGCATCCGCATCATCGAACGCTGCCAGAGAAGCAAAATCTTCAACAATTGTTTCGGCATCTTTGATGGCGGATTCTGCTGCTTGGAAGGCCAGGTTGGCATCACGAGAATTTCTTGCCATTCGCTCTTGCATTGAAGTTGTCTGCACGGAAGACAGGCCTAAAACCGTAATAATTAGCAGCATGATAAGGCTCATGAAGAGCACAACGCCGCCTTGACGGTCGCGAGTGATGATACCTGCCGTATATCTTTGATCCTTTAAATTAGCCATGATTCCTCAACTGGATGGTTTGTGAAAAGGCTCGCCTGATCAAACCATCATAAGTTTCTTCACCTATGCAATTTTGTAAATTGCAACCGTGCGTTGGCGTAGACGTTGAGCCAACATTGTCGATGCTGTTGACAACAACCGTCACTCTGACTGTCACAATATCGGGCCAACTCGGCACAAATTGCGCCGTAAAGTATTGGTTCGGTACGCGATCACTATCTGTATCTACCCCGTATAACACTTGCAAGTTCTCTACCCCTTCAACCAACTCAATGGGCGCTTGGAGCCCAGATTTTCGCCACAAACTTAAAGGCGCTTGGCCATTGTTATTGAGTCCTTCACCTGGTGCGATAAAAAAAGTGTGGGATTCAATCGCAGAAACTGCTGCGTCGACCTCAAATGTATTTATCAGAGCAAGACGTAAAAAAGTATTTCGAGTAGCATCAGTGTCATTAATATCGTGACCAATGGTCAAATTCCCGACGTCACCTAGCTCGACCGCCTTGGGACTGCCATCTGCATTTCTGCCCCAAGGGTTCGAAGTCGTCACCCGAAAGGTTGTTGCTTTTTCGCAATCATGGATCATGACTAAATGGTCCAGGTCGAATTCAGCCCATTGCTCATCGACATGCACAACCATGCCTTCTGTTGAGGTGGGCATTGTCCCTGCTATAAAATTATTTCCCGCATCGATATAACCGCCTAGTCTTGTGTCAACCTGAGAAATGTGTCGGAAGGTCACAACATCCGTGCCCGAAGCAACTTGTGTGATATCAATACCTGAACCGACGCCATAGCCATAAGAGGTTGAATAGACACTCGAACTTGTTGTTGTGTTCGGCAATAGGGTCAAGGCAGGGTTCCAAGAACTCGTACCCACTGCTTCAAAGCCTCTAACGCCCTGCCGCAAATCAAATTCATAAGGCAGGTTATCGATGGGGTCGATCGTCGTATGCAGGTCATCATTGCCGGAAAAACATCCGCGATAGCCGGCTTGACGGACCTCTCGGCCAATAAACTCAAGTGCAAAGCGCGCAGACTCTTGCATTCGAGACTGCCCATTGACCAATGTATGGGTTTCTGAGTTGGCAACAAATAGTTGAACAACACCCGCTGTAACCACCGAGCCAAGCGCTAGTGAAATCATAAGCTCGACCAGCGAAAAACCGTGCGATAGTTTCGATTGCATACTAAATCGCTCCCGTTCGTGTTCGCAGGGCGATCGAACTGGTATTACCATTTCGATCCGTGACCCATTCAACCGTCACAATAATAATATTTGCATCCGCTGCATCAACACCTATGGAGCCTCGACCGCCGGGCAAAGACGCTGTCTGAATGCCGAGGGTGTCGCAGGTGTCATGTACGACGCCTGCAGCGGTCATTGGATTAATACGGCACTTCCACTGCGCGATATCGAAATCTTTCATAACCAAGCGACTACAAAGCACATTGTTGCAATCAGATGCGGTTGCCGGTTCAGCATCAAAAGCCACTGTTGCATAAGTCGTAAGGGAGTTAGCGCGCATTCTGTCCAAGATATCATTGCCCGCCTGAAGCGCCTGATCTCTTAACAACGCATTTCTATTTTGTTGCATACTGACCACCTGCATACCCGCAACGCCAAGAATACCAACCGCGATAATCAATACCGCGACCAGCAACTCAATCAGGGTAAAACCTTTTGATTGTCTAATCATGAGCAACCCTCTGGTTGTGGGTCGGTACAGGAACAGGGTCGTTTATTTTGATCTAGGTCAGTCGGAGAATGAGATTTTGAGCGACCAATCGGGCTGATGAAGATCCTGCGCCCTTGCTGTCCCGGATAACAAAGATCAATGCTGACGCTAGAATCATCTCTCATGCCACCCGTTGAGCTAAACTCTATAGAATCGGCTCCGTCGTCATCAATCAAATTAAGTGTTGCCTCCCCGACAAGTGCGGGAAAAACTCGAAGGACATTGCTGTCACAATCGCCGGGATTGCCCGTCACAATACACCAGCCAGCACCGAACTCATCCGCATCGTCTGCAGATTGCGCCGCCTGAATGTGCACACGGGAACCCGTCCTGCCCGCCTCGCTGCGAGCGAGGTTGATTGACAACAACATCTCGTTAACTTGTGTTGCAACTCTATTTCTTTCCACCATGCCATTAAAGCTGGGTATAGCGATCGTCATGCCGATTGAAATAATGATCAGCCCAATCAGCAGTTCTACCAGTGTTACACCACGTGTTTTGCGCGCAGAAAATTTCGAATCCCTCAACATCATGGGAGTACCACCTATAATCGAGCCCGAAATAGTACGATATGCTGCACCAAGAGGGCTGGGGGGCGAGATAGGACCGTGCATTTTAAAGATGAACGGTACTTTTTTGCTTGAACCTAGATAGCATTTAAGAACTAAATACTTTCGCTAAAGCTTCCGTCTGCAGTAAGTTGCATTGTAGAACCGCAGCTGTCCGCATTAACCGGGGTGGCAACGATAATATAGTTGTTCAGGGTAGCTGTCGGAAGCGTCAGGGTGAATTTTGCATTGCCGTCTGAGGGAGAACGATTTAAACAGATTGACGGATTACCGGCATCGCTACCATCGTTAATCACTGCCCCCAGATAAGTGAAGTCATCGCTATAGTAACGATCCAAGGATAGTGCACAGACTCTCAGGTCAGCCACTGCTTGGGCTTTAAACGTATCACAGGTGTAGGACTGGTAACTCGGATATGCGATGACTGTGATTATTCCAATAATCGCAAGCACTACCATTAGCTCAATCAGCGAAAAACCTGTCTGTTTCATGCCTAACTCCTGCCTATTAAAAATGATTGAACCCTATAGCTGAAACAACCCGTGAATCTGGTTATCTCTGCCTTCATCTTGCGCAATTACGACCTCAATTCCTTCGGTAAAGAAAACTCCATGGTTTCTTCCCGTGTAACAATATTCTCTACAACCGATGGTTCTATACATTTTAATCTTGCAACGACTTGCTCGACAAGGCTTTCTGGTGCGCTTGCGCCCGATGTAATACCGACCGTCTGAATATCCTTAAACCATTCTTCAACGATCTCTGATTCATCATCGATCAAAAAGGATCGAACACCAAGACGAGACGCTAACTCTTTCAAACGATTAGAATTCGAGCTATTCGGCGAACCGACAACAAGAATTAACTCACATTGCCCGGCCAGTTCCTTCACCGCATCTTGACGGTTTTGTGTTGCATAGCAAATATCATTCTTTGCTGGACCTTTGATAGTCGGGAGCTTATCCCTTAGCGCATCAATGACAGCAGCCGTGTCATCAACCGATAGCGTTGTTTGAGTGACAAAGGAAACAAAACCTTCATCTTGTATATTCAGCGTTTTAACGTCATCTACCGTCTCGACAAGGTGGATTTTGTTTGGGTCCGCAAACTGGCCCATGGTGCCTTCGACCTCAGGATGCCCTTCATGACCAATTAAAATTGTCTCTCGCCCTTCCTTAGAAAAACGCTTCACCTCATTGTGCACCTTAGTCACCAACGGGCAGGTCGCATCAAAAACACGCAAATCTCTCTCGGCCGCCTCCAGACGCACCGCCTGAGACACGCCATGGGCGCTGTAAATAACTAATGCGCCAGCGGGAACTTCAGCTAGTTCATCAACAAATATCGCGCCCTTCGCGCGCAATTGAGAAACAACCGTTCTGTTATGAACAACTTCGTGCCGAACATAAATGGGCGCACCGAACTGCACAAGCGCTCGATTTACAATCTCGATAGCCCGATCGACGCCTGCGCAAAAACCTCTCGGGTTCGCCAGTTTGATGAGCATCAGGTTTTCACCCTCAGAATTTCATTTGAAATTCTCTTTACCGAGTCAATCGCCACTTCAAACAATATATTTTGCCCAGCCAGCGGGTGGTTAAAATCAACGTCGACGTACTTGTCATCGATATCAATGATAACGCCAGGGAGCTCAGCATTCTGTGCATCAGAAAATGACATCATCAAACCGATCGACAGGTTCATATTTGATTGAAAACTGGACCGCTTGATTCTCTGCAGATTCTCTTCGTTATGAATACCGAAAGCATTTTCAGGCTCAATATTGACGACTTTTTCGTCCCCTGCAACAAGACCGAAAATAGATCGCTCAAAACCAGGCAAAAGATTACCGTCACCCACGGTAAAAGACACAACCTTCTCAGCGGTTGAATCAATCACCTCGCCATCCTCAAGCTTGATACTAAAACTAAGACCAACTTCAACGCCCGGCCCGATTGGGACGCCGCTATTCTTTTGTTTGACCATTCGTGTTTTCCATTTCTTTTTTGTCAGCGTTTGTAAACATATCCAAAGCCAATAAGCAGGCACCAATAAAAATGGCGCTATCAGCAATGTTAAATGCAGGGAAGTAGTGGGATTGCCAGTGAACCACGATAAAGTCGACCACACTGCCGGTTGCGACTCGGTCAATTAAATTACCAATCGCACCGCCCAGTATGAACGATAAACCAAGCGCTAGTCGTTTTTCCTGCAAACGAATTCGATATAACCAAATAGCAATAAACACACTCACACCGGCAGATACACAAACTAAGAACCAACGCTGCCAGCCACCTGCATCACTTAAAAAGCTAAAAGCCGCGCCTGTGTTATATAAAACCATCAGCTTGAATATTGGCAACACTTCGATCGTTTGACAATTTCCACGTTCGCACACAGCAAGTAAGCCGACCATGTACCATTTGGTAAACTGGTCCAAAACCACGATCGTTAAACACAAAAATATATGCATCATGAGGGGTGTTTCGCCTCAAAATAGGCTCGCGCAACCATGACATCTTGAGCAATAGCGGTTTTTAGCTCATCCAGACCTTTAAACTTCTTCTCTTCTCGAATCTTTTTTCGGAACACCACCTTCACTGTCTTGCCATACACGGTCTGTGAAAAATCAAACAAGTGCACCTCAAGAATGGGTTTCAGCGTGGCTTCATCCAGGGTCGGCCTAATACCGACATTTGCTACCCCTTGATAGGTTCTATCCAAACCTTCTACCTCTACCGCATAAACCCCATCAACCGCAGCTCTATAGCGATGCAATTGTATATTGGCCGTCGCTGCGCCCAACGTACGTCCCAACTGGCGACCGTACACAACTTTGCCGGTTACCGAATAAGGCCGACCCAGCATTTCTTCAGCTTCATCAAACGCACCCGCGGCTAGAGACTCTCTTATCCGAGTACTACTGACTCGAACACTCTCATAAACAAGCGTATGCAAGTTGGTGACTTCGAAATTGTGGATCTCACCGGCATCCAATAAATCTTGATACCCGCCACTACGGTCATTACCAAACTGAAAATCATCACCTACAAAAAGCGCCTTGATTGAAATATCATTGGTCAACATACCAATGAATTCAGCCACGGTTAAGGCGCGGGTTCGCTCATCAAATCGAAAGCACAAGACCAAATCAATACCCAGCTCTGACAACAGCTCGACCCGCTCTCTGAACCGAGTCAAACGGGCCGGCGCATGACCAAAATACTCTTTTGGCAGTGGCTCAAAACAAATCAACATCGAAGGCACCTGTAGTTGTTTTGCCTTGTCTTTTACTTGCTCTAAAATTGCCTGATGGCCGAGATGCACGCCATCAAAATTACCAATCGTCGCAACACAGCCACGATGGTGAGGTTTGATATTCTGTATACCGCGTATTACTTCCATCTACCTAACCCATTCCTTAAACCGAATCCCGACCATCAGCAAACCGAGTCCGTAAATAATACCGCCAACCCCACACACCGCCAACATGATACCGAGCCGAACCCAAAAACCCATTTCAAACCAAACTTCCTGAGGCGGAGACGCATAAAGCAAAAATGTCACCATCAAACCATTGGCCGCCAAGAGCTGGAGGATCAGTTTGAGCCAGCCTGCTTGCAGAATGTAGGCCGCCTTTTTTCTCAACCCATAAAACAACAAGCCTGCATTCAGAAAGGCCGAAAGTGAAGTCGCCAACGCGAGCCCTGCATGTTTGAAGTTCCATACCAGCAATAGATTCAACACCATATTTGCCGCCAGAGCGATTATTCCATATCGCACAGGGGTACTCATATCCTGCCGCGCATAGTAACCCGGCGCCAACACCTTCACGAACATGTGTCCAAGCAATCCAATGCCATACGCACTTAAACTCAACGCAGACATTTCAACATCACGCTGAGTCATCTCACCTTGATAAAAAAGAGTTGTAATCAGGCTCTCAGATAACACCACCAACGCCAATGAGGCAGGAATACCAAACAGACAGACCATTCGCAAAGCCCAATCGATTGTCCTCGAAAACTCTTCAGATTGATCTGCCTTTAACATCGACAGACTCGGCAACACCACGGTCGCGATCGCAATGCCGAACAGCGCCAAAGGTAATTCCAACAGGCGGTCTGAGTAGTAGAGCCAGGACAAACTGCCTGTTTCAAGAAATGATGCTAACACTGTATCCAGCAACAAATTAATTTGCCCAACTGAAACACCAAAAAGCGCAGGCAACATCAACGTCATGACCTTTTTAACACCGGCATGCTGGAAATCGATTCTGGGCGGAACCAATAGGCGCTGCCGCGCCAGAAATGGTAACTGAAAGGTCAATTGGACAACGCCAGCAATCAGGACACCCCAAGCTAATCCGACCACGGGAGAATCCATTAAAGGGGATAGATATATCGCAGCAAGAATCAATGAGACATTGAGTAAAACAGGGGTAAATGCCGGGGCCGCGAACTTGCCATAACTATTTAAAATGGCGCCCGCAAGCGCGGTCATACAAATAAGAAGCACATATGGGAAGGTAATACGCAACATCTCAGAGGCAAGCGCCAATTTCTCGATCTCACCGCCATAAACATAGCCCGCGGCGAATACGGCGATAATGACCGGCGCTGCGAGCACGCCAACTACCGAGATTGCCACGAGACAAAAGCCCAAACTACCACTGACGCTGCTTATCAGATCGCGAATTTCAGCAGGATTATCTCTGTTTCGGTATTCAGACAATACGGGCACAAAGGCTTGTGAAAAGGCGCCCTCACCGAATAACCGCCGAAAAAAATTCGGTATACGAAATGCCAGAAAAAAGGTATCTGCGCTGCTACCTGCGCCAAAAAAATTCGCGATCACCATATCCCTAACAAGTCCTAGGACTCGCGAGAATAGGGTCATCAAAGAAACCACACCGCTGGATTTCAATAACCCTTTGTCATTCGTTTCAGTTTGAGGCTGGCTCTCTTTCATAAATTTATTTTACCGTAATTCCAAACGCGGTATTCATGACAGTTACTCATTGACAAATTCAGATCCAATCGGCATAGTAGCGCACCTTATTTTTCAGTCCCTTTTCGAGGATAATTCAACAGTGGCTAATACCGCACAAGCGCGAAAACGAGCACGACAAGCTGAAGTTAGCAGAAAACATAACGCGAGCCAGCGTTCAGCTATGCGTACCGCAATTAAGAAGACCCTTTCAGCAGTTGAGAGTGGTGACTACGAAGTAGCAACGTCAGCCTATGCGGCAGTCGTTCCTGTTCTGGATCGAGCCGTTACGCACGGCATCATCCAAAAGAACAAAGCTGCGCGTCATAAGTCTAGACTCAATACAAAAGTGAAAGCACTTAAAGCCTGATTCCTAAAGTCTAGACAATCACCATATTGTCTCGATGAATTAGTTCTTGCTCACCTTCGTATCCAAGTATTCTCTTAATTTCTGAACTAGAGCAACCGCAAATCGCGGTTGCCTCTTCTGTGCTGTAATTAATTAACCCTTTCGCTATATGATTGCCTTGCACATCAATGCAGGCAACCAATTCGCCTCGGGTGAACTTTCCTTTCACACTTTTTACACCCACGGGTAGCAAGCTGCGACCCTCTTTCTTGAGCACGCGTACGGCACCGTCATCGAGCGTTAATGTTCCTTTCGGCTGCAGCGCCGCAAGCCACTGCTTTCGCGACACAAGCGTCTCCTGCCCGGCCAGTAACAAGGTACCCATGACGACACCCTGCTGCAGTTGTTGAATCACATTGTCGGCCATGCCGTTCGCAATAACCGTGTTAGCGCCACTGCGGGCAGCGGTTTTCGCCGCCAGCAATTTTGTAATCATGCCGCCTCGACCCAGCTCACCACCCTCACCGGCCATGGCGAGTAAGTCAGGGTTATTCACCATGCTGCCTGTAATCAACGTCGCATTGGGGTTACTACGGGGGTCCGCGTCAAACAGCCCATCCTGATCAGTTAAGAGTAGAAGCGTCTCAGCATCAATCAAGTTAGCAACCAATGCCGCAAGACTATCATTGTCGCCGAACCTAATTTCGTCCGTGACAACCGTATCGTTCTCATTAACGACGGGAATGACATCCAACATCAACAGACTATTCAACGTGCCTCTCGCGTTGATGTAGCGTTCACGGGACTTCAAATCTTCATGGGTAAGTAATATCTGCGCTGTGTGCAATCCGTATTTCTGGAACTGCGATTCATATGCTTGCACAAGACCCATCTGACCTACCGCTGCAGCAGCCTGCAGTAGCTGAATGGAGCTAGGGCGAAGGGTCATATTGAGACGACTCATACCCTCAGCTACGGCGCCTGAAGACACAATAACCACTTTGATTCCCGCGCGGTGCAAAGCGACAATTTGCTCAACCCAAGACTCGATCAGATCCAGCGCCAAACCAGATCCATTCTTGGTTAACAACGAACTGCCAATCTTGATCACCCAAGTTGTGCCGGCAGAAAAATCAGAGGTATCGATAGATGGAGTACTCATATTGTCATCTAGGGCTCGTAATGGACCTCGACATCGAAGTCATCGTCATCATCATTGTCAGTATCCAACAGCTCTTCTTTGGCTTGCTGACGTCGGGTTCGCCGCGCTTCACGCTGATTCAGCGAATAATCGTGAACCTCTTTAAGGATCTTCTCGTTGAGCTCTTTTTCCTGACGCGCCAGCTCTTCGGATCGATTCATTTCATTGATGTGTTCTTGAATAGCATAAATCAGCTTGTCTGTACCCGTATGAGATACAGAAGAGATGCGAAAGACAGGGCCAGCGTGTTCAATTTTCGACAAAACGTCGTTGATAACGTCATCAACTAGCTCCTCAGTCAGTACATCCAGCTTAGTAAACACTAACCAACGGTCTTTCTTGGCAATACCATCGCTGTATTTTCGCACTTCATTTTCGATAACTTGGTAATTTTCAGCAGGGTCGCTGCCGTCCATTGGCGCAAGGTCAATCAGGTGCAACAGTAATCGGGTACGCGCCAGATGCTTAAGAAACTGAACACCTAAGCCAGCGCCTTCGGCAGCACCTTCAATTAACCCAGGAATATCAGCGACAACAAAGCTATCGTCGCCGACCTGCACAACACCTAAATTCGGCACCAATGTCGTAAAAGGATAATCAGCCACTTTGGGCGTCGCCGATGAAATTGAGCGTATGAGGGTAGATTTACCCGCATTTGGCAATCCCAACAGCCCTACATCCGCAATGAGCTTCAGCTCTAAACGCAGAACCCTGACATCGCCCGGTGACCCAGGGCTTGTTTGACGAGGCGCTCTATTCGTACTGGACTTGAATCGCGTGTTGCCTAAGCCGTGAAACCCGCCTTGGGCCACCAGCATTTCCTGTCCAACCGTATTGATGTCGCCAAGAAATTCGTTCGTTTCATCATCAAAGATACTCGTTCCCAGAGGAACTCGAAGGAACATATCCTCACCTTTAGAGCCGGTACAATCTTTGCCCTTGCCATGCTCGCCCTTCTCAGCACGGTAAGTAGGCTGAAACCGGTAATCGACGAGCGTGTTTAAAGAAACATCGCCGCGCAGATGGATACTGCCACCGTCACCGCCATCACCACCATCAGGACCACCTTTGGCAATGTATTTCTCGCGCCGAAAGCTAAGGCAGCCGTTACCGCCTTTGCCCGCTTCAACTGTAATACTTGCTTCGTCTACGAATTTCATAGCGTGTTTTGTTCTTCACATAAATGATAGATAAAAAAAAGCCCCGTCGATGACAGGGCTTTTTTTATAACTTTGATTCGCTTAAGCCTCTGCGACGATGTCCACAAACCTGCGATTTTTCGGACCCCGAACCGCAAATTGAACTTTACCACCTGCTTTTGCAAATAACGTATGGTCTTTTCCACAACCCACATTTTTTCCTGGGTGAAACTTCGTGCCTCTCTGACGCACGATGATGTTACCCGGCACAACATCTTGTCCGCCGTACATCTTTACACCCAGTCGTTTCGATTCCGAGTCTCTGCCGTTACGAGTACTACCACCAGCTTTTTTATGAGCCATTGTCTAACCTCCAGAAATCTCAGTGATTTTTATCTTTGTGTATGACTGCCTATGACCGGCTTGACGGCGATAGTGCTTACGTCGTCGCATCTTAATGATACGGATTTTCTTGCCGCGGCCGTGTTCTACAACCTCGGCAGTTACCTTGCCACCTTCTACGAAGGGCGCGCCAATTTTAACGTCAGCGCCTTCACCAATCATCATGACTTCACTGAAATCAATGATTTGGCCTGTCTCGGCGTCCAATTTCTCTAGTTCAAGCACTTCGCCTGGTTCAACGCGATGCTGCTTACCACCACTTTTAATTACAGCGTACATTATTTATTCACTCTAATAATTCGACTAATATCGTTCGATCGTTACCTGACTCTACTCGACCTTGAAATTCATGGGGTCATGCTATTTCGTGCTAACTAACTCAGTAAATCTAGCAATGCTGAGTCGCGCACCTAAGCCATAGGTCTTGCCCATATTCAGGGTGCGCAATTCTACGGCAAGGGCTCTAGTCAATCAAGCAGCTATTCACCTTATTTACTGAGGCCTTAATAAAGGCAAACAACATGCGCTGCGACTTGCTCGAGAGCGCATCAGTCTCCCCCCATTGAACGCGTGATTGAACCGCCTGCTTGACACGATGTCGCGCCAACTCTAGCATTCGGCCTTCAGGTGCACGCCCGCACCAATTTTGAGGTAGTCCGCTAGGTGAGTGTCGCGTCTAAAATGAAATTGCCCTTCTTAACCGTCGTTGAAAACGACTTTGGCGCCGTCAATCAACTCATCCTTGAGAGTCTCTCCTCACATGTACCTTTAGTCGAGGAAATCTCGAATTATCTCATCGAGGCCGGTGGCAAACGATTGCGGCCCATTTTAGTGCTTCTGTCTGCCAAAGCCTGCGGTTACCAGCAGACTCAACATATTAGCCTAGCAGCGATCATTGAATTTCTACATACAGCCATGCTACTGCACGACGATGTTGTTGACGCATCGGATCTTCGCCGGGGACGAAAAACGGTCAATGCCGCTTGGGGAAATCCCGCAAGTGTTCTGGTAGGCGACTTTCTGCATTCCCGTGCCTTTGAAATGATGGTTGAAATTGGCGACATGAAAGTGATGCAAATACTGTCCCATGCAACTAACACCATTGCAGAGGGTGAAGTTCAACAGCTCACCAATATTCGAAACCCTCATATTACTGAAGCAGACTATCTGCAAGTCATTAGTCGCAAAACAGCGATGCTATTCGAAGCAGCTTCGCACTCAGGTGCGGTTTTAGCTCATGGCACGCTAGAACAACAAACCGCTCTACAAGCTTATGGCCTGCATCTCGGCAGAGCCTTCCAATTAGTCGATGACGTACTCGATTACAAAGGCACGGCAGACGATATGGGCAAGAACATTGGCGATGATCTGGCGGAAGGCAAAGCCACACTGCCTCTTATCGTCGCAATGCGAGACGGAGAGCCCGACCAGGCAGATTTTGTTCGCCAAGCTATACTGAACGGAGGCGTTGAAAATCTGGATCGTATCGCACAGATCGTCGAGGCCGCTGGTGGCCTAAAATACACCAGTGAGCTGGCGGTGCGGGAAACGACAGCCGCCATTGAATCCTTGGCCTCATTGCCAGATTCACCCTACAAAACAGCGATGTTGAACTTGGCTGAATTTTCTATCAGCAGGAACCACTAAGCCCAGCACCAAACAGGAAGCAGTTAAGCCAAAAGTAAGCGCGGCAGCAAACAAAGAGATACTGCTCTTATGCGCTGCGCGCCAACGTCAATGATCCTGCCTCGTACAATTACCGTGTACGAGCACTGCTATGCTACCGCCAACTAAAGTGAAGACACTCTTAAAAACTTCGCGACTAACGTTCCCTACGATCATCACGTAACGTAAGCTAACGCATATTTATTGGGATATTGCGATGAGCAGACTGGTCACTTATTTTGGCGCAATCTTATCAACTATTGGCCTACTCGCCAGTTGCACCTCGAGCCCAGCATTCAACGAACTACAATTCATTGGCAGCCATAATAGTTACAAGCAGGCAATCGACCCGGCACTATTAGGTCAGATCGCCGCATCAAGCAGCGCACTGGCCGCATCCCTCGACTACTCTCACCCACCATTGAACAAGCAACTCGACCTGGGCTTAAGGAAATTGGAGCTTGATATATTAGATGATCCGATCGGAGGGTTATATCAGACCCCACTAGGACTCAAACGTATCGCCTCACCCTCTTTCTACTCGTCAGAATCAATGCTCACACCTGGCTTCAAAGTTATGCATGTCCAAGACATCGATTTTAGAAGTCACTGCCAACTCTTTTCACAATGCCTAGCCAACTTACGCGCTTGGTCTGATGCAAACCCTAAACATTTTCCAATCGTGATCACTATCAACGCCAAAGACGACGCAATCGAACAACCGGAATTTGTTCGCCCTCTGCCCTTTAACGCCGACTCATGGAACAGATTAGATCTGGCAATCAGGGCGGCTCTCGAAAATAAACTATTCACACCTGACGATCTCAGAGGTTCGCACTCAAGTCTCTACTCAGCAATCCAAGCAGGATGGCCAAGTCTCAACACACTACGAGGGAAATTTATTTTCGTGCTGGATCACAGCGGACCAAAGCTTGAAACCTATATTGAAGGTCATACCGCTCTGCGAAATCGCGCCATGTTTGTCAATGCGATGGAGGGCACGCCCGAAGCTGCTATTCGGATTGTTAACGACCCCACAGAGCAATTCGACTATATTCAATCTCTCGTAACCCAAGGTTATGTCGTACGAACACGGGCTGACGCTGACACTGTTGAAGCACGTACAGGTGAAACGAAACGAAGGACTTCAGCCTTCAGCAGTGGCGCTCAGATAATTAGCACTGATTACTATCAAGAAAAAAATCAATTCGGCACCAACTACAACGTCAGATTCTCTAAAGGCATCATCGCCCGCTGCAACCCTGTTGCATCTAAAGAGGATTGTGAGTTCTCATACTAATCTGCCAAAAATCAGAGCAAAGGATTTATTATCGCCAAGTTCTTACACGGCGATGCGAACCAGCAATGTTAGTATCACTCATAGCGGACGACCTGGTTGGTCGATTCAGAAGAACAGATAAGAAAATTTTAGAAACCAATCGGACAATGCATGCACGATAATATCGAACCAATGTCGACAGACTTCCTTGGCCACCCACGCGGTCTTTTCGTGCTTTTTTTCACGGAAATGTGGGAGCGATTTAGTTACTACGGCATGAAAGCCTTGCTTATTTTGTACCTCACAAAACATTTCCTTTATGGCGATCGTGATGCAAGCTTAATCTACGGCACTTACGGCTCACTCGTCTACGCGATGCCTGTATTGGGCGGCATTATTGCCGATAGATATCTTGGATACAGAAAAGCCATAACATTTGGCGCTATTTTATTAGTTTGCGGCCATCTTGGTATGGCTATAGAGGGACCACCTTCTACCATTGTGAACGGTGAAGTTGTTCGGGGTGAATTCTACAATCAAATTTTTTATCTGTCTCTAGCGTTTATTATCGTTGGCGTCGGCTTTCTGAAATCGAACATCTCAACCATTGTTGGCCAGCTCTATAGTCAGGATGATCCTCGCCGAGACGGCGGCTTCACTATCTTCTATATGGGTATCAACATAGGCGCCTTTGTTGCGACCTTAGCCTGCGCATATCTTGGCGAGACCTACGGTTGGCGCTATGGTTTCGGCTTAGCTGGCATAGGGATGCTGTTTGGACTGGTAATTTTTCTAACCTATCAAGACACGTTGCTAGGTTACGGTGAACCACCACAAGGTGCTCATCTTGAAAAACGCGTATTAGGCATATTCAGTCGAGAGCAACTTATTTACGCAGTGAGTGTCGCTTTCGTATTTCTTGTTTGGCAGTTGACTCAACGTACTGGTGAATTGGGCATCGTTCTGATCATCTTTAGTACGCTAATTGTTGGGTGGATTGTCTGGTTTTCGATTGCCAAATGCGAACCGGTCGAACGGGATAGGATGCTCGTGATGTTATGTCTCATTGTCATTTCGGTATTCTTTTGGGCACTGTTCGAACAAGCAGGCTCGTCACTTACACTATTCACTGACCGTAATATAGCAATGGGCAACTTCTTCACGGCAGGTATGTTTCAAAGCTTCAACCCGATGTTCATCATTATCTTCGCCCCCGTGCTAGCTTGGCTATGGACTCGCTTATCGCGGCAGGGGATAGAACCATCAACCCCGGCGAAGTTCGGGTTGGGTATTGTGCAAGTTGGATTAGGGTTCGCCATATTGGTTTACGGCACAACACAGGCCTCGGACGACGGAAAGGTCGCCGTGATTTGGCTAGCGTTAATGTATTTACTGCATACAACAGGTGAGCTTTGTTTATCGCCGGTCGGCTTATCGATGATGACAAAACTCAGCGTGCAAAGAATTGCCGCCATGATGATGGGCGTGTGGTTTCTTTCCTCTTCCTTTGCCGCCTACGCAGCGGGCCTTATCGCCGCGGGCATGCAGATAGAAGATGGCGGCGGCGGTGTTACAAACCCCCTAGCTTCACTCCAAGTCTATGCCTCGGAGTTTGAGCGTCTCGCCATCATTGCTGTCGTGTTCGGCATCTTCGTTCTGGCTATTGCGCCGTTACTTAAAAAGCGTATGCACGGCATTCACTAGTCCGATTTCAACTTTGGTACCGCATCGAGGTTTGACATCCAGGACTCGAAGTTCATCAAATTGGCTGGCAGGATGATTTTGCTATTTTGTAATCCTCGCAGTGACTCAATGTGGCGCTCGTATATTTGCAGTCGCAACGCCTGGTCACCGCCAGGTTCAGAGACAACGGCCGCAATCTTTGCGATCGACTCTGCCGTCGCTGAGGCGATAGCCGTAATCTCCTGAGCCTGACCTTCAGCTTCATTGATGCGACGTTGCTTTTCACCTTCTGAACGGTTTATCAGCTCTCGCTTTAAGCCTTCGGACCGATTGATACGGCTTTGTTTATCGCCTTCACTGGCCGCAAGAATTGCGCGTCGCTCGCGCTCGGCATTGACCTGTTTCTCCATCGCATTTCGAACGGTATCCGGTGGCGATAGATTCTTGATTTCGTAACGATGAACTCTGATGCCCCAAGTCTCACCAGCAGCATCTAATACTTCGACCACTTTCGCACTAATGATGTCGCGCTCTTCGAAAGTCCGATCCAACGCCAGCGTCCCTATCACCGAGCGAGTTGTTGTTTGTGCAAGCTGAACCGCCGCATAACGATAGTCTACAATGCCATAACTTGCTTTAACCGCATCCATAATCGAAATGTAAATAACGCCATCAACCGTAACCTTAACTTCATCACCGGTAAAACAATCCTGCGGCGGCACGTCAATTGCCTCTTCGCGAAGGTCTTGAACGAAGGTAACCTTGTCGACAAACGGGATCAACGCATGGAAGCCAGCCTCAAGCGTCTTATGGTATTTACCCAGCCGCTCGACGATATGAGCTGTTTGAGTCGATACCAAACGAATAGATTGAAAGAACTTGACGATTAGAATCAGAAAACTAACGCCCCAAACAGCTAAGACAAAATAATCCATTATCGATCTCCCGCTTTAATCGTTTCGGCAACCTGATCAATACCGGCAAAAAGTCCTTCCATCTTGGCGAGTTCGGCCGGTACAACACTAACGTCGGCCTCCCGGTACAACTGCGTGACCTGATCAATGTACGAATCCATCAACTGAAAATTCATCGCCTCACTGCCACCTGGCTCGTTCAAAGCTTTAGCAATCATGCTTGTGCCTTGCGCTGTGGCAGTGGCCATTATCGCAATCTCCTGCGCGCGCCCTTCAGCCTCATTAATGCGGCGCTGTCTTTCACCTTCAGAAATATTGATCGCTTCCTGCCGCTCACCTTCAGACAGTGCGATGGTCGAATCACGCTCAGCATTGGCCAAGGTAATCTCAGCTCGCTTCTGCCGTTCCGCCTCCATTTGTTTTTCAAGCGTATCGACGACACTGCTTGATGGCGTAATATTCATCACTTCATAGCGCATCACTTTGATGCCCCAAGGTTCAGAAGCGTGATCGATTTCACGCACGATTGTTTCGTTCAGCGCATCGCGCTCCGAGAACGTACCACCCAGCGTTAGCTTGCCGACCTCAGATCTGACGGTGGTTTGTGCCAAATTTACCGCAGCGATGAGGTAATCTTCGATGCCATAACTGGCCTTGTAGGCATCCATTACTTTGATGTAAAGCAGACCATCAACATCAATTTGGATATTGTCTTTAGATATACAGCTTTGGTGAGGGATATTAAGGCATTGCTCCCGGGTCTCGTGTCGATAAGCAACGCGATCAAAGAAGGGAATTAATATGTGAAATCCAGGTTCAAGCACAACACGGAACTTGCCTAGCCTCTCGATGACACATCGCTCTCTCATGGGCACGACAAGAATCAGGTTGTAAAGCACAAACAGTGCTGCCAGAAATACAATGGTGATATAGAACATTATTACTCTCTCTTTGGTTGTCTTAGTGACAACGGGTTCATCGTTCTGTTTAGACGTCGTACTTCTCAACGATGTAATTAACATTCTCACGACTAACAATTTGAACTTGCGCATCGATAGGCAATTCAGAACCGTCGCCCAGTGCTTGCCATTGAGTGCCGCGAAAAGCGATGCGACCTTGTTTGTTGCCCGGACCAATAGTCTCAACGACCACCGCCAACTCGCCAAGATCATCTAACAACTCATCGGTATTGCCCTGACTCGAGTCACCTTCGACAAATTTCACGGCAAATTGTCGAAGGAGTAGTATCATTGCTATCGACGCGATAAAAAACAATGTACACGCGCCCATCCAAGTACCGACAAGACCGAAATAGGCCGCAAGCGCGACAATAAGACAGCCAAGGCCGAGGAAGACAACAATACCGCCGGGGATGATCAGTTCGGCTAGGACCAAAAGGACACCTGCAATAAACCAATAGGTTGGATCTGTTAAAACATTCATAAGCACGATTTGACCCCTTTAAGACATATTATGTCAATCACTAATCCGGACGAAGCAAAATGCGCATCACAAACATAGGCTCCTGTTGTATCGATCATGTCTACTCGGTACCGCATTTCGTCATGCCTGGGGAAACACTCACGAGCACATCCTACGCCATACACCCGGGTGGGAAAGGATTAAATCAATCGCTGGCTTTGGCAAAAGCAGGCGCCGAAGTCCACCATGCTGGCATGATTGGCCAAGATGGTGTTTGGTTAAAAGAGCGGCTTGAGAAATTCGGCGTCAATACCCAATGTTTGGCGGTTATTAATGCGCCAACAGGCCATGCCAGTATTCAGATCAATCCCGAGGGCGAGAACGCTATCGTCATAACAGGCGGGGCAAATAGGCAAATCGAAGCCGGTGACATTCAAGGCTGGCTCGCGCATATCGAACCTGACAACTATGTGCTAATTCAAAATGAAATCAGCAATCTCGACGCCGTGTTTGAGGCATCAGCAGCGGCCAAGCAGCGACTTATTTTTAATACAGCACCAATGGGCAGCAATGTCATGGATCTGCCGCTTGAGCAAGTCGAGTTATTCATACTCAATGAGATTGAGGCGCATGCCATTACGGGGGAAAATGATCCGAAGCATATACTCGCAGCAATGATTGAGCTTTACCCGGCGGCATCAACGATCCTAACGCTTGGGGCAGCAGGTGCCATTTTCAAAAATCGCCAAGAAGAATTACATCAATCCGCGATTGAGGCTGAGGTAATAGACACAACAGGGGCTGGGGACACCTTCACGGGGTTTTTCCTTGCGCATTATGCAAACAAGCGACCTATCGCCGAATGCCTGTCCATGGCAGCTAAGGCTGCATCTATCTGCGTAGCAAGACCGGGTGCAGCAACGTCTATCCCGGATCTGTCAGAGGTGATGAAACTGTGACACAGGCATCCCTTGTATTGCGGCGGCCAAGGTCACTGAAACGCTGTCACTTCGCTTTCTTTACAATGCCGTTGACTCAGTTGTCAGCGCTTTGGTTGACGCCAATCTTGCAAGTGCGGAACCGTAATCCGATTCGGTAATCCAATTTTGTGGTCGAGCTTTTTCACCGATTGAATATCGATCTGATAGAAACTCAGGATTAAACGGCACTAATCTTCCCGCCATTTCTGCGTGACCATCTAATAGTTCATCCGACATGGGTATAAACACTTTCATCGTGGCACCTCAATAACATCTCAATCTAGACACCTAGTTAATAGGTATATTCATGATCTTGTTCGCAGGGATAATGAAAGACCTCTGGAGATTCGTGGAGAAGCGATGAAACAATTGAAGTTTCTTGATATTCAGTAGCTTGAGCAGCCTTTTTCAGATATTAATTGAAATTACGTTACAATCACCTGCGGCAATCTTATCCATCGCTGGTCGCAGAATTTACAACCGCATTTAACACTGACACATTTAGGCTAGGAGTTGGCATGGCAAAACGTATCGCTATTGTTGAAGATGACCCAGACCAGCGGGGAAATTACGTCGATGCCGTAACCAAAAAAGGGTACGAAGTGACAGCCTACAGCAGTCGCCAAGAAGCCCTGGCGGGATTCGAACATGAGCTTCCAGAGCTTGCCATTCTCGACATTATCCTTGGCGATGAGGTCGACGCAGGATTCGAAATTTGTCGCGACCTTTTGTCCCGATCGCCTTCTCTGCCGGTGATTTTTCTGACCGAACGCATTACCGAAATCGACAAGATAAGCGGGCTACGCCTCGGTGCTTGGGACTATTTACCCAAGCCAATTTCTCTCGATTACTTGGCCGAGCGGATTAGCTCATTACTCAGAATCAATGAAGCACGGGGTCAGAGCGCACAGAACGGCTCAAGCAGCGCAAAGACAGTGGGTGACATGTCGATTGATCAGGAAGCGCTTTTAGTTTCCTGGAAGGGCCATACGATCAACCTATCAGGGACTGAGTTTAGAATGTTGGCAAAGCTTGTAAGAGTCCCAGGGCATGCCGTTTCTTATGACACACTGATGAATGCAACCATGCAGAGTCTCGTCACCAACAACACCATCAATACCCACATGCGAAATATTCGTAAAAAGTTTGAATCGATCGATGATGAATTCGATTGCATCAAAAGTGAGTATGGCTTCGGTTATCGATGGTCTAGCAAATAGCGTTCGTCAAAACCATGAATTCAACCATCAGAGGACCAAGGCTCGGCACAAAGTTGCTCATTCTGATGAGTATGGCTTTAGTGGTTATCCCGTGGTTCAGTTATTTGTTCCTGAGCGAAATGGAAGACTTCCTCATGGACAGTCAAGCCAATGCTCAGCTGCTAACGTCTGAAGGGATATCAACACTCCTTAATGGCCGACCCGACCTCTTTTACGAACTGCCATTATCCCCCGAAGGTTATGAACAACTCTATGCTCACCCGCTGGAGAAACCCATAAGGATCGATGGCAAGAGTAACGACTGGGAAGACATACTTAACTACAACGTCAGTTTCGGTGCGGAAGAGAACACCGAGATCGCAATGTCCGAATCACCCAATCAATTCTATCTTGTACTTGGCGAGCACAATGATCAGGTCTATGCCCTCGTTCAGGTAAAAGATGATCAACTCGTCTACCGAGATCGAAATATATTGCGGCTGGATTTATCCGATCACATACGCATCACATTTACGGGCAAGGATGGTGAAATAAGAAAACTGGTTGTAACCATGACTGAGCCCGGCGTATCGACTGCGTACAGTATGGATGAAGAGTGGCGATACGCGACACAGGGGGAACCTGAAAATCGCATTCAAGGTTACATGACATTAACAGACGAGGGTTACTCGATTGAATTTCGTATACCGCTGGATCTGCTTGGCTCAACAAAACATTTCGGACTTGCTGTCGTTGATGTTGATAACGAAACTACTCGCGCAATCGAATCAATTACCGGCACTCTTCCCTCGGCCGGCAGAGAAGCGTTTGGACTGGTCCTACTAAAATCGCCAGAAGTGCTTCGCATCGTCGAAGGTCTAGGTTATTCCGGCGCAAACATTCAAGTTATTGATGCCCAGAAGCGTGTTCGCGCAGAAGTCGGTAGCTACCAAGCACGACAATTGCAGCCGCCAGCAATTGATATACAAGGCGATCTTATTGATCGATGGTTCGCCTACATTGATCTGGCGATGGATAGCTTGTACGACATGATCGACATCCATCTAAGAGAAACTGAGCCGGCGGCACTAGATGATTTAGTCATCACCAAAAGTTTAGCGGGAACGCCAAGCTACCAAAGACGCTACTCGCCTCAGGATGGTGAAGTGATCATTGCCGCACACCCAATTATTGCGCAAGACAAAATCATTGGTACGGTCGTTCTGAAGCAAAATACTAACCGAATATTAGAACTGCGCCGGGATGCGTTGCAGCGTATCGTCAACTTCTCTGTTCTATCCTTGTTGATTTTCGTCCTTCTGATTCTTGTTTTCTCCGTCCGACTCGCAAGAAGAATACGCAAACTGGGTGCGGAAGCGACAAACTCAATCGACATTTACGGGCGCCTACAAACCAATCAACTTAAAAGTGAAATTCACTCAGGGGATGAAATCGGCGACTTGGCCCGCAGCATTTCCAGCATGTTATCCAAGCTACATCAACACAACCAGTTCCTTGAAAGTATGCCGCGAACATTGCGGCATGAAATCAACAATCCACTTAACGCTTTAAGTACATCGCTACAACATCTTGAAAATGAAAACTCTGAGACGGCAAGGCGGAAATATCTAGAAAGCGCCAAACGCGGTGTAAATCGCATTGGCATGATCGTTCAAAATCTTGCGGACGCAGCTAACCTTGAGGACGCGCTCGATGCTGAGGAATTCGAGGTCATCGACCTTCAGAAACTCATACACAGCTATTTGTCGAATTGTCGTATTGCTCACCCCGATCGCGTTTTTGACTATCGCGGCACGCAAAGGGAAGTATTGAGTAAAGTTTCTGACTATCGAATTGAGCAGCTGCTGGATAAGCTCGTTGATAATGCCATTGATTTCTCAAAATCTGGCAGCACCATTACCCTCGGCTTGTCCTCCGAAACGACCAGACTGACCTTATTTGTATCCAATCAAGGACCCACCATACCGGCCGACATGGTCGACAACATTTTTGATTCTATGGTCTCGATACGCGCGAACAATCCCGACAATCGCTTACATTTCGGCATGGGCTTGTATGTTGTTAGGGTGATCGCAGAACATCATGGTGGCAGCGTCACGGCAAGCAACCTAACGAGCGGCTCAGGCGTGACGATTGCAGTCACTTTGCCAAGGCACTTGCCGAAAACCGCATCGAATAAGACACAAACAAGCCGAGCGTCGCAGGCAAGAAGTCACGTCTAGTGACAGCATAGAAGCTTAGGGTTTGAATCGAACTCGCTAACGATATCCTGATGAGTCTGGCCGACCTGCGCCTGCTCAAACCAAGACTTGAGCCGCCGCTCTGCCCTTTTAGCGGCTGATCGCATAAGCGTCATCATGTATCGACGGCTTAGCCAAAAACGAAATGCCTTTTGGTCCGTGAAATTAATACGAAAAAAACCCGGTTCTGTCCCGGCTTACCGCGCATTTGCAACTGATTGATGCCGCTATTGCTCATATTTCCGACGCTTTAAAGGCGCCTGAATCTAACGGAAATCGAGAGAATCAATATCAATACATATTGATACAGTATTGCAAACCACCGCAGAATAAGTACAATAACCGCCTTTTTTGCTACTGGAACTTCGACGCCAACGTGTCTCAAGCCAAATCAACCGTGACTGCGATAGACAGAGATCAGGATGTATCTGAATCTGATCGATTACTGTCGCTCTGCAAAGCATCTGCTGACAGTCTCCGCTTGGACATTATGCGCGTGCTCAGCAAGGAGTCCTTCGGCGTACTAGAGCTTTGTCGCATTTTTGACATGCCGCAACCCGGCATGAGTCATCACCTAAAACTTCTCGCGACCGCTGGGTTAGTCACAACAAAACGTGAAGGCAACTCAATTTTCTATCGACGCTCTCTACCTTCTTCTAAAAATACGCTTGAGAATCTCACCCGCAGTATGTTTGATGCGATCGACCAAATTGCTTTGGACTCACAACGCAGAACCTCCGTTGCCGCGGTACATGATGACCGGGCGCTGAGCGCAAAGCAGTTTTTTGATAAGAATGCACATCGCCTAAAAGAAAATCAGGACCTGATTGTTGAATTCAAACATTACTCAGGCTGCCTGCAGGATTTACTTTTCAACGAGGTTCTCGCCACCAATGCGAATGTCATTGAGGTTGGACCGGGTGAATCTGAACTGATCAATTTGCTAATAAATAAATTTGAACGGGTCACGGCCATCGACACATCTGAAGAGATGCTGCTAAAGGCACAAGCCCGACTATCGAAAGAACAAGGGAAAAAAGTTGAGTTCCTGTTAGGGGATCTCAGCGGCATCCAATCAAACAAAAGCCCTGCGGATCTCATCGTACTTAATATGGTTCTGCACCACCTGCCCTCGCCACAGGCATTCTTCAAAACTGCACAGCAACATTTAAGCGTTGGCGGGCAGTTACTCATTGTCGATTTGTGCAGCCACAATCAGGATTGGGCCAGAGAGGTGTGTGGCGATTTATGGCTCGGCTTTGAACCCGACGAGCTAACACTTTGGGCTCATGAAGCGAGCCTCAAGGTCGGACAAAGCGTGTACCTCGGTTTGAAAAACGGCTTTCAGGTGCAACTACGTTTGTTTCAAAATTGATCGACTAAACCATTTACGCACCTTTTATTTACTCACTACGGACAAGAGAACCACTATGAGCGATACAGACTACAAAGTAGCAGACATTAACCTAGCCGATTTCGGTCGAGCTGAAATTTCTCTCGCAGAGGCTGAAATGCCGGCACTGATGGCCCTTCGGAAGAAGTATAAAGCTGAACAGCCTCTTGCAGGCGCTAATATCATTGGCTGCATACATATGACGATTCAGACAGCTGTTCTGATGGAGACGCTGATCGAACTGGGCGCCGACATTCGATGGTCTTCTTGCAATATTTTCTCGACTCAGGATCACGCTGCTGCAGCGATGGCCGCAAAAGGAATACCAACATTTGCCTGGAAAGGTGAGACCGACGAAGAATTTTTGTGGTGTATTGAACAAACGATACTGGAAAACGGTAAACCTTGGGACGCCAACATGATTCTTGACGACGGCGGCGATCTGACCGATATGATCCATGACAAGTACCCAGCAATGCTCGATAAGATTCACGGCATTACAGAAGAAACAACTACTGGTGTGCATCGTCTACTTGAGATGATGGAAGCGGGTGAACTTAAAGTGCCTGCAATCAACGTCAACGATTCTGTTACAAAATCTAAAAATGACAACAAGTACGGCTGTCGTCACAGCTTGAACGATGCGATCAAACGTGGCACTGACATGCTTATGGCAGGCAAGCGAGCATTGGTTATCGGTTACGGTGACGTTGGTAAGGGATCAGCAGCGAGCTTGCGTCAGGAAGGCATGATCGTTCGCGTTGTTGAGATTGACCCGATCTGCGCAATGCAGGCTTGTATGGATGGCTACGAAGTTGTGTCGCCTTACGTCAATGGCATTAACACGGGTAGCATCAATGATATCGACACCTATTTGATGAACAACATCGATCTGATCTGTACCTGCACTGGTAATGTGAATGTTTGTGATGAAAACCTACTACGTAGCGTTAACAGCAACGCCATCGTTTGTAACATTGGTCACTTCGACACAGAAATCGACACACAGTTCATGCGCGATAACTGGGAGTGGGAAGAAGTAAAACCACAGGTCCACAAAATCTACCGCAGTGAAGATCGAACTGATTATGTGATTTTGCTGTCTGAAGGTCGTTTGGTGAACTTAGGCAACGCAACCGGTCACCCGTCACGCATCATGGATGGTTCTTTCGCCAATCAGGTGCTCGCTCAAATGTACCTGTTCGAACGCAAGTGGGCTGATCATGACTTGAACCAACGCCAACCCGTCACCGTTGAAGTGCTTCCTAAGGCGCTAGACGAAGAAGTTGCGAGTTACATGGTGCAAGGCTTCGGTGGTGTATTGACGCAGTTGACCGACAAGCAGGCCGGTTACATCAACGTTCCTACTGAAGGACCGTTTAAGCCAGAGACTTACAAGTACTAAGCACTGGCTCTATCGAAAAACTGGCGGATACCTAAGCGGGTATTCGCCAGTGTTTTTACCCTTTCTAAATCAAATACCCGCCTATCTGAGCCACAAGAAACATTGTCTAATGCCCCTCTTGTATCGCACTCGTCCATCGAGCTGTGATGACACTGTATCGAAGGCGCGATCATCTCTGTACAAATTGACTAACTCTTAACACAACTACGTCAGAGTCTTTTAACACTGACGCCGAAGACAGTGCTGTAGCAAAACCACCTTCTATTTATCGCGCATGCGACCTTAAACTTAATCCATGTCGCGTTGGCATTTTTTGTGGCTTGAGCCTTTTTTTTCGAAATCGTTTTACCCATTTTTGCCAAAAAAAAACGGACCCTTTCGGATCCGTTTTCTATTTCTAGCTCACTTATCTACCTATGTTAACAATTATGTTGCCATAGATTATAGAAGTTGAGCTTCAAACCGAACAAAGTAGTATGCACCACGTACGTCATACAGGTTTGTATCAGTATTGTTACCTGAAGAGAATACATATTCAGGATCTTCGTCAGTTACGTTGTTAACACCGAGCAGTACTCTGTAGTTATCCCAGTCGTAAGAAGCACGAAGATCATGCTTGTAGTAATCGTCTGTACCACTGTAACCAAATGCATTGTCACCGTCATAACGTGGGTCATTCATTGCTGATACGTAACGCATGTACCAAGCAAAACCGAAGTTATTCCAGTCAACATTTGTGTTGAAGTTAGCAACAACACGTGGAGTAGATCCACCATCATCAGCACCACCAGCCCCTGGGTAGAAAGTGTTTTCAGCTACATAAGTACCAACAAGTTCTAGATTCCAAGTGGTATCCATAAACGCATCGAAACCGTAGTTAACAGCCATGTCAAAACCATCTGTCTCAACGCCGTCTGCGCTATTCTGTAGCCTGTTAACAAAGTTCCGAGGTACACCTTGGTTACCACGACCGTTAAACTGCGCACATTTAGGATCAGTTTTGCCAACAGGTCCACCGTAACAATCTTCAAGTACAGAAGTTGAAGTTACCGTGGTGATCAAGTTTTCAACTTCGATATCCCAAACATCAATGCTCATCTCTAAACCAGGTAAGAAACCAGGCGTGAAGATAACACCCGCAGTCCAAGTATCAGCTGTTTCAGGCTCTAACGAAGCGTTAGATCCAGCAAGCACTGGATACTGAGCAGTTACCTGAGTGAAACCTGCACCTAAACCGTCAAGTGCACAGTTAGCGATTGTATTTGCATCAGAAGCGCCCTGACAGGGGTCATCAACAAAATCGAAGCTCACTGTACCACCACCAAACAAGTCAGTGATTGAAGGCGCGCGATATGCAGTCGAAACGTTTGCACGAAGTCGAACAGAATCGATAATCTGCCAGTTAACACCAACTCGGTAGACGTCATCGCTACCGAAAGTAGAGTAGTCAGAGCGTCTGTACTGCAAGTTCAAGGTCAATTCTTGCGCTAGGAAAACATCAGCAAGCAGAGGCACGTCAAATTCAAGGAAAAATTCTTCAACGTCGTACGCACCTTCGGTTACAAACACCTGGTTAGCAACACTTTCGCCAGACTGAGTTGTAGGATCCGGAACGTTCAAACCGCGCTCTTTACGGTATTCAAGACCAGCAGCCATCGCCACTTCGCCCGCAGGTAGTTCAAACAATGGACCAGAAATTACCGCCTGCCAACCATGGGTTGAGAACTTAGAGATGGCAAGCGTATTCTGACGCATGTAGCTAATCTCTTCCTGAGTCCAGTTACCAGGACGGAAAGTATCCAAGGCACCCGAAGCATTCACAGTTTGTGAACAAAGATCGTCAACTGAACACTGAGCTGGATCAGAGATTCGAATAAACCGCGCCAAGTTCCAAGTGCTGTTAGTTCGAAGATCAGCATCAACCTTTGTATAAAGGAAAGACGCTTCGTAGCTCCATGCATCGTTAAACCATAGATTTTCTGGAATTGAACCCTCAACACCCGTAACGAATCGAATTGTATTTGATTCGTGCTCAGATGTACGTGGACCAATAGTAGAAGAAGGTCTGAAGTAGAAAGAACCGTCTTCGCCCGTTGGGTTGTTAGGGTTCGACGCAGGTACTCGTGAACCAGCAGGGTATGCAACCGTACCGAAAGATCCTGGGTTACCATCGAGATGACTAGTACTTTCTCGCTTAGAGTACTGCATTTCCATGAAAACGTTAACGTTATCAGTCAACTCATAGTTCATGAAACCAGAAGCAGATATCGTCTTACTATCTATGATCAGATCCTGAGCCAAGCCGTAGTCATAACGAACCAACTGTGGCTCACCTGTTTGACGTGGTGCAAAGCTTTCACAACCAGAACCGTCGCCATTTGAGACGTCAGTTATTTCATCACCGCCGAGCGCTTTAGCTCGAGTACAGAATACTGCATCTGTATCTCCTAAGAAGACACCACCTGGTGAGAAAAATGAACCATTCTGGAATGAAGTGGCTGTCAAGGAAGAGACCGATGGGAAAGCCCAATCTCGGTCAACTTGCTTAATCGGCTCTTGATCACGAATCTCAGCACCAAATACAGCACTACCACGATCACCAACAGTACCAACGGTCATAGATACATTAGTTGTATCGCCATCGCCTTCACTTGTTGAACCCATACCCGCTGTAATTTCAGCACCTTCGAAGTCTTTCTTTAGGATTACGTTTACAACACCTGTAATAGCGTCAGAACCGTATACTGCAGAAGCACCATCACGAAGAATCTCAACGCGCTCTACCATTGCAGTTGGTATGAACGTTAAGTCAGCCGCTTGGTTAGCCAGTGCGTCAGCGAATGACGCTACTCGACGACCATTGATCAGAATAAGAACACGGTCTGGACCAAGGTTACGAAGGTCGATTGAAGTTGAACCACCGCCCGACAAAACAGATGACTGGTTAAAACCACCCGTACCGATTGAAGGTTGATTACGTAGCGCTTCCCCAAGGTTAGTCATACCCGAATCAACCAAAGATTGTCCTGATATAACTGTAATTGGCGAAGATGAGCTGAAGTTATCGCGTTTGATACGAGAACCCGTAACAACGATTTGCTCCATTTCCTCTTCGTCATCTGCGGCATAAACCGGAGCGACCGGTAATGCAACAGCTGCTACCGCGGCCAATGCAGTCAACGCACTCGCCATTCGGTTGATTTTGTACATATTATTTCCCCCAACTAGTTGAATATTGCTTATTTTTTTAGACGCAGTCTTCCGCGCTCATTCAGCGATTAAAACACTGGTACTTCATAAGACGCTTTAATAAAGAAACCCCTCAGTAAAAATTAATAAAACTGAAAAAAATCGTTAGAAATAAATTTAGATGAAATAAATTCACCCGAACTGAGATATAAAAGAATGTTAGTCCACTTTATAAGTAAGTAGATTGAGAGATTAGCTAGGGCTTTAGGGTCACGAAATATTGCAGTTAGGCGCTTATTTTTGACTATTAAATAATTTAGATGAAATAAATTCACCCGAACCGAGGCATAAAGAGAATGTTGGTCACTATTATAAATTAAATGGGCTTTAAAAATTGGTTAGTGCCTTAGCGCGTGGCAAGCCAGCGCTCTTCGAGCAGCAACAGAGGCGGACGACTCGATGAGAATTTTTTTCTTTTGGGAAAGGCAGAAGATCGGCAGCGCTGAAGAGCATTATTGTGCCGATTCAGCTGGCGGCATTTACTCATCAATCAACCGTCAGCTATCTTTTGGCGTAATATTTTCAACGCTTTAACCATGTGTTTTTCTACCATGCTTGTTGAAACACCCATTTCCTGCGCGATCTCAGAGTAGCTCATATCTTTGCCACGATGCAGCAGGAATGCGCGCTTCACTTTCTCAGGCATATCATCCACAACGCGATATATCTGGTCTAACTCCTGCTCCGCAGATACCGTACGTTCCGCTGACGGAGAGTATTTATGATCGTCGTTTGTCGCAGCGATCTGTGAATTTTCCCAATTGATATAGCGATCATGCACCTTAGCCCGTCTAATCTGGTCAATAACAAGGTTATTGGCCGTCTTAAACAAGAATGCCTTGGCATTGTCCAATTTTTGAGATTGTTGGAATTTGTACATTCGCAGCAATGCCTCTTGAGCAAGGTCATTGGCATCTTCATTGTTGCTGACTTTTTTTGACAAGTAACGGACTAGCGGTGTGGCAAGTTCGTCCATTAAAATGGCTGCTTTAGGCTCTTTCATATGAAAAACTCGCTAGGGTATAACGATGGTGCCTTCTATTCTGTGCCATTGAGAGATCGTCTACTTTGGCCCGTCACGGCTTGGGTTACCTCCAAAACGTGAGAACGTGCACCGTTTTATTATAAGCTGATCTAACAATATCACAGTTTGGTGGATTGCAACAATCCATTATCTAACTCACCGGATTAACTACGGCTTCTAACTAACTGATAAAACTTGGATTTATGCGCTCAATGAGACCCTGAAAAGCCCATAATTAACATTCATGCCGGATATTCCTGATAAATCCACCTTATTCGCATTGATACCTAGGCATGATGGTTTGCGCTCCACTGTACAAACGCAAGGCAGCTTCACATAATGTGCCACCTTTACTGCGTGCGCAGCCATAAGCTGATTTCAGTCACATGCACCCAAGACGTCAGTTCATAATTTCAGGAAATACAGTGACCCTAAAAAACGAAAAAAAATTGGCCAATGTTGACATCATTCAAGAAGGCCTCGAGCAGCTGAACTACATTGGCAATCAACAGATTGCGACCGCGGTTTTTCTCGCCTATCACCTTGAGAAACCCATTTTGATTGAAGGGCCGCCCGGCGTAGGTAAAACCGAGCTTGCTAAGACTGTTGCCGAGATGCTCAATTTAGAATGTATTCGTCTGCAGTGCTATGAAGGTCTCGATGAGTCCAAAGCGATTTACGAATGGAAGTACGGTAAACAACTTCTATACACCCAAGTCCTGAAAGAAACATTGGGAGAGATTTTGGACGGCGCTAAAGGCCTGACTGAATCGGTTACAAAGCTTCACGAGTTTGGCGATATCTTCTTTTCTGAGGAGTTCCTTGAGCCCAGACCTTTATTAAAAGCTCTAAAGAAAGAAGAAGGGTGTGTCCTGCTGATTGATGAAATCGATAAGTCAGACCATGAGTTCGAGTCCTTGTTATTAGAAATGCTGTCTGATTTCCAATTATCTATTCCTGAAATAGGCACAATTAAAGCGAACGATAAAAGAAAGCCTCTGGTATTTTTGACCAGTAACAATACACGAGAGATATCAGATGCATTGAAAAGACGCTGTCTGCATCTTTACATACCCTTTCCTGATGCAGCTCTTGAACGTCAAATTGTTCAAGCACGTGTTCCGGAAATCGCGGAGAATCTACGCAACCAAATGGTGACCTTCATCCAAGAATTGCGCGACATGGACCTTAAGAAGGTACCTGCGATCAGTGAGACCATTGATTGGGCTCGAACGCTCATTTTACTTCACACTGAATCACTCGACGCAGACTTAGTAAAACAGACCCTCAATGTCATACTAAAATTCCAAGAAGACATTGAAACGGTCGAGGCGGAACTACAAAGCGTGACAAACAAAGCACTGAAAGAGAATCAGTAATGGATCGGACTCTCGTCGATTTCGTTAAAGTTCTTCGAACAGCCGAAATCAAGGTTTCTCCCGCAGAGACGCTTGATGCAATGGAGTGTATGGACCTCGTTGGATACGAAAACCGCGAATTCCTAAAGAACTCACTCGCTCTTGTTCTGGCCAAGAACCCAGAAGAGAAAGAGGCATTCGAGGACTGTTTCGAAAGATTCTTCGTTATGGATAAACCCGCTCAGCCTGGCAACACATCTTCATCTGAAGATGAGTCCGGTGGAGAGGACGAATTTGATGACGGCGATTTCAACGCTGAAGGTGAAAGCCAACAGTCAGGCAAAGGCGGCGGGCAAGGCGGAGGCCAAGGTGCAGGAGAGCAGGAAATCGATGATTCCGTGCCTCAACTGCAGCCAACGTCAGAGCTCGGCAAATTGCTCACAACCGGCACGCGCACAGAGCAAACGATTTCAATGATGGAAGCCGGTCGTAAGGTTGAAGTCAGTAAAATTGTCGTGTTTACCCAAAAAGGCCTATTTACCCGCAAGATTATGGATGCAATGGGCCTCAAAGGTCTACAGGATGAAATTTCCGACTTAACTGCGCATGGCGGTCCTGGACAACGCAACCTTTCCGGACGATTAAAAAAATCTAGAGACCTGCTAAGAGAGCGGGTACGCGATTACGTCGAAAAACAGTTTTTCCTACACGCAGATGAAACAGGTAAGCAACTTCGTGAGGAGCTTCTAAAAAAGGTCAAATTATCGAGCCTTGAAAAGCGCAACTTCAAAGATGTTCAAGAAGTTGTTTTCAAAATGGCCAAAAAACTGATTTCCGTTCATTCAAAACGCCGCAAGACTTACAAACGCGGACAACTTGACGTCAGGAAAACACTTCGAAACAACATGCAATACGACGGCATGTTTTTCAACCTAAAGTGGAAAGCATCAAAGGTCGACCGACCCAAAGTTATGTGCATCTGTGACGTTAGCGGATCTGTTAGTAATTATTCCAGATTCCTGCTCATGTTCTTATATAGCTTAGCGGAGGTATTACCCAAAGTACGCTCATTCGCCTTTTCTTCCGATTTAGGCGAAGTCACCAAATTGTTTCAACACAGCAAATTGGAAGAAGCTATGGCGCGAACCATGCGGGATTACGGCAATGGCTCAACTGATTATGGTCGAATGCTGCAGGATTTTAAGAACCACGTTATGGACGATGTCGATAATAAGACCACCATTATTATTTTAGGCGACGCTCGAAATAATTATGGCGATTCAAAATCAGAAATCGTCAAAGAAATGTACGACAAAGCAAAACGGGTAATCTGGCTAAATCCAGAGCCTAAGTCCAGTTGGACAGTGGGCGATGCAGAAATGAAAAAATATGCGCCCTGTTGCCACCAAACTGAAGTTTGCAATTCCCTCGTACATCTCGAACGGGTCGTCAGTAATTTGCTGAAGTCTGTGTCTTAAAACGACATCAGCAAAACGACGGCCTACACATGCGTGAGGCTATCACTGAAGGCAACGCTATGTCTTGGCTATACTTGTTGCCTAAGAGGCTTTCCTCAGACCCATCACAAACAATACAACCTGATACCGCCAGCTTTGAGCCAAGCTCTATCTAATAGAGCGGGTATTGACGTTTTCTATAGACCCCACTATTTCTTTACCTGTCATCTGAATTTATATCTCGACGGGATTGGCTATAAATCCTCATATTCAGCTACAATTCCCCGCCTAACGACATCATCAACCTTCGTTTACAAGGCTTATCCCTTTATGAAATACCTTTTGTTCCTGATGACGCTCTGGTCAGCCATCACCTCAGCGCAAGCCCCGGTGACATCCGCAGATTTCGAAGAACAGACGATTAGCATCGCATTGACTCAGGAACCGCCCCAACTCAATAGCATGAAGGCGACCGACCAGGTCAGCAACTTTATCCTTCCCCATATTATGGAAGGTCTTGTTCGATACGATCGTCGAGGTAGAATCGTGCCAGGTGTCGCGTATAAGTGGGAAATAGACCCTGACGGCATGGGCGCAACATTTTGGCTACGCGAAAATGCACTATGGAGCGACGGTAAGCCAGTCACCGCGAATGATTTCGTGTTTGCCTGGCGAACAACACTCGCTCCGGAAACAGCCTCAGAATATGCATTCATACTATTTCCCATCAAAAATGCCGAAGCGGCAAATAAAGGTAAAGCCAAACTAACGGACATTGGCGTTACCGCTATCGATGACTACACCATTCGCGTTGAACTAGAACGTCCCACCGCCTACTTCATTAAACTTACCGCCTTTGCTACCTACTTTCCTGTTCGAGAGGATTTTTTCAATAGCCGAGGCGACAGCTACGCAGCCGATGCGCAAGACTTACTATTCAACGGACCCTTTCGCTTAACCGAGTGGGTTCATTCAGCCTCACTCAAAATGGAAAAGAACGAAACTTATTGGGACAAAGAGAAAATCACGCTCAATGAAATCAACGCTGCTTACATTACCGAAGACTCCCGCGCGAGGCTGAATCTCTTCATCGATGGAAAAATCGTTCACACAAGGCTTGATGGTGAGACTTACAAAGATGCACTGACACAGAAGCAGCGCATACGCAGCTTCTCCACCGGCTCAATATTTTTCCTAGAGTACAATCACAGAGCGGGACGCATAACCGACAATCTGAATTTGCGCCGAGCAATTCAACATACCTTTGATTCCGACAAGTTTGTTAATAATGTCCTCGCGACGCCCGGCAACCTGGCCGCCGAAAGTCTTTTCCCCGTATGGCTGCAGGGGGTCGATGATAAATTTCGGAAGGAATACCCGGCAGAAGTTGCCGTTGTAAACAAAGGACTGGCGGCTGAGTACTTAGCCAAAGCCAAGTCAGAGCTTGGCATCGAAGAATTCCCTGCGTTGATATTGCTGTCCGGCAATACACCAACAGCGACTAAACAAGCGGAATATTTGCAAGGCCTACTGAAGTCTCGCTTAGGCTTAGACATCAAAATTGACAAACAAACGTTCAAACAGAGGCTCGCAAAAATGACATCTGGCGATTTTGATTTTGTCTTGGCAGGTTGGGGACCAGACTTCGACGATATCATGACCTTTGGCGATTTGTTTGCCTCTTGGAACCTAAATAATCGTGGCAGATACAGCAACCCAGATTATGATGAGCAAGTGCGAATTGCGCTGAACAATGTTGACCCTAAGACACGCATGGAGGCAATGGCTAAACTACAGAAAATCATTCATGATGATGCCGTAATTTTACCGATGTACGAACAAGGCGTCATATACCTTATGAATTCCAAGGTTCGCGGTGTCGTTCGTCGCGTCGTTGGACCCGACCCTGATTACACATATTCTCGAGTCATAAAGTAAGCAACGTGAGCCTCATTACTGTGCCGAACATAAATACTGAAACTACGATCACATCGATCGACGCAAATCGTCTCGTTTTCTATCGATGTTAGCTTACACCCTTAAACGATTGTTAGCGGGCATCGTGACAGTTTGGTTTATCGCCACTGCCACCTTCACTGCCATGCATATGGTACCCGGCGACCCCTTAATGAACGACAAAGCGGTCTCTGCGGAGATTCGAGCGAACCTTGAACGTAAGTACGGACTCGACAAATCGGCGCCAGAGCAGTACGTCATCTTTATGAAAAATATGCTGAGCGGTGATTTTGGTATTTCGTTTACGCAACAAAACCGGCAAGTAAACGACATCATTCGAGATCACTTTCCAGTCTCTGCAACGCTTGGCATCATGGCCATTTTCTTTGCGACGATCGGCGGTGTCCTGTGGGGGGCGTTAACCGCACTGTATCGGAATCGATTACCTGACATTATTATTATGTTCCTTGTGATACTGGGCATCTCTGTACCCAGCTTTGTCTTCGCGGCTTTAGGACAACTACTACTGGTAAACATCAACAGCCTATTTGGCGCCAGCATTATTCCCGTCGCTGGCTGGGGCACCTTGTCGCACATGTTAATGCCGTCGATGGTACTTGGTCTCGGCACAATGGCATTACTGACGCGATTGATGCGTTCGTCAATGCTAGAAATTGTCAACGAGGACTATATTCGAACAGCCCGAGCAAAGGGTTTGTCGCCATCACGTATCTTTTTTAGACATCAACTTCGCAATGCAATCTTGCCGGTGATCACCGTGCTGGGTCCACAGATAGCAGCCATTACAACGGGCGGCTTCGTGGTCGAACTTGTTTTTGCAATACCCGGTCTAGGTCGCTATTTTGTTCAAGCGGTACAACAACTCGACTATACCGTTATTATGGGCACCACCGTTTTCTACGGCGCGTTCTTAGTCTTAATGGTTATCTTGGTTGATATTCTTTATGGCTTTATCGACCCACGCGTGAGATTGAGCTAGTGAATCAATCATACAAACCAACTAAAGAAGACTTCCAGCCCGCTGCAAAAAGTGTACGTGCGGAGCAAATCTCACGACCGTCGCTGTCATATTGGCAAGACGCCTGGCGACGCCTGAAGAAAAACACGCGAGCGCTAATATCACTGTACATCATTATTGGCCTTGCACTGTTCACACTGGCCGGGCCCTTCCTGTGGAATGTCGATCCGGCGCTACAGGATCTCAATCAGATATCTCAAGCACCGTCTTGGCCGAAACAAGCCATACTTGTCGATCCTTATCAGCGTTGGGGAGGCATTGTTTTAGATAATTTCCCGGCCGAACCTGATGACTATCTAGATATTATCCCAGCACCTACAAACCTAAGAGTCGTCGATGTTGCCACGACAAAGCGGGTGCGAATCACATGGGACCCTGTTGTGGGTGCTGGCGGTTATAGCGTATACCGAAACCAAAGAGCACCGGAAACCATTAATGATCTTGGTTTGCCGCTTGGTGTCACCGATGGCGGCAACGAGGTCAGCTTTGAAGACAGGCTCAACTTAGAGCAAAGGGAATACTTTTACTCCATTGTACCGACTGACGGATTTGATGAGTCGGATACCTATATAACCCTTGTCGTGCTTCCCGATCTGGCCATCACAATGTCTGAGGCACGTGAGCGCAATCTGCTAGCGCAAGATACTAAGCTTGGCGATTCTATCGCAATTGAATTTCACCCCTTCGGCACAGACTATTTAGGTCGCGACATGCTAGCTCGCCTGATGGAAGGCGCGCAGGTTTCACTGTTTATTGGTATTTTTGCGCCGTTGCTGTTCGTACTATTCGGCATTATCTACGGCGGTTTCGCAGGCTATTTTGGCGGCCAGTTTGACAGTCTTCTAATGCGCTTTGCCGACTTCGTCGTCGCGCTTCCTTTCTTGTTATTTATGATCCTATTTAAAATCGCATTCGGTATTGGACCGGGTGAAAGTGGCGTCATGCCAATGCTGTTAGCCCTCGTGTTACTCGGCTGGCCATCGACAGCGAGACTGGTTCGAGGCCAAGTACTGCAGATCAGAGAAAACGCCTTCATTGAAGCTGCGCGTCTACTCGGTGCGAAAGATCACTATCTTATTATTCGACATATTATTCCAAACACAATGGGGGTCATTCTAGTGACCCTTACGTTTGCAGTACCTTCAGCAATATTTACCGAAGCTTTCCTTTCCTTTATCGGCATGGGTGTTGCGCCGCCCACACCGTCATGGGGATCGATGTGTAATGAAGGCGTGAAGACAATGCTCAGTCACCCACATGAGCTATTCTTCCCAGCACTATTTATCAGCATTACCGTTCTCGCATTTAATCTACTCGGTGATGGATTGACCGAAGCCCTCGATTCAAGAATGAGGTCTAAGGAATGAGCGAAATGGATGATACGTTTAAAGATAACGTCCTTGAGGTTGAGAATCTAAATGTGGAGTTCTCAACCTATGGTGGCGTCGTTCAGGCAGTACGGGGCGTTAACTTCTCCGTCGGTCGTGGCGAGACGTTAGCGATTGTCGGCGAATCAGGTTGCGGTAAGTCCGTAACAGTACAGTCGATCATGGGTCTCTTACCTACGCCTCCCGGGAAAATCACCGCCGGTGAGGCAAGGTTACGTGGCAATAACATTCTTAACCTGCCCGCAAAGGAGGCGAATAAGTTTCGCGGCGTTGAGATTGGGATGATATTTCAAGACCCTATGACTTCATTAAACCCGACCATGACCATTGGCGATCAGATATCAGAAACGTTAATGGTGCATCGACATCTCTCCTATTCAGACGCATCGGCAAAAGCAGTCGCACTGTTGGAGAAAACCCGCATCCCTGAAGCAAAAAAACGGGCTGCACAATACCCATTCGAATTCTCTGGCGGCATGTTGCAGCGGGCGATGATCGCGCAGAGTTTGGCTTGTAACCCATCGGTGCTGATTGCCGATGAGCCGACAACCGCACTCGATGTCACTATCCAAGCACAGATTTTAGAGCTGATGTCAGAGCTACAAAAGACAGAGGATATGTCGATCATCCTAATTACACACGATTTGGCCGTTGTCGCAAAGATGGCTGACAGAGTTGCTGTGATGTACGCGGGGCAAATTGTTGAGATGGGCACTGTCGATGAAATCTTCTACGAATCCGCCCACCCCTATACGATGGGATTGAAGGAAGCCATGCCTTCTAACCGTAAAGACCGCGCAAAGAAGCTCACGCCAATTGAGGGCAGTCCACCGGATCTATTTTCTCCGCCGGCAGGTTGCGGTTACTTTGCACGCTGTCCACACGCCATGGCACTTTGCGAAACGAAGCAAAGCGAGGAGTTCATCCTCACATCGAGTAGCAGTCACTTTTCAAAATGTTGGCTGCAGCATCCTGAAGCACCCAAGACAGACGGCCTCTTTCAGGTAGGAGACGATCATGCTGGTTAGAACAGAAGGTCTGAAAAAATATTTCAAAGTTGGTCGAGATCAAATGTTGCATGCTGTTGATGGCATATCGCTTGGTATTGAACAGAACGAAATCCTTGGACTCGTCGGTGAGAGTGGCTCAGGCAAATCAACATTTGGTAAAACCTTGATCGGCTTACACCCCAGAACAGGCGGCAAAGCCTATTACGAAGAACAAGAACTACCGGCAAAATTTTCTGCGGCAGATCATCTCGCCTATTCAAAGAATTTACAGATGATTTTTCAAGACCCCTACTCTTCTTTAAACCCGCGCATGACTGTACTTGATATCGTCGGCGAAGGTCTTCACATTCAGGGTCAACATACTAAGAGTCAGATAAAAGAAGAAGTCGCAACGTGGCTCGCACAAGTTGGCTTAAACGCTGATCATATGTCGCGTTATCCACATGAGTTTTCTGGCGGCCAGCGCCAAAGAATTGGTATTGCACGGGCGATGATAATCAAACCCAAATTTGTGGTCTGCGACGAGCCCATCTCGGCACTTGATGTTTCAGTGCAGGCACAGGTCATTAACCTGCTCGACGATTTAAAAAACTCTCTCGGCTTAACACTACTATTCATCGCCCACGACCTTTCAATGGTGCGATACGTCTCTGACCGAATGGCCGTCATGTATCTCGGCACGGTGGTTGAATGCGGTCCGTCGGATGAAGTGTTCTTTAACCCGCAACATCCTTACACAAAGCTATTGATTGAATCGAACCCAGAACCAGATCCTAAAGCGGAACGGGCTCGTCAACACGCATCGATCAAGGGTGAGATTACATCGCCGATAAATATGGGGCCGGGTTGTCGTTTTGCGGACAGGTGCCCGAGCGCAACAGCCCGATGTAGCGTAGAGAACCCAAAAACAAAACACATCTCAGATCAACATAGCGTCACCTGCAATTTATTTGACTGAGCCGCTAGAGCAATTTATTTGGCAGAATCTGCCCGAGTGGTTCGATCGAAACCCACCTACTCGAACAAGACTTGAGTCTTTCTAACCATCCTAAGCACCGACTCTTCTGTCGTAAAGTCTTGCATCTTCGTTAATTCAATCCAGGAAAGATCATGTGACTCTTCGCTGACAACGTATTGTTCATCCTGAGACTGAAGCAGAAAACGACAATCGTAATGATAGTGTTCGGGCTCTGTTTTTCGTTCAGGTATGCGGTGGATATCAATGTCGAATATATCGTCCGACAAACAAACTAAGTTCGCGATACCAGACTCTTCTTCGGCCTCCTTCATCGCGACACGTTGAATATCAGAATCACCATCTGCGTGACCACCCAACTGAACCCAAATGTTGAGTTTTTTGTGATGCGTTAACAGGGACTTGGTCCTACTTTTGTCGAGTATCCAAACAGAACCGGTTATGTGTCCCAGAAGCTGCTCGCGAGAAAAACAATTCTCATGCGCCTGCACAAATGCCGTCATACGATCAACAACAGCTTGTTCGTCAGCATGGGTTTTGCCGTATTGACGGATCAAGGACAATATTTGATCCCTGGGATCTACATGCACGCTGCGCAACCTTTGGTTACTGAGGAAATGTGATATCAGAACGCGTTAAGCGCCCCATAATTTGAGAGCAGCTACGCTGCTCCCTTATTTCGAACCGGCGGTAGCTTTGCGTTCGACTGTTCATCAAACAGATCTACCAGTTGCTCTGTCATTGCGTCACCCAATTGCTCTGCATCCGTTATCGTAACGGCGCGACGATAATGGTGAGTGACATCATGACCGATGCCAATCGCAACTAACTCGACCGGCGAATTATTCTCAATACGATCAATCGCAAATTTAAGGTGTTGCTCGAGGTAATTACTCGGATTGACCAGTAATGTACTGTTATCAACCGGCAAACCATCAGAAATGACCATCATGATCTTACGATCTTCTGGACGACCGGCGATTCGATTGTGTGCCCAAAGCAACGCTTCACCGTCAATATTTTCTTTCAATAATTCTTCACGCATCATCAGACCGAGATTGCGTCGACATCGTCGCCAGGGCATGTCTGCCGCTTTGTAGACAATATGACGTAGGTCGTTGAGTCGGCCTGGCTGCGCGGGTTTACCCTGCTGAAGCCACAGTTCTCTCGATTGGCCACCCCGCCATGCTCTCGTGGTGAAGCCTAGAATCTCCACTTTAACGCTACAGCGCTCAAGGGTTTGTCCCAATATATCCGCACACATAGCCGCGATTGTGATTGACCGGCCTCGCATAGAACCGGAGGAGTCGATCAATAACGATACGACCGTATCTTTAAACTTGGTGTCCTTTTCCTGTTTGAAAGCCAACGGAGAGAAAGGATCCATAACGACGTTCGTTAATCGCGACGTATCGAGCTGACCTTCTTCTAAATCAAAGTGCCACGTCCGGTTCTGCTTCGCCATTAACTTACGCTGCAGACGATTGGCGAGTTTGCTAATGACGACTTGAGAGTTCTGTAGGTGCTTGTCCAATACACTGCGAAGCCTGTCCAATTCGGGTGGGTCGCACATCTCATCAGCAAAAACCGTTTCGTCAAATTTTGTTGTGTAGGCTTTGTACTGACTCTCTTTCGGTCGAAGCCAGTTGGGATCTATCATTGAATCCGGTGGACCACCGGCGTCATCTTGATCACCTTCAGCTTCGGCCATATCCATGGCGTCAACATCGACGGGCACCTCGCCCTCAATCGCATCCGACATATCAGAATCACCTGACATTTCCTGCTCGGATGATTCATCACCCGCATCAGATTCCATCTCTTGTTCTTGCTGCTGCGCATCCTCGGCTTCACCTTCGCCGGACTCATCGCCCCACTCTTCTGCAAGACCCAGGTCTGAAATAAGCTGACGGGTTAACTTTGAGAAATCTTCCTGATCAAAGATACGCTCGTCTGCTTGCTTTAAGTGATCACCGACAGCCGCTTCAATATGATTGCGCCACAATTCAAGAACGTGCGACGCGGTCGGCGGTATAGGTAAACCAAGACTTTCCCTGACAAACAGGCCAACAGCTTCACCTAAAGGCGCCTGTGCTTGCGTCTCAATTTCGAGATAATTTTGTTCTTCGCAATGACTTTCAAGTTGCGCGGTTAGATTATCCTCAACACCCTTCATTAAGTAAGAACCAATACCGGCTATTCGCGCATCCTCAACAGAATCGAACACCTGCTGGGCTAGCCCTGTTTCAGGTCGGTTTTCGCGGTGCTTAGCGTCATCATGATATCTTTCTTGCAGCGCAAACTTGTCGGAAGTACCTCTTAATGTCGCAAGCTCAGCCTCAGTCATACCACCTTGCGGTAGCGGGATGCGCGCTTTGTTGCCTTGAATATAAGGTTTACCGCGCCCAAAACTCACCGTCAGCTCATCGTTACCCGAGATCGCTCTCATGGTTGATGTGACGGCTTGTTTGAATACTTCTGTTGTGTCGTCTAGTTCGGACAAAATTTTCTCCCTACGCCTATCTAAATAGGCGCAGCAGATCTGTTTAACAAATTAGGATGAAGTTTGGATTATCAACCAAGCACTACACGGGAACTTGATTCGGGAAGGTCTTCCCCCATACTCCTTTGATAATACTCAGCAACGATAGATCTTTCCGTTTCATCGCATTTATTGAGGAACGTCAGGCGGAAAGCGAAGCCGAAGTCTTTGAAAATATTCGCATTCTCTGCCCACATGATCACAGTTCGTGGCGACATAACGATTGAAATATCACCATTAATGAACCCTTGTCGCGTTAAATCAGCAACGGAGACCATATTCGATACGCGCTTGCGGTCCAAATCGGGCAGCTTTGCACAAATGATATCGACTTCCCGCTCATGGGGTAGATAGTTCAAGGTTGTGACAATGTTCCAACGGTCCATCTGACCCTGGTTAATTTGTTGAGTACCATGATAAAGACCGCTGGGGTCTCCAAGACCAATCGTATTAGTGGTCGCAAACAACCGGAAAGATTGATGTGGGCTGATGACTTTGCTTTGGTCCAGCAGGGTCAATTTACCCTCAACTTCTAGCACACGCTGGATGACGAACATGACATCTGGACGGCCCGCATCATATTCATCAAACACCAACGCACAAGCGCGCTGTAATGCCCAAGGCAGCAGGCCTTCTCTGAACTCGGTAATCTGTTTACCATCTTGAAGTACGATAGCGTCCTTACCAATCAAATCCATACGACTGACGTGACTGTCAAGGTTGATTCGAATACAGGGCCAATTCAAACGTGCTGCAACCTGCTCAACGTGCGTTGATTTACCTGTACCATGATAACCTTGCACCATGACCCGTCGGTTGTACGCAAAGCCCGCGAGTATCGCCAGCGTTGTTTCGTGATTAAAGATGTAACTTTCGTCCACCGGCGGAACATGTTCGCCGCGGACAGAAAATGCAGGCACCTTAAGGTCGATGTCCAGACCAAAAGTTTCCTTTACATCAATTTCAATATCTGGAATACCAGTCCCTTCTAACGCATTGCCTTCCTGTGTCATTGATATTACTGCCTAAATGTTAGTCTTGATAACCACTATAAATCGAGATGTCCGAGAAGAATTCGATGATGCGGAATGAAGCGCAAATATATCTGTATTGGCTCAAAAATGCCATTCGCTTTGAAAGGTCCGCAAGCATCTTTATACTTCGGTCCCCGTTCTTTGATTAAGGTATACCATGGCAAGAATTTATCTGGTCCGTCACGGCAAGGCAGCAGCGTCATTTACCGATGATGCAGACCCCGGTCTCGACGTCGAAGGACATGAACAGGCAAAGCAAGCCTGCGAGCTACTTACTCGCCACACGCCATTAGTGCTGCTATCGAGCCCTCTCAAGAGAGCGCAGGAGACAGCTATTCCGCTCGCGGAGAAGCTCTCACAATCCGTCGAGATAGAAACGCGCGTTGCGGAGATACCGTCACCAGGACTCTCGCTGCAGGAACGTGGACCATGGCTGGGGAAGATTATGCAAGAAAACTGGTCACAACAAACTCAGGCATTACAAGATTGGCGGGCCAACCTCGGCCAAGCCTTAATCGACATTCAGCAAGATACGGCGATTTTTTCCCATTACGTTGCGATCAATGCCGCTGTTGGTTTTGCTGAGGGAAAAGATCAGGTTATGGTATTTCGGCCTAACAACGCATCAATTACCGTGTTTGAGACCGATGGCCAAAGTTTAACGTTAGTGTCTCGAGGCGACGAAGCTGAAACGAAGGTTAACTGATAGAGATTGCGTCGCGGCGTTTGATCGAGATCGACCCGCGCGTTCTAATTAAAATTAACCTTATGTGATGATTTAGACAGCGTTAGCACGAGCCGTTCTAACTCGTCCCAGGGCTCGCCCGTTGCTGCGCCTTTTACAAATCTGTCGATGTTTGCAACTCGGCGTAGACAGGACTGAATTCTGGAGGGACTTTGTTGCTTAAGGCATTGTCCTACAATCGGTTTTCGTTTGGCCCAAACTTTATAGCCATTCAAGACAGAGTCGATCGATTGCCCGCCTCTAACAGCAGCGGACATGTTCACCAATGATCTCAGTTCTCGCGCCAATAGTCCGGTTATTGCTAACATCTCGCTGCCCTCTGATCGCAGTCCACGAACAATTTTAAGGGCCCGATCGGGCTTCTGCCCTACCGCAGCATCGATCAAACCGAATACGTCAAAACGGGTATTGTCGGAGACACCGTCAACGACCTGCTCAAGGCTAATTTCGCCGCTACCGGTGGTTAAACTTAGCCGCTCAATCTCTTGGGACGCCGCAAGCAGATTCCCTTCAACTCGATCGATCAATGCACTGACAGCATCCGGCGTCGGTGTCAGCCCAACTTTGCGAAATCGAGCACTAATCCAAGCGGGTAATTTGCCAACCTCAATTGGCCATATTTGAACGAAGGCGGCTTTAGCTTCCAGCGCTTTAAACCATTTACTGCGTTGCGTCGCTGCATCTAACTTTGGCAGAATAAATAAAAGCACCGTATCGTCGGCCATATGTTCGAGGTAGGACTGGATCGCTTTGGCACCTTTGTCACCGGGTTTGCCGTTCGGGATGCGCAATTCAATCAGCTTCTTTTCCGCAAAAAGACTCATGCTATTTGCCGAGAAAAGAACTTCTTCCCAGTCAAAGCTACCCTCAACGTGGAATAATTCTCGCTCGCTGAAGCCGTCCTTGCGAAGCTGCGAGCGAATCAGATCACAACTTTCTTGAACTAATAAATGCTCATCACCTGACACGATGTAGATGGTCTGCTTTTTTTTCGACAGTTCTGCGGCGAGCTTGTCAGCGTATACTTTCATTGTCGTCTCTCAGATGAATCTGAAGAATCTTGCAGGGTTTTAACGTCCGGGCTACACAACAGCAATGGTTATAGACCGAGTGCTTATAAGCCTTCGTACTCATCATCACCGAAAATGTCCGCGGACTCACTGCCTGATTGCTTCTGGGCATCTTGACGCAAAACCGCACTAAATCGTCTTAGCAGCTGTGCCGCCAAGTCCCTTCTCATTTCAGCAATCAGCACCTGCTCTTCTTCAGCACTGCCAACCAAGCTGGTTCTGTCAAAACTGTATATTCGCTCGGTCGATATCACGGTCGGTCTTATAATCGGCTTGCCTTTCTCATCAGCGGCGGCGAATTGAATTTCCAAACGCAACTCATAGTCAGCAACACTAATATCAGCAGTGGTCGAGACAGGTCTTCGACTGGTGTTCTCTGACAACACACGCACAGAATAATCCGCACCGGTAGACACCAAGGCAATATCTCTCGACTCAACCAGACGTTCGAGTTCACGGGAGAAATCACTGTAGGCATTCGCAGAACTGATATTCATGCTTTCAACGGCCAAATCAAATTCAGCAGTATTTCTCAAAGCAAAGCCACAACCGGCAAGCACCGATAGCATGCTAAAGAGAGCAATGAACCTAATCACAACGGTTGCAGACTGCATCAAGACACCACGAAGTTGATCAATTTTGCCGGCACCACAATCACTTTTCTAATTGTCTTACCCTCAATGAACTTTTCTACATTCTCAACCTTTCTCGCCGCAGCTTCAATATCCTGCTTAGAATCATCGACTGACATCTCGAGCTTACCTCGTAGCTTGCCGTTTACTTGCACGATGATGGGCACGGTGGTTTTTACCAGCGCGTCTTCATCGACATCTAACCAGACAATCTCTTCAAGCTTTTCACCGGTAAGGCGTAACAGTAACTCGTGACAAATATGCGGTGTAATCGGCGCCATGATTGTTACGACGGCGGTCAATACCTCCTGAGCGACGGCGCGTCCTTGAGGCGTTCTGTCGTCAGTTTTGAGCAGATGGTTCATCAATGACATCGAAGAAGAGACAACGGTATTGAAGCTCAATCGTCGGCCATAATCGTCGGCTGCTTTCGCAATCGTTTCATGTAAAACCCGACGGGTATCTTTTTGACTGTCATTCAATTGATTTTTATTTAATGCCTCGACCGTGCCACGGGCCAAATGCTGATCAACCGTTTTGAAAAGCTTGGTCCGCAACCAGCGATTAGCCGATTCGACCCCGTGTTCTGACCATTCAAAGGATTGTTCCGGTGGCGCAGCAAACATCATCGCCATCCTCACCGCATCAGCCCCATAAGCATCCAAAAGGAGCTTCGGATCACCGGCATCACCAGCGGACTTCGACATTTTTACGCCGTCCTTTAGCACCATACCAAGTGCCAACAACTTCTCGAACGGCTCATCGGTATCGACCAACCCTTCATCTCGCATAACCTTGTGAAAAAATCGTGCGTACAACAAGTGTAAAATTGCGTGCTCTTCGCCACCCACATAATGATCAACTGAAGTCCAGTATTTGGCTCGCTCATCAAGCATTTCATTTTCGTTATTGGCAGAGGCAAACCGCGCGTAGTACCAAGAGGATTCCATAAACGTATCAAACGTGTCGGTTTCTCTCTCCGCAGCACCGCCACAGGTTGGGCAGGTTGTTTTATAAAAGGATTCCATCTTTTTGATCGGCGAACCAATACCATCGAACTGCACATCCGTTGGTAGCGTGACAGGTAATTGATCTTCAGGTACCGCAACAGCACCACATTTTTCACAGTTAATGATCGGTATGGGACAACCCCAATAGCGCTGTCGAGACACACCCCAATCACGAATCCTATAATTAACCTGCGTTTCACCAAGATTCTTGTCGCCTAGGGCTTCGGCGATTTGCTTGAATGCCTCATCAAAGTTAAGCCCATCGAAGTCACCTGAGTTGGTTAATACGCCATTTTTTGATACATATGCCGCTTCGGCAATATCGCAGTCTTGCTCTGAGTCAGCAGCGGGCGCCACAACCTGTTTAATCGGCAATCCATACTTCTTGGCAAATTCGTAGTCACGTTGATCATGGGCGGGAACCGACATGACCGCACCTGAGCCGTACTCCATCAAAACGAAATTGGCGACCCAGACAGGAATCGCTTCACCGGTTAACGGGTGAGCCGCAATGTATCCTGTATCCATACCAAGCTTTTCCATCTTGGCCATATCCGCCTCAGCAACCTTAACCTGATTACACTGAGTGAGAAATTCGGCTAATACTGGGTTTTTGGCAGCCGCTGTTTTAGCCAGCGGATGTTGTGGCGCGACCGCGAGATAGGTCGCCCCCATCAATGTATCTGGCCGAGTCGTGTAAACCGTCACGCCGTCCAAATCCACGTCATCAATCTGAGGTAGCGGGAACGTCATCTCAACGCCGGTCGATCGTCCGATCCAGTTTCTCTGCATGGTTTTAATCTTATCGGGCCAACCATCCAGCCCGTCTAAATTATCCAGCAACTCCTGCGCATAGTCGGTGATCTTTAAAAACCATTGCGCTAATTCTCTGCGTTCAACCAGCGCATCCGAACGCCAACCACGCCCGTTGATGACCTGTTCGTTAGCAAGTACCGTTTGATCAACAGGATCCCAATTAACCATGGCTGCTTTTTTGTAGACCAAGCCCTTTTTAAACATCTTCGTAAAAAACCACTGCTCCCATCGATAGTAATCCGCGTTGCAGGTTGCGAATTCACGGGACCAATCATAAGAAAAGCCGAGGCTCTGCAATTGATCTTTCATGTGAGCAATATTCGAATGGGTCCATTTCGCAGGCGGTATATCGTGCTTTATGGCGGCGTTCTCTGCGGGCAGACCAAACGCGTCCCAGCCCATCGGATGCAGTACGTTCTTGCCTTGCAGGCGCTGGAAACGCGCAATGACATCACCAAGCGTGTAGGTTCTGACGTGTCCCATATGGAGTTGACCACTGGGATAAGGGAACATCGCTAAGCAATAAAATTTAGGCTTGTCAGAATTTTCAGACACCTCGAAGGTGCTGTTTTCCTGCCAGTAGGCTTGAATCTGACGCTCAGAGTTTTGTGGTTTGTAGGGTAGATCTGACATGTTTGGAACTGATGCTCGTTTTAGGAATCGGAATTCTACCTGAACACCTTACAAGGAGATATCTTTCGAGGAAATTGGCGTACCGGTATATCGATAGTAAATCTCACTTCTGGCTCTGGATATCAACATTTTGCTTGTTCGATCGAGGCGCTACGATCGTCAAACGCATCTCATGGCGAAGCTCGAAAGCGCCGAATGACGCTAATCGTAAAAATGAGCAGTAGCAACAATAAGAGCGGCAGGTGGCCCATCTTCGCAAAGGGTGTTTGGCCCGTACGTATTTCAGCATGACCGCGCAACACACCCGCCTCGAATTGCGGCAACCAGGACTGCACGTCGCCTCGCTGATTAATGATCGCTGTCATGCCGTTGTTCGTAGATCGCAGCAGGTAACGCCCATTTTCGACCGCCCGCATACGCGCCATCTGAAAATGTTGGAGTGGGCCAATCGAACGCCCGAACCAGCTGTCATTACTGATCGTTGCCAATATGCCAGGCACAATTTCATTACTTCGCACCAGATCCGGGTAGACCACCTCATAGCAAATAGACATGCCAATCCACGCTGAGCCAATTTGCATCGGCGGCTGAATCGCCGCACCAACTTTATTATGCGACATGGGTAGATTAAAGAAGCCGATCAAACCGCGAAGTACCTCTTGCATTGGCACATATTCTCCGAAAGGTACGAGTCGCCGTTTAAAATACTCGCTTTCAGCTGCGCCCACACCGATGGCCGCGTTCATAAAGTTGCCATCATCGTCTCGGTCGGGAATACCTAATATCAAGGTTGAACCGGAGCCCTCGGCCTTTAAATCGAGATGCTGAAGTAGTTTCCCCGCGCGGTCGCGGAACACCGTAATCGCAGCTTCCGGCCAGATGATCACATCTTGCCCCCACTCAGGCTCAGTTAATGCCAAATACGTATTGATAATGGGCTGTACCATTTCCCGGCGCCACTTCACCGCCTGATCGATATTACCCTGCACCAAACTCACCGATATCGTTCTCTCCCGCTGGGTAAACTCAATTGACGCTAGCCAGGCACCAGCCAGCCAAAGCGCGGTAATCATCAAGCCGGCACTTAAGCCGGGGCGAAGTCGGGGTGAAAATATCAGGGAGCCTAACAAGCCTGACGTTAATGCCACGGCAAAACCTACCGCAAGGACGCCTGAAAGCGCAGCATATCCAAGCAACGGCGTTTGCAACTGCGAGTACCCAACAAAAAGCCAGGGGAAACCGGTTAAAAACCAAGTCAACAACCATTCATGGCCAGTCCAACAGGCGGCAAAAACAACTACCGCACGCAAACCCGAAGACCCCTTTGAGGCCAGCAGAGCGAATAAGTACCCCTGTATTAAAGACGGCAGCGCAATACCTGCGACGAACAATGCCACTAACAAGGCCGCTAAAAATATCGAGGCGCCACCAAATTCATAGATGGAAACATATATCCATGAAGTGCCTACGCCATACATACCTAACGCGTACAAATAATATCGAATTGCCGCTCGTTTTGCGGAGCAGTGCAGGGTCGTTAGAAACAGTAAGCTTAAAGAAGCAAAGGCACTATAGACGAGATCAAAAGGTGCCAGCGACAAGGGCAGGATGCAACCGGCAATACACGCGATTGCATCCAACCAGCGTGGATTCACTGCGGCAAAGACATCCTTAAGATTCACAAGGGCTACTTACCCGGTCGAATAGGGAGGAGTGAGCTGAAGCAGCTTGATACGGCGATTATCTGCGTTAAGAACTTTAAATTTAAAGCCTTGAACGCTCACCTTTTCATCTCTTTTCGGAAGATAACCGAAATGATGAATAACAACGCCACCAATCGTGTCGAATTCCTCATCAGAAAACTCACAGCCAAACACTTCATTGAATTCATCTAGAGTTGTTTGTGCTTTAACAGTGTAATTGTCAGCTGAATGCATTTTGATATTATCTTCATCTGCATAATCGAATTCATCTTCAATATCGCCGACGATTTGCTCAAGGACATCCTCAATCGTCACAATACCCGACACGCCACCATACTCATCGTAGACAATTGCAATATGATTTCGAGTCGAACGAAAATCCTGTAGCAAGACATTAACCCGTTTACTTTCAGGTATCGCAGTACAAGGCCGCAGTAAATCTCGCATGTTAAATTTTGCTTGCCGATCCTGTAAGGCAAGCGGTAACAAATCTTTCGCCATCAAAATGCCAACAACATCATCAGGGCCATCACCCAAGACAGGGAAACGGGAGTGTCCAGACTCAATGATGACAGGTAAAAATTCCTCCGGTGACATATCCAGTCGTACGATCGTCATCTGAGAACGGGGAATCATTATTTCACCCGCCTGCATATCAGATACCGTGAGTGCGCCCTCGATAATACTCAACACTTCAACATCAAGTAGGTCGCGATGCTGTGCTGAGCGCAGAAGCTCAATCAGTTCTGTTCTCGAACTGGGCTCGCCAGTAAGGGCTTGAGACAATCTTTCTATCCAGCCCTTTTCGGTACTCGGACCGTCCTCACTCATGATCGTTCTTTACATCCTTCAAGTCTGTCACATAGGGGTTAGCAAAACCCATCATAGCCAAAATAGCAATTTCATTATTTTCCATCTCTGCCGCCTCAGATTCATCAATATGATCGAAACCGAGTAGATGGAGCACACCATGAACCGTCAAATGCGCAAAATGTTGTTCATAGCTTTTACTCTGGGCGTCAGCTTCAGTTTTTACAACCGCATCACAAATTGCAATGTCACCAATAAAATTTTCCATCTCAGCTTCAACTTCAACAAATGCTCCGCTGCTTGTCGCTTTCTCGAAGGGAAACGATAATACGTTGGTCGGCATGTTTTTCTGTCGAAATGTCGTATTGAGCAGAATCATTTCATCCAAATCGACTATTTTGATCGAAACTGAAGCATTCGGCTTATCAGCATGTCGCAGCGTTTTCTCCACCCACTCAATAATTTGCATATGCACGGCAGATTCACTGACAGCATCGCTGCGGACGACTTCAATCGGTGCAGACGTCGAGCTTGAGTCGGTTTGCTCGTTATCTGCCCTGGTCATGACTTGCTTCATACCGATCATAAGCTTCAACGATCCTCTGCACCAAGGGATGCCGAACGACGTCTTTTGAAGTGAAGTGTGTAAACGATATACCCTCAACATCCACCAATACGTCGAGTATATGGCGCAAGCCGGACTTGGTTTTATGGGGCAAATCCACTTGCGTGATATCACCGGTAACCACGACGGTTGAACCAAACCCTATGCGGGTTAAAAACATTTTCATCTGTTCGACTGTTGTGTTTTGGCTCTCGTCTAAGATGATAAAGGCATCGTTGAGCGTTCTGCCTCGCATGTAGGCCAATGGCGCGACTTCAATGATATTCTTCTCAATCAACTTCTCTACGCGCTCAAAGCCGAGCATTTCGTAAAGCGCATCGTACAAAGGTCGTAAGTAAGGGTCGATCTTTTGGCTAAGGTCACCCGGCAGAAACCCTAATTTCTCCCCCGCCTCAACGGCCGGTCGAACGAGCAGTATTCGGCGTATTCTTTCTTGCTCTAACGCTTCAACAGCACAGGCCACCGCCAAGTATGTCTTACCCGTACCCGCAGGTCCGATGCCAAAATTAATATCATTCGCTCTGACTTCTCGCACATAACCAATCTGATTTTTGCCACGAGGTTTAACCGATTTCTTGCGAGTGACAATCAAGTCCTCGGACTTTTCACTTTCTTCACTCATTAGGGCGTCTACTCCTGATTCTTGAAGGAACAAATGAATTTGATCGGCCGTTAAGCTAACGCCATCGACTACCTCTCGGTAAAGACGATTCAATACGTGTTCTGCCGCTGCCAATACTTTTTCATTGCCAAGCAATTCAAAACTGTTGCCGCGATTGTTAATAGTAATGCCAAGGCGACTTTCAATTTGTCTCAAATGAGAATTGAAAGGGCCACAAAGGTTGGCCAGTTGAGCACTATTATTGGGTTCCAGATCAAACTGGCGGGGTTGCTGTTGCTGCGCGTTCAAATAGTAGCTCGAGCCTCATAATTGTTTAATGAAAATAACGGTACGTCGACAGAGAGAAGCAAAGAAACCTTCACTTTCTAAGTGTACCTCGAAGGGAGTTTGGCAGTGCTTCAGCGATATCAACATTCACGAACTGGCCAACTAACGCGATATCTGAAGAATTGAAATTCACAACACGATTGTTTTGCGTTCGCCCCTGCAACTGCCCGGGATTACGCTTGGATGGCCCCATCACCAACACATTCTGAGTACTTCCCAGCATGTTGCGGCTAATTTGCATGGCATTATTGTTGATAACCGCCTGTAGTGTTTTTAAGCGTTCTTTTTTGACCGCCATCGGCGTGTCATCCGGCAGGTCTGCCGCCGGTGTGCCAGGTCTGGCGCTGTAGATGAACGAGAATGACAAATCAAAGCCAATCTCATCGATCAAACTCATCGTCGCTGCGAAATCGGCTTCCGTCTCACCAGGAAAGCCAATAATAAAGTCAGACGACATACTGATGTCGGGTCGAATCTTCTTCAAGCGTCGAATTTTAGATTTATACTCCAGTACCGTGTGGCCACGCTTCATTTTTGCGAGTATTCGGTCCGATCCACTTTGAACGGGTAAGTGCAGATGACTGACCAGCTCTGGCACCTCCGCATAAACATCGATCAGACTTTCACTAAATTCTACCGGGTGCGAGGTTGTATAACGAATTCGATCGATACCTTCAATGTCCGCCATCACACTAATCAGGTAAGCAAGGTCGGCAACAGAGCCGTCGCCTACATCACCGCGGTAAGCATTCACATTCTGGCCTAGTAAATTTACCTCGCGAACACCCTTAGCGGCCAGATTCGAAATTTCCTGCAGAACCGGTCTCAACGGGCGACTCACCTCTTCGCCACGGGTGTAAGGTACAACACAGAATGAACAATATTTACTACAGCCTTCCATGATCGAAACAAAAGCACTTGGGCCATCCACTGACGGTTCAGGCAGCCGATCAAATTTTTCGATTTCGGGGAAACTAATATCGACCACTGCCGAAGAGGATTGATCAGAACTTTTTAGCAACTCTGGCAAGCGATGTAATGTTTGAGGTCCAAAAATAAGATCAACATAGGGCGCTCGGTCACTAATGGCTTCCCCCTCCTGACTAGCAACACAGCCGCCGACGCCGATCTTCAAGTCTGGGTTAGCCGTTTTCAGCTTGCGCCATCGACCCAACTGGTGAAAAACTTTCTCCTGTGCCTTCTCACGAATCGAGCAGGTATTGAGAAGCAGAAGATCCGCCTCAGCTTCATTATCTGTCAGCTCGTAACCCGCTGAGTCCTTTAATAGGTCTATCATTCGTGATGAATCATATTCATTCATCTGACAACCATGCGTTTTAATGAAGACTTTGCTCACTTATTTTGCATTCGACTTGAAAAAAGGGCCGCTATTATAGTCATGACAGGGAGTATCACCTAGTAAAAACGCCTTGAAATCAACTAACATGCATCCATATATGCCATATGTTGACAAACAACCTAACAAACGAAACACTGATTCATCGCTTACAGGGCTCCAAGCATGCCTAACACACCGCTTTATAAGGTAATTTTCCACAACCAAGGTCAGATTTTTGAGATATATGCTCATCAAATCTATCAAAGTGACCTCTATGGTTTTGTGGAAATCGAAGAAATCGTCTTTGGCGAGCGTTCTCGCATGCTCGTTGATCCTGCTGAAGAGAAATTGAAAGCAGAATTTGAAGGCGTCAATCGTACGTACATCCCGATGCATGCCATCGTCAGAATCGATGAAGTTGCTAAAGAGGGTGTGGGCAAGATTAGCGAAGCAAAAGGCAGCAATGTGTCTCCGTTTCCAACGCCTGCATTCACACCGAAAAGCCCTGACTAGGTTTTGTACCCGGGGCTACACGCGGCATCCGACCGCGCCAAAATTGCTTACCAGATGGCATCGTCTGGTATATCCGTCAGCTACTGCGAACTCGAGCAGCACTCAAACCAGGGTGCACACTTGTTTCGCCAGCTCGGACTGAAACCCACTGACGGCATAGCCATACTATTACCCAATCATGTCGAATACCTGAAGATCACCTGGGCGGCACAGCGATCAGGTCTGTATTACACGCCTATCAGCACGCTGTTTCAGCGCGATGAAATTCACTACATCGTAGAAAATTCAGACGTTAAAGTGCTCGTCACTCAATCTGATCTGCTCAGCAAGCTGAATCCCGACAAGCTAAAAAATCTGCAGGTATTTTTAGTCGACGGCGAGGATCAATCAAACAACGCTAATAATTGGCAACAGCGGCGCTCGGCCTGCCCCATCACGCCCATTGAGGGCGAATCTGAAGGGGCCGAGATGATCTATTCATCCGGTACAACGGGGCAACCCAAAGGGGTTCGTTTCTCACTCACTCAGGCGCCATTGGGCACGGTATCAAGCCTGTTCTCGACCCGCGTTGCGCTGCATAGCATTACCGCTGAGTGTCGCTACCTGTCCACTGCGCCGCTTTATCACTCGGCGCCACTGCGATACAACATGATGGTTACCAGGCTGGGCGGCACAGCAACTATTATGGAAAAATTCGATCCTGAACAAGCCATGCGCCTTATCGAGGCAAACCGCATTACCCACAGCCAGTGGGTCCCTACGATGTTTGTAAGGCTGTTGAAGCTTCCCAGTGATATTCGCCAGCAGTATGACTTATCCTCTCTGGCGTTCTTGATTCATGCCGCTGCACCCTGCCCGGTAGACATTAAACAAGCCATGATCGACTGGTTAGGACCGGTTTTATTTGAGTACTATTCCGGCACTGAAGCAAACGGCTCAACTGCAATCACCTCGCAGGAATGGCTCGAGCACAGGGGCAGCGTCGGACGTGCTATCCATGGCGAGCTTCGTATTGTTGATGAAAGCGGCGCTGAGCTGGCTATTGGCGCGACGGGCCAGGTCTATTTCGCGAACGGCTCCGATTTCAGCTACTACAAAGACCCGGTTAAAACATCCGAGGCGAAGAATTCACTGGGTTGGTCGACCCTTGGCGATATCGGTTATCTTGATGAAGAAGGGTATTTGTATCTGAAGGACAGAAAGTCCTTCATGATTATTTCCGGCGGCGTCAATATCTACCCACAAGAGGTAGAAAACATATTGATCCTGCATGAAGCCGTCGCAGACGTCGCTGTGTTTGGCGTGCCAAATAGCGAGTTCGGCGAAGAGGTCAAAGCCGTGGTTGAACTAACTCACCCTGAAAACGCGTCTGCTGCCCTTAGCGAGTCGCTAATCGAATGGTGTCGTAGCCAACTTTCACACGTTAAGTGCCCAAGAAGCCTCGACTTCACTACCACCTTACCTCGACACCCCACCGGCAAGCTCTACAAGAAAAAACTCCGCGACAGTTACTGGCCAACCGACACGTCAAGTTGATGCTGGCATTAACGCGCCTCAGTAGACTGAGGATTTATAGATATTTGCGGCGCTTGCGTGATCAATTGTGCAATCGGTTTTGTTTGCATCGCGAAACAATAGTCTGGCCGGAGTTCTGCCAACGGCAATAGAACAAACAGACGGTTCATCGCCTCCTTATGAGGCAGCGTTAAAACGTCACTGCAGACCTGAGTCGAGCCGATCGCGATTAGATCTATATCTATCGTTCTAGGTGTATGAAAACCATGCCGCGCAGGTCTGCCAAGGGATTCTTCAATCTTCTGGGTTTCCGCTAGCAGCGACAGAGGTGATAACTGCGTCGATCCGATAACAACCATATTGATGTACTGGTCTTGCGCCTGCTCAACATCAAGATTGCCTGCATCGGCGTTTGCATCATGGGGTTCCTGCAGAATTGGATCTGACACCCACCGCGAAGACTCCTGCAGAGGACCGATGAGGCTTTCCAGCGCGCAGATAGCCTGATCCAGGTAGTCGTTTCGATTGCCTATATTGGAACCCAGTGCAAGGACGACTTCAGTTTTAGACGACACCTTAGACTCATCATTTCTACGCATAGCTTTTCGCTTTCTTTTCATGGTATTTTTCAATATTCAGTTAAATTAACAAAGCAACGAGGAAAAATCGATGAAAGCTGCCGTATTGCGTGAAGCAAACATACCAATGGAAATTGAAGAAGTTCAGATTTCCAAGCCAGGTCCGCGGGAAGTTTTGGTTCGCCCAATTGCTGCCGGCGTCTGTCACAGCGACCTGCATTTTATGGATGGCTCGTACCCTTACATGCTACCTACGATATTGGGCCATGAAAGTGCCGGTGTTGTCGAGCAAGTCGGTTCTGACGTCACTTATGTGAAAAAAGGTGACCATGTCATCACTTGTCTTTCTGCGTTTTGTGGACACTGCAATAAGTGTCTAACGGGACACCTGTCTCTTTGTAATTCGCCTGAAGTTTCGCGAAAGGCCGAGGAAGCACCGCGTATTGCTCAGGGCTCGGACACCATTCATCAGTTCTTAAATCTTTCATCCTTCGCGGAACTGATGCTGATACACGAACATGCATTGGTTAAGGTCAGAGAAGATATGCCAATGGATAGAGCAGCACTCATTGGCTGTTCAACAACAACGGGTGTTGGCGCCGTATTTCATACTGCGAAAGTTGAGCCAGGCTCTACAGTTGCCGTCATCGGCTGCGGTGGCGTTGGTCTCGCAGCAATCAACGGTGCAGCACTTGCCGGTGCCGCTAGAATTATCGCCGTCGACATGGTCGATTCTAAACTGGAACTGGCAAAGTCTGTCGGCGCAACGGATATTGTCAATGCGAGTTCCGGCAACGCGGTAGGCGAAGTCATTGAGATGACTCAAGGTGGTTGCGACTATACCTTCGAGGCAATTGGTCTCAAGGCCACCGCCGAACAGTCATTCCAAATGCTCTGTCCAGGAGGTGTCGCAACAATCATCGGCATGATACCACCCGGCACAATGGTTGAATTGCAAGGCGTCGATTTTCTATCAGAAAAGAAAATCCAAGGCTCAAACATGGGTTCAAACAGATTCCGTGTCGACATGCCTCGCTTTGTCGACTTTTACCTCGATGGTAAATTACACCTCGACCAAATGATTTCCAAGCACATCAAACTTAACGAAATCAACGAGGCTTTGACCGCACTTAAATCCGGTCAAGAAGCACGTCACATCATTATGTTCGACTAAATGTTTTGATCAGACCTTGAACGCGTTCTGCCCGATTGGCTGTATCGATTTTTGATCTTTGCAGCCAATCTTTTTGGCCTCTGCAAAATTCTAGTACGAGGCGAATACAAAAAATTAAAAACAATAGGTGAAACCATGACGCTAGAGCGTGTTGAGTCAGAAATTACCGGTAACGTTTGGAAGATTGAAGTTAAACCCGGAGACAAAGTCGAAGCAGAAGATGTCATCATGATTCTTGAATCGATGAAGATGGAAATTCCTGTCGAAGCACCCTGCGCAGGCACCATCAAAGAAATTCTTGTCAGCGAGGAAGACGCGGTAGATGAAGATCAGGTGCTCGCAACGATCGAAAGCTAACGATACGAACGCTTAAAGGGCGACAAGCACAGATCTACTCGCCTGTAAAAACAGGCTGCCGCTTTTCAAAATACGCTTGCATCGCCTCGCGCCGATCATCACTGTATTGACTCAATAAATTCTGGTCAGTGTCCATGTGCATCAACGCATCATCGAGTGCATTGCTCACCGCGTTAATACTTTGCTTGATCATCTGCACTGCAATCGGCGGCTGTTGAGCATAGGCTTGCGCCATGCTTAAACTCGCCTCTGACAGATCCTGCCTTGGTACCAGCTCATCAAGGAAGCCCCACTCGAGCAACGTCGCACCGCTTTCTCTACTGCCAAGCATAATCATCTTTTTTGCTCTGGCGGGGCCAATGAGGCGCACGCACAAAGGCAGAGAGCGCCACATGAGGTTGATCCCTAGATTCACTTCAGGGTAACCAACGGCGCAATCATCAGAGCCAATTCTAAAGTCACAGGCGGTGGGTATACAGGCTCCGCCGCCCAAAGCTGAACCCTGTATCGCGGCGATCGTGACCTGATTGATGTTCAAGATCGCCTTAATCATCCGAGCACCAAGACCCGCCGAACGTCTTCGCATCAACAGAGACTGTGGCTCGCCTTTCTGTTTTAAGTCAGCACCGGCCGAGAAGTGTTTGCCGGCGCCCTCGAAGATAACAACTCGAGTCTTCTCGTCACTTAAAAAACTGTTTGAGATCTGCTCAATCTCAGCCATGATTTCTACATTAAGTGCATTCATCGCATCAGGTCGATTCAAAATCACCCTCGCTATGTGCTCCTGCTTTTCAACCACAACATACTGGTAACTCATCTGTTAGACCTATTAAGTGGCTTTATCGTGACTCAGCTGAAATCAGCCGGTCGGCGAGAAGTTCGAATCAAATTCAAAAACAGCATAAACGCAATAATGAGTAATGGCATCATAATGATATTTATGAACTTGAGCGTCGTGCCGAGAGCCTGAATATCTTTTTCTAACTGATGCCGCACCTCTCGCAATTCTTTTCTTATTCTAAGCTTCTCGTCTTGAAACTGGACTAAGGCAGCTTCTTGTTCCGGCGTGACAGACAAGCTTGCGCTGGCATCGGTTGGGCTTTGTAAAGCGGCAAGTTTTGCTTCGGTCGCCTCAAGTTGGGCTTGCAGATCATTTGCGCTGGCAAGATAACTGGCCTCAGCGTCTCTGCGTAAATTCAGCACCACATTAAAGGGTCTGGAAAATTTCCCTTTGCTGCGGATACTAATGAGATCATTACTGCCTACCAAGTTGTCCACTGCATTAATAACGAAATCACCATTGTTAGCCCAGGGCGTCACGACCGATTGCCCAAAGAAATTTTGAACTTGAACCCACATACGATCCGACAACAAATCGGTATCCGCCACTAACATAACATTAATATTTTCTGCCGCTGAAACAAACCCATCTATCGACTCACCGACTCGATCTGGATATGCAGTTTGTGCTGGACCTGATATTTTAACAGCAAAAGAATAACGCTCACCGGTCGCTGCAAACTCATTCAGCAACTCTTGCGGGTCACTCAACATCTGTATCCTTAAAGCATCCGTCGTCGACGCGTAATCACTGGAAGACAAAATAGTTGATATGTTACTCGTCGAGCTTGGGTCTATATCGAACACCCCGACACTCGAAATATTGATTGTTTCAAGGCTCGCGGTGGTTATATCGTTCGATCCAAAGTGGCTGCTATCTAAACCGAGTATGCCAAGATGACGAACCGCCTGACCGCCGCTACCGGAGACACTCAACGCAGCCTGAGCATCAAGCACAACCTGGTTTTCACGCAAGGTAACACCCCAATGGCGCGTCAGCGCGTTTAGGTCTGATCCGGCTGATGGCGGCATCGCCATCATAGGGTTCGAGCCGAGCTGCTCCTGCTCCGCGAGCGGATCTAGAAATGCGATCAGACGACCGCCTCTCATAACGAACTGGTCAATCGCAAACAGCATCGAGTCAGATAAGCCTTTCGGGTGAATCAGCAGCAACAACTCGATATCGTCAGGCAGCATTTCGTCTTCAACGGTAATTTTTTGCGTCGCGTAAAGCTGCTCAAGCTGCTCAATGATTACCCAGGCAGGCGTGGTTTGAAACGTCTGCATATCAAGTTCACTATGCACAGGCAGACTCGAAAGAATCGCCACTTTAGGTTTTTCTCGTACAACCAAACCATGAATAAGCTTGCTGATATCGTATTCAAGAAATGCTTCCTTGTCGGGCTGAAGAAACGCGATCACCTCAGCATCACCCTGCGAATTAGTGCCAACCAAACCAAAGTAAAGGTCGTCACCGCCGTTAATAGGTATTCCCTGTAATCCATAAGCAGCCGCCTGATCCTCTTCTTCAGAAAAAGGTTCCGGGTCAACTATTTCTAGGTTTATTTTTCCCTGCGCGGCAAGTTCGAATTCGCGCAACAGGTCTTTGACTTGGGTTGCGTAGGCTCGAAGCCCAGTAAGGTCTCGACTCACCGTATCGGAAAAGAACAATGACAAGGTTAGCGGCTCGTCAATACTGCTAACAATATTCTGCGTACCTTCAGATAAGGTATACATCCCGCCTTGCGACAAATCGAGCCGCGCACTGGAGAAAAATTGTTGGCTGATCATGGTCAATAACAAGAAGCCGACCGCCACCAAACTAAGCTTAATTGGCGCACTGTACAATCTGCTCATGCTGATTCTCCACGCTTCATTTCAACGACGATGAGCGTTGCCCAGAGCCAAGCAAATATAAACGATAGAAAGAAAAGCAAGTCCTGAAAACTCAACACGCCTTTGGTAATGGACGCAAAATGCGTCAGAAAACTCAAATTCGCCATCGCATCAACCAACATTTGAGGTGCCCAGCTGCCGAATAAATCCAACACCATAGGATAACCCGCCAGCACGAACAGGAGACAAATGAGACCGGTCAGAATGAATGCAATTACCTGGCTCTTACTTAGCGCCGACATACATGAACCAATCGCCAAAAACCCGCCGGCCATGAGCCAACTACCAAGATAACTCGCAAGGATTGCGCCGTTATCTGGATCACCTAAGTAATTGACTGTCAGCCAAACTGGAAATGTTAACGACAAGGCTAAACCAGTAAAAGTCCATGCAGCGAGGAATTTCCCAAGTATGGCTTCACTCAATGTGATCGGCAGGGTTAACAACAATTCTATCGACCCAGACTTTCGCTCCTCAGCCCACAAACGCATCGACAAAGCAGGTACAAGAAATAGGTACAACCAAGGGTGGAAATTAAAGAACGGACTGAGGTCCGCTTGACCGCGCTCATAAAAGCCACCGAGATAGAACGTAAATGCACTGGATAACATAAGGAAGATCAATATAAACACGTAGGCGATGTGCGTTGAAAAATAGCTACTAAGCTCACGCCGGACAATCGTTCTCAAGTGACTCACAAGGCGGCCTCCTTATCAGCAACACTGCCTTGCATGGCAGCCTCTTCAGCAACGGTTTGTTGACCAACCGTGAAGCGGCGAAAGACGTCATCAAGACGACCTTTTTCCTGAAACAGCCCCAAAGGTACAAGCTCTTGCTGCGTCAAATAACGATTAAGATAAGGATAGAGTTCTACACCTTGCTTTCCAAAAACCGTCAGATCAGAAGTGCCAACCAGTGCCGAGGCAACTTCAACACTGTCAACTTCAGCTAACGCGCGAATGGATTGCGACACGGATTCACAAAGCGCATTGTCTAAACGAATCGTCACAGCACCATGATATCTAGATTCTTGCTCCAGAGCTGAAGGCGAGCAATCCGCCACCATTTGCCCTTCCGAAATTATAATCACTCGATTGCAGACCGCTGTGACTTCTTCCAAAATGTGGGTTGAGATAATGACAATCTTATCCTTTGATAAGCTGTGGATTAGCGCCCTGACTTGTTGCTTTTGATTAGGATCTAAACCATCCGTTGGCTCGTCCAGTATGAGAACGGCCGGGTCATGGATAATTGCTTGCGCAAGACCGACCCGTCGCTTGAAGCCCTTGGACAACGTTTCTATTTTTTGCGTTAGCACTTCCTGCAGACTCATTTTTCGAACGACATCGGTTATTCGATCGCGACGCTGTTGCCCCGTAAAGCCTCGGATTTCAGCGATAAACTCTAAAAAAGCTAATACCGTCATCTCTTCGTAGGCTGGGGCTCCTTCAGGCAAATAACCCATTTGTTTCTGGGCGGCAACCGGATCGGTCAACACATCATGTCCAAGTATCGACACGCTACCGGCGGAGGGTTTGAGGAACCCGGTCAAAATTTTCATGGTTGTCGACTTACCGGCTCCATTGGGACCTAAGAAGCCCAGAATCTCACCGGCAACCAAGCTAAAACTCAGATTGTTAATAATGGTTTTTTCACCGAAAGTTTTTTCTAACCCACTTACTCTTATCATTTTTTAGTCAAGCCGAAAAATTCTGATGGTAACGGGCTTGAACGAAAATGCCAATATAGCAAACGGCAGATAATTTGGCGGGCACCGCTGAAGCGAATCAACGCTTGCTGCTAGTCGACCGTATACAGGGGCGAAATGTTTCCACTTGTTAGCAGAAGATCGTCGGATCATCCTACCTACGCCACGATTAAACTCTCTCTGGCAGGTACACTGTGTAGGTTTCACGCCGAATATAGGGCGCTCTACGAATCCACCTCCGACGGTAGGTTGAAAGCCGCCAGACTTGAAGCAAACGTCTCTTGAGACCGCGCCTAGGGGTTTGTCTTCTATCGACGCCTTTTCGGCGTTCTGCAAAACTGACACTCTTCATGGGTCTTGCTCTGCTGATTGGACACAAAAGCTTAATCGGTTAGGGCACAATCTCTAACAAATGAATTACTCTAAGCAGAGTGTTTTTTATACAAACTTAGACTTACGCGCATGACCAATGAGACAGCGCTAGCAATTTCGTGACAATTTTGTCGAGGGTTCAGTATTATAGCGATTGATCACACCCTAGCTGGATAGCATGCGAACTCGAATATCACGTGACGAGGCACTGAGCTTCATACTCACCTACATTATCGTTGAAAAATCGACAGCCTTTCAGCTTGATCAACTCAGCCTGTTTTCTTTGACTAATCTCGCATCGCAGGCTGCACAAAAACTCTCGGATGAAGAAGGTCTTATTCCACACGAAGTGATCGAAGAGATCGTCGCACCCTTTCTCAACGACATACAATTTAAGCAGTCAACATAGGCATTAAGATGGCGCTTAGCGGCAATTATTCTAAGACACCCAAGGCATTCATATTTGATCTCGACGGCACTCTGTTGGACACAGAACCCCTGTATACCATCGCCACGCAGAAGCTGCTCGATCCCTATGGCGCACAATTCACCATGGCACTGAAACGACAATGTATGGGTGGTGACTCACGTCGAAGTGCCAGGATCGTCATAGACCACTTCTCTCTGCCGATTGATGAAACCGAGTATCTCGCCAGTCGAGAGGTTCATTTGCGCGATTTGTTTCCTAACGCGCCGAGTATGCCGGGCGCCGAGCAGTTCCTTCGCTCACTATCACAGGCGCAGGTACCCATTGGCCTAGCCACCAGCTCGCACCAGCACTTGATGGAGCTAAAGTTTTCAAGGCGAGACTGGGGCGATTTATTTGACGAAGTTGTTTGCGGCGACGATGCAAAGTTAGTCAATGGCAAACCTGCGCCCGACATCTTTATCCTCTGCGCCGATAGATTGGGCATTGACCCCAGCGAATGTCTCGCGTTTGAAGATTCACCGAATGGTGTGCAAGCCGCCTGCGCGGCAGGTATGAGTGTCGTCGGTATTAACAGCCAATACGTTGCTGACGGTGGTCTCAGCGATGCTGACATCGTCATTGATGACTATGCAGACTTAGGACACCTCATTGACAGATGGACGAGCAAATAGTTAGCAGGGTGTTTATCTATTTTTATCTGTAGCGGACTTTGCTAAACGATTCCAGAATTCCATATTCTGTTCCAGCGCTTTACGCATCAACTCGATTGGCTCAGCACCGGATAAATCCTGCATACGCATGCGGTATTTCTCCTGGTGGTCCAGAAAGGTAGTGATACTTTGCTCAATATATTTGCCGACAACATTCTGCATGGGCGCGCCATAGAATCGAATCAATTGCTCAAGTACTCGATTAGTCAGTATAGGTTCATGACCTTCGCCTTCCTGTTCTGTAATAATTTGCAACAGAACCGTTCTCGTTAAATCTTTTCCTGTCTTAGAATCCGAAACCTGAATCGTCTGTCCCGTTATGACAATCTTGCGAATGTCCTCGACTGTGACATAACTACTTTCTTTAATATCGTAAAGCCTTCGGTTTGGATATTTTTTGAATTCTCGCATTAATAAAGTCGCCTGATTATTTTTTTATATGGCTTGAAGTATTCTCTGAAGAGCACTTTTTTACAACGAGGAAAAAGCGCCAAACATCCATAACCTGAAATCAATCAGCCTAGGACTACATTGCTGATTTGTATTTGGTCCATTCACCGACTCGTTGAGATAGTCGATCAGCAACGATACGGTAGATAATCGGATTGAACCCCATGCCACAATGACTACCCGGGACACGAATGTTCTGCGTAATCGCATCTTCGTCTTTTTCCATACAGCCACGCCAATGTACAACGCCATCACCCTTACTGTAAATCGCCGTTAAAGGAACCGGTGGCGAGCTATCATCAGCGAAGCGCTCTCGCATCTGTTCAACACTGACGCCCGATTGCTGCTCAAACAACCTGCGTACCAGTCCATTTGACCCATCGCTACCCGACATCGAGAAGGGACTACCTAAGGTAATCACCTGTCGTACATGATCGGGGTATTTACGTGCAATTTCGCGGGAGTAAACCCCGCCCAAACTCTGACCAATAAGCGTTACAGGCACTTCAGCATCTCTTACAACTGTTTCGAAACGATTCGCAAGATCGCTGTGAAGCGTATCGGGATGGCCTGTATTGCGGCCTAGCTCCCACCCCAAGGTCTTGTAACCCAAGTGGCGAAGATAGCGAGCTAAAACCAACATAGACGTATCACTCGCCATAAAGCCAGGAATGAGCATCACTGGATGCCCATCACCCGCTGGCAAACGCCTCAGAAGCGGCATGCTCATGGACAACGCACCTATCTCCATTAGTGTCCGCGGCAACTCACTAATCGTGTTGAGTAACGCAGGCGAACGGGCTCGCTGCGCTTTCATATTCAAACTTTCGTACAAATCCACTCTACCTTGTTCTTGTTCTTGTTCTTTTTGTTTTAGGCATTCGAACTCTTCGATGCATTTATGCCGCCGATCCCACGCCGATCTTAACGCAATGACGGCCAATATCTTACGCGTTCTTTATATCCTAACCGGATCAGAATCCTAACCTATATTGCTCTACAAAAAAGGATTATATTGCATTGCACAAAATATTCATTGACTACACGAACGCAATCAATATAATCCGCGCCATCGCACCATGGTGGGTCTAGAACAGACTAAAAGCACCAATATTGTGTGACAGGACCTCCTTAGATTATCAACATCTAGGGCCTGCAACCCTCGTGAACCGCAGCGCACACCCAATTCCATTTGGCTGGCACGGCTATTGCTATCTCTAAGCTAGGATTTCCTGTTTCTTAGCAGCTGGTTTTCTGCAAAACAGGCGATCTTGCGAATATTGTCAAAAATCGGATCAGAAAGCTCCGATGAGAAAAACGGCCAACCGGAATTTGAATCCGACGGGTTGCTCAATAAATGAAACGCAATTCCCTAGGAGGGACTCGATGGACAAGCTTACAGCGCTCGACGCAAACTTTCTTTACTCAGAATCTGCTCAAGTCATTAACCATGTCGCATCTGTTCAAGAATTTGAGTTGCCGAGCGGTTCAACCTCAACTGAGTTTGTTGAAGGACTAAAAACATTTTTGATGGATCGGATTCATACCGTTGCTTACCTATCTCGCAAAATCATCGAAGTTCCGGGCGGTCTTGACCACCCTAGCTGGATCAGAGACACAGCCTTCCATATAGACAACCATGTCTACGAAGTCGCTCTCGACTTTCCCGGCAGTCACCAACAGCTTGAGGCGAAGGTGGCAGAATTGCACAGTGATTTGATGGATCGCAGCAAACCGCTATGGAAACTCATCGTCATCTCTGGACTTGCCGATGGCACGGTCGCCTATTACAACCAAGTTCACCACGCCTGTATCGATGGTATGGCCGGGCAGGCAGCGACTATGATTTTGATGGACAATAGCCTCGATCATCCAGAGCATAAGGTGCCCGAAGACTTTTTCGACGCCGAAGACACAAGCATGCGTCGGTTATTTGGGCAGGCATTTGAAAACCTTGTTGCCTATCAGCTAGGGTCAATACGGCGAACGGCGGGCGCGATTGACTCAACTGTCAGCATGACTCAACGAGCAATTGACCCGTCCAAGTCCTTTGGTGCGTTGCTAGAAATAGCCCCCAAAACGCCTTTCGGCAATGGCATTAGCGCCAGCAGGTCATTCTCTTGCGGTAAGTTATCACTTACTAACGCTAAGGCGATAGGCAAGTCACTCGACGCAAAAGTGAATGATGTGTTTATGGCGATCTGTTCAGGTGGCTTGCGCACCTACCTTGAGCGCAAAGCGCAACTACCCCAGACAAGCCTTATTGCAGGCTGCCCAGTATCATTGAGAGCGCCCGGTGCGAAAGACATGGGCAATGCCGTCACCCTGATGCAAGTAGCGTTGGCGACCGACATTCGGGACCCTCGCATACGTCTACTTAAAATAAAGTCGTCGGCCAATACCGCCAAAGAAGTGACTGCCGATCTCGCCGCTGGGTACGAACCTAACGTTTCACTGCCAGGATTACCGAATCTATTGACTAATCTTGCCAAGTTGGCGACGTCAACGAGTGACTATTTGCCAATGCCCTTTAACGTCGTCATATCGAACGTACCTGGACCACGAGAAGTGCTGTATTCGAATGGCGCAAAGATGCTGAGCCACTATCCGGTGTCGATACCAACTCACGGTTTGGGGCTCAACATAACAGTCCAAAGTTACTGTGATTCGCTCTATTTCAGCATCACAGCTTGTGATACGGCCGTACCAAACGCTGAGGAACTCAAACAGGACATTCTTGACGCTTTTGTTGAACTCAAGACATTACTGTTACCGAAAAACGTAACGGCAATTCGAAAAGAGAATGTTGCAACGCACCACGCAATGCCGCATGCAGCCACGACGGAACGGCCACAAGCCGCAAAATTCAACCTTAATGAGGAACCCACGCACAAAGTTGCTTAGTGATAATGGCTTAACTAATCACACCGTTTAAGCAACTAATGACCCGTTTTTCACACATTCTTACAATTTAAAGTTGACTTTGTTGCACTGCACTATACAATGGTGCAATGCATCAAATGGAGAAGACAATGAATATAATCGAAAAGCAAACTGTTTTAACCAAGTCTCTTTACGAGATCAATAGCAATACACTTAAAGCGTTGTTTGAGCTTCAAAAGAATAACGTATCTGCGTATATCGAAACCAACCGTACCTTTGGTGAGAAGTTACCAGAGATCAAATCCATTGAGACCCTTATGGGTGTTCAGAAGGATTACGGCACTGCACTTTGGTCGAATGCCAAAGGCGCCTTGCAGGCTCAAAACGAGATCGTAAAAGATGCGTTTTCTGAAGCTAAAAGTGCAGTTACTCAAGCCTACGGCCAGGAGCTGCTCGAAGAAGCACCGGTTGTTGCAAAAAAAGCGAAAGCCAAGCCTAAAGCTAAGGCCAAGACTAAGCCAAAAGCTAAAGCAAAGACTGCGGCAGCTTAGCGAGCCAGTTTGAACAACGGGCACTTGGTAGCTGCTTGTTGTTTTTGAGATTCCCCCCGCTCAGTCCTCCCTCTTCAGAGCACGGGGAATCTCAACCTAACGAAACAAGATTTAGTGACTAATTTAGATACGACTAAGAGTTGCATACATTCGAAAGTTAACGCCGCCAAGCATAAGCTTGATGCGTAAATACAAATTTAAGGAACCATTATGAATATGATTGAGAAGCAAGTTGAGTTCGGTAAGAAAATGTTCGAAATTAACCAAAACACATTTAAGGCAATGCTTAGCCATCAGAAAGAAAATCTGGAAAAGTATGTTGAATTAAACCAGCAGTTTGGCCAGAAACTTCCAGAAGTAAAAGATGTTACATCTTTCATGGAACTTCAAAAGGACTATGGTCAGTCACTTTGGGGCGGCGTCAAAGAATCAACAAAAACTCAAGTTGAAATACTGAAGTCATCTTTTGAAGAATCTTCAAGTGTTGTATCAAGCGTTTTCACTCCTAGTGAAACCGTCGTTACTAAGTAATTCCGATAGAGCCAGTTGTATTTTCAAAGGGCGCTCTGCGTCCTTTTTTTTGCCCGTAATTAGTGTCTAATAGACCATCATGATCGGAGCCTAAGCTTCAACCCGCCTGAGTCAATCAGCGATAAGACGAAGCGCGACCTCGGCATTAAGACATGAGAAAACGAATCAGCAAGGAAGGATAACCATGAAAGTAACCATTGATGTGGACATCACGCCGGAAGAACTCAGACGCTTTATCGGCTTGCCGGATGTTGAGAACCTTCAGAAAGAGATGCTGAATCAGGCCCACAAATATCTACAGGATTCAAATCAGACGCAGTACAAAGATCTTATTGATAGCGCCGTGCAACCAATGATGGCCTATCAGAGTTGGCTGCAGAAAATGATGATGCCTGGAACTAAGGGTAACGACAAAAAGGATGAAGATACGTTATGAGTAGAGGCGTCGCATTAGTGACAGGAGCATCATCTGGAATCGGCGATGCACTTGCCAGAGTATTCGCAGAAAAGGGTTTCGACCTTGTCATATCTGCGCGTAGAGAAGATCGCTTGACTGCGCTCGCCGATGAACTGAGCGTCGATGTGATGACCGTCGCTTGCGATCTGTCGACCCCAGAAGGTATCGAAAAACTGATCGCTGCAACGGCAGAAACCAAGATTGATGTGCTCGTGAACAACGCGGGTATCGCTTACAGCGGCGATTTTTCGGGGCAACGTATCGACGATATCCAAAACATGACCAACCTCAACATTATCGCTCCAACCGCTTTGTGCCATCACTTTATTGGCCGAATGATCAAACAAGGCGCAGGCAGGATCCTCAATGTCGCATCCGTCGCCTCTTTCCAGCCCGTGCCATCGATGTCAGCCTATGCTGCAACCAAAGCCTATGTGCTTTCCCTAACAGAGTCCTTGTCTGAAGAATGCAGAGGCTCCGGCGTTTATATTACGGCGCTTTGCCCAGGGTTGACGAAGACCGATATGGTCGAAGATGTACAAGGGTCAAATGTCCCTGAGTTCTTAATGTCGGACCCCCATGATGTTGCCAGAGAAGGCTATGACGCATTAATGAGCGGCGAAGTTATCCGTATTCCTGGCGTAACAAATCAGGCTGCGATTGCATGGGCCAAACATCAGCCTAGATGGCTAGTCCGTGGTCTTGGTGGCTTGTTGGCAAAAATATCGCCGAAGTGAGCAGGCCTTTAGTTGTGCGATCGACAATGACCCCAATTAATGCACTACTGCATACCATTATCCGCGTGACATCAGCATAAGACACACCGCCAGCCAAAAAAAATGACGGCTTTTCAACATCAGCCCTCATCGCAACGCATTCCAGCTGAGACACCAACGGCAAGTTTCCCGACGAAAGGTTGGGGTATACCTTCAGATTGTGATCTGGTTCAAGATACTTTTACAACCAATTGAGTACCTTACGTTTGCTTAGAAAAGAAACGGTGACTCATCATGTTAGATCTTCGAAAAATGACAGTTTGGACAATCGCAATCACAGCACTGTTTTCGTATCAGAGTGCTGAGGCGACGAGTCGCATCGATGTAAACACTTCGCTTGCGGCGTCGAACTATCGCGTATTTTTCAAAGCGGACGCAAGCATGCCGAATCACTATGCATTCCTAAATATGATGGAAAATTTTTCGTCTGATAATTCGAAAAAAACTAAACAGAAAAACCTTACCGACGTGCAATCACTGTTTAAAATCCCCGAACAGTCAGCGCAGGCGTTTATACAAATCATCGTCCAGTCATATGCTGCCATGACTTCCAACAATCGCGTGGCGACGCAAAAAATGCTTTGCTCGAAAGAACTCTATATCGACGATCGAGCAGCGACCTACGAGCTGCTAGATGTATTGGATGACATCAAGGAAACCAATTTGGTTCGTCAATACCAACTGATTAACCTTGCGGCATCTCATCTCGGTGTTAACCAACACAATGTGTCTACTGAATTTAAAGAGTGGCTTGATATACTCAAGCGGCAACAAACACACCACAAATTTAATCACGCCGCACTCTACCGCCAAAGTGAAGAAAATGTTGAAACGGTTGTGTCGCGAAGCTGCCGTTTTTTAGCCGCCAACTAACGCTTGTACGCGACCCATAACATCTCTACTGACCCACAAAAAATGTATGAGCGTGTCAGCTAGATAGCCTGGCTTTCTTCTTTTTGCAACTTACGTAGATGATCAAGAAATCGCTGCAAGACATTGTAACTCTGATGCCCGACCACAAAGAGATCATTACTAACAAAGGTCGGCACGCCATTTAGCCCCATTTCTCGGGCTCGCTGCCAATCTTCATCAACCAGATCACTGAATGTGCGTTCTGTGATGACGCTGCGCGCCACGTCGCCATCCAAGCCCACTTCTTCGGCAAGCTGAACTAATGTATCGATGTCCGATATGTTTTTATTCTCAACAAAATAAGCTTGGTAAAGTTTCATATGCAGTGCATCGCCACCCTCGACAGTATCGGCCCATCGACCTAACTCCTGCGCAAGACGGCTATTATAGGTCATCGTGCGATCCGAATAGGGTAGTCCATATTCATCAGCTATCGACTTTATTTGCGTTTGGAAGGCTTCAACTTGAGACTCTCTGCCTTTAAACAGATCTGCTAAAGACCTGCCCTGCATTGGCGTTTCCGGATGCAATGGAAAGAACGACCAATTAACTACAACGTCTTTTTCTTTTCTTAACTGTTCAATACTCACGGTACTGAGATAACACCAAGGTCAGACGTAGTCTGTAAAGACCTCAATATGTATCGGTGCTGACTGGGCCATAATAACTCCTGCGTGAATTAGCGATATTGACAGTATGATTTATAAGCGGGCCACCTTCAATCGGGTCGCGTTCGCAACGACCGTCAGTGAAGACAGTGCCATTGCCAAGCCCGCGTAAGCTGGCGCAATCAACGTCGGATAAAGAATCCCGGCTGCGACCGGAATCAGCATGACATTGTAGGCGAATGCACCGATCAAATTTTGATAGATATTGTTCATCACTTTCTTAGACAGGGTAAGTACAGCGGGAATTTCATGAATGCCGCCCCTGACCAGTGCAACATCGGCACTTTCAATGGCGATATCAGCACCCTGCCCAATCGCAATGCCAACGTCAGCAATACTTAAAGCCATTGCATCATTGATGCCATCGCCCACCATCGCGACCTTTTGTCCACTGGCCTGTATCGCCTTGATCGCCGTCAGTTTTTGGGCAGGCAGAAGCTCGGCGTAATATTCATCAATGCCCAACTCCTTGGCTATCTGTTCTACCTTCGTCAGCCCATCACCCGACATCATAATGACATTCAGCTTCATTGCCTGCAGCTTTCTGACAATCGATTTGGCTTCAGGTCGAAGCTCGTCCGTCACGTCAAAGCTACCAACTTGCTTGTTATCAAAGGCAACAAGGATGCTTGAATCACTCGTCCTTTCTAAATTGATATCGCGTCGCGCCAAGAAAGCCGGGTTACCTATAACAACTTGCGTACCGTCGATGGTGCCAACAATGCCGCCACCTGGAAATAGTTCAACCTCACGCACCTTTGCTCCGCCGGCGTCTTTCAGGTCGGCGCTCGATAGCTTTAGCGCCTGACAATGATCGTCGACCGCGCGAGCAATGGGATGCTCGGATAGGCGCTCAAGGCAACTCACATAGGTCCAAAATCGGCTCTCATCAATCTGAATCGCCGCGGCTGAAACATAAAGCTTACCTTGAGTCAGGGTGCCGGTTTTATCAAACACGACTGTGCCGATATTTGCACCTTCTTGCAGAACTTGACCATTTTTGACTAACAGACCTTGTTTGGCACCCCGTGATACGCCGAGCATAATCGACATTGGTATCGCTAACCCAACCGCGCAGGGGCAGGCGATAATTAACACGGTCATTGCGGTCGTGACACCTAGGTCGAGTGATGCAGATTCCGCAAACCAAAACCAAAAAACAAAAGTAGCGATTGAAATCAACATCACTGCAGGCACGAAAAAAGCGGCAATGCGATCGGTAATCCTTGCTATTTGGGGCTTTGAGTTTTGTGCTTGTCTTACACCCTCGGCCAGCCGAGCTAACGTTGTGTTCCTGCCAATCTGCTCAACCTGCATAACTAAACTGCCATACTGATTGACCGTGCCGGCGACAATTAAATCACCGACAACTTTGTCGACTGGCAACGATTCACCCGTTAGCATCGATTCATCAATGCTTGAATAACCTTGCGTTACAACACCGTCGACCGCAGCACTATCACCGGGTCTTAGTCGAACCAAATCACCCACCTTGACTTGATCGACGGGCCGAAGATACTCGGCTCCCGACTCAAGCACTGTCACATCATCAGGCGCAAGATTGAGCAATTTTTCGATCGCACTGGCTGACTTCATGCGCGAGTAATGCTCAAGCGCTTTACCCAACCCAACGAAACCGATGACAAACAATCCACCCTCATAAAACACATAGTCGTTCTCGCTGATGCTCGGAAACAGCAAAACAAGCGTCGAATAAAACCATGCGGTGCCGGTACCTAGCGCAACCAACGTATCCATCGTCAATGAACGATGACGGAGCGCCTTGATCGCGTTAACGTAGAAATGTCTACCGCTGTAAAACATAATGCATAGAACAACGAGCGCGACTGTTAACCAGATGGTGGTTAACGAAATGGCCGGTAATGCACCTAACATTGTTGCCAGCATGAGCGCACTTGCTGCGCCTATTGCGACAATCGACCGCCGTAAACCCTGGCTGAACTGTTGCTTGTCCAGAATTTCCTTTTCATCCATCGATAGACTGGACAGCTCTGTTGCTCCGTATCCAAGCCCACCAAAAACCGCAACGATTTCAGGCGCAGACAAGGTCGATGAAACATAGGCGCTTTCATCCGCAAAGTTAACACTGACCTGGTGGACAGTTGGCAGGTTTTGAAGTGCGTTTTCGATATTGCGAACGCAAGCGGTACAGGACATACCGCTAATGAGGAATTGGTGGTCTTGCCAGCTCTCCATGTTCAAATCGACGACGGGCTCTGCATCCGCTATTGGTTCCTCGCTTTGACTGTCCGTCTGATAGCCGCTGGCGATAATCGCGGCCTCAATTAGGTCACGATCGGCATCACCGGCTACGCTGACAATACCGTTGTCGAGATCAACTTTCGTTTCTGTTACGCCAGGGACCTTATTGACGGCCTCTGAAACACGACGAACACAGCTATTACAATGCATGCCGATAACATTGAATTGTTTGAGTTTTGACATTGGTAAAGTCATGTGCCACCCCTATTAGGGGCGGCACTGTAAACCGTGAAGCTACTGGAACGTAAAGCCTTAAATTGACCTTTTAGGGAGCAGAACAAGCACCGACGTGCGCTTGATATAGTCCTGGTACTCGGGCTCTTCTCCCCAGCGTTTACGACCACTGTGTTCGAGCATTCTGACGCCACTTACGAACATCAATAAAAATGTGACAAAGACAGGTGAAATGAGTGTGAAATATTGCCAGCCTACCAAGACAGGCAGCGCCATCACCGCAACGCCAATCCATAAAAGAATCTCACCAAAGAAATTTGGGTGTCGCGAGTAAGCCCACAACCCCGATGTAATAAAGCCTGATTTGTTTTCCGCGCGGAACACCGTCTTTTGGTGATCGGCGACAATTTCGATACCGAAGCCGATAACCCACAAACCAAGACCACAAAGCCCAACGACGCCAAAGTCAACGGACTGAGACGTTGTTATGGCAGCAAGCCCGGCTGATGCGGTGATAAACACCCACAGGCCCTGAAGCGTCCAAGTCATTAAGAACTGCAAAGGAATAGTTTTCATTTTGGTAAAACGTCGATCGAAACCCGCTTTTCTAACTCGCCCAAATAGAAACGTTCCTAACCTGATCGCCCAAACACCGATACAAACCGCCAAGATAATCGATCGCGTCGTCATCTCTTCGGTCAAAGTCACGGCGACCAACAAAAGGGTAACGTAGGTCACACTGCCCATAAAATCATAATAGTGTTCGGTTTGCGCGATATAGGATGGAATGTAGCCCAGCCAATTCATGCCGAACGCCAGCAGACCACATATCACAAAAACGGGCATGCCGTTGAAGCTGGCACCGCCTTGGCTACCGGCGAAAGCGACTGCAGCCCCTAAGACCAGAGCGACACTAATTCCGAATATCGATTGAACATTGACGTTCTTCACTGCTTTATCCTTCTTATTATTATAATTATTAGCAATCCAGGCTCGTAAGTTTAAATACGCAGCGGATTCAGGTTGGATTAACCTAGCGCTTGGCCGATAATACCACTTCAGATTTTTCACGGGTTAAAAGAGTATGTACGAAACATGGCGTTCGATGGGTTTACTCAGAAACCTTCTACATCTACTCGCGGTTAGCTTGATTTTTGTACTGCCGTTTTCAGAACCGGCCTGGCATCCAGAGGGCGCACAGATCATTCTTGGCGCGGTTATACCCGCTGTCGCTCCGATGATCGTCATCATCATCATGCTTGATACGCTGATGGGCAAAGTGTTCCAATCCGACGCAGCCGAGCCTGAAAAAAAGGCCTACTACGGCGCCGTCATGAAAACCAACCTATCTATCGCCCTCGTCGTGACACTTATGTGGCTAGAGGCTTTTAACGACGCACTATTTTAAAACCGTTCCTTTGAGCGCGTTGATTTACTCGATTCGTTGTCGTTTGTCATTGTCGCAACATCCTCGTTGCGACAATTCGCATCAACCACATTTACCCGCGAAACCCAGCCTCAAGTCGTCAGCCCACGAGCTCATCAAAAACTTCCTCATTGAAGCCCACTAACAGCGTTTTGCCCTTGCGAATTGTCGGCGCGCGCATATTACCGGTCGGCCCAAGCATTGCCGCTACGGCTTCTTCAGACGGCAAATCACCGGCCGCAAAAATCTCAATTTTCTTACCCTTCATCGCGACGAGTTTAGATGCGTTCGCCAGCATCTCTGAAGCCTCATCTGCCCCTAACTTTCGACTAGCAGGCACGCTTTCTTTAATTGTTACATCACTTGCTTCCAAAAACTTGGATGCTTTAGTGCAGCTGGTTCAGCCCTTACGGACGTAATACCAGTCAATTGACTTGGCCATTTTCCTAACTCCCATCTCTTTTGTTAAGGTGAGCCCTAAGGCTTTGTTCCGTACTTGCTGATAGAGTACGTAAGCGAGCTAAGGGATTCAATCAATATGTCATGACAATCGCATACATCCAGCGCATGACAGCCGACATAGACTTTGGCTAGATCAGCCTTTTTTACTCAATGGCTACGACCAAAACAACAGCAAGGATATCGATCATGGAACGGGTACCGACGATTAATATTAACGACTACCGTCAGGGAAAATTATCGGCTGAATCCATTGCGGCCCTAGATAAAGCCTGCAGGGATCATGGTTTCTTTCTTTTGTCAGGTCATGGGCTCGACGATCTGATGGCGCAAATGTGGCAGCAGGCTGAAGGTTTCTTTGAAGAGCCACAAGCATTAAAACAATCAGTTCGACGTTCTGAGAAAAACCCGATGGGTTATTACGACAGAGAACTGACAAAACAAAAACGCGATCTAAAAGAAGTCTTCGATTTTAAAGCCGGCGGTCATCAGTCGACCCGCAGCCATGTTCAAACCCAATGGCCTGACGATCGACCTGAATTCAAACAGGTGCTCTCAGATTATTTCGTCGCCTGCACGCAGCTTGCTGAAGATACTATCTCGATGGTTTATGCCAACTTAGGCTTGAGTCTCGACAATGTGGCGAGCGACTTCGGTTCGATACACACCAGCTCGATGCGGCTTAATCACTACCCGATTGACGATTTATTAACCGCGGCGGACCGCCTAGAGGTAAACCCCCTTGGGGATATGGCGCTACATCACCACACCGACCCGGGCTCGATCACATTGCTTGCGCAGGACAACACGGGGGGTCTGCAAGCTTTATCAAAGAGCGAGGGTTGGATCAACATTCCGCCGAAGGCGAACACCTTCGTGGTTAATTTGGGGGATTGCCTACAAGTACAAACGAACGATCACTATGTTGCGGCGGTACATCGCGTTGTCCCCATGAGTGACAGGAATCGCTACAGCACAGCCTTCTTTTTCCAGCCTCGATTCGATGCTGTCATCAAACCGTTGAACGAAGATCAGGTCGGGCAGCCGTTGTATCGTGAGTTTAGTTGGCGGGACTATATTAAGGGACGTGTAACCGACAACTATGCAGATTTGGGCGAGGATGATATCCAAATTTCCCGATACAAAATGGCGGCGACTTAAAACGTCGTGCTAATCTAACCTGCAAAAAAGACACACTCCATCATTCAACAAAAATTCAATCCAAAAAAAAAGGCTGCATTTCTGCAGCCTTTTTTGTCTAGCACATAGTTAAGTCGAAATTACTGACCTAACATATAGCTTAGTTCTACACCGTACTGTCGAGGAGACGTCACGCCAGAACTCTGACGGTAGCCTTCACCTTCACCATTTCGTAGTACCTGCAGGACACCAACATCGTCAAAGACGTTATTGACGTAGCCCGCAACAACCCACTGAGAGCTTGCAGACGTCCAAGTCGCGCGAAGGTCAGTACGATCATAAGAGTCAGCTTTTTCAGTCTCAGACTCGAAAGGTGAGTAGTAAACCTCATCAATCCAGCTGTAAACACCGAAGAAGTCTAGACGTGATCCGCCAGAAAGCTCCATGCCGTAACTGGCCCATGCAGTGTACTTAAGTTCAGGTACTTGCAGGATCTGGTTACCATTGATGTTTTGCGTCAGCTTATTGAAGTCAGGGAACAAAGACTCAGGTGTCTGAGGCTGTGCTGGATCCTGAATAAGCAGATCTCCATCATATTCACTCGGTGTGTAACTGAAGTTACCACCGACGGTCCAGTTTTCAGATGCAAGCCATAGAACCTCAGCTTCAATACCCATAATCTCAGCACCGGGTGCCTCAAGAACAGATGTTGTTGTGCCGGGCGCGCCACCTGGTACGAGCGGCGGTGTGACTTCTGTTGCGACTGTATGAATGTTTTCATAGTCGTAGTAGTAGAAAGAACCGTTTAACTGAAGTGAGTCATCAAACAACTGTGTCTTGTAACCAAATTCATAAGCGAGCAATTCTTCTGGATCATAATCAGGTGTTGCACTGAAGAAGACCAAGTTATTACCACCTGAGCGGTAACCCGATGTCGCAGATAAATACAGCAGCGTGCTGTCAGTCACATTCCAATCAAGATTGACACGACCTGTGGTCTTTCTATCTATCCGAGTAAAGGGACGATAAACACTAACCGCGGCAGGAATACCACCGTTAACAGCAAGAGGCGTACCTCTTTCAATGCCATCAGCGCCGGTTACAAGACCACCATTGGCTCGGTTGTAATTGGCTAAAGAACCACTACCGGCACCCGTGATGCCAGCAAGAGGCCCGGCGGCCGCTTCGATATACCGAAACAGATTTTCTTCCGCATCAATTTCGTCTTCTGCGTAGCGAATACCAACTGTCAAAGTGAACACATCATTAATGTCCCAGACACCTTGAGTGTAGGCAGCAAACGCTTTACGAACCGTCTGTGTGTGATACAGAAGATCACTACCTACGCTATCAATGCCGTGCTGAACATTAAGATCAGGGTGCGAACCATCATCGCCATACCATTGGCTAATATGCAGATTGTTATTCGCCGCAGGTGCAGGATTGTCAGATGCAAAGTTAACCGCACATGAGGCTGCTGGTGTCGCTGCCGTTTGACAAATATTCTTTGCTGAGTGCAACGTTACGGGTTGAGACCCATTGCCGTTCCTGAGTTGCGCCAAAAAACGCGCCACCCAATCCAGTATTATCGACATAAGCATTTGCGTAACGACTGTCAGCACCGGCCGCCGTTGCTGCCGAATAAAAGTCTCCGCGCTGATCAATGGTTGCATCGTAGAAGAAAATACCTGAAGTGAACGACAGGCTATCGCCGAACTCGTAGAACGCTTGTAATTCATGAGACGTATATCGTGCCTCGTGATTTACATAAAACTGGCGATCATGAAACTCACTATTGGTGTTGTCATCATCGGTCGTACGTTCATAAGACAATTTGTTGTAACCGTAGATGTATTTCAGCTCCAACGTATCTGTCACTGTCCAAGATGCATTGAACTGCACACCTTGCTGGTCAAATTCCTCTTGCTGCAGACCGTTCGTGAAAGCACACAAATCGCTACCGGATATATCGCCATCAAACACACACTCGTTCAAACGAGCAGCACTCTCGGGAGAAGTTTCATTGAAGCCATCCATTGAGGCAGCGGCATTTTGAAATCCATCGAAATCTGCGATGTCAATACCAAGCCGATTAGGTTGGGCTTCGATTGACGCGCCTGTAGTTGGATCAGTGTATGTATTAATGCGCGAATTTACATCATAAAAGTCTGATGCATCCGCGTTGGTCTGAGTTCTATCAATTGCGCGAAAACCTGGAACGATGTCAGTCGTATTACGCTGATTCAGTCCATTTTCGTTCAATACAACAAGACCACCGCCGTTGGCACCACCAAAGACTCGGTCAATTTGCATGCTGTTAGCACGCACATTGAATTCCAAGTTTTCTGTTGGCGTCCATTTGAATTGTACTGCAACATTTTCAGTACCCAAGCCGTCAAGGTCATCGCCTGAACCGCCTTCTTCAATAATACCGTCACGGTCTCGAACACTGAAGTTCAAACGTGCAGCAAGAACGTCTTCGATAATGCTACCGTTGACCATGCCGTAGTATTCTTGTGTGCCGAAGTTACCGCCGATCACCTTAAAGCCATAATCTAGCTCGTGGGTTGGCTCTTTATAGAGAATGTTAATCGCACCACCAACGGCGTTACGACCATACAACGTACCCTGTGGTCCACGAAGAACCTCAATACGTTGAACATCCCAGAAAGTCGCAGCGGTTGCTGTCAACAAATCTTCTGAGTAAACGTTGTTCATGTAAGTTGCGACACCGGGATCCCCACCCAATGCACGGAAGTTACGTCCAACACCACGAATTGTTGCATCGTAAGGCTGAATGGTTGTCGCAGGCACAAAGTTCTGCAGGTCTTCCTGGTTTCGGATACCGAAATCATCGAGAAACTGATCTGTGAATGCGGTAATGGATATCGACGTATCCTGAACGGTTGATTCTTGCCGTTCCGCCGTGACGACGACTTCTTCGATCTTCCGATCCGCAGCATAACTTATGCTGGCAGCTGGAATTGCCAAGGCAGCACCGATAAGTGCTGTACCGAGGCGGTTCTTTCTATCAAACATGGTATCCCCTCCATCTTCGACGAAAAAAAACTCATAGAGTCCGAACATACAACTAAAGGGTAGAGGCCCTCAATATTCTTAAATTACCTCTATAAGACGTTTAACGTCTCTTTTATTTTTAATTATTTTTGTCGCTTTAGTGCTTGTAAATCCCCAAAACAGATAGCTCCGGCGAGATGCCACCCACCATAGAGCGAGGACTAACAGAAGTAAACACCTTTATTACCAATCTAGACGAAGGTTTACAGACCTAAACAAACACCGAATCAGCCCGCCGAGGATTGAACACCACCGCTGATCTATACAATAATCACAACAGGTTGGCCTTAATGCGCCGGTAACTGCAGTAAACGAACCTTATTTTGGGCAAAAAAAAGGCTGCATTTCTGCAGCCTTTTTTGTCTAGCACATGATTAGGTCGAAATTACTGACCTAACATATAGCTTAGTTCTACACCGTACTGTCGAGGAGACGTCACGCCAGAACTTTGACGGTAGCCTTCATCTTCACCATTTCGTAGTACCTGCAGGACACCAACATCGTCAAAGACGTTATTGACGTAGCCAGCAACAACCCACTGAGAACTTGCAGATGTCCAAGTCGCCCGGAGGTCAGTACGATCATAGGATTCAGCTTTTTCAGACTCAGACTCGAAAGGTGAGTAGTACACCTCGTCAATCCAGCTGTAAACACCGAAGAAGTCTAGACGTGATCCGCCAGAAAGCTCCATGCCGTAACTGGCCCATGCAGTGTACTTAAGTTCAGGTACTTGCAGGATCTGGTTACCATTGATGTTTTGCGTCAGCTTGTTGAAGTCAGGGAACAAAGACTCAGGTGTCTGAGGCTGTGCTGGATCCTGAATAAATAGATCTTTAGTGTATTCACTGGGTGTGTAACTAAAGTTACCACCGACAGTCCAGTTTTCAGACGCAAGCCATAGAACCTCAGCTTCAATACCCATAATCTCAGCACCGGGTGCCTCAAGAACAGATGTTGTTGTGCCGGGCGCGCCGCCTGCTACGAGCGGCGGTGTAACTTCTGTTGCAACCGTATGAATGTTTTCATAGTCGTAGTAGTAGAAAGAACCGTTTAACTGTAATGAGTCATCAAACAACTGAGTTTTGTAACCGAACTCATAAGCAAGCAGCTCTTCTGGATCATAATCAGGTGTTGCACTGAAGAAGACCAAGTTATTACCACCTGAGCGGTAACCCGATGTCGCTGATAAATACAGCAGCGTACTGTCGGTCACATTCCAATCTAGATTGACACGACCTGTGGTCTTTCTGTCAATACGAGTGAAAGGGCGGTAAACACTAAGTGCGACTGGGAAGCCACCGTTAACTGCTCGAGCCGTTCCAACTTCACCGCCAGCACCATCAGATACAAGCGCACCGTTGGCGCGATTGTAATCAGCCAGTGTTAGACCAAATGCTGGTAAGAAAGCAGGCGCAACTTCTGCGTAACGGAACAGATTTTCTTCCGCATCAATTTCGTCTTCTGCGTAGCGAATACCAACTGTCAAAGTGAACACATCATTAATGTCCCAGACACCTTGAGTGTAGGCAGCAAACGCTTTACGAACAGTCTGTGTGTGATACAGAAGATCACTACCTTGGCTGTTAATACCGTGCTGGACATCTAGATCTGGGTTCGTGCCATCGTCGCCACCCCAAACACCAATGTGCAAGTTGTTATTGTCAGCCGGTGCGGGATTGTCCGATGCAAAGTTAACCGCACAAGACGGTGTTGCCGTTGCTGGATTCTGACAAAGCGTCTTTGCAGAGTGCAGCGTTGGCATAGCGCCATTGAAAATACCGTTACCCGTAACGACAGGAATCAGAACGCAACTGTTGCGATCCAAGCCTGTTACGTCATTGTAAGGATTGATGAATCGATCTTCACCAACAGCAGAGTAGTAAGTCGCCACGCTGATCAATGGTTGCATCGTAGAAGAAAATACCTGAAGTGAACGACAGGCTATCGCCGAACTCGTAGAACGCTTGTAACTCATGCGACGTATATCGCGCCTCGTGATTTACATAAAACTGGCGATCATGAAACTCACTATTGGTGTTGTCATCATCGGTCGTACGTTCATAAGACAATTTGTTGTAACCGTAGATGTATTTCAGCTCCAACGTATCTGTCACTGTCCAAGATGCATTGAACTGCACACCTTGCTGGTCAAATTCCTCTTGCTGCAGACCGTTCGTGAAAGCACACAAATCGCTACCGGATATATCGCCATCAAACACACACTCGTTCAAACGAGCGGCACTCTCGGGCAGACGTATCACCGAAACCGTCCATTGAGGCAGCGGCATTTCGAAAGCCATCAAACTCAGCAACGTCAACACCAAGCCGATTAGGCTGTGCTTGATCGCTGCACCCGTGGTTGGATCAGTGAACGTTTCGAATTCGCTGTATTTGATCATAAAAGTTTTGACCGATAACAAGCAGGATCTGTTACTGATGTATCAATTGCTCGAAAGCCAGGCACGATATCAGTCGTATTACGCTGAGCCAGTCCATTTTCGTTCAATACAACAAGACCACCGCCGTTGGCACCACCAAAGACTCGGTCAATTTGCATGCTGTTAGCACGCACATTGAATTCCAAGTTTTCTGTTGGCGTCCATTTGAATTGTACTGCAACGTTTTCAGTACCCAGGCCGTCAAGGTCATCGCCTGAACCGCCTTCTTCAATAATACCGTCACGATCTCGAACACTGAAGTTCAAGCGTGCAGCAAGAACGTCTTCGATAATGCTACCGTTGACCATGCCGTAGTATTCTTGTGTGCCGAAGTTACCGCCAATCACCTTAAAGCCATAATCTAGCTCGTGAGTTGGCTCTTTATAAAGAATGTTAATCGCACCACCAACGGCGTTACGACCATACAACGTACCCTGTGGTCCACGAAGAACCTCGATTCGTTGTACATCCCAGAAAGTCGCAGCAGTTGCTGTCAACAAATCTTCTGAGTAAACGTTGTTCATGTAAGTTGCGACACCGGGATCCCCACCCAATGCACGGAAGTTACGGCCAACACCACGAATTGTTGCATCGTAGGGCTGAATAGTTGTTGCAGGCACAAAGTTCTGCAGGTCTTCCTGGTTTCGGATACCGAAATCATCGAGAAACTGATCTGTGAATGCGGTAATGGATATCGACGTATCCTGGACGGTTGATTCTTGCCGTTCCGCCGTGACGACGACTTCTTCGATCTTCCGGTCGGCAGCATAACTTACGCTGGCCGCAGGAATTGCCAAGGCAGCACCGATAAGCGCTGTACCGAGGCGATTCTTTCTATCAAACATGTTATCCCCTTCATCTCCGACGAAAAAAACCCTATAGAATTCGACACACAACTAAGGGCTTGAGCCCTTATTCTGAAACCACTTCTATAAAGCGTCTGACGTCTTTTTTATTTCTAATTAATTATTGTCGCTTTTTCTTGCAAACCCACTAAAACCGACGGCTCAGGGAGATTTACGCGCGCAACAATAAAGAGAGGACAAGCAGAAGTAAACACTATACGTTTACGCTATAGGCAGCTACAGGCCGAGTTAATTCGGCCTGTAGTTCGATAGGGCTATTTTACCTTCCAACGAAGGTTGGTTCTCGCTTTTCAACGAAGGCTTTTGTTGCTTCGCGATGATCTTGCGTCTGACCACAATGCACGTGGTGCGTCGCCTCAAGATCTAAACAATCATCAACCTCGCCAGCCAGCGCTCGGTTCAGATTTTCTTTCATATACCTGTACGCAACGGTCGGACCATTGGCTAATCTCGACGCGATTTCCATCGCTTTTTCACGCAGCTCATCGGCTTCACAGACCCAGTTTGTCAGGCCTAGCGACAACGCCTCCTCTGCACTGACCCGCTCGGATAAGTAATACAACTGACGCGCTTTAGCGGACCCGACAAGTTGCGTCATAAAATACGTGCCGCCGTAGTCACCGGAGAACCCGACTCTGGCAAAGGCTGTGGTCATAATCGCGTTCGATGCCATAATCCTCATGTCACAGGCTAACGCCAGCGACAATCCTGCCCCGGCTGCTGCACCCGGCAAGGCGGCAATGGTTGGCTTTGGCATCTTAAACAGCTTTCCCGCCGTGCCGCGTTGATGAATGCGCTGTTCATGAATTGCGCCATCGATGGTATTCGCGCCAACGGTGCCATCGCCCGACTCCGCCATACCTTTAACATCACCACCTGCGCAGAAACCCTTGCCTGCGCCTGTTAAGACAATACACTTAATATCCGGATCCACTTCCGCATCCGCTAAAGTCTTTTGCAACGCTTGGTTCATCGGGCCGGACATCGCATTACGCGCTTCTGGACGATTGAGTGTTATCAGCGCAACGCCATCTATCACTTCAGCCAATAGGTCATCGGTGCCCGTATCAATACTTTTACTTATCATCTTGGTCTTTTCTCCCTTCTGTGTAATGTATGACGATCTAATTACCTAAGTAACTCACCAACCATCTACTATCTATTTCTATTTAACTATTTAACTATTTAACTATTTAACTATTTAACTATTCAACTATTCAACTATTTAGCAATCTAACAATTTGTGTACGCCGTTATAGCGTCGCTAAATTTGCGCAACGCTTAGATCGTTTGTGCGACCGTTTGCTCGAACACACGGTTGAAAAACCATCAAATTTCAGCGCTGACCCAACATCAAGCCTTGTTGTAATCTACCGTTAGCCATTTCTCAGGCTTCATCTTTACCACAACATTTCCGTCATGGGTGGAGCCATCTGCATAGGCATTACCCATCTCATGTCCTAGATAACGGATCGCCATCGGTCTAATGTCTCGATCGAGAACCGCTTGCTGCCTTGATACAATAGGACCTTCAACACTAACATATTGATAAGGCGCCGCCTCTGACTGCGCGACCATGCTAATACGGTCACCCATCTGCATCAATTTACCTTTCCTCGAATCTTGTCCGGTTGTAAACCCCACCAACCCATCTTTATAGTCATACCAGATCGGCGCAGACAATGGTCCGTGATCTTTCCTGTTCATGCTCACGACACCCACATGTAGATCCGCTAGAAACTGCTCTCGTTGCTCTTTAGACATCGTTAATGACATACGTTTTTCTCCCACTATTGAAACGATGGGTATAGAGTAAACCGAACCGCCATTGGCTTTCTACGCATAAGTTTTATTCCTACCTTCACCCGCAGACAGAACCATGTAATATTTGACGAGAACACCCCACATCGACTCGCTTAAGTTCGATGTTCACTTGAACAGGAGAAATAAGATGATTGGATACGTGACAATCGGCACAACCGACATGAGCAAGGCAAAAGCTTTTTACTCAGCATTGCTTGAGCCACTGGGCGGCAAAGTCATCATGGAGATGGATCGAATTGCATTCATTGGTAGTGGCATGGACAAACCGATGCTCGCAGTCTGCATTCCCTACGACGAGAATGATCCAAAACCCGGCAACGGCACCATGCTGGCTTTCCCGGCGGACACTCGAGAGGATGTCGACAAACTTTATGCAAGCGCGATTGCGCTAGGCGCAACCGATGAAGGTGCACCGGGTGAGCGCATGCCTACTTTTTATGGCGGCTACTTCCGTGACCTAGATGGCAACAAAGCTGTTTTTTATAAAATGGGTTAAGCTTGAATTGCCTGAGGTGATTGGTATCCTCGGACAACTTTCAACAATCCCGCTCACTCAATGACAAACGAATCTACGCTTACCAAAAAACAACTCGACGCCCACTGGATGCCGTTCACGGGCAACCGTCAGTTTAAGAAAGATCCTCGAATCATTGCCAGCGCGGATGGTGCCTATTATTTTGACCAACACGGTCGGAAAATTTTCGATGGCTTATCGGGTCTGTGGACATGTGGGCTGGGACATAATATCCCAGAGATTAATGATGCCGTTACACAGCAACTGAAAACCCTAGATTACAGCCCTGCATTTCAATTTGGTCACGAGAAGTCGTTTCAGCTGGCTGAACAAATCACTGAGTTTATGCCTGCTGGTTTGAACAGGGTGTTTTTCACAAACTCTGGTTCGGACGCCGTTGAAACCTCATTGAAAATGGCGCGAGCTTACTGGCGCGCAAAAGGGCATCCTGAAAAGACAGTGTTGATCGGACGGCAGAAAGGCTATCACGGCGTCAACTATGGCGGACTCAGTGTCGGCGGCATCCCAAACAACAAAATTCCATTCGGCGACGGTCTGGCGAGTGATCATCTGACGCATACCATTACGGACGCGGGTTTGTTTTCAAAAGGGCAACCCAAGCAAGGCGCAGAACTGGCTGATGAGTTGCTTGATCTCATCAAACAACATGACGCCACCAACATTGCAGCCGTTATTGTGGAGCCTGTCGCAGGATCCGCTGGCGTTATTCCACCGCCCGTTGGTTATCTCGATCGTCTTAGGCAGATATGTAGCGACAATAATATTCTGTTAATCTTTGACGAAGTGATTTGCGCATTCGGTAGGCTCGGAACAAAAACAGGCGCAGAGGCATTCGGCGTAACACCCGACATTATGACCATCGCCAAACAGGTGACCAATGGCTCGATACCACTTGGCGCCGCTGTTGTCAGGCAAGAAATCTACGATACGTTTATGGACACCGACGCGCCAGAGTACATGCTTGAGTTTGCGCACGGTTACACCTACTCTGCACATCCGGTAGCCTGCGCCGCCGGACTGGCAACACTGAACGTGATTGAGCAACAACAGTTAATACCCAGAGTTGCGCAAACCTCAATGCACTTCGAGTCGTCGGTGCATGAACTGAAACACGCATCGAACGTCACCGATATACGCAATTACGGTCTTGCCGCCGGCATTACCTTAGCCCCACACGAGAATGAGCCCGCCAAACGACCTTATGAAGTCGCGATGAAAATGTGGGACAAAGGTTTTTATGTTCGCTATGGCGGTGACACCATTCAATTAGGCCTGCCTTTCATCGTCGACAAGCATGAAGTTGACCTTTTGATGACGGCACTCGATGAGTGTCTAAACTCAAGCAGCAATTAGCTTTAGCTCGACCTCCCAGCCAAAGTAAACCAGGCGTTAGTGACCACTTGCGCCGTCAAAGCCATGGCTATGCCCGTGCGCCAACTCATCCATGGTCGCATCGCGTATGCCTTCTATCTTGATATCAAAGGTGAGCGCTAATCCCGCAAGAGGGTGATTGCTATCAATGTCGACATTAAATTTACCTACTTTTAGGATCAGCACATCTTTCGCACCATCCGCCGTATTGATCTTAACGGTCATGCCGCGAACCAGTTTCTTGGGTTTATTAATAATGTGTTTAATCGGCACACGTTGATGACTGCCCTCTTTGCGCAAACCGTAAGCGCGCTCCGCTGGCAACGTCACCGTTGTAATATCTTCTTGCAGGCAGCCCTTTAACGCAGATTCCAATCCCGGCAAGATGTTGCCATGACCGTGCAGATAGACCATTGGTGAATTAGCATCACTGCGTTCGATTTCTTCGCCCGTCTCGCCCATCAACACATAGCTAAATGCGACAACCTTGTTCCGTTCAATTTCCACGATTTTAATCCCTGCCTGATAAAACATTTCCACACCTCCGCTAGAGGCGCTGTGATTGAATAATAACAAACAATGGCGACGATATTTCGGCATGTCTGTACTTTTAAAAAAGGGGCACAATAGATGCTCGACTCAGTCGACTAGAATACGCAACGCGGACATTGCTAGCCGATATGGGATGGAAAAGTTCCGCTCCAAGCTTTGATGAATTTACTCTGACGCCTAGCCGCGTCCCACAAAGCTAATTTCTCGAAAAGGCATTAGTCTGCTAATGTTACCTGCTCGAGAACTTTTGATACCTGTGAGGCACAATGATCTTATTTCGCCATACAACGCCGACACTGCTTTTTACGATACTTTTCGCCGCATTCGGCGCTCAGGCAGCCCTGAAGTCTGACAATTTTGTCCTACTGGACCACAACGGTTCTGCGCAGGAGCTTTACTACCACGGGGATGCAAGCGCGATCGTGCTCATTTCGCAGATCAGCGATTGTGAGGCCGTTGAAGCATCGATCCCGGACTATCGCCAGTTAAAGTCCGACTACGCAGATAAAAATATCCGTTTTTTCATGATCAACTCGATTGATTCTCGCGCCACAATCGCTGCTAAGGCGGCTGAATGGGGGCTTGATATCCCCGTGTTGCATGATGATGTTCAGATCATTGGACAATCACTGCAAATTACCGCTAGCAATGAAGTCCTGGTGATTGATCCAAAAAACTGGCAAATCGTCTATCGCGGCGCAGTGAAGAGCGATGCCTTGCGCGCAACCATGGATACGCTGATCGCGGGCGATACCGCCGCCTATCAGCAAACCGCACATAATGGCTGCGCGGTCAGCTACAACGAAAACGATGTCGCGAGCTATGCCGAAGAGATTGTCCCGATTCTCGAACAGAATTGTATGGCCTGTCATATCGAAGGTGGTATCGCGCCCTGGGCGATGAGCGAATATCGCATGGTCCTTGGCTTCGCGCCGATGATGCGGGAAGTCATTCGGGTCAAGCGTATGCCGCCTTGGCATGCTGACCCAGAGATTGGTCACTGGAAGAACAGCGCGGCGATGTCGAATGAAGACACCAAGACGCTCGTTAATTGGCTCGAAGCCGGTGCACCACGAGGCGAAGGACCCGACCCGTTGTTAAACCCACGCCCCATCAAAGAACAATGGCCGTTAGGCGAACCCGATTTGATTCTCACCGTGCCCAGCTTTGATGTGCCTGCAACTGGCGTTGTTGAATACCAGTTTCCCGTCGTCGATAACCCTCTCGATCGTGACGTCTGGGTAGAAGCGGCCACTGTTCTGCCAGGCAACACAAAGGTCGTGCATCACGTTCTAATGGGTTCAGCCGAACAGAAACCAAAACAAGATGATCGAGAAGGCGTGTTTCAAAACTACATTATGGGTTATGCGCCTGGCAACGAATCAGCACACATGCCCGAGGGAACCGGCGTCTTTGTGCCTGTCGGTGGCGTTTACCAACTGCAACTACACTACACACCCATTGGTATCGCAGCGACGGACGAAACAAAAGTAGGATTGTATTTTGCCGACGAGGCGCCCGATAACTTTCTACGCCAGCAGGTCGTTTTGAATCCTCGTATCAAGATTCCGCCAAACACCGAAGCCCATGAGGAATCAGCCTATTTTGAATTCTGGGGTGATGCCACTATCCATTCGCTGGTACCCCATTCCCACTACCGGGGCAAAAGTTCAACCTTTGAGTTGCAATACCCGGACGGCACACTTGAGACTGTTCTGTCGGTACCCAACTACGATTTTAACTGGCAGCGAACCTACAGCTTTGTTGAACCAAAAAAAGTACCGAAGGGAACGCGAATAATTCATAAAACGGTATACGACAATTCAACTAAAAACCCGGCTAACCCTGCACCAGACGAAGAGGTTACCTGGGGACTGCAGTCCCATGAGGAAATGCTGTACGGCTCTGTCAGCTACAGTTGGGATGCCGAGACATCAGCCGCGCCTATTCACAGTAACCAAACCTCAGATGTTGCGCAGTTTATTGGGTTTATGGATAAAGATATGAGCGGCAAGGCAGAAAAGGAAGAACTACCCAAGCGCATGCAAGAAAACCTGCCCTGGTACAAATGGATATTTGTGGACCAAAATTTCGATGGCGGTTTGGATGTTGCGGAAATGGAAGCGCTGTTCGACCGATAGCAACACATTAAGGGATGATGATGCGCTTACGCATTCACTACCCTAACAAATCGACTCCATAAAAAATGCCAGCTTTACGCTGGCATTTTTTTCACACAATTTGCACAGACTCTTTGTCCTGGCAAAGTTACTCAGACTTGGTTACTTCCCCGTCCAGTTGGGTTCTCGTTTTTCTGCAAAGGCTCTAGGCCCTTCCTTTGCATCGTCTGACGCAAACACTTTCTTTTGTAGTGGAATCTGCATCTTCCACAAAGTTTCTTCATCAATGCCTTGCGCCGCTGCACGAACCAACGTTTTCGATGCCGCAACCGCCAAGGGTGCATTTTCAGCGATACGCTCTGCCAGAGCGATGGCTGCATCAAGTGCGCCGCCTTTTTCGGTCAGTTCGCTCAGCATACCGCAGTCAAATGCTGTCTCCGCGGTAATAGGCTCGCCCGTGAGCGCCATCTCCATGGCTTTTGCGTAACCAACCCGTGAAGGTAAGCGAAATACGCCGCCGGCTGCCGCGAACAAGCCAACCTTAACTTCACGAATGCCAATTTTTGCGCCTTTGGACGCAACCAACAGATCACAGGTCAGCGCAACTTCACATCCCCCTGCGATTGCAAAGCCTTCAATGGCGGCAATCAAAGGCTTGCTGCAGCCAGAACGGATAAACGTTGTTAGCGGGCCAATATCTTCACCGCGGGAAAATGCTTTCAGATCCATGCCTGAACAAAAACCGCGGCCGTTGCCTGTGATCACGCCCGCCGTCAGCGAGTCGTCAGCATCCAGTTCCTGCACGGCGTTCAGTAGTCCATGTGAGAGTGCGCCATTAATGGCATTCATCGCATCAGGGCGATTGAGTGTAATCACCATGACGCGTCCACGACGTTCGACGAGTACCGCTTGTTCGGTTGAATCTGTCATTTTTTTCTCCAAGTTTTTTGATAAAAGGTCACGGCTAGATAATGTCAAAGTATGGGGGTCGCGGTAAAGCGCCGATAACACCGTCACGACCGAAACTGCCATAGCCGGACATCGAGATTAATCGACGATCAGCGCTTGTCTATGATGGTGTGCTCTTTGCCAAAGAAAATTGTTGAACGGTTCATGTCGATGAAATTATGCTCATCCTCTATAAAGGCGGCATTTGCGGCACTAGACTCTGGCGTTCTTTGCACCGCGCCACGATCGATCCATGCTTCGGCATGGCCGAGATAGGATTCAACTTTCGTGCCTCTGGCTGCCTGAATCGCTTCATCCAGTGGTGAGTTAGCACGATGGACCTGGCGATAACACAACGTGCCTGTGGCATCACCGTGTGATCGCACAATCGGACCGTGATGCGTTAACCAATAGTGGCGCGCATCGGCTTCACTGATTTGGCTTTGATGACGCAGGGGAAAGAATACCCGTACGACATTACTTTTGACTTTCGCCGTCACATCTTCAGGGCTTGGATTTATCTGTGGGTATTCATAGGCAAACCAGAGCGGTGAATTCGGCAGATCAATAAATTTGGCTTCATCTTCGAGTAACGCAGCGCCGGCTTTCTGCGCTGCGGCATTCTGCAGGTTGGCGGTTAAAGCTACTTCACTGGCCCACCACAATTCTGCGACACCGTCATATTCCGGCTCCATATCACCACGCGCGCTCTGCGCTGCTGCATTTGCCGGATCGGTTAGGGTATGCGTTTGGACATAACGCAGGATATCCAGATCAGACGAGACACTGGCGACAAGTGGTGCGTGTTTGTTTAGCCAATAGTCCTGGAATTCTTCCCGGCTAAGCCCCGGCTTTCGTCTTAATGCGAAGACCAATCTAATCATGTTATTTTCCCGCGTATTGAGTTTTGACTCGACCAATATAATACCGAATCACGTCCCTGTCTGTTATTGGTCACAACGATGGGCGGCCAACAAAGGCTTTAGTTCATTTCAATACCACCGGCTACTGACAGCGCGACGCCGGTCACATTCCTCGCGGTTGCCAGATACAACGCCGCCTGCCCCATATCCTCAACGGTTTGGGGCCGACCCATGGGAATACGTTCTGCCATGGCATCTTCAAAATCACGATTCTTCTCATCGATATCTGTGGTGTTAGAGGGCATTAAATGCTCCAGCCACATCGCGGTGCCGACGATACCGGGGCATATGGCATTGACTCGAATGCCGCTGGGCGCAAATTCATTCGCCAATGACTGCGTAATACCGATGGCCGCAAACTTAGAACCACAATAAGCCGACATGTCGGCGTAACCTTTTTTGCCCGCAATCGAAGCGGTGTTCACAACTGCCGCATCTTTGGATTCCAATAGGGCCGGCAGCGCCGCCCGGGTCATCAGAAAAATACCTTTGGTATTAACAGCAAAGACTTTGTCCCAATCATCTTCGGAAAATTCCAAGAGAGGACCCGACTGCACAACGCCGGCATTGTTAATCAGCACGTCGAGTTGACCAAAACGCTCTATCGTTGCAGCGACCGCTTTAACACAGCTGTCACTACTGGTCACATCGACTTCACAAGAAGCTACCTCGCCCAACTGGCCAGCTTTACTCTGCGCCTGGTCAAGATCCTGTTTGTTTGCAAGATTATAATTCCAGTTTTCAGCGTCGCCGCCAGCGCTGCTACTAGCGCCTCTCGCGGCTGAGTTGCCACCACCTAGATCCGCGATCATCACCTTGAACCCTGCGTTCGCAAACGCCTCAACAATGCCAAAGCCAATACCACGGGCACCGCCCGTTACCAGCACCACTCGATCATTCATGTTAGATCCTCCACGCTATGTAGACTAACCATACACAGGTCGTCGGCAAAATGTAGGCGTTGGTGCCTGCCGCAATCGCTAATCTGGCAGAGGAGAAATGGAGTGAGGGGGCAGATCGTTTAAAGGGAGCTAGGTGCCCTGCCGAAGCGACACCTTTCACATACTATTTAGACGGAATCTGATTCAACAAAATCGACATCTAAATCATATTGACTCACCGGTAGGTCCCGAATCCTTGTGCCCGTTGCGGCATAAATAGCATTCGTCAAAGCCGGTGCAATGCCCGGTGTACCGGGTTCGCCCGCACCACCCCAACTTTCCATACTGTTTATGATGTGCGTGTCAATTTGCGGAGCAGTGTCCATTCGCACCATTGGATAGGTATCAAAGTTGGCTTGAACGACACGGCCATTTTCGATCGATACTTCGCCGTGTAGCGCCGCCGTCAAACCATAAAGTACGCCGGATTCCATTTGCGCTTTAACGCCGTCTGGTGAGACTGCGAACCCGGCATCAACAACAACCGTCACTTTATCAACAGACACCTCGCCTTTTGTGACCGTTACTTCAACGACTTCCGCCACCAAAGAACCAAACGATTCTTGCAACGCGATACCGCGCCCCTGACCTTTGCCTAATGGCGTGCTCCAATTAGCCTTCTCAGCCGCAAGAGCGAGCACTTTTTGATGTCTTGGATGCGCTTTTAATCGGTCCATTCGAAACTGGTACGGGTCAGCACCCGCTTCAATGGCGAGTTCATCCATGAAAGATTCGGTGAAAAAACCGTGTTGCGAATGGTCAACACTACGCCAAGCGCCAAAGGGAATATGCGTTGGACTATCGACAGAGCCTATTGACTGATTATTTATTGCATAAGGAATCAACGGCGCTTCAGCGGGTTCATGCTTATCGACATAGTGATTTTCCCAGGCAACCGGGTTACCAGCTTCATCCAAAGCGGCTCTGAACTTCGACAACACAGCAGGACGATAAAAATCATGCTGAGTGTCTTCTTCTCGAGACCAGATAAGCTTTACTGGCATGCCGATTTGCATCGATATCTTGGCCGCTTGAATAGCGGCATCAGGTCTGGAACGTCGCCCGAAGCCACCGCCCATAAAGAAATTGTTAACTTTAACGTTGTCCGCTTCGAAGCCAATGGCTTCTGCGATTTGGTGCTTAAAACCAAGCGGGTTCTGCGAGCCTGTCCAGATTTCACAGCTACCCTCATCGACAAGCGCAAGCGCGTTCATCGGCTCCATACATGCATGCGCTAAATAAGGCACCTTGTACTGTCGTTCAACGACTCGAGTCGCTGAGGCAAATGCGGCGTCTGAATCACCCGCATTGATATCGGCTTTGACATCGCCATTGGCAACAGCTGACTCGATATCATTCTGAAACTGCTCAAAGATACCCTTCGAATCAACGACATCTTGGCTGACGTTTTGCCATTCAATATCGAGCTCAGCCAAGGCTTTCTTGGCAGTCCAATAGCTATTTGCGACAACGGCAACTGCATCGTCCAGTTTCACAACATCAACAACACCTTTTACGGCTCGGGCTTTTGAGTCATCGACAGACTTTACCGTCGCACCAAACACTGGCGCCGCGGCAATTGTGGCGTAGACCATGCCATCAACTTTCGCATCAATCCCAAACATCGCCGTGCCGTCGACTTTGCTAGGAATATCAAGGCGCGGCTTGCTTTTGCCCATGATGGTGAACTCATCCGCAGTCTTTAGTTTTGGCGTATAGGGCGGCTGTAACTCCCCAGCTGCCACAACAAATGTTGCGTAAGGCTCATTCCTACTACCATCACTGATCATTCCAGATTTCGCCGTCAAGCTGGCAACTGGAACACCCCACTGCTTAGCAGCAGCGGCTAATAACATTTCTTTTGCTGCGGCACCGGCAACTCTCATTCCATAAACACCCGTCGCCCGCACACTGGCACTGCCGCCGGTGATTTGCAGATGCATCGAATTTGCTACCGTCTGAAACAAACCATCTACGGTGCCGACCAATGCCTTGGGTATCTTGGTATCACCTAAAACAAAACCTTTACCCACCGGACCGTTCGCATAGGCATCTTCCGCTGGCGCCTCGATGAAACTGACCATTTCCCAATCAACATCTAGCTCATCCGCTAACATCTGAGTTAACGCCGTTTGTGCGCCCTGCCCCATTTCTGAATGGGGCACAATTACCGTGACTTGATTTTGCGCATCGATCTTGACCCACGCATTCACCAGATGTTCGCCGTCACTGGTGACGTATTGTTCTAGTTTACTATTGCGATTACCGGGCCGAATACCAACGCCAATAACAAGCGCTGTGCCACCAACAACACCTGCGGTAATAAATCCTCTTCGTGTCCACTTACCCATTTTTCATCTCCCCAGCGTTAGATGATTGAGTGTCGTTTGCTTTGGGATCATAAATCGCAACCTGATTCTCTGCTACACGCTTAATCGCTGTTCGAATACGCCCATACATGCCACATCGACAAACATTACCCGACATCGCACGATTAATATCGTCATCGCTTGGATCATCATTTGTTGCCAATAATGCAACCGCAGACATAATTTGACCCGATTGACAGTAACCACATTGCGGCACCTGAGCATCGATCCACGCCTGTTGAACCGGATGCAACTCGTCTTGCCCCCCTATACCTTCAATCGTCGTAATCTCGGCACCTGCAACGGCGCCGACCGGCAAGACACAGGTCTTCATAGGCTTACCATTGACGTGCATCATGCAGGCACCACATTGAGCTATACCGCAACCAAATTTAGTGCCTGTTAATCCAAGCTGCTCGCGAACCACCCACAGAAGCGGCGTGTCAGATTCTGCCTCTATCGTGTGTACTTTTCCGTTAACGGTAATTTCCATTGTTCGCCTCTGAGTTTTCTTCGACTGTATTTACGTAAGATTAGCCTTCTAGCATCCCTGCTACCTAAACCAAACAACTCAACTTTTAGAAGATTGAATGGGAGGTATAAGCAAGAGATTAATAGCGTGCGAAGATTATCATAGCCGTTTTGTAAAACGAAGGCGCGACAGAGAACCAACACAAAGCAATAACCACGAAGGTTCTTAAGTCCTGATAATGAGGCTAATGCACAACAG
>CAJJAA010000035.1 GCA_905182025.1 uncultured OM182 clade bacterium
TGGGTGAGCAGGAGTGCAAACTCAGTAGCGATTCGTTGACGGCCAAAATCTACGGCAGCACTTCGATAAAGGAACGTCATCGTCATCGCTATGAAGTGAATAACCATTATATGGAACAACTTGAGAAAGCGGGTTTGCGAATAGCCGGTCGCTCAACAGATGGCTCATTGGTAGAAGTCATTGAGATTGTTGATCATCCTTGGTTTGTTGCAAGCCAATTTCATCCAGAGTTCACTTCAACACCCCGTGATGGGCATCCACTTTTCATCAGTTTTATAAACGCAGCTCTCGAACAACAAAAATTATCGAAATAATGTCGTGTTGATGATCGCGGCATAATGAGACTTAACTTTTCGCCGGTTTTAACGCGTAGATGGCGAGTGAGAGACAATAGAAACTATGGATATTGAAACGATGAATTTATGTGATTTTACCGTCGGTGATAAAACGCCGTTCTTTTTGATTGCGGGAACCTGTGTCGTTGAGTCAGAGCAGATGGCCTTGGATACAGCTGCGCAACTGAAAGAAGATTGTGACGATTTGGGCATACACTTAATCTACAAGTCCTCCTTCGATAAAGCGAATCGATCCTCAGGCGAAAGCTACCGTGGCCCCGGCTTAGATGTTGGTCTTAAAATTCTTCAGCAGGTAAAGGATGAATTGGGTTTGCCGGTACTAACCGATGTTCATGAAGACACACCGCTAGATGAAGTATGCGAAGTTGTATCTGTACTCCAAACCCCTGCTTTTCTCTGTCGGCAAACAAACTTTATTCAAAATGTCGCAGCCATGGGGCTTCCCGTTAATATCAAAAAAGGACAGTTTTTAGCCCCTTGGGATATGGTGCACGTCATTGAGAAGGCGCGCGCGACAGGCAATCAAAATATTATGGCTTGTGAGCGTGGTGTGAGTTTTGGTTATAATAATTTGGTTTCAGATATGCGTTCACTTGCAGTGATGAAACAAATAGGTTGCCCCGTGGTTTTCGATGCGACTCATAGCGTGCAATTACCCGGTGGCCAGGGCGCAAGCTCTGGTGGTCAGAGAGAGATGGTGCCGGTTCTAGCACGTGCTGCTGTGAGCGTTGGTATTCATGGTTTGTTTATGGAAACCCACCCTGACCCAGATAAAGCCCTCAGTGATGGGCCCAACTCGTGGCCGTTAGGTCGTATGCATGAATTGTTGTCACTTTTGAAAGTTATCGACACGACAATCAAATCGAGTAATCTGCCTGAATTGTCAATGGACTAGATGACAAGCTCGAGAGTTGGCAGGTTTTTTGACCTACGCTCATCGCTTATTCTACGATAGACAATAGCGTGGAATAGAAGAGAAAGTATAAATTGTTAGGAGATATTTAAGTGACAGAAATAGTCGATATTCGTGCCCGAGAAATTCTTGATTCCCGCGGCAATCCCACTGTCGAAGCAGAGGTTGAGTTAGCCAACGGTTTAATAGGCTCTGCCTGTGTGCCTTCCGGTGCTTCAACGGGATCTCGTGAAGCCATTGAATTACGTGATAACGACAAAAGTCGATATTTAGGCCGCGGTGTGCTGAATGCCGTTGGTAATGTGAATACGAAAATTCGAGAGCCACTACTGGGCTTGGACGTTGAAGATCAGGTGGGTATCGACCGCAAGATGCATCGAAATGGACGGTACTGAGAATAAGGCGGCTCTGGGCGCAAATGCGATTCTCGCAGTCTCTTTGGCCGTGTCGAAAGCAGCTGCTGCGGCAAAGGGAATGGAGCTATATGAATACCTAGCAGAGTTGGACGGTAGCCCAGGTCGTTACAGCATGCCGGTACCAATGATGAATATTCTGAACGGCGGCGAGCACGCTGACAATAGTGTCGACATCCAAGAGTTTATGGTGCTGCCGGTCGGCGCGCAGATCACTTCTCGGAAGCCCTGCGGTTGCGGCACCGTAGATATCTTCACACGCATCAGGGAAAGTGTTCTAGATAGCAGAGAGGGTATGAGTACCACTGTTGGCGACGAAGGCGGGCTTATGCCCCGAATCTGTCTTCCAGTAACGAATCGGCACTTCGATGATCATCATGCAAGCAATCGAACGAGCCGGCTACGAGCCGGGCGAAGACGTCTATCCTTGCTTTGGATTGTGCTGCAAGTCGTGAATTCTACGAAGGACGGCAAGTATAGTTCTGGCCAGCTGAAGAGCGTAAAAAGTATTCGATTCCGCCGAGTTTATACAATTGATTAAATCATCGACCGAGTCTTATCTCGAAAATATCCGATCATCTCGATCGAAGATGCTCTGGACGAGAAGCGACTGGGATGGCTGGGCGAGAACTAACGAACGCCATTGGTGATAAAGTTCAGTTGGTTGGTGATGACTTGTTCGTGACCAATCCTGAAAGATTCTTAAGCGCGGTATTGATGACGGCGTTGCTAACTCTATCCTGATCAAAGTAAATCAAATTGGCACACTTAACCGAGACGCTTGAGGCGATTGGCTATGGCACGTGCAGGCCGGCTATTGCGTCCGTGATTAGTCACATCGCTCCGGTGAGACTGAAGATACGACGATTGCAGATTTAGCAGTTGCAACAGCCTCTGGTCAGATTAAAACAGGTTCGTTGTGTCGAAGTGACCGTGTCGCAAAATATAACCGATTACTTCGTATTGAAGATAAATCAAATGCTTTGTTTAAAGGTATGGATGAATTCAAAAGGTAAATTTTGATGACCGCCTACAAAATCCTCCTAGTGCTGTTGGTTATCACCTTGTTGGTGCTGCAGATGCGACTTTGGATTGGTGAGGGGAGTTATGCGCACGTTGACGGTCTAGAAAAGAAAGTGGTTGTAGAAGAAGTAACGAATTCAGTTAAAAACGAAAGAAATGAGGTCCTGCGCGCTGAAATCCGTGACCTCAAGAGTGGCCATGGATCCATTGAAGAAAAGGCAAGAGTCGAACTAGGGCTTATAAAAGAAGGTGAAACATTTTACTTACTGGTTGAACAGGACGAACCCTAAATAATGTCCGATTTCTCCGGTACGACCCTGCAAAGTTTAGAAGATGTCACTCTAATAGTGCCAGCAGCGGGCATCGGCCGCAGAATGTCGGGGTCGAAACCTAAACAGTACCTGTCGATTGCTGGCAAACCCATATTGGCACATACGCTTCAAAAATTACTGCAACTTAATCCCCTGAAAATAGTTCTGGTCGTGTCTGCGCAGGATCGTGAGCACGAGTCGATTGATCTCGTGGATCAATGTGACGTTGTTATTGGCGGGTCGACTCGAGCAGCATCGGTGACCAATGGTCTTGCCAGTTTGAATTGCGGAGATAACGATTGGGTCATGGTGCACGACTGTGCCCGGCCCTGTGTTCGAACTGCGGATATCCTTAATTTGTATAATAGATTGCACGACACCGACGTCGGTGGAATTCTTGCGGTGCCGGTCTCCGACACACTGAAGAAAATCGTCGCAAGTCATGTTTCGCTATTTCCCGAGCAATCTCATAGGAAGTCTTTGGACGATACTTCTCATGCGCCCATAAAGGAGACCATAGAGATTCAGGAGACGCTCGATCGAAGTGAGTTATGGTTAGCGCAAACGCCGCAGATGTTTCGTTTTGGCATGCTCAAGCAAGCCCTCGCTCAGGCAATTGAATCCGCTATAGATATTACGGATGAGGCATCCGCAATTGAGGCGTCGGGACATTCGCCTCAGATCGTTGTGGGCAGCAAAGATAATATCAAGATCACAACACAAGAAGACCTCTTATATGCAGCGTTCATACTGTCCCAACAGGAGTCAATCAATTGAGAATTGGTAGTGGGTTTGACGCACACAGATTTGGTGAGGCGCAGGTTGAATCAATAAAATTGGGTGGCGTATCAGTACCCTTCGATCGTGTTATTGTTGCCCATTCTGACGGCGACGTGATACTTCATGCGCTGTGCGACGCATTGCTCGGTGCGCTGGCGCTAGGTGATATAGGCAAGCACTTTCCCGACACTGACCCAGCTTTTAAAAATGCAGACAGCCTTCGGTTGTTAACTGCAAGTTACCAAAAGCTTTCAAGTTTAGGTTATGAACTGGTCAATGCTGATCTGACGCTTATTGCGCAAGCACCCCGTGTTGCCAATCACATCGAAGCGATGCAAGAGACAATCGCTGCAACGCTTCAGATCTCGACCGATTGCATAAGCGTTAAGGCGACAACGACAGAAAAGATGGGTTATATCGGCCGTGAGGAAGGGCTTGCGGCCCAAGCAATCGTGCTCGTGCGTAAAACTGAAGATTAAAGCATGAGTTTTATTTTTGAGCCCAAGCAACTCGACTTTCCTCGCCTCAATGGTCCTGCCGTCGGTTCGGGCATTTTGCGTCAGAGCTGGCAAGACTTTCAGGTTGAAGAGCAATTGGGCTTTGAGTTAACGGGTGTTGGCGAACATGTTTACCTGAAAATTCGAAAGCGCGGTGCCAACACGGGTTGGGTTTCCGATCGTCTGTCAGAGTTCCTAGGGCTTCGCTATTTCGATGTCGGATATGCAGGCAAAAAGGATCGACATGCGGTAACGACGCAATGGTTTAGCTGTTGGTTACCCGGTTTGCAGGAACCTGATTTGAGTGGTTTGAATATTGAGGGTGTTGAACTGTTGGATGTTGTTCGGCATGAGAGAAAACTGCGTATCGGCGCACATGGCGGCAACCGATTTAGGCTGCAGGTAACAAACCTCAGTGGCGATCAGGCAATGATTGAAGCGCGATTGGAAATGATTAGCAAAGCTGGTTTTCCCAATTATTTTGGTAAGCAACGATTTGGTATTGAGGGTAATAACCTAAAGCATGCCCGCATGATGTTTGAAGGAACCAAGTTTGCAAGGAAGAAACGGGGGATTTATTTGTCGGCAGCACGCTCTTGGCTGTTCAATCAGCAAGTAGCGGCAATGATTGACGACAGGATAGAGGAAGATAGCTGGAAACCTGATAAGAAACTGTGGTTGTATGGTTTGTCACCTCATCGAGACATTACAATTCCGCCATTGTCGGCGCCCGACTTTGAGCAGTGGGGCAAAGGTTTGGAGGAATTTAAAGTTAAGGCCAGTGAAAGACAGATAGGCGTTGTGCCATTGGATTTGAAGTGGACCTTTAACGAAGACGGCTTGCTGTTGAGTTTCGACCTGCCACCCGGTGCTTATGCAACCAGTTTAGTACAAGAATTAATTGATTTTAGCGATGCAGATGATTTTGGTTTTGATTCAAGGTCAGGGGAAAAACATTGATTAAGGGTTTAGATATACAAGGTTCGGGCATGACGTCCCAGCGTACCCGCAGCCGCATGGTGGCTCGGTTACGTCAACAGGGCATCACGGATGAGCGGGTGCTGGATGTTATTGATGCGATTCCCCGGCATGTGTTCATTGATGAGGCGCTTGCGCATCGAGCTTATGAAGACACGGCTTTACCAATAGGCTTCAATCAAACCATTTCACAACCCTACATTGTTGCGCGTATGACGGAGGCCTTGTTTGCCGCAGGACCCCTTACCAAGGTGCTGGAAATCGGTACAGGGTCTGGTTATCAGACGGCAGTGCTGGCGCAGTTGGCTGACAAAATTTATTCCGTTGAACGCATTCAAGGTTTGCTCGATAAGGCTAAGGAGCGCTTACGCTTTCTAGGCAATAAGAATACCCAGTTCAAATATGATGACGGTAATATAGGCTGGCCCGACCGCGCGCTCTACGACGGCATTATTGTTACCGCTTCGCCCCGCAATCTGCCTAAAGAATTGCTCAATCAACTCGCCCCCGGGGGTCGCTTAATCGTTCCTGTGGGTGACGAGCGGCAACAACTCAAACGCATCACAAATCATGATGGTGAGTTTGAAATCGAGGTGCTGGAAGATGTTAAGTTTGTGCCGCTACTGGGTGGCAAGGCGTGAGCGAGTCAGAATCATTAAGCAAACCTCGCGCGCACTTCGTAAAGATTTTTGTCATCGGATTGGTCATGGGGGCAGCCGAAGTTGTACCCGGCGTATCCGGAGGAACAATTGCTTTTATCACGGGCATTTATCTCCGTTTGATCACAGCTATCCAAAGATTTACGCCTTTCGTGTTTCGAGATTTGTTCAAAGACGGCATTGCGGCGACCTGGCTGCGACTTGATATTAATTTTCTCTTAACACTGTTAGCCGGCATGTTGACCTCCGTGCTGTTGTTCGCCAGTGGTATCCATTACCTGCTCGACAATCATCCGATATTCATCTGGTCATTATTTTTCGGTTTGGTTGTGGCATCGGTCTGGTTGGTCGCCAAGCAAATTACGCGCTTCGGTTGGGACCTTGGTTTGTATGTCCTTAGCGGTGCTGCCTTTGGGCTAATGGTGTCAAATATCCTGCCGGTTGAATTGTCACCTAGCCCACTTTATCTTTTTGTAGCCGGTGCTATAGCGATCTGTGCTTGGATTCTGCCGGGTCTTTCCGGTAGCTATTTACTGCTGATTTTTGGGCTTTACCGGGGTGTTATTGAGGCAATCAAAAATTTCGATATTGAACCACTGTTTTATCTCGGCATGGGTATGCTGCTAGGTATCGTTACGTTCGCGCGTATCCTCGATCGATTGTTTCGCAACTATCGTGATGCGACCTTGTCTCTGTTAACAGGCTTTATGCTCGGTTCATTGGCAAAATTATGGCCTTGGCAATATGTGCGCAGTTATCAAATTAAACCTGACGGCAGCCAAGTGCCTTTGGTTTCGGAGCCGGTGACGCCTATGGCATATTCTGCGATGACGGGGCTTGATTCGGAACTGTTAATGGCGTTGCTTGGTCTTGTCGTCGGCTTGGGCTGTGTCGTACTTCTGGCATTCCTTTCTGTAACAGAAGCGGAGTCGAAAGATGCTGCTGAAAAGATTGGTTGAAATGTAATTTTTTTACAAAAATAGCAATGATATATCTATGCCAAAATAAAGTAGCAAGCAGGGCTAGGCTCAACGCCTTGATGGCATTTTTTTGTCCAAGGCGGCCTGTCGCAATATTTATTTTTATAGCGTTGAGCGTTGGCTTGGCAAGTGGCTGTTCATCAACTAATGGTGGTGTGCCGGTATTCAACGCAGGTGAGAATATATTTTTCGGTTCTCGTTCGCACACGGTGCGGCCAGGTGAAACCCTCTACTCGATCGCGTTTCGTTATGGTCTTGATTTTAATGAAATCGCGCGTGCCAATAACATTAAGTCGCCGTACTTGATTTTTGTGAATCAAAAGATAACGTTGCCGCGCGCTTCCAGCAGTAAGTCAAACAGTACTGACAAGCCGCAGTCAAAATCTAAGAAGACCAAGAAGACCAAGAAGGCTAAGTCCTCGGCATCCAAGTCACAGCAAAAAACACAGACCAATGATTCGAAAATACAATGGCGTTGGCCCATCAGCGGTGAGATGGTTGGCGGCTTTTCACTGAGTGGCAAGGTTAATAAGGGCGTTGATCTTCGCGGTAAATTGGGCGAGTCCGTGCTGTCGGCGGGCGACGGCGTAGTTGTTTATGCGGGCGGTGGGCTGCGAGGTTATAGCAAGTTAGTGATTGTGAAGCACAGTGATCGCTACTTAAGTGCCTACGGAAATAACGGCGCAATTTATGTGAAAGAAGGCGATAAAGTCACCGCAGGCGAAAAAATTGCCGTCATAGGATCAAGCGGATCAAAAATTGAGATACTCCATTTCGAGATTCGACGAAACGGCAAGCCAGAGAACCCGCTTATTTATTTGCCGAAGAGATGACAAGCAATCGCACGGCATTTTATCGATACGGGCAGAACTGAAATTGTATAGCCAGAAATGCCAACGACTAAAGCGCTAGGCGTATAGTGCTAGGATTATAGATAGGGGTATTGGACTTGGGCGACAGTGTCTAGCTTGTCTTGCTGAGTAATATCGACGGCGCTGGTCTTGAGCGATTGATTCGACCGGAACAAGGATGAAACCGCACAGTTTTGTGCGGCTTCAGCGATGTAGGCTTTTATCTTTCGAGATGTGCCATCTTGCCTTTTACGTCGGCCCAGTCTTCTGCATCACCAAGAGGATCTTTCTTCTCAGTGATGTTCGGCCAAATCTCAGCAAGTTCAGCGTTCAATTCAAGAAATTCCTGCTCATCCTCTGGCAGTTCATCTTCGGAGAAGATTGCGTCGATAGGACACTCAGGTTCACATAAAGCGCAGTCAATGCACTCATCAGGATTTATGACTAGAAAGTTAGGTCCTTCGTAAAAACAATCTACGGGACAAACTTCTACACAGTCCGTATGTTTGCATTTGATGCATGCATCACTCACCACAAATGTCATTTATGTTTCCTTATTTATCACGTTAGTATTTAGCAGAAAAAAAAGCATTCTAGCAGCTTTTTAGGCTATCACAATATGTACTCATCGTCAGTTTTTTGGGTCAGCGAAATCAATTGGCTTGCGTTGAGATACCTTTAAGTTCATACAACAGCTCAAGGGCTTGTCGCGGTGATAAGTCATCCAGCTCGATCGCTGCAAGTTTTTTGTAGACGGGGGAATCCTGCACAACCGCCTCGGTATCAATTGACTCAGGCGAGGCCAAAAAGAGATCCGATTGTAGCGGTGTCTCTCTGACTTCATTGTCCTCTAATTGTTTCAGTTTCATCTTGGCATTTTCAATCACTGATTTTGGTACGCCAGCTAAGCGTGCGACCTGTAAGCCATAGCTTTGGCTCGCAGGACCGTCCTCGACGGCATACATAAAGATGATGCTGTCGCCGTGTTCCTTCGCTTTTAAATGAATATTAGCGGTGGCCGGTAGTGTGTCCTGCAGAGTGGTCAGTTCAAAATAGTGGGTCGCGAACAGTGTCATGGCGCGGCTGACTTCTGCGATATAGGTTGCGGTTGCCCAGGCAAGCGAGAGCCCGTCAAAGGTTGACGTACCTCTGCCAATCTCATCGAGTAGGACCAGTGAATTTTCTGTCGCGTTGTTTAGAATCATTGCGGTTTCTGTCATTTCAACCATGAAAGTCGAGCGACCGCTGGCCAGATCGTCGGATGAACCGATGCGGGTAAATATGCGATCAACCACACCGATTGTCGCCGATCGAGCCGGCACGAAGCTGCCCATATGTGCCATCAAGGTAATCAATGCCGCTTGGCGCATGAATGTCGACTTACCACCCATGTTTGGGCCCGTGATAATCAGTAGCTTGCGCTGTTGACCGATCTTTAGATTGTTAGCCACAAAAGGTGCGTCTAGCACGTCTTCGACGACTGGATGGCGTCCATCCTCGATTGAGATACCCGGTTTGTCCGTTAACAGCGGTCGGCATAAAGACAATGACAAAGCGCGCTCCGACAGATTACAAATAACATCCAATGTGGCGACTGCGGTGAAAGTGATTTGCAGCTTGTTGACTGCAATGACCAGTACATCGAGTAGCTCGTCATATAAATGTTTTTCCCGCGCCAATGCGCGACTCTTGCTGCTAAGCGCCTTATCCTCAAATATTTTCAATTCTGGCGTGATAAATCGTTCGGCATTTTTGAGAGTTTGACGACGCACATACCGATCGGGCGCTTTCTCCGATTGGCTGCGAGAAATCTCGATATAGTAGCCATGAACGCGGTTATAACCGACTTTAAGGCTTGATAAACCGGTCGCTTCGCGTTCTTCAGTTTCAAGTTTGACAAGAAACTCGGCTGCGTTTTCGCTTATGCCGCGCAGTTCATCGAGATCTTCATCATAGCCCGTCGCAATGACGCCACCTTCCCGAATAACGACGGGTGGATTGTCTTTAATGGCCGCGGTTAGTGTTGCTGAGAGTTCCGGATAAGGCTGACTTTGTTCATTGATCTGCTCAATAAGTGGTGTCGGAATCTCGTCTAAAAGTTGATTCAGTGCCGGTAGTGCGAGTAACGCATTTTTTAGTCGCTCTAAATCCCGAGGTCTGGCTGACTTCAGCGCGACCCTAGCCAGAATTCGTTCAATGTCTCCAATCGACTTGAGGACTTCACGAATATCTTCAAACAAATAGTTGTCGAGCAGGTAACCAATGGTGTCGAGTCGTTGATCGAGTATCGCTTTTTGACGAATGGGACGATTGATCCATCGACTGAGCAGGCGACTTCCCATGGCTGTTGACGTGTTATCCAAAACCGCGAACAGGGTATGCTCATCACCGCCGTTGATGTTTTGTGTCAGTTCTAGGTTGCGCCGTGATGCGCTGTCAATAACCACAGCATCATCACGATTGAGCACGTGTAATGTCTGTACGTGTGGCAAGCCTGAACGTTGCGTCTCCTTCACATAGGCGATTAAGCTGCCGGCTGCTGTGACGGCAACGTGCTTGTCTTCGCAATCAAAGCCACCAAGGTCGTGGACTTGAAATTGTGTGCACAACGTCGTGACGGCTTGTTCATAATTGAATTCCCACGCGGCTCTGCTGCGAACGCCGACACGTTTGGCAATTGGATCAGGATACGCTGCACCTTCGGCAATAATCATCTCTGCCGGATTCAACCTTGATAGCTCGGACAGTAGTGCTTCGTCATCGGGTACTTCGATGATCTCGAAACGTCCGCTGCCGAGATCAAGGCAGGCCAGCCCAAGTGCTTCTTCGCCGCGATGGCAGCAAACAATAAAATTGTCTCGATTAGCGTCCAGTAGTGATTCGTCCGTCAGCGTGCCGGGCGTGATGACGCGCACAACCTGCCTCTCAACGGGGCCCTTACTCTCGCTGGGATCGCCAATTTGTTCGCAAATGGCGACCGAAACACCCGCCTTGACCAGTTTAGCCAGATAGCCATCAGCGGCATGAAAAGGCACCCCACACATAGGGATAGGTTGACCGTCTGACTGACCGCGAGCTGTCAGCGTAATGTCCAGCAGCTCTGCTGCCTGCTTAGCGTCATCAAAGAACAATTCGTAGAAATCACCCATTCGATAGAATAACAATTCCTGCGGATGATCAGCTTTGATACGCAAAAACTGTTGCATCATAGGGGTGTGATTGGGTTTTACTGCTTGAGCTTTTGGCACAGAGACGAATGGGCTCGTTGTGTTGATAGATAGGCTATGCATATTACGTCAATCGAGACCCAAGGAACACTCATAGCCTCAGTCTTACAGGCTGGTTTTGGGACAAGGAAGGAAAGTCTGCGCGGCCGAACGCCTCAGGCATCATGCAAGAGGCCAAAATTCCTGACAACTTATCGTAATTGCTTGAATCTGACCTTTTTAAATCAGCCTTTAACGCAATGCCATGTGCGAGACAAACCTCGGCGCAAGGTGTCTTTCTCTGTTTGTAGCAATCGTCGTTCTTTTTTTTAAAAACTGGTTGTGTACTGTTTAAATATACAGTATAAATTACCCCAGCTTAAAACACGTAAAAACGAACTCGCCGTGATTCTAAATTGTTGTTTATAGGGTCAATGAGTTTCAAATACGAATACAGGTTCAAAGAGAATCACCAGGAGCAGTTATGTCAGATAAAGACTCAAAAGATAAGCAGGCTAAAGCAGCCGATCCTCAAAAGGCTAAAGCGCTAGACGCAGCCCTGTCTCAAATTGAACGTCAGTTCGGTAAAGGTACGGTCATGCGTTTGGGTGACTCGCCGATAGAGAAGATACCCGCCATATCGACGGGTTCTTTGGGTCTAGACATTGCCTTGGGCATCGGTGGTTTACCCCAGGGTCGTATTGTCGAGATATATGGACCTGAGTCTTCAGGCAAGACAACGTTAACGCTGCAGGTGATTGCTGAAGCTCAAAAAGGTGGTGGTACCTGCGTCTTTATCGATGCGGAGCACGCGCTCGATCCTCTTTACGCACAAGCTTTGGGCGTCAATATCGATGATCTTCTTGTTTCCCAGCCAGATACCGGCGAACAGGCACTGGAGATTTGCGACAACATCGTGCGTTCAGGTGCTGTTGATGTGGTTATTATCGACTCTGTTGCTGCACTGACGCCGAAAGCAGAAATTGAGGGCGAGATGGGCGACCACCATATGGGTCTGCAAGCTCGACTGATGAGTCAGGCATTAAGAAAAATGGCCGGTAACATTAAAACGTCAAACACGTTGGTTATTTTCATTAACCAGATTCGAATGAAAATTGGTGTCATGTTCGGCAGCCCGGAAACAACAACGGGCGGTAATGCACTTAAGTTTTACTCTTCTGTCAGATTGGACATTCGTCGTATTGGTGCCATTAAAGAAGGTGATGAAATTATTGGTAATGAGACCCGAGTTAAGGTCATTAAGAACAAGGTTGCGCCGCCTTTCAAACAGACAGAATTTCAAATCCTCTACGGCAAAGGCATTTCTAGGCTAGGTGAAGTCGTTGATATTGGTGTCCAGCTTGGCCTGGTCAACAAAGCGGGTGCCTGGTACAGCTACGGCACTGAGCGAATCGGTCAGGGTAAGAAAAATGCCTGTGAATACTTAGCGGACAACCCAGCGATGGGTGCTGAAATTGAAGCGCTTATTCGTGCCAAGCTTCTTGATCATAGCGCTGGCGACAAATCGGACGACAAGGATGATAACGTTACGCCTATTTCGGGTTAATCAGTTTCTGCGTGTAGAACACGCGAAAAACGTTGTTATGTAATACGGGTCGAGAAGAGATACTTTCAGAGAAAGTATCTCTGCTAAAAGGGGGGTAGGTAGCTAATGGTTATTTGCCCTTTTTTGTGCCTAGATTTGCTGCGCAAGACGGCGAGGTGCTGTCAAAAACGACATCAGTTATAAGTTCAATTTCAAATTCATGTTCAGAGCCAAGCTCGAGTAGGCAAGTTCGAATAGGTATACTCGAATAGACAGGCTCAAATAGACAAGCTCAAATAGACAAGAGAAAGAAAGCGTATAACGCTGACGCTTAAATGCCGATATGACCGAATTGAAACCCTCTGACATTCGCCTTGGTGCGATGGACTTACTGGCTAGGCGTGAGCATGGTTTTGTTGAGCTTGTCAGGAAATTGCAAAAACGTTTTACCAAGCCTTGGTTAGAGATTCCTAACCCGGATGTGTCTCTAGTCGAGATGATCGAAGTTCAGGTTGAACGTTTGCGAGCGCAAGGTTTGCAAAGTGATGAAAGATTAACGGAAGCCTTTATCCGCGCGCGCTCGAATCGGGGCCGAGGACCCATGAAAATACGTATGGAATTGCGAGAAAAGGGCGTTTCAGATGAGCTAATTCAATCCGGGTTTGATACATGCGAAGTCGATTGGTTTGATTTAGTGGCCGTTGTAGCTCAAAAGAAATTTGACGATGCACCACTGGACGTCAAAGGTCTGGCCAAAAGGAGCCGATTCTTGCAGCAGCGAGGCTTTAGCTTCGATCACATTAATAGCCTTTAATTTGATAAAGATCGCAAAAACCCAAAGAAAACAACGTTTTTAAGCATTGCAGGTTGAAGAAATTCCGGCTGATTTGCTTTAGAAGTGCGCCGCTTTTCTGTATCTTTAGCGTCCTTTATTTCCTATCAAGTTGTAATCAGCATGGATAGTCGCGAAATACGCCAGGCATTCCTCGATTTTTTTGCCGCCAAACAGCACGCTATCGTCGATAGCTCGTCGCTTGTGCCAGACAATGACCCAACATTGTTGTTTACCAATGCGGGCATGGTGCAGTTTAAAGAGGCCTTGGCTTTTAGAGAGAATCGGGGTTACACGCGGGCAGTCAGTTGTCAGCGTTGTGTCCGGGCGGGTGGCAAGCACAATGACCTCGACAATGTCGGTTATACGGCAAGGCATCACACGTTCTTTGAAATGCTTGGTAACTTCAGTTTTGGCGACTATTTTAAGCGCGACGCAATATTCTTCGCCTGGGAATTTCTTACGGAAGTTGTCAAATTACCGCCAGAGCGTCTGTGGGTGACAGTGCATGAGAGTGACGATGAAGCTGAAGACATTTGGGTAAATGAGATTGGCTTCGACAAAAATCGTGTGACGCGATTAGGCGATGATGACAACTTCTGGACCATGGGCGACACGGGACCCTGTGGACCGTCCTCTGAAATATTCTACGATCACGGCGAAGATGTGCCGGGTGGACCGCCTGGATCTAAAGATGGCGAGTTAGATCGCTATATCGAAATCTGGAATTTGGTATTCACGCAGTTCGACAAGTCCGCCGATGGCACATTAACGCCGTTGCCTAAACCCTGCGTCGATACGGGTATGGGGTTCGAGCGATTAGCTGCTGTATTGCAGGGTGTTCACAATAATTACGATATCGATTTGTTCAAAGCCTTAATCGCGCGTGCCGGGGAATTGCTTAATTGTAAGGATTTGGAGAATGATTCACTCAAGGTGATATCTGACCATATTCGTGCCAGCGCATTTTTGATTGCGGACGGCGTCTTGCCATCGAACGAAGGCCGCGGCTACGTGATGCGCCGGATTATTCGTCGTGCATTGAGACAAGGACATAAACTGCAATCGAAGGGACCCTTCTTCCACAAAATGGTTGGCGAACTCGTCAATCAAATGGGCGATGCTTACCCTATTTTGAAATCGACTCAGGCTCAAATCGAAAAGGTACTTTTAAAAGAAGAAGAGCAATTCGAGCTGACCCTCGATCAGGGGATGAAAATTCTTAACGAGGCGATCGGCCAACTTCAAGGGGACGTTATACCAGGTAGTGTTGTTTTTAAATTATACGACACGTATGGATTTCCAACTGATTTAACCAACGATATTGCGCGCGAGAAGAATTTGAGTATCGATATGGATGGCTTTGAAGTTGAAATGGATGCGCAGCGAGCGCGCGCTCGAGCCGCGAGTAAATTTGGTTCAATCGATGTCGATAACTTCAAGGTTGATGATGTCACTAAGTTTGTCGGGTACGAGTCATTAATCGGCGAGTCAGTTGTCTCTCATCTGTTTCAAAATGAGCAGAAGGTGGACGCTGTGTCTGCCGGTGATGAAGTTGTATTGGTACTAAACGCTACTCCTTTTTACGCCGAGTCAGGTGGCCAAGCAGGCGACAGCGGTAAGTTGTTCTCCAACGGTGTATCAATTGTTGTGAGCGATACGATAAAAAGTAGCAATGCATTTCTCCACAAGGGCACCGTTCTTGAAGGGACGATCTGTGTTGGTGATAGCGTCAATGCCGAAGTTGAGAGATTGCAGCGCGATAGAACACGCTTGAATCACTCCGCGACCCACCTACTTCATGCAGCGCTGCGGATCGTCTTAGGGGATCACGTTAATCAGCGTGGCTCGCTGGTCGATGCGGAGCGGATGCGATTCGACTTTTCACATTTTGAAGGTGTGACAAAAGAGGAGCTGGTGAAGGTGGAGCTGTTGGTCAACGAGCAAATTCGTGGCAACTCTGAGATTCAGACAGAGCTTATGAACTTGGAGGATGCGAGAGAAAAGGGTGCAATGGCTTTGTTTGGCGAAAAGTATTCTGAAGCGGTGCGCGTTCTCACCATGGGCGATGGTTTTTCGATTGAATTATGTGGCGGCACGCACGCGAGTCGAACCGGCGATATTGGTTTGATGAAGATCACTAGCGAGGTGGGTATTGCCTCTGGGGTTCGGCGAATTGAGGCTGTCACGGGTGCGCAGGCATTTGAGTTGGTGCTGCAACAGGAACAAACGCTAGAAGATTTTTCGGGGTTGTTGCGCTCAGATAAAAACGGTGCAACGGATAAACTTAAAAGCTTAATAGAGCAAAATAAAAAGCTTGAGAAAGAAGTGTCTCAGCTCAATATGAAGCTTGCCAGTGGTGGTGGAAAAGATCTTGCTGATTCTGCGGTTGAGATAAACGGCGTTAAGGTCGTCGCGCAACTACTTGAAGGGGGTGATGCAAAAACATTGCCTGATGCAATGGACCGCGTGAAAACCAAGCTACAGTCGGGCGTGGTATTACTCGCCGTCATTAATGATGACAAGGTGGTGTTGGTTGCCGGCGTGACCAAAGATCTGACCGATAAAGTAAAGGCAGGTGATTTGCTGAATTATGTTGCCACTCAAGTTGGCGGTAAAGGCGGCGGTCGTCCAGACATGGCACGTGGTGGCGGCACGGATACGAAAGCGCTACCAGCAGCCATTGAATCGGTTCAAGCATATTTGGAAGAGCGGCTTTAGCGGTTAAAGAACTCGGGTTTGAAAGTATTATTATGATACCTAGCAGTTATAAATTACTGTGAAGCACTGGGTGAAGATGGACTGCCTCCACGGTAAGTCTATTTTCATACCGCAGAACGAAAATTCAGGATGAAAGTTAAGTGGCATTAGTCGTACAAAAATTTGGTGGGACGTCAGTTGCGTCAATTGAACACATCGAGCGAGTCGCCAAGCGAATAGCTGGCTATCGCGATCGTGGTGATGAAGTTGTTGTCGTCGTGTCGGCAATGGGTAAGGAAACCGATCGTCTAGATGAGCTGGCGAAAAGTGTCGGAGATAGTGATGCCGATTTTCGTCGTGAAGTTGATGTTCTGTTGTCGACGGGAGAGCAGGTGACAGCGGCTGTGCTGTCGATGGTACTAACGAAAATGGGATACCCAGCTAAATCGTTTACCGGTGGGCAGGTAAAAATCCTCACCGATGCCAGCCATACAAAAGCCCGCATTCTGGATATCGATACGGATAATCTTCGTCGTGAATTGTCGCAGGGTACGGTACCCGTGGTCGCTGGTTTTCAGGGCGTAGATAGCGATCAGAATATTACAACGCTAGGTCGAGGTGGTTCAGATACGACCGCGGTTGCTCTAGCCGTTGTCCTTGAAGCCAAAGAGTGCCAGATATATACAGATGTAGAAGGCGTCTTCACCACAGATCCAAGAGTGGTTGACGTTGCTCAACCGCTGGCGACTGTGACCTTTGAGGAGATGCTCGAATTGGCAAGCCAAGGCTCTAGAGTGCTTCATACTCGGGCCGTTGAGTTTGCGAGTAAATATAAAATGCCAATCCGTGTCCTATCTTCCTTCTCGGATGCTGCCGGAACACTGATTACCAATGAGGAATCCCACAATATGGAACAGCCACTGATTTCAGGTATCGCGTTTATGAAAGATGAAGCGCAACTAATGATGCTTGGTGTGAAAGATATCCCAGGCATTGCATCGAGAATTCTTGGTCCGATAAGCGATGCAAATATCGAAGTTGATATGATCGTGCAGAATGTTGCTGCGGACAAGAGCACTGATTTTACCTTTACAGTGCGTCGAGAAGATTATGAAAGAGCAACGGCAATTTTGGAAAGCGTCGCGCAAGAAATAGGCGCTCGTGAGGTCACGGGTGACAATAAGATCGCCAAATTATCGATTGTCGGCGTAGGCATGAAATCCCACGCGGGCGTGGCGACTAAAATGTTCAAGGTATTGTCGGAAGAATCGATCAATATCCAAATGATTTCGACATCCGAAATCAAGATCTCGGTCGTGATTGAGGAAAAGTATCTTGAGCTTGCTGTACGTGCGTTGCATACAGCGTTTGGGTTGGATGCATCCTGACCACGAAGGTTCGCGAACACGAAGACCAACGATCGCGATAGAATAGATCGGTCGAAGAAAGAAGCGGGCTATCGCGCCCGCCCCAGCTGTAAATTAGTTGTGAGCTAGGGCGTTCACTCATTTTGCCGCGCGCTAAATTAGTCAATTGATTAATTAAGTGCTCGCTTTATCACTACTTAAGTTGCCATTATTAGAATATAGTTAACTTTGTTCTATATTTGGTGTTCCACAATTGATTTAGTCTAATTTTGAATGGAGAAAACGATGTTAATTTTGACTCGGCGAGTCGGTGAAACATTGATGATTGGTGACGATGTGACTGTTACGGTCTTGGGAGCAAAAGGCAATCAAATTCGCATCGGCGTTAATGCCCCTAAATCGGTCGCTGTTCACCGAGAGGAGATCTACGAGCGAATTCAGTGTGCTGGATCAAAAGTAGAAACCGACCTAAACCCAGACCTAGACTCCAGACCTAGACTCCGATGTGGATGTTAGTGAGAACTCCAAAGCCTGATAGAGCATCAGCCGCCCATCTGAACCAAGTACGTTAACAGATGCAGTGGTTGTTTTTTTAAGCAACACTGACGCCGTTCAATAGACTGTAATAGCCTCTCTGAAATCTCATTCCGTCGTAGTAACCCTTCTTCAACAGCAACCGATGCATATCTTTAAGCCTGTAAATAGGCACAGAAGCCAGTATGTGATGTTCTAGATGGAAGTTGACCCCATGGGGTGCAATGAAAAGTCTCTCCAACCAGCTGATGTGGAGCGTGCGTGTGTTGAGTCGTGCATCGGTACTGGTCAGATCGGGAACCGCCGCATGTTCGCCTATTTGACGAATGCGAACCACCAGCATATGGGTGGTCATAAATGCCACCAACCACATCAAGTAAAGCCAAGCGGCGCCAAAACTGCTCATGACAGTGATCATCACTAGATTCATGGCAATGCTGCGTTTTAGATAAGTCGCACTCTGGGGGCTCATGCTGCCTAATTTTCGAATAGAGCGACCGATGGATTTAATTCTGCGCCAACCAATTTGTCCCGTGAGGTCACGGATTATTTTACGCTGCAGGCTGGTTCTTGAAATTGGATAGTTACGATAGTTGTTTAAATCAGGGTCGTCTTGCGTACCCGCAAATTGGTGGTGTTTCAGGTGCACTTTCATGTAACTGTCTTTGTTCGAGAAAACCCAATAGCCCGTGAGCCAATTGCCGACCCAATCGTTTAGTTTATTCGAGCTAAAAAACGTTCGATGACCGGTTTCGTGAACAACAACCGCAAGTCCTAATTGGCGGCTACCAAGAATAAATATGCCAAGCAATATCGTAAACGGATTGGGGAAATGAGCGCACAACACAAATGTGGCGATGATGACCGCCCAGTCGAATAACACAATGCGCCATGCATATAGGGTGTTTTTACTGGTGATGAAATTGAACTCGTCGTCAGTAAACAGTGATTTGGTATTCATAGTGATAGGCCGATTAATGGCGTTCGAGAATCGCCGTTGAACGCAAAGACATTGGAAGTGGGAATAATGCTTGGTGCATTTTGTAACTTTACTGCCCAAATAGCGCGTCCACATTTGTCGTATTCGAGCATGGTTTGCCACAGGGCCTCGCGTATTCTCGGCGCTTGGATTTGGTCTGGAATTAACGGATCTTTGATTAACATTTGAATCGCCGCGCCGCCGATGAGGAACGTTTCCTTTTTAGCAGCAACGTTGCTTAGATTAGCCAGATTGTCCAAGCTGTTATGGAGCCGTTGATTCATGTCGGCATACTGTTGATTCAACTGATCAATATCAAAAAAGCTGAACCACTGTTGAGCATTATCCTCTGCAAATTGACCTGCAGCGAGTAGCATCACATTTGAAGCAATGCCAATACTACGCAGACGTTCGAGAAGATCAGTGCTGTCTAATCTTAAATTGTCGGGTCTAACCCAAAGCCCGGATTGAATTTTCCTGAAGCCGATGTAGCCGACACCCCGTTGGCACTCGACCGATAGATTGTTGTCCGTCATCAGACACAGCCAATTATTCGTCTTCCATTTTTTTCGTCTTTTTTCACCTAGCCGCCATTCTTCGACGAAGTCATTTAGCGGCGCAGCCTGTTGGCTGATTCGATAGTGGCCTCGATCCAGTTTGTCGATCACGCCTTTGGATGTCAGTCTGGAAATATTCACCCGAATCGTGTTGTCACTGATGCCGAACATCTTGCCGGTCGAGAGAATGAGTTTTGCGCTGGCACCCCGATCGGGGAAAGTTCGCAGTAGATCGAGAATGATGGAAGAGGGCTTCATATATTACAAAAAATAGTTGTTTTTGTTTATTGTTGTAATATTACAGTCCGAATAAAAAAGTGCAAGTAAGCTGAATTCTCATTTTTTTTGTTCAGATGGTGGGAAGTTGGTGCCAACTTGACGAAAAGTTATCGGATTGAGGTGAAATACAGCGGATACGTGTTGACGACCTAGGGTCGCATCCTGATAATACGCGTTCTTTGTGCGCCAGTAGCTCAGCTGGATAGAGTGCCTGGCTACGAACCAGGAGGTCGGGGGTTCGATTCCCTCCTGGCGCACCATTTCAAACCATACCAATAAGTCTCAATGCTGTTTTACTGAGTCTTTGCGCTATGTGATTTACTGGAGAGGTGGCCGAGTGGCCGAAGGCGCTCCCCTGCTAAGGGAGTATGGGCTAAAACTCATCGAGGGTTCGAATCCCTCCCTCTCCGCCAAACAAAAAAGGGTCCTCGAAAGAGGGCCCTTTTTTGTTTGTAAGGGCGGCGGCTTTGATTCGAGTCGACCGTTCGACAAATTCACGAGCAAGTGAATTTGGTCGCGGTAGGCGCCCGTAGGGTTAGAAGCCGTCTAGGAGGCCTCTAAAGTATCCCGACCCCGATCCCATTCTGCAACGCCACTCAAATCCTGTTTTGCCGGAATCAGTGTCGATGTCCAATGACATTTTTGTTCAAATTTAGTCCATACCAAAGCGACTCATTGGGCTGCGAAATCCCCTGTAGATAGCATTCCAAATCATCTGTACAGTATTGTGAAGTGAAGCAATCAGTAAGTTTAGCGTGCTGATGGTTGGTGTAATTTTTGCGAATGGAGGATCTGTATGAGTCGATTAGAAGGGAAGGTTGCAGTTATCACTGGTGGGGCTGGCGGTATCGGTAAAGAGGCGGGGCGATTGTTCGTTGCCGAAGGTGCCGATGTGTTGCTTGTCGATGTTGATGAACAGGCGCTGAAATCCGCCTGCGATGAGATTGGTAGTAATAAGGTCAGCTATTGTGTGGCCGATGTGACGAGTGCCGAAGACAACCAAACAATGATCCAAACAGCAGAAGAGCGTTATGGCGGTGTCGATATCTTATTGGCCAACGCCGGTGTTGAAGGAGATGTTGACTCAATTGTTGATTACGATGAGGCTCGCTTTGATCAAGTCATGGCCGTGAATGTTAAAGGACCTTTCTTAGGTTTAAAAGCAGCGATACCGGCAATTGAGAAGCGAGGTGGTGGCAGCATTATTATTACGTCCAGTGTCGCGGGCATCAACGGTGCGGCAAATGTCGCGCCGTATGTTACGTCGAAACATGCTGTCATCGGTATGATGAAGTCGGCGGCGAAGGAATGCGCGGCGATGAATATTCGAGTCAACACCGTTAACCCTTCGCCCGTTGAGACACGAATGATGCGCAGTCTTGAAGAAGGTTTTGCGCCGGGCCAGGCTGAAGAAGCAAAGCAGGGGATGCAGGACAATATTCCTCTCGGGCGTTATGCAGAACCCGTTGATATCGCGAAGATCATGCTTTTCTTATCGTCTGACGACGCAGAATTCTTAACCGGATCTGTTTATATGGCTGATGGCGGCTCTACTGCCTAATTTTCTTTGTTGGAGTGACGTCATGTTCCTGTTTTCTAAGAAAACGATCGCCGTGCTCATTGTCTTAACTTGTTGGTCAACTTTTCTGTCGGCGGATCTGCTGGATGAAGTCGAACATGGTTACGCCGACAACGACGGCGTGAAGATTCATTATGCGACGGTGGGTGAAGGTCCATTAGTTGTCATGATTCATGGCTTCCCTGATTTTTGGTACAGCTGGAGACACCAGATGGCAGGTCTGCAGGACAACTTCAAAGTCGTGGCTATTGATCAACGCGGTTACAACTTAAGTGACAAACCCAAAGGTGTCGAAAACTACGCCATGGCGAATCTTGTCTCAGATGTTGTCGCTGTGGTGCGCCATCATGGCCGGCAGAGCGCAATTATTGTCGGCCACGATTGGGGTGGTAGTGTTGCATGGAATGTCGCATTTACACACCCAGAAAGGGTGCGTAAGTTAGTGATTTTGAACCTGCCTCATCCCAACGGCATGATGAAGGTGCAAAGGGAAAATTCGCAAGCAAGAAAAAATACCGGTTACGCGCAGAGATTCATAGACGGCCAACCATCGGATCCTGACATTTTCTTCGGCAGTCCTATGACGCCTGAAACCCTGGCGGGTTGGGTAACTGATCAAAAGGCGATTCCTCATTATCTCGAGGCGTTTGGCAATTCAGATTTTGACGCGATGCTGGCGTATTACAAAATGAACTACCCTAATGCGGATCAATCAAAAGCACCCGCTGCCATGATTCCACAGAGCATTCCGCAACTCACAATGCCGGTGCTCATTTTTCATGGGCTTGAAGATAAGGCGTTGCATTCAGACGGACTAAATAATACTTGGGATTGGGTGGATAATAGTGTGACTATAGTGACGGCGCCGTATGCAGGACATTTTGTCCAGCAGGACGCGGCTGAACTTGTGACGAACACAATGCGCTGGTGGCTGCGATAAGCCTTAAGTGCGATCTCCGCTGACAACGGCGGGTTAACTATGTATCATTTTGCGTCTACCTTGTGAATTGAAGCAAGCCTACATCGTTAACCAAATGATTCAGGAAAGAACTAAATGTCGGATGTATTGACACAAGCAATCGATTTGGTTGTTTATGGAATGGGCACAGTCGTTATCTTCCTTACCGTATTGGTAGGGGCGACAATGTTGATGTCCTATTGTCTACAAACTTTTTTCACGGCCGAACGCCCAGAGGTGACCCTGCGTCCGTCTGCCGCTCCGAGTGAAGGTTTGACCGACCCCAAGATTCTCGCTGCACTATCTGCGGCGGTGAAGAAATACCGTGAAGATCACAACTGATTGATCGGTTCGCTGTGACACACAGCAAAAAACTATTTCTCGGTGCTACCTCACTGAGTTGATAATTTTCACTTAACAATAGTGAACTAATAATAAGGGTTCTCCATCAATGAGTAATCAGAAACCTCTCGGCATTACAGATGTCGTCTTGCGCGACGCCCATCAATCTTTGTTTGCTACACGCATGCGTATAGACGATATGTTGCCTATCGCCGAAAAACTTGATCAGGTTGGCTTTTGGTCGCTCGAAAGTTGGGGTGGTGCAACCTTTGACGCCTGCGTGCGTTTTTTAGGTGAAGATCCATGGGAGCGCATTCGAGAGCTTTCCAAGGCAATGCCTAACACGCCGCAGCAAATGTTGTTCAGGGGCCAAAACATTCTTGGCTATCGGCATTATGCCGATGATTTGGTCGAGAAGTTTGTTGAACGTGCGGCCGTCAACGGCGTCGACGTGTTTAGAATTTTTGATGCAATGAACGATCCACGTAATTTGGAATGCGCCATTGCGGCGGTTAGACAGCAGGGTAAGCATGCTCAAGGCACACTTTCTTACACCGTAAGTCCAGTTCACAATATTGATTCGTGGATAAACCTAGGTAAACAGATTGCGAGCATGGGTGCCGATTCTATCGCGATAAAAGACATGGCGGGGCTACTGACACCTTACGTGGCATTTGAACTGGTTTCAGAGCTCAAGAAGAGTGTCGATATTCCTATTCATATGCAGTGCCACGCGACGACGGGCATGTCGACAGCAACCTACCTTAAGTCTATCGAAGCCGGTATCGATAATGTCGATACGGCCATCTCCTCGATGAGTATGACCTACGGACATTCGCCAACGGAGTCCTTGGTAGCGATTCTTGAAGGTACCGACAGAGATACAGGTCTGGATATTATCCTGCTTGAAGAAATTGCTGCTTATTTCAGGGAAGTGAGAAAAAAGTACGCGCAATTTGAAGGCAGCTTAAAGGGTGTCGATTCCAGGATTCTAGTTGCTCAAGTACCGGGTGGCATGCTGACAAATTTGGAAGGTCAGTTGAAGGAACAAAAGGCGTCCGATAGGTTGGACGAGGTTTTGCTGGAAATCCCAAAGGTCCGTAAAGAGTTAGGCTATATTCCTCTTGTCACGCCGACGTCGCAAATAGTGGGGACTCAAGCTGTCCTGAATGTGCTGACGGGCAATCGGTACCAGAGTATCACCAAGGAAACTGAAGGCGTTTTAAAGGGTGAGTACGGCGCTACGCCAGCGCCTGTAGACTCAGCATTGCAGCAAAAAGTACTTAAAGGCGGCGCGCCCGTGACGGGTCGCCCTGCGGACGATTTAGAACCCGAATTCGAAAAACTGAAGAAAGAGTTATTATCGATTGCCGAAGATAAGCCACTCGTTTTTGGTGAAAACCTTGATGATGACGTTTTGACCTATGCATTGTTTCCGCAGCCGGGCCTGAAATTTCTTGAAAACAGAAATAACCCCTCAGCCTTCGAGCCGGCGCCTCAATTGCAGGATGCGGCCGCTAAGTCGAGTGCTTTTGCAGCCAGCGATGACAGCAACGGCTCTGAAATTTATACGGTGGATGTGCAAGGCCAGCAATACGTCGTCAAGGTGACGCCCGGTGGTGATATTCAAAGCGCCATACCGGTTGCAAACTCTGCTCTTGCTGCACCGACACAAAGCTCTGCACCGATTAGCAGTGTCAGCCAAGTCGGCGTGACGGCGCCGCTGGCAGGCAACATATTTAAAGTTATCGTCAAGCCTGGCGATCAAGTTCAAAGCGGTGACGTGGTGGTGGTGCTTGAGGCGATGAAAATGGAGACAGAGATCAGGGCAGCCAGCGCCGGTCAGGTGCAAGAGGTATGCGTGCAGGAAGGCGATAGCGTCTCCGCCGGCGCAACACTTGTGACCCTGGGTTAGCTGCTATGGAAGCTCTCATTCAACTATGGCACTCCACGGGTATCTACCAACTGACGTTTGGATCGTTTTCGATGATCTGTATCGGCGTGTTGTTACTTTACCTTGCGATATCAAAAAACTTTGAACCTCTACTGCTTGTGCCTATCGGCTTCGGCGGCATTCTTAGCAACATTCCGGGGGTTGATATTGCTGTCGGTCAGGGCGTGCTGCATCAATTCTATGCGATGGGTATTGAGACTGGGATATTCCCGCTAGTGATTTTCATGGGCGTCGGTGCAATGACAGATTTTGGTCCGTTGTTGGCTAACCCCAAAACACTCTTCTTGGGTGCAGCGGCACAATTTGGCATATTTGCGACCTTGATGGGTGCTGTTGCACTGACCGAAACAGGTCTCTTAGAGTTCTCGATAGCCGAAGCTGCGGCGATTGGCATCATCGGTGGAGCAGATGGACCAACGGCAATCTATGTTGCTGGGCAACTTGCGCCGCATCTACTCGGTGCGATTGCGGTCGCTGCTTATTCCTATATGGCGTTGGTGCCTTTGATTCAACCGCCTATTATGAGGCTGTTAACCACAGAAGCGGAGCGCAAGATTGAGATGACTCAACTGCGTGAAGTGAGTCAAATTGAAAAAATTGTTTTCCCACTTTTACTACTGACCTTAGTTGCGTTTTTCGTACCCAGTGCGGCGCCTTTGCTTGGCATGTTCTGTTTCGGGAATTTGATGAGAGAATCCGGCGTTGTTGATCGGTTGTCTGATACCACGCAGAACGCGTTAATAAATATTACGACGATATTTTTGGGTTTGGCGGTGGGCTCAAAATTGCGCGCGGAACAATTTCTCGTACCAGAGACACTCGGTATTCTTGTCCTAGGTATGGTCGCGTTTTGTATTGGAACAGCCGCCGGCATATTGATGGCGAAACTGATGAACTTACTCTCAACACAAAAAATTAATCCACTGATCGGAGCGGCCGGTGTGTCAGCCGTGCCGATGGCTGCCAGAGTCGCCAATAAGGTCGGGCTGGAAGCAAATCCTCATAACTTTCTGTTGATGCATGCCATGGGTCCGAATGTGGCAGGGGTTATTGGCTCCGCTGTGGCGGCCGGTATTTTGATTATGTTTGCTGGTGGCGGTTAAACGCTTTGTTAGGTTGCTTGAAACGCTTTACAAAGTTTGTGTAAGATTGATCCATTGCTAACGGAATTAATACAGGGAGATGATAATGAGCGCAGATGGAGATTGGAAAGTGACCGTGAATTCGCCAATGGGATCGCAGGACGCGACACTCACATTGGATTCGAGCGGTGATAGTTTATCGGGAAAGTTTGTTGGGCCGCAGGGTGAACAAACATTTGAAGGCGGCGTTGTAGATGGTAATTCGCTGTCATGGAATATCAAAATGACCCAGCCTATGCCAATGAATTTGGACTTCTTGGCTGAAGTCGACGGTGATAATATTGGCGGTTCAGTGAAATTGGGCGCCTTCGGTGACGCGACCTTTTCAGGAACGCGAGCCTAGTTTATTCGCGCGATTATCCGGCATAACGGGTGCTAACGATGTCTTAAAGTCGGATATGTGAACATGGCGTGGATGGACATTGGCGCATACACAGGTATACATGTAGTCGCCTACATCGATGTATAGATGGACGTTTAGAAGGACGTCTAGAAGGGCGTCTAGAAAGAAACAGCGATAAATGCGGCGAGACTTAAACGTCGAGTACGTAGACCATTCGATCATCTGTGTCGGGGTGGTCGAAAGCCAGTTTAATTGACCTTAATGCTAACTCGCCTTGGCCTGATCCGTATTGCCTGTCACCTAATACGGGATGACCAATGCCGGCCAGGTGTCGTCTGATTTGATGCTTTCGTCCTGTCTCAATGGTCACTTCTAGTGTGGTTTGTTGAGTGTCCTGATTGACTGATGTTGGCGCAAGTTGCGATATTGAGGGTTTACCGTCGAGTTCCGAATCAATACGTAGGGGTTCAGTCACTAACCCTTCGACAATAACCCGATAACATTTTGATACTGTTCTATCGCGGAATTGCTTTGAAAGATCTGCCGCCGCCGACTTCGTGTGTGCGAGCACGATCAAGCCTGTCGCAAATCTGTCCAAACGATGAATCAGGTGAACGTCACGTTGCGGTGCCAGATGTTGCTCGACCCAGCGGTTTATTGCGCAGTGATCCCCGAAGCGTGTACCCGAGGACATCAATCCGGCCGGCTTTGACCAGACACTATAGATGCCTTCGTCAACGATAAGAGTAGGTTCCGGCGGCGGCGTTAGGTAGACAGTTTCGTTGTGATAAACGCAGACGACATCGCCCGCGGTCAGGTTTGTTTTCGCTCGACGAATGCGTCGCTCGGTTTTATTACGACTCTGTACTTTATTAGGTTGAAGCCATACTTCGCCTTGCTTCATCATTTGTTTTATCTTCGATCTTGAAAACGAACAATTGGCTGCAATCAAATCCACGATGGGTTGGTTATCCTCAATCACCTTGAGTTCAAGTTCGAATAACGCTTGTGAGGATGTTGGCATTTGGTCCATGGATAAGGTTACACAGCGACGAGAAGATTGGGCATGATACACGGTCTACTCCAGTCATAGGTTATCAAGGTGGTCATCGCCGGTGTCTGGGCTTAAAATTGAAGTCAGTTCATAAAACACTGTAGTTTGTGAATCGAGAGGATGGAGATAATTACAAATGGCAGAGCTGGAAATAGATGTATTTTGGTCCTTTAGAAGTCCTTGGTCTTACTTGGCGACACCGCGGTTGCGAGCCATGGCCGAAGAATATGAGCTTAAGCTTAATTTTCGACCCGTTTATCCCATCGCTATTCGTACGCCTGATTTCTTTCTTAGTGTCAATCCACAGTGGCCGGCCTATTTGATGGTAGATGTGCATCGGGTTGCAGAGTTCCTTGAAATTCCCTTTGTTTGGCCTAGCCCAGACCCAGTGAATCAGTATCGTGGTGAGGATGGTCGAGCCAGAACAGCGGAGGATCAACCCTATATTTATCGTCTCACCCGTTTAGGGGTGGTGGCAGCCGAGGCCGGTAAAGGTATCGAGTTTGCAGATGCCGTTTCCCGTTTGATCTGGGGTGGCACGAAAAATTGGCAGGAAGGCAATTTGCTGGCGGATGCGGCTAAAAGCCAGGGTTTAGACTTGCAGCAGCTTGATCAGACCGTGTTAGACGAAACGCAGCGACTGGAGTCGGTCATTGAGAAGAATCAGGCGGATCACAACGCTGTCGGGCATTGGGGCGTGCCCACATGCGCCTTTGAGGGTGAGCCCTTCTTTGGTCAGGACCGCCTAGATGTCTTGCTGTGGCGGCTAAAGCAACATGGTTTGAGTCGTCGAAGCTAGCTGATTTGTCTACATCGCTATGACTAATTGTGTGAGTACATTTTGACATACAGGCTTGACAGCACTCACCCATGTTTGTAGGTTTATGCTCCGTTTTTTGGATGTCAGAGCCTTAAGTCGAGCATTCGCGATATCAGTAGCGATAACATCGAAATTGATAAAAATTTGAACTGAGAACTTAACACCAATTTTCGATTGAACTAGATCTAAGTTAACACATGAATTTACACTCAATTTACTCAAACAAGAGAGAGATACCATGCAAGAACACCTAAAGTTCTATATCAATGGCGAGTGGGTAGATCCTGCCACGCCAAAGACTCTGGATGTCATTAACCCAACAACAGAAGAGGCCTTTGCGACAATTAGCATGGGTTCAGCGGCTGACGTCGATAAAGCTGTCGCTGCAGCAACAGCTGCTTTTGAGAGCTTTTCGACGACGACTGTAGCAGAGCGCGTTGAATTGTTTGGTGCGATTCTTGCCGAGTATGGCAAGCGTTATGACGAGATCGCTGCCGCAATTTCGACAGAAATGGGCGCGCCGATCTGGCTATCTAAAGCTGCACAGGCAGCGACCGGACAGGCGCATTTTGCGACTGCGATGGGAATTCTAAAGAACTACGCTTGGGAAGAGCAGAGAGGTAGTTACTTCTTGAAGAAAGAACCTGTTGGCGTATGTGGTCTTATTACGCCTTGGAACTGGCCAATTAATCAGATTTCTTGCAAAGTTGCGCCCGCTCTAGCAGCAGGTTGCACCATGGTCTTGAAGCCGAGTGAAGTCGCGCCAGTAAACGCTATTATTTTGGCGGAGATTCTGCATGCTGCTGGCGTGCCTAAAGGCGTCTTTAATCTCGTTAATGGTGATGGCCCAGCGGTCGGTGAACCAATGTCTTCGCACCCTGACATTCACATGATGTCTTTCACTGGTTCTACACGTGCCGGTATCTTAGTAGCCAAGTCTGCGGCCGATACAGTAAAGCGGGTTTCTCAGGAACTCGGCGGCAAGTCTGCAAACATCGTATTAGAAGATGCTGATTTGCAAACAGCCGTTGCTGGCGGTGTGTCTCAAGTATTCACTAACTCAGGTCAATCATGTAACGCGCCAACAAGAATGCTAGTGCCTGCTGCAAAGCATGCTGAAGCACTTGAAATCGCTAAAGCGGCTGCGGCAACTGTAAAGGTGGGCGACCCCTTTGCAGACGGCACAGTGATCGGTCCTGTTGTCAGTGAAGTTCAGTTCGATAAGATCCAAGCGTTGATTCAGGCAGGTATTGATGAAGGCGCTGAGTTGATTGCCGGTGGTACTGGCCGACCCGATGGCCTCAATGCAGGTTATTTTGTTAAGCCGACTATTTTTGGTGGCGTTAATAACGACATGACAATTGCGCGGGAAGAGATTTTTGGACCAGTATTGACAATCTTGCCTTATGAAACTGAAGAGCAAGCAATTGAAATCGCCAATGACACACCTTACGGCTTGTCAGGTTATGTTCAGTCGGGTGACGTTGAACATGCTAAAGCGGTTGCTGCTCAGATCCGAACGGGTAATGTCCATATTAATGGCACCGGTCCAGACTTCAATGCACCTTTTGGTGGCTACAAGCAGTCCGGTAACGGTCGTGAGTGGGGCGAGCTAGGTTTTGAAGAATTCCTTGAAACTAAAGCAGTATTTATTCCAGCAGCTTAACTGTTAGGAGTATATTCTTAGGCCAGTTTGGCTAAGATTACCAAGAGTAAGAAAACGCCTCGCTAGTCGGGGCGTTTTTGTATCCGGTGTAACCTTATGTGTTCTATAAATATTGATCGCTAACAGGGAGATGAAATGGAAAAGCTAACGCAAGGCTACGGTCTTATAGAAGGACCCGTTTGGTTCGAGAATAAGCTGTTTTTCTCTGATGTGCTTGGCGGTGGTGTTTTCGCACTCGATCAAGATGGCAAAGTTGAAACAGTGTTCGAACATCGGCGAGGTATTGGTGGGATGGCGGTCCATGAAGCGGGTGGTTTAATTGTTTCAGGTCGGAATATTTCTTATAAATCATTTTCAGGAGGTGAAACGCAACTTGTCCTAGATCGAAATGAAGCTGCTGGCAATGTCGGCTATAACGATCTGACCACGGATGCGGCGGGTAGAATTTACGTTGGTTCATTAGGTTCAAGCCCTGTTTTTGCAGATGGACGTGAACCGCAAGCGGGCGATCTGTACCTGATTGAATTGGATGGTAGTGCACGAAAGGTGGGTGAAGATATTATGCTGACGAATGGATTGGCATTCTCTGCCGATGGATTGAGGCTCTACCACTCAGACACGGCTCGTCGAACGGTTAACTACTACGATGTTGAGCAAGATGGATCTTTGGGTGCGAAGCAGACGTTTGCCACTTTCGATGCAGGCGCACCGGATGGTCTGGCCGTCTCCGAAGACGGCAGAGTCTGGATTGCTCTTGCCGCCGATGGCGCTGGCGTTGCCGTGTTTAATGAGCACGGTGTACAGGTGGATCATCTGTCGATTCCTCAACCTATGTGCACCAGTGTCTGTTTTGGCGGTGATGATCTATCAACGCTTTATGTGGTATCGGGTTCCGATGGTATGGCGTCAGATAAGGCGGGTGCTGTGTATGCTCACCCGGTGGATACGCGCGGGTGCGAAGTTGCTGTCGCGAAAGTTAGTCTGTCCTGATCGGCGCAACGTGCACTAGCAGGTATCAACCTGCTAGTTGTCGCGTTCATCTTTGACGAGCGACTTGTTGGCAAGCGGGCTGTTGACCCGCAACCAGTTCAAAACTACCAGGTATCAACAAAATTGCGTTTCTTGCCTTCTCTCGCTGCGGGTTTTGGCGAAGCCTTTAGCGCGGCAAGAATCCAACGACGGGAATCAGCAGGATCGATAACATCATCTATTTCAAATGCTGTCGCGAAGTTGACAGCTTTGCCCCTTTGATACATGCCTTCAACGCGCCCCTCATAAGCTTTCTGTCGTTCCTGTGGATCGCTGATCGCTTCTAATTCCTTTCTAAAACCAAGTTTGACTGCACCCTCAAGACCCATGCCGCCGAACTCTCCGGTTGGCCATGTGACGGTAAACAAACAGGCTTTGAAGCCGCCTCCAGCCATTGCCTGTGCGCCGAGTCCATAACCCTTCCTTAAAACAATGGTTAGGAATGGCACTGAAACATTTGCGCCAGTGACAAACATGCGTGCTGCATGACGGACTAAAGCCGTCTTCTCAATCTCCGGGCCGACCATAATGCCCGGCGTATCACAGAGGCTCAAAATGGGAATGTCGAAGGCATCGCAGAGCTGAATAAAGCGTGAAGCTTTGTCAGCGCCATTGCTGTCAATCGCACCCGAAAGAAATTCAGGGTTGTTTGCAACAATACCTACGGGGCGCCCTTCAATTCGGGCGAATGCTGTAACCATGCCAAGACCGAAGTCTTTTCTTAGCTCGAGTACTGAATCGTCATCGGCGAGGGTTTCAATCACGCGTCGGATATCATAAATCCTCAACCGATTCTCAGGCACAATATTTCGTAAATTGCGTTGGTCCTGAGACTGCCAGTTGTCTGTTTTCCCTTGGAAGTAAGACAGGTATTTCTTTGCAGCGCTGACCGCTTCTGCTTCATCTTCTACGGCGATATCAACGACACCATTGGGCACTTGATCTGACATCGGTCCAACTTCGTCCGGTGTAAATATGCCCAGGCCACCGCCTTCGATCATGGCGGGTCCACCCATACCAATATTGGCATCTTTGGTTGCGATAACGACATCGCTCGCACCGAGTAGTGCGGCGTTCCCGGCAAAGCAGCGCCCCGTTGTAATGCCTATTCTTGGGACGAGACCCGACAGCCGGCCCCATAATTCAAAAGCAAGGCAGTCGAGCCCTGCGATACCCGCACCATCTGTATCACCCGGTCGACCTCCGCCGCCTTCAGCGAAGAGTATAACCGGCGTCTTTAAGGTTTCTGCCAGCTCAAACATGCGGTCTTTCTTGCGGTGATTCTGCAATCCCTGAGTCCCTGCTAAAACCATATAGTCATAGGACATGACGATGCACTGGGTTTCCTGATCGGGGAACATCGCTTTGTTGACGCTACCTATGCCGGTCACCATGCCATCAGCAGCGGTGTTCTGCATCAAGTCATCAACGCTGCGCCGACGGCGTTGCGCGGCGATCGCAAGACCGCCATATTCAACAAAGGAATCGGCATCGACAAGGTCCATGAGGTTTTCCCTTGCTGTTCGATGCTTGGTCTTGCGTCGTTTTGCAACCGCTTCGGGTCGCGATGCATCCTGTCCCAAAGCATGTCGATCCAAAGCCTCCTGCAGATCAGGGCGAATATGGTTGAGGTCTATTGCGATCTCTTTGGTTTCAATGGTTGATTGATCATCCGACGGGTCAAGAATAAACATGCAGAAATCTTCAACGATGGTGTCGCCGGCCGAGATGCTAATGAGCTTAACGGTGCCGTTAACGGGTGCCAGGATGACGTGTTCCATCTTCATTGCTTCCATCACGGCGAGCTGCTGCCCTTGCACAACGGTCGCCTCGTTAGCAATTGAAACCTCTATAATAGTGCCTTGCAGGGGCGATCGAATGGTTTGAGTGCCGTCAGTCGGTTCTGAGTGATCGACATCACTCGACGATTGTCGCGGGACTATCCGCGTTGAAGAAGATTTCCCATGAGAGAGAACGGCGAGGGGGTCGTTGCTGCTCATTTTGCTACCGGCTAGACCTGACTGAGGATTTTTTTCATCCGTTGATCCGTTGCCGTCAGATGCACTGCTTTCAAAGTAGAACGCGGGGTGACTGGCGGACTCACCTAAGGCTTCAAGGTTGTCGTCGATAAATCTTGTATAGACGGCGTTGTTTTTAAAGTCTTTGTTGTTCAGCACAGCTTGCAGGAAGCTAATGTTCGTCTCGAAGCCTTCCAATCTAAATTCCGAAAGCGCGCGGTAGGTTTTTCTTATCGCCTCGGGGAAATCATTGGGGCTATGAACAATGAGCTTTCCAAGCAGTGAGTCGAACCGCGTTGATGTCTTATAACCAGCGTAGCCAAAGTGATCGGTTCTGATGCCGGGTCCCGATGGGGGTTCTATGACGTTAATTGTACCGCCGGAGGGCTTGAAGCGACCCTTGCTGCCTAATACTTCCATATTAATGCGGCACTGAATTGCAAACCCGTTGGGTTCAGCGTTAGAAAGTTTAAGTGATTCGAGGGAGTGACCCATGGCGAGCTTTAATTGAGATTGAACGAGATCGCAAGCCGTGACTTCTTCAGTGACGGTATGCTCGACCTGTAAGCGAGGGTTCGCTTCGATAAAGTAAAAATTCTGATGATCATCAGCGTCGACGAGAAACTCGAACGTACCAAGGCTTCGATATTTAGCTGAACTCGCCATGACTAGCGCGGCATCAATGAGTGGCTGCTTCTCCGATAAAGTTAGGCTCGGGCTTGGAGCAATCTCAATGACCTTCTGATGATTACGTTGAATTGAACATTCCCGGTCCCAAAGGTGGGTCACATTGTCGCCGTCGCCAATGATCTGTATTTCTATATGTCTTGCTCTTGGGATAAGTTGTTCGATATAGACTGCATCATTCCCAAAGGCGGCCTTTGCTTCACTTTTGCAGCGATCGAAAACCTTATCAACTTCCTCGCTGGAAGCCACCATGCGCATGCCGCGACCACCACCACCGGCGATCGCTTTGATGATGGCGGTTTGCCCTTTGGGTAGTTGTTCCACAAAGGCCTTTACGTCAGCTAGGTCAGTATTACCATTTGTGCCAGGTACCAGTGGTACATCGCAGCTTGCGGCGAGTCTTCTTGCTTGGGATTTATCGCCAAACAGGCCTAGCTGTTCAGGCGTTGGACCAACAAAAATAATGTCGGCGGCTTCGCAGGCGGCAGCAAAGTCTTTGTTTTCGCTCAGAAACCCATAACCAGGGTGCACAGCATCGCAGTGCTGCTGTACTGCTAATGCAATAATGTTGTCGATATCTAGATAGCCCGCCGCACCGGTACCTTTCAAGCACACTGCGGCATCTGTTTTCTTGGTGTGCAGCGAGGCTGAGTCATCTTGGGTGTAGATGCTGACGGTCTCAATCCCAAGCTCTGTTGCGGCTCTGGATATTCGAATAGCGATTTCGCCGCGGTTGGCAATAAGCAGTTTTTTCATTGGCTGGGTTCTATTATTGATTTTGCCCATTATTCCTATGAAAGAAATGAAACTGCAAGCATTCGGTCGGCTTGTTTTGATTGTATGGCTAAAGATTAAGGGACGTGTCCAGCAATGGGTTAAATGCGGCGCCTGCTTGAGTTAGCTCAGAGCATCCGCATTTGCGCCTACACAGAAGCTATATAGAAGCTAGATAGCAGCTACATAGCGCGGAAGAAACGAAGTATCATGCAGTTTTTATTGCTTAGGGGTTGGTAAAATGTCGATTGCTTATCTAAATGGGGAATGGGGCGCTATTACTGATGCAAAGGTGTCCGTACTCGATCGCGGTTTCTTGTTTGGTGATGGTATCTATGAAGTTATCCCCGTTTATGCGGGCAAATTATTTACGCTTGAGCGGCATTTGATTCGCCTCGCGAACAGTTTGTCAGAAGTCGACATGGATAACCCGATGTCCGACACACAATGGACTGCGCTGCTGACGGAAGCCGTCGAAAGAAGTGGCGAAAATAATGCGGCATTATATGTTCAGGTGACACGGGGCGCTGACACGTTGCGCAACCATGTCTACCCTGATGCACTGGTGCCAACGGTGTTCGTCATGGTTAACGCAGCGCCGATATTGGAGCGAAACAGTGTGGCCCCCTACAGTCTAATTACACTGGATGACTTCCGCTGGTCGATGGGACAGATTAAGACTGTTAGTCTCATCGCCGCCTCGATGTTAAAAAACAAAGCGATTGCAGCAGGCGCTAACGACGCGGTTTTAATTCGCGCGGGTAAAGTGACGGAGTGCACCGCCTCAAATATATTTGTGGTCGTCGATGGGGTTTTGGTCACACCACCTAAAAGCGCCCACCTATTGCACGGTATTACCCGAGATTTGATTGTTGAATTGGCACTTGAACACAAAATTTCATTCCAAGAGAGAGAAATTACCGTTGAAGAGTTAAGCGGTGCTAGTGAGATATTTATCACCAGTTCAACCCATGAGGCTTGGCCGGTGAGCCATTTGAATGAAACCCCCGTCGGTAACGGCGAGCCGGGTGTTATCTGGCATCACATTGACGACTTGTTTCAAAATTTTAAAAAGCAGGTTTGATGGGCTTGAATAGGACTTGGGTCACAAAAGCATTCATTGCAGCCAGCATTTCAGTACTCGATGATTCAAGCAATGCCGCATGATCGCCATTCGGCCAGTACCACCCACCACTTGTTTGCGATTGGAATGTTAGTAAACAAATCCAGCTGCAGAGGTGTGGTCGCAAGTGGGTCGTGTTCAGCTTGCAGCAGCAGGGTCGGGACTGTGATTTTTGAAGCGTCCATTTCAGCCCACTCGTGCAGATTTTTGAAGTCGACCCTTATCGGGTCAGCAGTCAATGCCTGATCGACGTAGGCTTGAATCGCCTTGGTGCTGATCGTGTTAGCGACGATGAAGTCACTGGCAGCATGTTTAGCTGTATTAGCCTGCCTCAAAGGAGCAGATGGGTAATCGAAGTGCTTGTCTTTGATATGTCGCTCTGGGTTGAAGGGGTATCCGAACAGCATGATTGAAGCAAGCAACTCGGGTCGCCGTTGAGCCGCGAGTTGGCTCACCATTGAGCCATACGACCAACCGTAGAGGTGAACCTTGGTCATTTCCTTTTTGTTTATCCACTCGATTGCCGCAATCGCATCACGGACAGCGCGGTCCGGCGTTAACCAGCCAGAGCTATCCCTCGGGGACGCACCGTAACCGCGACCGTCAAGCGCATAGACAGTAAAGCCAAGGTCAGTTAGACGGTCCATAAACGAGAGGTTCTCGCCTGCCACTTGCAAATCGAAATCCGGTAGCGCGCTATAGGTTCGACCATGTAGAAGAAGCACCACTGCTCGAGATTGACTTGGCGATTTTTGCCACAGGGCCATGGGGTGCCCATCAACCTCAATGGTGTGCTTGATGGGTTCGGCTGCAAAGGCGAATAGTGACTGGCAGAGAATCAGACTAAAAAGTAGACGCAACATTTAAATTACCTCGGGAAATCATTGATAGATTAACATGGGTGCTGCTGACAGTTCAGCAGGTCGATTTCAGTGGCTCGACTGCCGTAAGTTTACTTTTGAGAATGATTATCATTTAGATCGTCAATGGCTTACTCATTGAAAAATTAGATGGTCGCCAGTGAAAACTTTGATTGGACTCGGCAGTGCGATTTCAATTACCTTTGCGGAGCGTTTCAAACCTAGGAGAAATAAAAATGTCTTTAAAAGGATCTAAAACAGAACAAAATTTGAAAGATGCATTTGCCGGTGAGTCTCAGGCAAATCGTCGTTACCTCTATTTTGCAGCAAAAGCTGATGTGGAAGGTTACAACGATGTTGCGACTGTTTTCCGTTCAACAGCGGAAGGCGAAACAGGACACGCCCACGGACATCTAGAATACTTAGAAGAAGTTGGTGACCCCGCGACTGGATTACCAATCGGTCCTACCGATGATAACCTGAAGGCTTCTATCGCCGGTGAGACTCATGAGTACACGGATATGTATCCTGGTATGGCGGCGTCAGCACGAGACGAAGGCTTTGACGAAATAGCTGACTGGTTCGAGACACTTGCCAAGGCAGAAAGAAGCCACGCAAATCGTTTCCAGAAAGCGTTTGATAACCTCGACGCTTAAGATCGTAAAATAAAGCAGTAGAAATATCGGTAAGGAATTACGCATGGTAGGCAAACGAGAAGGCAGTCTGGAAGCACCGACTCGCCACCCTATAGAGTGGAAGACGGATGACTTCTGGGATGAAGGTTCGCTCTTCTCTGAGCTGGAACGGGTTTATGATGTATGTCATGGATGCCGACGGTGTGTCAGCTTATGTGATTCCTTTCCGACATTGTTCGATTTGGTTGACGAGTCAGAAACCATGGAAGTTGATGGTGTCGCCAAATCGGATTTTTACGATGTTGTCGATCAATGTTATCTGTGTGATCTTTGTTACATGACAAAGTGTCCCTACGTTCCGCCGCATGAGTGGGCTATAGATTTCCCGCACCTCATGTTGAGAGCCAAAGCGCAACGTTATAAAACTGACGGTGCAAATGTCCGAGACGAAATACTCACCAGTACAGATACCGTCGGTAAGCTTGCGACGATTCCTCTTGTCGATGTGACCGTTAATGCGTTGAATAAAAACGGCTTGTTCCGTAATGCATTAGAGAAAACATTGGATGTACATCATCAGGCGCCTGTCCCTACTTATCACTCAAAGACACTGAGAAAACAGTTTCCGAAACAAAAGTCGCCAATCGCCATTGAGCCAACACCGATCGGTAGAACGACCGGTAAAGTTGCTTTCTACGCGACCTGTTACGGCAATTATAACAATCCTCACTTGGGTGAGGACTTCATCAAAGTATTTGAGCATAACCAAATTCTCATAGACTTAGTTGAGAAAGAAGCCTGCTGTGGTATGCCTAAGCTTGAGCTCGGTGATTTAGATAGCGTTGAAAAGCTCAAAGAGAAAAATATCCCGGTGCTCGCAAAAATGGTCGATGAGGGTTACGACCTAATTGCACCAATACCTTCATGCGTGTTGATGTACAAACAAGAATTACCCTTAATGTTTCCTGAGGATGAAGATGTCTTGAAGGTACAGGCGGCTTTTTTCGATCCATTTGAATACCTATTTTTGCGCCATAAGAAGGGTGCTATGAATCTGGATTTTAAACAGAATTTAGGTGACGTCAGTTACCAAGTTGCTTGTCATTTACGCGTGCAGAATATTGGTTACAAGACTCGCGATGTGCTCAACCTCATTCCCGAAACAAAAGTGCACACAATCGAACGATGTTCTGGGCACGACGGTACTTATGCCGTGAAAAAAGAGACAAGAGATAAATCTCTGAAGATTGCCCGACCCGTGGTCAAGCAAGTTGATAAAGTTGAGCCCGACTACTTTTCCAGCGATTGCCCCATGGCCGGCGTACAGATTGCGAATCTGACCGACAAGGTTGACGAAGCGCAGCATCCTATTTCACTACTACGACTAGCCTATGGAATCTAATTAGCGTTATGCCAAAATTAAATCAACAAGACCTATGGTCGTTGGAAGACTATTCTAACGAGCGTGCCGCTTTCCGTGAGATGGTATTAGCTCACAAGAAAGATCGTAAAGTGCTTATTGGCGATCACATTCTGTTGATCTTTGAAGATCTTTTGAGTGTCAGATATCAAGTCCAAGAAATGCTCAGAATAGAGAAAGTGTTCGATGCTGCCGGCATTACAGATGAGTTGGAAGCCTATAACCCGTTGATTCCAGACGGTGATAACTGGAAGTGCACCATGCTTATTCAGTATGGTGACGTCGACGAGCGTAAGATCAAACTGCAGCAAATGAAAGGTATCGAAGATTGCGTGTGGGTAAAAGTCGAAGGACACGATCCCGTCTTGTCTATTGCTGATGAAGATATGGAGCGGGCTAATGATGAAAAAACCGCTGCAGTGCACTTCTTAAGATTTCAGTTTTCAGACGCAATCGTAAAGAGTCTGCAAAGTGGCGCTGCTGTTCAGGTTGGCATCGATCATCAATCCTATGATGAGAAACCCTTGCTTCTTCCAGAGCCTACGCGTTCTTCCTTAGTGAATGACCTTAGTGGCGGCTAGCCGCTTAAAAAGCTGTATCGATTTGTCAATCACATTGAGGGGTGATGAGTCCCTCTGTGCACTCTCGCATACTGCTTGGCAGGAATCTATGCAACCGAAGGCCGGATTGAACTAATGGATGGCTCGTTCATTACCGAAACGCTCTACCATCGCCACATTTGACATAGTCAGTCCCGACGTTCTTTAAGCAGCCATTGCGCCTGTTTCAGGACCTCCTATCTTTGTAACTTTTTGTATACTTTTTGTGTGTCCACTTCTATTTAACTTCGAATTTGCTAGCCTTCCGCGAGACTGGAGGTCTGTAAACGTACGCCGAATGGAAGAATTGTGCCAACAATGTTAATTTGGTCAATGCGCGGCAAATATCACATTGTTCACCAGCATCCCTTCGCAACGAAATATAAACTCACAATGAGAAAGCTCCGGTCAGCAGTGCTTTAAAGTGGTTTCCTTCCTAACCCATTGGCGCAATTGTTTGCTGGGTAATAGATAAAATTCAAAGAGTATACGACATGAAAATAGGTTGGAATCTGGCATTCCTACGCATAGCTTTATTTTGCGCGAGTTTATTGACGCTGAGCGGCGCGGCTTTAGGTGCTTCTCAAGAGCAGGTTTACGAGCAGGCGCGCGGCTTCTTGGCGGCGGGTGACGCGGATGCCGCGTATGCGTTGTTAACGCAATACGAAGGCGATTGGTCAGGCAACGACGCCTATGACTACCTGTTAGGTATTGCCGCGTTGGACAGTGGTGAAGCGGGCGAGGCGATCTTTAGCCTGCAGCGCCTGATTGCGCGCCGTCCCGCCTTTGCCGGCGCACGTATGGAACTGGCCCGGGCTTATTACGACATTGGTGATAATGAGCTGGCACGGGTTGAGTTTGAACGGGTGTTGGCGGACAACCCGCCGGAGAAAGTCCAGTTAGCGGCCACGGATTATCTCGCCGCGATTGATAACAATGCGCGCGCTTATAAATCGGACATCCAATACTACGTCGATTTGGGTTTTGGCTATGACAGCAACCCGGCGGCGGCAACCGACAATGCGACCTTCCTGGGGTTTGCGTTAGCGGCGAACAATCTTGAGCAAACATCTGCTGTCCTAGGCGGTGTGTTTGGTGTGCAGTACAGCAAGCCGCTGACACCGGATTTACAATTGCTGTTGAGCGGTCGGGCCGATCATCGCAGTAATCCTTCTACGCATTATGTCGACACCTCGAACATTGATATAGGCGGTGGTTTGAACTGGGCGATTGGTGAGGACTCTTTGTCCGTTGTGGCCAACACGGTGTTCTCTGCCTTGGATGGTACCTATAACAAACAGGGCTTTGGCGCGACCGCGTCGTACCTACACAAATTCAGCGACAGTCTATCGTTGTCCGGTTTTTTACGTGGCGGCGCGCTGCGTTTTGAAGATGCTGCCTTGAGTGTGCAGGACGTTGATCAATTGTTGTATGGCCTGTCGTTGAGTCAAACCTATGGTGCCGCGCTGTTTAACGTGACATTAACGGGCAATAGCGATGATGCGAAAGAAGCGACGTCGTTGTTCTCGGCTGATGGTTACGGTTTAACGGCGAGTCACAGTTGGTTCCGAGCAGGCGGCAAGATTTACGTTGTTGATGCGAGTTTGAGCCGAGTCGAGTACGAGGAACCCTTTTTTGGCATTGATCGTGAAGACGATACCTTCTCGGTCGGTTTAGGCGCGACGTGGAATAAGTTCCCGATGAAGGACTGGTCGACCACGTTACGGGTGAATTATAGCGCGAAGGACTCGTCGGTGAGCTTGTATGAGTATGACCGGCTGGAAGTTGGGTTCACGCTGCGAAAAATGTTTTAAGGAGGGCTAGACGATGAAAATGATGAATCAGCAAATGAAGCGAATCCGTCTACAGACTCTTCTGGTATTAGTGATCTCGATGATGTCATTGACGGCCTGGGCGACGGTCGGTCAAGCCTTGTATACCTTTGGTAACGTGACGGTTGAACGACCAACGATCAGTGTTTTAAGTCGTGGTGATGCGGTTGAAGCAGGTGATGTGATTGTCACCGGCGCGAAAGGTTATGCGCAGATTAAGTTAGCGGATGGCACAAAAGTGGCGATCCGACCGGGCTCACGCTTTGTGATTGAAGAACTCGAAGCGCCAGCAACGGCAACTGAACCAGCGATTGGAGCCGGCACGGCCTTGCGTGCCAAGTTTGACTTACAAAAGGGTGGTTTCAGAACGATCACGGGACGGATCGCAAAACGTGATCCGTCTGCTTATCAAGTGTCGACGCCGTCGGCGGTGATCCGAGTGCGCGGTACTAACTATGTGGCGCGTATATGTGCGGCGGATTGCGGCGGCACGGACGATGGTTTGTATGTTGGTGTCTCTGATGGCGGCGTTGCTTTGACCAACGGCGGTGGTGAGTTGAGTTTGGCGAAGAACCAATATGGTTTTGCGGCGGACTTTAATACGCCACCATCGCGTTTGATAGCACCACCGGCGAGTTTGCAGGATGACGGTCTGGCTGTGCTGGAGGAAGAAGAGGAAGAAGAGGACAGTGAAGAAAGCTCAGACGAAGGCGAAGAAAGCGAAGAAGAAGAGGGTGATTCAGAAGAAGAGGGCGACTCTGAAGAAGAAGGTGAGTCAGAAGAGGAAGGCGACTCTGAAGAAGAAGGTGATTCAGAAGAGGAGGGCGACTCTGAAGAGGAAGGTGATTCAGAAGAAGAGGGCGACTCTGAAGAGGAAGGTGATTCTGGTGAAGAAGGCGACTCTGAAGAAGGCGATTCTGGCGAAGAGGGTGACTCAGAAGAAGGTGACTCCGGCGAAGAAGGAGACTCTAGTGAAGAAGGTGATGGCGGCGATGACTCCGGTGACTCTGGTGAAGAAGGCGACAGTGGTGATGATGCCGGTGACTCTGGTGAAGAAGGCGACAGTGGCGGCGATTCCGATGACGGTGGTGATGACGCCGGCGACAGTGGCGGCGATTCCGATGACGGTGGTGATGACGCCGGCGACAGTGGCGGCGATTCCGATGACGGTGGTGATGACGCCGGCGACAGTGGTGGCGATTCCGGCGACAGCGGCGGCGACTCGGGCGACAAGGGCGGTGATTCCAGTGATGGCGGCGGCGACTCCGGCGACAGTGGCGGTGATTCTGGCGCGGTAACCAGTAGTTCAAGTGGCGGCGATTCCGGTAGTGGTGGTGATTCTGGCGCGAAAACCAGTGTCGCGGCTGCGCCAAGCGGCGAGTCAGGTGGGTTTCGAGCGGGTCCTGTAAACAGTCCTTCATCCTCGCCAGCAGCGGCGACGACCAGCAGCACAATTATAGTAACCGTGGCTGCGCCAACAGCAGACGTTGCGCCCGTGCAAGAAATTATTGTTGTAGGCGAGGGCGGTACAACGGTTGATCTGACGAAAGGCGTCGGTGAATTTATTAATCGCGGTTTGGCCTTTAGCACATCAGACGTTGCGTCAGGTACGAACACGAACGCCGCGACGGCAGCCCTTGATAATGCGGGTAATCTAATCGGTTTTGATGAACCGTCGGACACACAGACGGTCAGGTACAGCATTGGTTCAGCGTCTAACTTGGACACCGGTTTTGATGCCAACAGTCAGTTGCGTTGGGGCCGCTGGGCTGAAGGCGTTGCGCAGACCGGTGCTGATGGGTCCACTTTTAGCGATTTTGAATTATCCAATAGTAGTTTGCACTGGGTTGTGGCGTTGACCGATGAAGAGTTGCCGACACAGACGATTACGGGCAGGGCGAGCTATACGTTAGTGGGTAATACGGACCCTACTGATAATGCCGGTAATACGGGATTTTTGGGGCGCACAGAATTAAGTGCTGACTTTACGAATGCTACCGTACGCAGCCGCGTTGAGTTGGGTATCAATAATCAGGCGTGGGCGGCAGTTGGCAACGGTAGTATCAATGTGAATCTCTTCTCAGGCTTGTATAACACCGTGACCGTCAATGGCGCCGGCGGCGCAACCGGCAGCTTCGGCGGTAACTTTGTTGGTTTTGGTGGCGCGGTGCCGCAGGGCGCGGGCTTGAGCTTTCGGCTTGAGAATGGCGCAACGGTGGTTAACGGCGTAGCGGTGTTCGGTATCACGCCTTGATTTAGAGTTGACCGCGCCAGTAGGCCGTCCCGCGAAAGAGCTAACGAGTACCCACTGTTGGGAACTCAAATAAGACATACATGGATAGACAGTAATGAGAACACGAAAAATTTATCACACTCTTGTGACGTTGAGTCTTGTCGGCCTGCTAACCGCTTGTGGTGGCGGCGGTGGTGGCGGAGGCGATGATGCGCCCGCTGCTGTGACGAGCGCAGGTGCAGTGTCGGTCGGTGTCAGTAAGGGCGATACAGTCACGGGTGGTGTGACAAAGGGCCCAGTAAATGGCGCGACGGTGCTATTTTACCCTGTTGATCAGTTCGGCTTTCCGCTGACGACCGAGATAGCCAGCGCGCGTACGAACGCGGCGGGTAATTTCACGGTAACACTGCCGGCGGGTGCGGGTACGGTATTGGTAGAAAGTTTTGGTGGTTCATTTATCGATGAAGCCGACCGGGCCGGCAATCGGGTGATCCAATTGGGTCCGAACGAGGGCTTTAGTTCGATATTGCCGAATGGCTCGGCCCGTGTTGCGATCAATCCAGTCACGGACACTTTGGTGTTACGTTCACGTGACCTTGCGGCATCTGAAGGTGGCTTTGGCGGTATTTTTAATACCAACCGTGCAACGTTTGCGAGCCAGGCGGGATTTGATGCGTTTACTACAGTACCGGCGAATCCGACCTCACCTGCGGCAGGCGCGAGTCTGGCCGAGAAACAATATGCCTTGCTGCTCGGCGGTTTAGCCAATGCGATTAATGTGCTAACGGTTGAGCTGGGTCTGGCCGAGCCAACCTATGAAGTGATTAAAGCGGTAATATTCGATTTGGTTGACGGTGAGTTTAACGGTTTGAAGTATGGTGAGCCGGTGCGTGTGCAAGGTGCGAACGGTGTTCAAAATTTAGCGACAGATATTGATTTTAATGCGCAGGTGACGCGGTTTAAGAACAATAACGCTGCAGCCTATACCGGCACCGCGGCGCCGATTTTTAGGAATTTCTTCTTCGCGAACCGTTTGCCAACAGCGAATGCGGGTGTCGATCGAACGGTTGCGAGTGGCGAATTGGTGACCTTGGACGGCAGTGCGAGCAGTGACCCTGAGGGCGGCTTATCTTACAACTGGGTGCAGACAGCAGGTCCGACTGTCAGTTTGACCGGGGCAACGACGGCGAAGCCGACATTTACCGCGCCAAACATATTGGACGGTAGTGGCGTGGTCGCGTTTACGCTAACCGTCACAGACGCAGCCAATGCAACGGCGATAGATGACGTGATCATGAATGTCACCCGCGTAGCATTACCTAGAAAATTTGCGCTGTTGATCAAGGTGTATATGGCGGTGGCATTGGAGAAAATATCGACGGTGGTGCGGTCGTTACGCTCAACTCAGATGGCAGCGGCACGGTTTTCGGCGATAATGGCACGGTCGCTATCCAATATACGATAACGAGCGGCAACTCTATCAGGATTAACTACCCACCTGGATATGTTGAACAAAGCTTCAGTCAGACCGTCACAGACCCGAGTTCTGGAAGTGACATCGTTCTTCAATTCGAAGAGCGGCCGGCCTTTATTGATTTGACGGTGGTACAGGATTTGGCCAACGCCGATGTCGTTGAGGCTCATATTGAGGGTCAACTTCTTCCCTCAGATGCGCGTTTTACTAATATAGTTTTACTGAAGATATTGTTTTTACGGCTTACGACTTCGCAAAGCAAATCCCATTTGTTGTCGAGGACAAATCAGAGCGCATGTTGAAGGTAAATCTAAGCCCGCAGATAGCGGCAGCTGCATCGCCTTTTGATAGAGACAAGCTTCACGAGGACATTTTGGTGTTCAATGCGGATGGTACAGGTACAGCAGAGTACTCGGCATTATCTTTCTTGTGGGCGATTCAAGCTGGACGGTCACCTGCGAGTAACCTATTCCACCGGGGACATCGCAGACTATTACCATCTTGCCAGCGGGCCATCCGGCGACATCGTTTCAACTGACATGAGGTTGGTGACGCCGCTCGTTGCTGGCGCTGATAAGCTTATCAACGATCTAGGTTTATCATTTAAACGAACAGCCACACGTCCGATTTTGACGACAGATAAAACACCCGGTATTTACAGTGGCTTATTTGTTCTTGATGAGCAAAAAGTGCTGCTTTCATACCGACTTAACCCAGATTTTACTGGTGGGTTTGAGGTGCGACAGACTTTGAGTGATGGAACAGTCAAATGGCAACGAAGTAATTTGAGTCTCTGCTGGGGTATTGGTGAGGATAACGCTCTGGTTACTCGCTCTGGAATCGATGGAGAATCCTTTTCGAAAGGATTTCGTGAATCGTCACCGACATTTTGTAGTTCGCTTGATGGATCGAAAAACGTAGTAACGTCTTCTTCTGATCTCGAACTGTTCTCGATTGTTGGCGAACAATACCGATTTCATAACAGGTTTCAGCAAGCCGGAAATCTCTGTACTGGATTAACGGGTGGTTCAGACTGTGAGAATGGACCATTATTACTGGCCGGTTCAGTACCAGAAGTTGTCACTAAGGAAATACTGACTGCTGTGCCACCATTGCCTGTTGATGACTTTCTTGACTTCGATCCGACCGGTACATCGTCCGTCACTGTGGATGTTTTGTCGAATGACATCACTCGAGAGCTTCCGATTGATACCACGACGGTTCAAATAGTGGTGCCGCCGAGTACAGGCGCCGCAACAGTCGACCCTCTGAATGGTGCGATTACCTTTACGTTTGCGCGCGATGCAAACGTACAAGAAACTATCCAGTATCGAGTAGCCGATACAGAGGGCAACCGCTCGTCTGTCGGCAGCTTGAGTATTACTATTAATTTGGTTCCGACGGCGAATGCGGGTGTTGATCAGACGGCGGTGAGCGGTGCGACCGTGACGCTTGATGGCAGTGCGAGTAATGATTTAGAGGGTCGCGGTCACCTTCAGTTGGGTGCAGAGCGATGCTGGCTCCGCAAGGTGACGTTTAAGCGATGCAACGGCGGCCAACCCAACCTTTGCCGCGGCGTTAGGCGATGCGGTGCTCGAGTTTCGCCTTGACCGTCACGGATGATGACGGTGCAACGGCGACAGATACCGTCACCGTGACGTTGACTAATGTGTTGCCGAAGGCAAACGCGGGTGTTGATCAGACCGTAGCAAGCGGTGTAACCGCCACGCTTGATGGCAGTGCGAGTAATGATTTAGAGGGTCTGGTCAGCTACAGTTGGGTGCAGAGCAGTGGTCGGCGGTGACGTTAAGCGATGCAACGGCGGTCAATCCCACCTTTGCTGCGGCGTTAGGCGATGCGGTGCTCGAGTTCACCTTGACCGTCACAGATGATGACGATGCGACTGCGACAGACTACCGTCATCGTGACGTTGACCAACTTGTTGCCAACGGCGAATGCGGGTGTTGATCAGACCGTAGCACGTCGGTGCAACCGTGACGCTTGATGGCAGTGCGAGTAATCATTTAGAGGGTGCTGGTCACCTACAGCTGGGTGCAGAGCAGGGGCTCGGCGGTGACGTTAAGTGATGCAACTGTAGTGAACCCCACTTTTGTAGTGACCCCCACCTTTGCTGCGGCGGTATTAAGTGATGGTGGTAGGGGGCTCGAGTTTAGCTTGACCGTCACGGATGTTAACGGTGGGACGGCGACAGACTCGGTCGTCGTGACGTTGACTAATGTGTTGCTCGCTTAATATCGTTGACGGTAATCTTTTCAATTGTATCTTGGACACCGGCGCGCAGTTTGCTGCCGATATCACTAGTCTGTCTTGCCCCTCTCGATCGATAATCAATCTATCGGGCATTGAAGCATTGGGGTCGCTTAGTGTTCTCGATCTTTCTAAGAATTCTATTGTCGACTTGCTGCCTTTAAGCGGTCTCACAGCGCTTGTTTATTTGGATGTTAGCGGTAATCAGGTTTCTGATCTTAGTCCACTATCTGGCTTGGTTTCGTTGGACCGCCTCTTGGCTAATAACAATGAAATTGTTGATTTGACGCCCTTAGGCGGTCTCACGGCGCTTGTTTATTTGGATCTTGACTATAATCGTGTCGTTGATCTTAGCCCACTGTCTGGTTTGTCTTCGTTGCGATTACTTACAGCTGGTTACAATCGAATTATTGATTTGACGCCCGTAAGCAGTCTCACAGGGCTTGAACATTTGGCGATGGCTAGCAATCGGGTGATGACACTGCCGCCTTTGTCATCGGCAGGGTGACAAGTGGGTTGATCTCCACCGCAATAGCATCCAGGGTTTGTCCGCGTTAAGCGGGCTTGTTGGGCTTGAATATCTGAATGTTGCCCACAATCGCGCCGATGACCTCAGTCCATTGTCTGGCGTGGTCTCGTTGAAAACGCTTCGGGTTGGGCATAATCTAATTGTTGATTTAACCCCTTTAGCCGGCCTGACTGAACTTGTCACTTTGAAGGCGCCTCACAATTTAATTGCTGATGCATCGCCTTTATCCTCGCTTACGCAACTGAGCTTTTTGGCGCTTAACCGTAACTTGCTGTCAACGCTACCTAACTTACCGATAAGTTTGACTACCCTGCAGGCGGCCCATAATGCAGCTTGTAGACATTGATGCGCTGGCCGGGTTTACCCAGCTCCTTGAGCTGGATTTGCGGGATAACCATCTGACCAATGATGAGGCGGCCGTGGGTAGTGCTTTGTTGACGTTGACGGGTTTGCTAACTTTAGATATCAGCAATAACGCGATCGACAACTTTAATGCCCTTAATAGCAGTGCGCTGGGGCCGTCGAGTTTGATAACCGATGAGGCTCGGCCGGCGCTAACCTCTTTAACGCTTATGCCCAATGACGTTATCGATCTTGATAACAGTTTGCCCCAGTTGGATGTCACAATAACCAACTCAGCGGCGGCTGCGGGGCAATTCACGCTTACTAGTCCGACTAGGTTCTCAAGTCATCTTTTTGCCATTAAACTCCAACTTTGACGCGACCTACACCTTTAACGAGTTCGCTGATCAGGGTGATTGGCGCGTTAGTGACATATTATTTCTTACCTCGCCGCAACGGCACCAATACAATGATTTTGCGATAGGCCACCTTTACGGTCCTGATCCTGAGGCGGCCTTCAATGCTGATAGGGTAGTGTCGGTTAGCACTAGCGGTAGTCAAACCCCGGATCTTGAGCCGCCAGTATTAGGGTCTTTGACGATCACACCTAGCAGTGTTGATTTAGCCAATGGTCCCGCATTGGTCGATTTCACGGCTACTTTTAGTGATTCTCTTGCCGGTGTGGCGTTTAGTTATCTAACGATATTTGATGTAGACAGTAACCGGTTGCGTTCTTTTTCCAGCTCGGGTGGCGCGCTGTCTTTCAGCTACATGGTCGGCTTTACTGACGAGTCATTTAGGATTGGCAACATTTCTGCGCATGATTTGCCTCGGAATCAGCTTGCCCTGGGTTTTCAACAGTTAATTCAGGCTGGCTTTGATGTTGACGTCGACGTCATCGGTACGCTTGACCCTGCGTTACGCAATAGTGTTACTGGGCCGATATTCAGCCTCTTTAAGGGGCGAAGTGCACCGCATAATCCATCCTACCAGTTTGAGGTTTCAACGCCCGGTGTTGTTGGTGTTGGCTTTAAATGGACTGACATGGGTAATGATGCCCTGCTGATTCTTAGAGACGAAATCGGAGAGGAATTGAGCAGTGATGGCGACTTTCTCTTTACCCTATCACCCCAATTGGGGCTGGTTTTGCCTGTAGGCATCTACTCAGTAGAGCTGTCAGCGCATGTTAATAGTGAAAGCACAACATTTTTCGAGCTGACCTTCCTAGGCGATGTGACTGATATCAAACGCGACTCAGACGGTGATGGCGATTACCGACGATGTTTCTGAAGATGATGATGGAGATGGATTTTTAGATGCTGATGAGATAACAGCCGGAACGGATCCGCTTGACCCAACTGATACACCCGAGTCATCCGCCAAAGGCGACGCCGCAGGCTAGGTCCATAAGCGAAACATGAACGCAGGCATTCTGTCGATATAGAATTAATGCTAATGCCGCCTGCACCGTCAAATTCAAAGCTGGCTTCCTCAAAGGAAGGTGGGGTCAGCTTTTCGATGTTGTTGGAGAAGCCGTAGGGTTCTTTCGGAATGCGAATAAAGTTCGAATCAAGCTTGCCGTTGTCGTTGACGTCCTGATAAACAGCAACGGCATAGTTGCCTGCGGGCACATCACATATCTGTAGCGTCTGTGCGTCCCGTTGCGTGACGGGCAGTACTGATTCCATAAACACATCTGCATCCTTCGTCATGTAAGTGCCGGCGGAGTCATGTATCGCAACAAAAAAGTTGCCCTGTTGTTTTTCTATTTGATTGATTTGCAGCGAGAGCTGATTGATGTCGCAGTTAGCGCCAGCCAAGGGTGACGCGAGCGCGCTTAAACAAAGCAGAGTAGGGCTGATCAATTGTGTCAGTTTCATATTTTCACAGGTCCTGCGAGTAAACGTTGGGTAACGTAATCTTCAAATGCTGTTTTATCCTGCCACAGCATGGCACACCTAACCTGTTTTGCCTTGTTATCGATTAACGTTCTGCCGCTGTCAGTGACGCGAACGCCTAAGTCTTGCATGCCTAAATACGCTTCAGAAAATGCCAGATGAACCGCAACCGTGTCATACAGTGTTGACGATTGGCTTTGTAAATCAATTTTGCCCGTCATTTTCTCGTCAACCACTTTGGCCCACTCGAAGTGATTGTCCATCACCGCTTTAACGAGTGGCTGGCTAGACTGCGTTAATGCGATAAAATTCTCACCCTGAATCGACACCAGCCCGCAGGTATCCAATGGCGTTATTGTTTTAGACCAATCTGCTTCAAACACCCGTTGAGCCGCCTGCGCGTAGGCAAAAACGTTATATTCTCGATGGGGTTTGGGCGCGCCTAGATAGCCGCTTTTTAGGCTGCCGTGCATACCGACGAAGTGACTGTTGTTGACGATAGTAGGGTCGCGCTGCAGTGCATGGGCGAGGTTGGGTACGGGTCCGATGCTAATGATTTTGACAACCTCTGGGCTGTTGTTAATCTCGTTAATCATTGCGCCGACACCATCAGTTATCACCTCACCGGTGTAGTCAGATACGGTGTAGTCGCCGAGCCATGCAAGGTGGGTTTTTGCAGTGGTTGTTAGGGGAATGCCGATGCCAACGGGAATATCCGAGCGTCCCGCAAGGTCTAATAGTTTACAAACAATCGCGGCCGAATAGGTTGTGTCGCCGGTATCGGTTACGATGAGCCGAATATCAACCTCGGGGCAACAGAGTAGAAATGCCAGGGCCCAAACGTCATCGACATCAAGGCCGATATCGGTATCAAGAATGACAGGAATTTTATTCAAAATTGAATCTCATGTTGCTGTGACTCGATGAGCAAACAGCATAAGTTAAATTTATAAAGGGAGAAAGCGTTGCGTTTAGTGGTTGGTCTGATGTTTTTTATGCACATTGGTTGGTGTTTTGGCGAAACGGGGACGCATTTGAAGGCGACCTTCGACCACAGTCACGATGCCTTCACGCAAGTGTTACAAAAAGTCGTACACCCGCAGGGACGGGCCAGCCGTGTTGATTATGGACAGTTGACGCAAGACCCCGTTCGACTATCAGCGTATCTGGCAACACTGTCGTCGGTGTCGCAACAGCAATTTGATGGGTTTACAAAGCCCCAGCAGCTGGCCTTTTTGATTAATGCTTACAATGGCTATCAGTTGAAACTTGTTATCGATAACTACCCCATCGACTCGATTAAAGATGTTGGCAGTTTTTTTCGATCACCCTGGGACATCGAGTTTTTTGAATTGTTCGGTGCCGATGCGAGTCTTAATCTTATCGAGCATGGCATTATTAGAGAACAATTCAACGAGCCCCGCATTCATTTTGCAGTGAACTGTGCATCGATCAGTTGTCCGCCTTTGCAACGGGCTGCATTTCGAGCAGATCAGTTGGATGCGCAGCTTGAAGCGGCGACCATTAACTTCCTCAATGATGAAAGTGTGAACCGCGTTGATACGAATAGTAATCGACTGTTGGTCTCGAAAATATTTGATTGGTACGGTGAAGACTTTGACGATGTGACCGCATTTATCTTGTCGAAAATGCAGGGTGTTGAGTCATCCAACCAGGCATTTAAATTAGATTACCTCGATTATGATTGGGGTTTGAACCAGCGCGTGATTGAGTGATTTAGGCCTGGCTTAATCGTGTTCGTCGCCAGACTTCGAAACTAAACCGGTGATTTTGATCGACGGCATGTTTGCTGATAAGCGTTGACTGCCAGCTGTCGAAGTTAAACTCAGGCAAAAAGGTGTCGCCTTCGCAGTTTACATCGATGATCGATTCATACACCGTGGTTGTTTCGCGCATAGGCAGCGCGTTAACAATGAGTTCTGTGCCACCAATGATAAAGACTTCCTGATTGTATTTGAGTCCAAGTTCAATTGCGCCTTCCACAGAATGCGCGAGTTTCACGTTGGGTACTAAAGGGTAGTTTTGTTGCTTGCTGACGACGATATTCAACCGACCAGGTAGTTCTGATCGATGGTCCTCATAGGATCGGCGTCCCATAATGACGCTATGGCCCATGGTCGTTCGATTGAAGTGTGCAAACTCACAAGGTAGATCCCACGGCAAACCCTCTTCATTGCCGATGCAATGATTAAGACTGCGCGCATAAATGATTGATATGGTCATAGGCCATATTGGCCATTTGGTTGTAACGATGTCCAGATCTATTTCTCAGTGGCAACATTTAATGCCCCGGCTGGTCGCGTACATCAGGTTGTCGTTAGCCTAAAATACGATGACGAAAAACATGATGTTGTATAGCGTCGCACGGTCTTGAGAGAGCGCTCAGCCAAACCCTCTGGGACATTCACTACGTCGACTTTCAGTACAAGCCCCTTAGTGCAGTGCTGTCTCGTACATCACTCGCGGGCAGTACAAAAATCACATTTGACCTTTCAGCGCGGCTGCGAGACTCTGGATGAAACAAAAAACGAATAGGTATCAACAAGGAGTCAGGCATGGGTAGATTAGACGGCAAGGTTGCCATTATCACAGGCGGTGCTAGCGGCATCGGTGAAGGTACAGTTAAGTTGTTTGTTGGTCACGGCGCGAAAGTTGTCATCGCCGATGTGCAGGATCAAGCGGGCGAACGCATAGCCCGAGAATTAGGCGAAAACGTCGTCTACCAGCACACTGACGTATCCAAGGAAGCTGACATAGAAGCGATGATCAATCTTGCTGTGTCGAAATTCGGCAGACTTGATTGTTTGTTTAATAATGCGGGGTTCGGTGGCGTCAGCGGCGAAATCGACCAAATTGAACTCGGCGCAGACTACGATGCAACTATCGGTGTGATGTTTACCGGCGTCATGTTGGGTATGAAACACGCGGCGAAAATAATGAAACAGCAAAAGTCAGGCTCTATCATCAGCACCGCCAGCGTCGCAGCAATACAAGGCGGGCTAGGCCCGCATGTGTATTCAGGTATTAAGGCTGGCGTGATTGGTCTGACCCAGTCGGTGGCACTTGAGCTCGCCGCTTTTGGCGTCAGAGTCAACGCTATTTGCCCAGGTGGTATCGCCACACCGATCTTTGCGCCCATGTTGGAAGAGCTACCAAGCGGTGACAATGAAGATACCGCGACAAGAATGCGGCCAATTCTGGCGGCAACCACGCCGATCGGCCGCTCCGGTGAACCCGATGATATTGGCCACATGGCGGTATTTCTCGCCAGTGATGATTCAACCTTTGTAACCGGTCAGCATCTGTTGGTTGATGGTGGTTTATGTAGCATGCACTTTCAAGCTGAGACCGGCGGCATTGCTGATTTGGATCTGATTACCCGTGCCGAGGACAAATAGGCGGTCGATGCTGTGTGCGCTGATACGAGCATGAGTTTGGTCATCTTGGATGGACTTTTCTTTCGCGTGGTGCGCACGCTGATCGTGCGTCAGCGAATGCGTCCCCGAAATTATTAGGCGGGTTCAGTAGCCTACTGATTGAATGATTTGGTCATTGTAGACCGGAGGAATATGGTGCCCTGGACAGGAGTCGAACCTGTGACCCTCCGCTTAGGAGGCGGATGCTCTATCCAACTGAGCTACCAGGGCATGGTGGGGATTGTAACAGAATCATAATCAAAATTTGTTCTTGATCCCAACGGGAATTCAAGACTTAATCTGCACATGAATATTCAACAAATTTTGCACGATACAAAAACGATCGCGATTGTCGGTCTGTCCGCTAATCCATCGAGAGCCAGTTTTCAGGTTGCGCAATACTTGATGCCGCATTATGAAATCATCCCTATAAATCCAGCCTATGAAGAGGTTTTGGGGCTGCGTTGCTATCCTGATTTGCAATCGGTGCCCGTTAAGGTCGATATGGTAGATGTGTTTCAGCGCAGCGAAAACGTGATGCCCTTTGTTCAACCCAGCATCGATATTGGCGCAAAGTACTTTTGGATGCAGTTGGATATTCGCAATGACGACGCGCGGCAACAGTTAGAGGCCGTCGGTGTGATCGTTGTTGACGACCTGTGTACCAAGATTGAGCATGCTCGATACTGCTAAAGTGCAGGCATCTAACCCTGCTATCTCGATTGTGATACCTGTGTTCAATGAGGCTGTCTTAATCGAACGAGTCTGTCGTAGCCTAGCGGATATTCTGTCGCCCCTTGATGAAATCATTGTAGTTGATGGTGGTAGCACCGATGGCACGCAGGACATCGTTCGTCGCATCAATTCAGTTTTGCTGGTTGAATCCAGTGCAGGTCGTGCGCTGCAAATGAATGCCGGCGCGGAGCAGGCAAAGGGTGATATTTTATTATTTCTGCATGCAGACACGACATTACCAGTTGAATTCGCCAACCAATTACGGGACGCTTTCTGGCCTTCAAAAAATCGCTGGGGACGTTTTGATGTGCGTCTCTCAGGCGATCATGCAGCGTTGCGCCTAATTGAGTTTATGATGAACCATCGTGCTCGGTTGACGGGAATTTGTACCGGCGATCAGTGCATTTTTGTTAAGCGCGATGACTTCAAAAGGGTGCCTTACCCGGTCATTGCTTTAATGGAAGATATTGAAATCAGTAAACGATTGAATGGGTTCTCGAAACCTTTTGTGATCCGCTTGCCGGTTGTGACCTCTAGCCGCAAATGGGAATCTGAAGGGATTCTGAAAACGTTGCTACTAATGTGGCGGATACGTCTTCTGTATTTCTTTGGTGAATCACCCGAGCGACTCGCCGCTCGATATTATAAGAAGAAGCATTGATGCCAAGACTGATCATATTCTGCAAAGCGCCTGTTAGCGGTAACGTCAAAACACGCCTCATCCCCGAGTTTACGGCAGACATCGCGCGGGATATCCATATCGAACTCGCCGAGAGGACCTTCGCACTGTGTGAAACACTTCAGGGTGTGTTGATAAATTCTGAACCTCTTAAGGTTGAGCTATGGTGCGCGCCGGACCTTACGCATACTTTCTTTCAGCCCTTTGGTTTTGATAAGTTTGTACAAGCGGGCGCAGATTTGGGTGAACGTATGGCCAATGCGCTTAACTTCGGTGATGGACAAGACGGGACCGCGAGCGTGCTGATCGGTACCGATTGCCCGCCCATTGATCAAGACTATATTTTACGGGCATTCGATTTTCTAGCAGATTCCGATGTTGTCTTGGGTCCCGCTGAGGATGGCGGGTATGGATTAATTGGTTTGTCAGCTGGCAGGTTAGCGCGGGGTGATTGGTTGCCGCTGTTTGAAGGTATCCCTTGGAGTACAAACGCCGTAACGACGATGACAAGCGCGCAAGCTAAAGTATTAGGCGTTTCAGTCGCGTTGTTGAAAGAGATTTGGGATGTGGACTATCCCGAAGATGTGCGGCGCTGGCGAGCCTACCAGGACCGCCATGATCAGATTGATAAGCCATCAGCCAAAGCCATCTAGCTGACGCATTGTGTTTGACTCGCTGACCCTCAATCTCACCATGCTCGCTGGTTGCAGCCAGGGCAGAACCGGCTGCATAGGTGCATAGGTGCATAGTTACATAGGCACATAGTCAAATAGTTACAGAGGTGCGAAGCTGGATAGATGCGCGCTGCTAGCGTTAGATGCGCTTTGATGGCGTCTCGCTCGGCTTTATACCAATCCGAGATCGATCAGGCTTAGCGCGCCAGCGGATATCGCTTCTCGACTCGATCTTGGTGTCCAGCCTAGCGCCTTTGCCGGCGAGCAATCGAATTCAACACGCTTCTCAAGGCTGTCAACGATAAAGGCGATAATCGGGTCGAAGGGCGCGAGCAACTTAACCACAAAATTTGGTAATGAGCGTGTTGGAAGTTTGCGTTTGTATGATGGGAATTGTTCGATGAGTTCTTTCGATATGTCAATGAACCAACGAAACTCGCTGCTACACAAAAGTCGTTGGCCTATCGATGCGGGCGACTCAAGCGCAATCCGATGCAGGCTGGCAACATCTCGCACATCGACGATGCTAAAGCCCAACTTGGGAATAAGCGGGTACTTGCCGCTCATCAGTGAAACCAGTGTCTCCAGAGATGTGCCGTAGTCCTTCTCGAGAGCCGGCCCTAAGACCAATACGGGGTTGATGCTGGTAAGATCCAAGTCGTTCGCCTTAGCAAAATCCCAGGCAGCCTTTTCTGATAACGTTTTACTTAAGGCGTAAGCAGAGATGTTATGTCGATTTGGATCAGACCAATCTTTATCTGTCAGTGGACGTGCTGTGGCGTCGTCGCGTTGTGATACTGCTTCCTCTGAGGATGTGATGATGACCCGCCGGATGCCAGCACGTTGCGCCGCGCGCAATACATGCAACGTACCTTCTCGCGCCGGCGTTATTATCTCATCGGGATTCTTTGGCTGCTTGATTGGCACTGGCGAGGCGATATGCAAGATGGCGTCACAACCAGAAACCGCCGCGTCCCAACATTCCGCCTCGTCCAATGTTGCTGCAACGAATTCAAGTTGATCGATATGCGCTGTGTGAGGTTTCAACATGGCGCGAATTGCCTCAGTACGATCCTGCGCCGTGCCGTCCATACAACGCACGGTGCCTCGCACTTTATAGCCATGATTTAGCATTTCAATAATTGTGTGGGTCGCGATGAAGCCGGACGCACCTGTAACCAATAGCGTTTTTTTCATTATATTTTGGTTTCAGCTTTTGTAAAGTTTGAAGGCGATGACGTTATACCGTTAAAAGTGGCGGACATTTGATTGCTGGCTAGCTAGTCGAAATTCGGCACTAGATTGATCTTGCTTACGTCCGGTGAAACAGGCGGGGGACCCTGATCCTTTTCCTCTTCACTGAGTAAATCTGTTCCAGCAAAGGCTAAAGACATGCCGCTAGTGTCTGGGTTGGCACGTTCAACCTGTTCTTTAATTGTTGCGAGTGCGGCGCCGGGTTCATCAAGCCCAAAATCAGGGGCCTGAATTTTTTCTACTTCGGGTTCAGGTGCAGCTAAGGGCGTATCGTCATTTTCGGCAACACTCAATGCGCTCAAATCAAGATCAAGTCGCTCGGTCTGTTCGCTTGGCTCAATGATCGGCGAACCATCATTTTCCGCTAGTGCAAATTGACTCAAATCGAGTGCTGGTGTCGGCACGTCAGGCGCTGCGTCGAAAAGGTTCCCTTCATTATCTTTAAGAGAAAAATTTACTGCCGCAATGGGTTTTGCAGGTAATGCCGATTTGTTGGCGACGGGTGTTTTAGCTTCTTGAGGCGTTATTGTTCGAGGCGCCTTTGCTTGTGCCGCGACTTCTGGGGCTTTAGCGCGAGGCGCTTTGGCGTTTGGTGCCTGTGCAGCAGGCGCTCTGCCTGGCGCAACTGATGGTGGCGTTGGCGCTGTTGGCTTAATGATTCTGACTTTAACGTCTGCGCCAATCTTCTTCAGTGCGGCGCCATATTTTGTCGCTTCCGCTTTATCAGCAGTACGCTTCATTACAATGGGTTTGCCTGAAAATAGTATCTGCATTTTAGCGGCGTCGGCTTTGAGCAATTTCGCCATGTGGGCTTTAACCGAGATAGCTTGAAAGCCCTCAACGATGTCACCGCCGAAAACGATTGCGTAGGTTACCGATGTCATAAACCTGATGTACTCTTTCTCAAGAAAAGGTTGACCAAATGTTAATGTAAATAGATGACAAGTAGTAGGGTTGATTCATCGCGTCATGGGCGTGTTGAGACAGAGATTTGCCGCTTGATAAATGTCATTAAACTAAATCAAGCGACTATTTCTCATTGTTGGGGACTAACTGTCACAGACTAGTCATTGACAAGAACATACGCATGATCAGGGGCAGGACCATTCAGTACTGTTAGATAGACATTCTCTAAGCTAGCCGGTGCACTGGTTTCGCCGATTGTGACCCAGCTATCCACCTTGTCGATGAAGCGTAACCAGGATTCAGATAACTTGGACTGAAATTCCGCAGGTCCCCAGTCTGCATTGCGCTTTTGAATTTGACTGGGTGCAAAAAACATTTGTGGCTTCGCGCCCGGCAGCGACTGCGGATCTGCACCGTCGCGTGACTCCCAGTGCGTAATGCCAACACCACAGCTGTAGACAAGCTGATCGGCGAAGTGATTGTGAATGTTTTCAAGCACTGCTCGATTACCTGACATGTCGATATAGATCGTCGGTACGGCGTTGTCCATTGCCGCTACATCGTCATAGGTAACAACTTGATCGTAGAGACCTAAACCTTCAGTGAACGCTTTGTTGTTGGTTGAGGTTAAGCCAATTGTTTTGATGTCTCGGTCCTTCAGGAGAAATGCGGTTCCAAAAGCCGTTTTGCTGGAAGCGCTAGAAAGTACGACTTGTTTTCCGTTGAAAAAATCGTTGTCGAAGAAAAAGTCGTCGATCACAAAAGAGGTAGTGAACAGCGGTCGGTAGACCATCTGATAGTTGTCGTGCGCGGCGGGATAGCCATTTTCATCTGTCATTAAGGCGTATTGATTGTAGACAGGTGGCAGTGCTTGTCGATGTTCCGCTTGATCGGCGAAGCTGTGGGCGCCAACCTTGCCGGGTTTGACGACCAGGTTAGAACTCATGGGGAAGTATCCATAGTAGCGAGCGCCAACTTCAACACCCTGTGCCTTTGATTCTTGAACCGTACCGATACCCCATACAGGAATGCGACCGAAGGGTTCATCGGCGGGAAAGAACTGCCAATAGCCAATCATATCGCCGGCTACGCCATAGGTGATGTTGTTAGCTGTGATGGCAAATCTGTCGACGGACAATAAAGCTTCACCATCCGCTATCTCGCGTGAGACAACCTCGTTCAAGATGTTGCTAGCGAGATCGGCTTTACTGACTAAGAAATCATAGTTGCTGCTGGTTGAGTCCGTCATGTTGGTACTGCCCTGAATAAAAGGAAGTCATGGTTCTATGTAAGGCTAGTCATGTCAATGCTCTTGCACACAAATTCTTAAGATTGGCGATGAACCGTTGGTCTGATAGCATCGTTATTCATTTATCAAGCTCACTGGGTCGTCATTTTCTAGGTGTTAGGCCATGCTTGACGAGACAACGTTAAGTTCGCTAATTAGAGCCAATAGTCATGAATCATTTCTCGTTTCAGTCCCAAAGCGACGCGCTCGAAGTGCACGGTACGCGTTGGCAGGTGGAAAAGCCCAAAGCCATCGTTGTTATCTCGCATGGCATGGCGGAGCACATCGGTCGCTATGCACGTTTTGCGCAAGCGCTTAATGATGTTCATTTCGATGTCTGGGGTATAGATCATCGCGCCCATGGACGAACGCTGGGCCCACATGGTTTTGGCGACTTTGGCGACGGTGGCTGGGACGGCTTAGTGAGTGATTTAGACCAGCTAGTTGACTTGGTTGCTGTATCGGCCGCGACAACGGGGCAGCCAATCATTTTGTTTTCTCACAGTATGGGTGCCGCGGCGGCACAGCATTTTGTTCAACGAAGTTCCGCCAAGATCGACATGCTTATTCTTTCAGGGACGACAGCCAGAAAGCCCGAAGATGCCGTGCCGCAATACAACAGTATTTTTGAGCCAGCAAGGACCCCTTATGATTGGTTGAGTCGCGATGCCGAGGAAGTTGATCGGTACATTTTAGACCCGCTTTGTGGCTTCGAGGGACAAACAATTCGTAACGGATTTGATCGAGCCGATACTCGCCGAATTGATCCCGAGCTTATTGCTCTTATTAGAAAGGACTTGCCTGTGCTGCTGTTGGCGGGAGACGCGGATCCGGTCAACAATAATATGGAGGGGATTAATTTGCTGGAGTCCTTATGGCGCCAGGCGGGCATTCAAAAAATAGATCGTCAGGTTTATGCGGGCGGTCGTCATGAAATGTTGAATGAAACGAACAGGGATGAGGTCACGAAAAATGTAATGGGTTGGATGCAGAGCGTGCTAGCTTAGGGGTTCGCTGCGTACCGATAGATCTCTACCCTGGTAGTTTGAAGAAATTCGAACAGTGTTTTAATTCTTTACTCGCAATCAGCTTCTCGCCGTCTCCAGTGAGACACGATTTCGTCCCCCGCCCTTAGCCTTATAAAGTGCTTCGTCAGCAAATTTCAGCACGTCATCTGGCGATTCGTTTCTTGACTGTCGTGACGCGACGCCGATGCTAATTGTCACGGATACCTTCTGGTCAGCCCTTCTGAATGAACCCTTTTTACGATGACTCTTAGACGTATTATCTGTATCTTCACTTCTTTCTTGCTGACGAATAACCATTTCGTAATTTTCGATTGCAGCGCGGACTTTTTCCAAATGGAACTCAGCTTCATCGATGTCTTTGCCCGAGAACACGACAGTGAACTCTTCACCGCCGTACCGAAAAGCCTTGCCGCCGCCGGTGACCTTTTTTATTTGGCTGGCGACCATTTGTAGAACTTGATCACCAATGTCATGACCGTGGGCGTCGTTGAATTTTTTGAAATGATCAACGTCCAACATGGCTAAAGTATAGTGGCGACCAAGCGCTAGCATTTGTTCGTTAAGCGCGCGTCGCTGTGGTAAGCCTGTTAGTTCGTCCCGATAAGCCATGTTGTAATAATCCCGTAGGAGGCCATTGGCTAACAACAGGACAATTGCGATGACAAACGCCGCGTCAATATGATGTGCCACCTGTAACCAAATGAGCAAGCAGTAGCCCAGCGTGGCGCCAAAAACACTGTTCTTGATCGGTGTTGGCGCGATCAATGACGTGCTCAAAGACACCGTCAAAGCGATAACGGATACATAAAATGGCCATTGTTCTTGAGGTAAAAAAGTCGGCCAAAGATTTGGTGGAACAAGTACGAGGCCCTCATACCAGCTTGGAATATTGATGTTGTTTTGCAGTAAATAAAATACGGCGGCTGCTTGAGTAACAAGAATGCTCAAGCGAATGCCGCCACTGGTAGTCAAGACACCTCGCTCACGGTATAGGCTAATAATGCCGAGATTAATGGGTATCAGCAGGGTCACGATAAACGCAAAGGTTGATCGCTGAATCTCTGATAAATCCTCAGATCCTGATGCATCAAGTAGGGTATAGCCGCAGAGAACAACGGCGGTGGTGAGGAAAATTTTGCCACGGTTGAAAATTGCGGCAAGAAATCCGATCAGCGTCAGAGCCCAGTACGGACCCAACTCAAGGATGCTGCCGAAGCTTTCGGGTAGATAGCGGTGATAGGGCGAGGTGAGAAAAGCGAAGCCAAAGAAGATCGCCGGAAGGTAAAACGGTTGACTGATGCGATCAATCACCGCTATCACTATCCATTGTTCTGTTCTGCTTTGAAACAGCGTCCTGATCTGTTTCGATGACACTTTCAAGAAACGCCGTAAATTGTGACACACACCAATCGACGCGCTTTGGGCCGGTGATATCACCAACGAACACATGTTCTTCAGCATCACCGTCAACGCTGACTTCGATTAACTCTTTCGGGCTGCCGCCCCAATGTTTGAACGCGTCGATAGCGGCGGCAGGAAAGACGGTGGTGTCGTTGCGCATATACATAATAGCAAGCGGGATTTTGATGTTCTCGAGCGCCTGGTCGTCGGTCCAGTCCACTGTTTTTTGCATCTCAATCAGCGCGAGTGTTGAGTAGTCATGGCTCCATGCCTGAGCTTCATCGGTGGATTGAGGCTCCCAACTGCGTCTGCGACCGACGATAAGATGCATCCAGTAGCGCGATAGAGGCCAGGTTAAAAGAAACCCCAGTGGGCTGCGTATGCGGAAGTTAGGTGACAAGAAGCAGCAGGCGGCTATTTCTTCGCCGAAGTGACTGCAGAGCCAAATAGACAGGGGGGCGCCGGTGGATGTTGCGACGATGATGACTTTGTTACCAATTTTGCGTGCAATCTCATACTGGTCGCGAACACTCTGTAACCAATCTTCTGCAGTGGCAGTCATCGCATCGTTTGTCAGACCGTGTCCAGCGAGCCGGCCCTGCACAACATTGCTGTTGAAATGATTCGCGAGCTGTTGAGTAACCGGTGCCGTCTCTTTCCAGCTGGCGGAGAAGCCATGCAGGTACAGAAAACAGTAGTCAGTCACGGCGGGACTGTTTTCATTGGCCCAAACGACATGCGCAGCCGCATTATCAATGACGTTGGTTTGCTCACGTTCAGTTTGATCTAGCCAGTTAGACAGATCGGCCAGCGATATGTCGTGACCATTTGTGGGTACTTTTGTCTCAGGCAGAGAGGCGTCAAGACGCGGTCCGAGCTTGGTGACCAGCAACCAGAGGATAAAGATGCCAAGTATTGACAGAATAAATGTCATAGAAAAAAAACGATTTGGATATATTGACCAATGATAAAGACTTATTACATTGCGGCATAGCGGCGGCGGACGAGATGTCTTGGTCGGTTCGTTATGCGTCGAAAAATAAACTAAGCCAGCGGGTGTTTCGGCCATATTGGTATTCACGCTCTGATGCCGGTTCTGTTCATTTTTCTATTCACCCTACTAATGTTGATGAATATCCAGGCCAATTCTTGGCTTTCTTGACAAGAATCCAGAGCGACTGATTTCCCTTGCGCGCCACATTCTAATAGCATGAGCACTGATTTTTAGTCTTGGTTCAAGTCAAATGTGACTTTGAAGGAATCAGTTTCTTAAAAAAAATAATACGAGGTAACTTATGAAAGATTTCGCAGGAAAGTTAGCCGTCATCACAGGTGGTGGCACGGGCATGGGGCGCGAACTGGCAAGGCAATTGGTTGCAGAGGGTTGTGATGTCGCGATTTGCGATGTGATTGAGGAAAACATGGCTGAGACCCTGCGTCTATGTGAAGCAGAAGCACCACAAGGCATTCGTATCACTGCCCATAAATGTGATGTCTCGAATGAAGATGAAGTGAATCAATTTCGTGATGATGTTTTGGCGCAGCATGGTCGGGATAGTGTAAATCTGCTTTTCAATAATGCCGGTATCGGCTCAGGAGTCAGTTTTGTCGATGGTGATCGAGACGAATGGGAGCGCACCTTCAATATTTGCTGGTATGGGGTTTATTACAACGCGCGTGCTTTTATCCCACATTTGGTCGCTGCCGATGAAGCGCATATGATTAACACCAGTAGTGTTAACGGTTTTTGGGCAAGTCTCGGTCCAGGCTCGACGCACACAGCCTATAGTGCTGCCAAATTTGCTGTGAAAGGGTTCACGGAAGCGCTGGTGACCGATCTTAAAAACACGGCACCGCACGTGAAGGTCTCGGTTGTTATGCCGGGCCACATTGGTACGTCTATCGCCATTAATTCAGGCAAGATTTCGGGGCACGCTGAGCCGATGGCAATGTCTGATGATGAAATTAATCAGATTCGAAAACGTATCGAAAAGCGTCAAGATATGGATCTGTCCGCAGCAACGAATGATCAAATACGTGAAATGGTTAAAGCACAGGGTGAAGCTTTCCGTGATAATGCGCCGACAACGGCGGCCGAGGCTGCTGCGATGATGATCCAAGGTGTTCGAGATGAGCGCTGGAGAGTCCTGTTGGGAGAAGATGCTCACGTACTCGATAAATTAGTGCGAGAAGCGCCGGAGCAGGCCTACGAAGATAGTTTCTTCAAGCGGCTCCAAGAGGAAGCGAACTGGGGCTTAGGCAGCTAGATTTTGTTGCCGTTAAACAATCGTCAAACAAAGGTTTTTGAAGCGTGCTGCTGAATGTCACACAATTAAGCTGTGAACGGGATCATCGATTGCTGTTTGACGACATCTCTTTTGCAGTTGAGGCGGGCGAGATATGGCAGATCAAAGGTCCAAATGGTTCAGGCAAGACAACGTTGCTGCGTATCCTTTGTGGCCTCTACGAAGAATTCAGCGGCGCGATTGATTGGTCCCTAGATCAATATCCCCTCTACGTCGGTCATAAGCCTGGCGTTAAAGATCAACTGACTGTTCTTGAAAATCTGCATTGGCTGTGTCGGCTGCACGACATTGAATTAGATCAAACCGCTTTGTTCGACGTCCTACAGAAGCTGGGTTTACAGGGTTGTGAGCATGTTAGCTGCGGCAACTTATCCGAAGGGCAACGTAAACGCGTCAATCTGGCAAGATTATTCCTGCTTAAGAGCCCGGTTTGGTTACTCGACGAACCCTTCAGCGCTATCGATGTGAAGGGGATTGAGCTGATTGAACAACTGATCATTGAACATCAAACCAGCGGCGGTGCAGTGCTCTTTACCAGTCATCAACCGATGCAGGCGGACACCGCTGTGAAGTATCTGGAATTGGGATAGCGTATGTTTATCGCGACCATCAAGCGTGAATTGCTGCTGAATTTCAGGCAACCGGCAGAGATGCTCAACCCTTTGGTTTTCTTTGTTCTCGTCGTGAGTTTGTTTCCGCTCGGCATTAGCCCATCAGCCGATGTGCTGCAAATGATAGCGCCGGGTGTTATCTGGGTTGCGGCACTGTTAGCAACGCTGCTATCGATGGAATCCATGTTTCGCTCTGATTACGAGGATGGCTCCCTTGAGCAGATAGCCGTGTCGCCGCAGTCTTTTGTGTTGGTTGTATTTGGTAAGATCGCCAGCCATTGGATTATCAGCGGCCTACCTTTGGTCATTTTAAGTCCCGTGTTGGGCATTATGCTGGCGCTGGACGCAGAGGCGCTCAAGGGTGTGTTGATTTCACTGATGCTAGGTACACCTATTATGAGTTTATTGGGTGCTATCGGCGCAGGTTTGACCGTAGGCTTGCGTAAAGGTGGCATTCTCATCGCTATATTGATCTTGCCCTTGTATGTACCCGTATTAATCTTAGGTACTGCGCTTATACAGGCGGCTGATGCTGGCGCGGACTATACCGGGCATATTCTTTGGCTTGGTGCCTTGCTCGCGTTGAGTGCCGGAATAGCCCCAATCGCGACGGCTGCAGGCGTTCGTATCTCTCTAAGTCATTAGGCGCAAGCCGCGGTTCCCTTACCTTTCAGGGGGTCTCTTGGGGGAAATAGTCCCTGACTCATCAGCCAGAGTCATGTAAACTTCTGCCCCTGAAAAAGAGGTGTTTTAACGTGTGGAACTGGTTCCATAGACTGGGTGCACCCCGGTCTTTTTTTGAAATGACAGGTCGCTGGCTACCTTGGCTTAGTGCTGCCTCGCTATTGACGCTTGGCGCCGGTACTGCTTGGGCATTAGTGTTTGCACCAGCGGACTACCAACAGGGTGAATCTGTGCGAATCATGTACGTGCATGTGCCTACGTCAATTCTGGCGCAGTCGAGTTATATGATGATGGCGACCGCTGCCGCTGTTTTTCTTATATGGCGAATTAAATTGGCGGACATTGCGTTGCAATGCATAGCACCAATAGGCGCCTCGATTACTGCACTAGCATTAATCACCGGCTCGCTCTGGGGTAAGCCCATGTGGGGCACCTGGTGGGTTTGGGATGCGAGACTAACGTCGACCTTGGTGCTGCTATTTTTATTTATTGGCGTCATGGCGCTGCGGTCAGCGATGGAAAATCGTCAGGCGGCAGGTCGGGCAACGGCCATTTTGGCAGTTGTGGGTGTTATCAATCTGCCGATCATTAAATTCTCTGTAAATTGGTGGAATACACTTCATCAATCGTCCAGTTTTACGCTAACTGAAAAGCCAGCCATGCCGCCGGAGATGTGGATGCCGCTGCTTGTCATGGTGATTGGTTTTTATCTGTTCTTGTTCGTTGCCTTGATACTTGGCATGCGAAACGAAATTCTAAGACGAGAAAGTAGGACTCAGTGGGTTAAACAATGGGTACAGGAGAAATCACGTAATGCAGTTTGATTCTTTTGCTAACTTTGTTGCCATGGGTGGCTACGGTTTTTATATCTGGGCTGTGTACGGTTTAAGTATGGTGGTTTTGATCGCCAATATTGTGGTCCCCCGTCGAACAATGAAGCGCATCCAGTTTGAGCAACAAGCATTTATCGCGAGAGAAAATCTTGCAGAAAAAAAAATCGATTCAGGTGAGGAAAAATGAAGTTTGGAAAAATGAAAACCCAGCGTCGCAATCGGCTTGTGATGGTGGCTTTTGTTGTTATTAGTGCTGGCGTATCCGTCTCTTTAGCGCTGAACGCGCTGAATGAAAATATTAATTTGTTTTATGAGCCAGAGCAAATTTTGCGCGGTGAAGCACCGGTCGGAGAACTTATTCGCGCCGGCGGTATGGTCAAAGCCGACAGTATTTCTCGTTCTACCACCGATTTGAAGGTCACCTTCGTGGCAACAGACATGCGTGGCTCTGAAATTACGATGCAGTATGAAGGTGTACTGCCTGATCTGTTCAGAGAAGGTCAGGGCGTTATCGCCAAGGGTAGATTAAATCAGCAGGGTTTGTTTATCGCCGAAGAAGTACTTGCCAAACATGATGAGAACTATATGCCTCCCGAGATTGCTGACACGCTTGCGAAGGCGCATGAGGAAGGCAAGATAGGTGAAGAGCCCGCCGGCGAAGATATTGTAGATGTACTTGAAAAAGGAGCCACCACACTTTGATTACTGAGTTAGGTCATTTCAGTTTAATTCTTGCCTTGGGCTTGTCCGTTTGCCTTGCCGTCATCCCTGCGATGGGTGTGATCAGAGGTAACACGCTATGGATGAAGAGTGCCGGTTCGCTGTCCGCAGGATTGTTTGCATTCATATTTTTAAGTTTTTGCTGTCTGGCGGATGCATTTCTTGCCGACGACTTCTCGGTTGCCTATGTAGCAAGAAATTCAAATACTGCATTACCCTTACAATATAAAATTTCCGCCATATGGGGTGCGCACGAAGGATCCTTCTTGCTTTGGACGCTGATTATGGCCGGTTGGACGCTAGCGGTGGCGACCTTTAGTCGAGGCTTAACGCTTGATATGCGTGCAAGGGTTTTATCGATCCTCGGCGCCATTACGATTGGCTTCTTGCTGTTTATCTTATTAACGTCAAACCCCTTTGATCGAAACCTACCTGTTTTTCCTTCCGAGGGTTCTGATCTCAACCCGCTGTTGCAGGATTTTGGACTGATAGTACATCCACCGATGCTTTATATGGGCTACGTTGGTTTTGCTGTGCCTTTCGCCTTTGCGATAGCGACGCTGACGACCGGCCAGTTGGATACGGCCTGGGCGAGATGGTCGAGACCATGGACGAACGTTGCTTGGGCTTGCCTGACAATTGGCATCACTTTAGGTAGCTGGTGGGCATACTACGAACTGGGTTGGGGCGGTTGGTGGTTTTGGGACGCGGTTGAAAATGCATCATTTATGCCTTGGCTCATTGGTACAGCATTGATTCATTCATTGGCTGCGACTGAAAAGCGCGGTGTATTCAAAAGTTGGACAGTACTGCTGGCGATTTTCGCCTTCTCTTTCAGTCTTCTTGGTGCGTTTTTGGTGCGTTCCGGCGTGTTAACGTCTGTCCATTCCTTTGCAGTCGATCCTGAGCGTGGCATGTTTATTTTGGCGTTCCTCATATTAGTCATCGGTAGTTCTTTGACGCTGTATGCGATCAAAGCATCGCGTATTCGCAGCGAAATTGGCTTTACTTGGTTGTCGAGAGAAACGTTGTTGCTGACGAACAATCTTTTTCTGGTTGTCGCAGCAGGTGCGGTGTTGTTGGGTACGATTTATCCGCTTATCTATGAAGCCGCAACAGGTGGCGACAAGATTTCAGTGGGGCCTCCTTACTTCAACAAAGTGTTTGTGCCGCTGATGGTCTTGCTGTTTATTGCCATGGCTTTTAGTACGGGCTCTCGTTGGAAAACAACGAGCTTCGATCGATTGATCAAGCGTCAACTGATTCCGTTGATCGTCTCTCTGGTGATTATCGGTGCGATCGTATTCATCGCCGCTCCGGTTTTTGAGCCTGTTGTGTGGCTAATTGGTAGTCTTGCGTTCTGGATCTTCGTCAATTTGTTGATGGATATTGTGGAAAAAGTTTCCAATAAAACGAATAAGATTCTATCGCTATTCAAGCAGTCTGCTTCCTACTATGGCATGTTGATGGGACACCTCGGCATTGTTGTAGCGATTTTTGGTGTTGTTGTAACGGTCTACTTTAGTGAAGAAAAAGATGTTCGTATGGAACCCGGTGGTAGTTTGGAATTAGCGGGTTACGAGTTTCGACTTAATAAGATGTCAAAGGTTCAGGGTCCAAACTATTTAGCTGACCAAGGCGAAGTCGAAGTGATGCTTGACGGTGTCACCGTGACAACACTTTATCCAGAGAAACGACTGTATCAAGCATCCGGTAATGTCATGACCGAGGCTGACATGGATGCTAAAATTTTCCGTGACCTTTATGTAGCCTTAGGTGAACCGGTTGGTTCCGGCGCGTGGGCTGTTCGTGTGCATTACAAGCCGTTTGTGCGATGGATATGGTTTGGTGGTTTGCTCGTTGCACTCGGCGGATTAACAACGCTGTTAGACAAGCGCTATCGCATTGTGAAAAAGAGACGCGATAGTGCTGTGCAGACTTCTTCGCCAAAAACTTCAGCCACAAACACTTCGCAAGCGGCAATCGGGGCAGGTTCATGACTGATCAAAAAGCAGTCCCTGCTCAAGACGCGGTTCACGATACTGTCGACTCGA
>CAJJAA010000036.1 GCA_905182025.1 uncultured OM182 clade bacterium
TCGCTCGACCGAATTGCTTACGCTCGAGCGCGTAGGCAACTGACATATCGAGGATTGAGGTCATTGCACCACACATCAAACTGACGCGTGTCATCGCGCCCAGTTGCCTCAATCGCTCTGATGCGCCGTTGAGTTTGACAACATTTAAACCGTTGATTGATCCAGCAGATGTATCTACCGACAAACCCGATCTGGGCTCCCCTGCAATGTTCAGTGTCGGCGAAGTACTTAAAGACGCTGAGGAAACTACGCCTATTTCATTTTCGCCAACAATCACCCAATGCTTGCAATGCTCACCAAAACTCGCCTGCGCCAATTCACCAACGATTTCAGCGTGATTACCTCGCTTGCTAAGCTCGACCTTGCCACCCTCAACTGCACCCACAACTGTCAGCGGACCCGCTGGAAGCTCTACGCCCGCTTCGACCAGCAGCGTAGCAGCAATAAAGTTCTCGGCTAATGGTATCGGTGCAGCACATAAACCGGCTTGTCGAATCACCAGCAATGCATCGGCCACATCGCCTCCGGAGCCCCCCGCATCTTCTGCAATGCCTGCAAGGGTCAATCCTGAGGTCTCAAGGGCTTGCCATAGAGACTGCGCCCATTCACCTGACTCACCACGATCAACGATGTCCTTTGTACAGAGATCCGAAAAAATTCTATTGCTTGTTTCAACGATAAGTTGCTGTTCTTCATTCATTGTCATCTGCCTATCGCAATCCGAGTCCGCGAGCGATAACGCCACGAAGAATTTCTCTGGTACCACCACGCAAGGTAAACGATGGGGCATGTAAAATGCATTGATTTAGCGTTTCAGCGAAACGTTTTGAATGCGGTGTTGGCGCGAGTAAACGCAGTAATTCGGGCACCTGTCGCTCGAAATCATTACCGAGGTCTTTTATTAGTGCGGCCTCGACAATAGGAGACTTGCCCTGCTCTAGCATGCCAGCAACTGATATTGACATCCTTCGCAGCGTAATCAGGTTTGATGCCAACCTACCAATCAGCGTCAGCTGTGCTTCATTCGGTGTCGAACCTACCTCACGGACAAACTCAACGAGTACCCTGTAGGCACTTAAGAACCGCTCCGGCCCACTTCTCTCATAGCCGAGCTCACTTATGACTTGCTCCCAACCATTGCCGGGTTCGCCAACCACTGCGTCGTCTGGAATGAACACGTCGTCAAAGAAAACCTGATTAAAATCACGGTCTCCAGCGAGATTTTCAATACCCGTAATCGTGACGTTGCGGTCCGATAGGTTGACAATAAATTGACTCAAGCCCGCATGCCGATTATCCGTCACAGGTTCTGTGCGAACTAAAGCAACCATAAAGTGGTTCATGTGCGCGCCGCTGCTCCAAATCTTGCTACCGTTCAATAGCCAGCCTCCATCAACCTTCACTGCACTGGTTCTGATCGATGCAAGATCGGAACCCGAATCGGGTTCACTCATACCAATAGAAAAGTAACTTTCCCCTTTCGCTACGTTTGGCAGATAGGTGGCTCTTTGCGCTTCAGTACCAAACTTTAATAACAACGGACCACTCTGACGGTCAGCGATCCAATGCGCACCAACGGGCGCGCCAGCGGCGAGTAACTCTTCCGTGACCACGTAACGCTCCAGAAAAGAACGTTCTGCACCGCCGTATTGTTTTGGCCATGTCATACCTATCCAACCTTTAGATCCAAGCTTCTTCGAAAACTCCGCTGAATCACCCGCGTTGAAATCTGAATTTCGCAAGTAATCTATATCCAGCTCGGACTCAACAAACGCTCGAACTTCCAGCCGCAAAGCTTCTGCCGACGCAGGCAGCGTTAGCGGCTCAAATTTTAATCCCTGAAACATAAAGGGTGCTCTTTTGTGAGGAAGCCAGAACCATAAATGTTTGCCTCTAGGTTTTCAATCGGTGAACTTATTTACCGCCGGTCGACCTTTGCAACACAAACTTACCATTCATCGCAAAAAATCGTGAAGCACTTCACAGATACCCACTTAAGATCGTACCTGCTGAATAGTCTTGGTTAACCTTTCGGCTAGATTTGCCTTAGCGGCTAAGTCCTCATTTATCCAAGTCTGAATTCAATTTTTCGAAAGGGAGAATGGTAATGGACGTCCAATTACTGATACGTTGGGGATTGGTATTTTCAGTATTCATCACGACATTTAGCATGAACATTGAGGATAACTTGATCGCACGAATTGGTGTTCAGGAAAGCTATCTGTGTATTCTTATCGTCGCGATCACATGCTCGGCCTTACTTGCGAAACACAACTTGTATCTGATCGCGACCATCACCATGTTCAGCCTTAACGCAAATATGCCTGCGGATTTTAGCCTGAACTTCGGTTTCGACAGGGACTACTACGCGGGGATAATGCTGGCCATGGTATTGCAGCCAATTGTCGCTCGAACTTTTGATTAACTATTTTACGGTCGTGTCAGTTGTCACCTTACCGTCGTCTAGTTCAGGCAATTGCATCACAGATAACTTAGGCAACGCTGCCATATAGATGATGCCGTTATGCGGTTTATGCATCTCGCCTCGATGAAATATATAGTCGAAAACCTCCTCAGCCCGATCAGACTCAACCGCGACCTCGAGAACATCCTTTTCCTGTTGTGCGCCGAGGCCGTCTCGAGATGAAATTCTACTCACGCCTCTAGCGTGGTGAAAATTGGCATTTCGGATACCAAAATCATCAATTAGGCCGGCTTCGATAAAAGAACCCGTTCCCTTTGGCAAGACACATACTATCTGCTTCGCATCCGTCAGAATCGGTTTCAAGGCGCCCTCCCTACCTTTTCGATAATTTCTCGAGGAATATAAGTCGCCGCCTTCTCAAGTTTGGTTAAATAGATGATACCGGCGCCAGGTAGATCTAGCTCAGCCGCAAAGTACATGCGCTCAAAAATACGATCAACCTGATCGTCAGCGACAAGAATCGTTATAATCTCCTTTTCAACATCAACCGCAAGTCCTAGTAGCCCCAGCCTCTCTCTGACGCCACTGCCGTAGCCATAGTATATTGTCGCCCCCTGCGCTCCGGCATCCTGCGCAGCTTGTACTATGGCATCTGCCTTGCCTCTCTGAATGATGCAGGTGATCATCGAGACATCCGTAAGAACTGTAAAATCACGCGTTGTCATACTTACTCCCTTCTCTGCTCATACGACACTGACCGTCTCTAAAGAATCATCGAATACCACATGACTTTTTGAAATTTTCCGACGTATATATAAGCCCGTTGTTAACACCGCTATAATGGGTCCGATCGACGCCATGGAGAGAATACCGAACCCTTCGACCGCACCTAACGCATTGCCAAATCCAAGGCCCATTGCCAAGACTAGCGGCACAGTGACTGGACCTGTCGTCACCCCGGCGCTATCCCAAGCAATGTTGACATACTCTTCGTTCGAGAAATGCGTCAGTACTATTGCGATGAGATAGCCGGGCACCAGTAGGTAGGCGATAGGAATTTCAAAAATTATTTTTGCAACCCCTAGCGATATTCCGCAAGCAACCCCGATAGAAACTGCATACATTAGCGTCGATTTCTTGAACGAGCCACTCGTTAAGCTTTCAACAGTCATGCCTAAAGCATTCAGAGCAGGCTCAGCCAAAGTCGCGCCAAAACCCAATACCCATGCAAATGCCATCGCAATAAACAGACCCAACGACAGCACATATAAAGGTGAATCCGCGACCGTCTCCAATTGAGTAAAAGCAGCTGGAACCAAACCACCGCTCTGCCCTCCCAGTTTTGATAACCCGTAACTCAAGCCAAGGTTGAACACAATCATACCGATCACACAAAGAAAGATGCCGAAGCTAACTATCTTTGCGTGTGGAATTCTTTCCTTTAACAACAGCACCATGACAAGGAGTAAAAAGATGACAAGCGGCACAATGGCACGCACACCACCAACAATTTCAACACCCGGAGAGGACTCGTACCAAGGAATCTGCATCGAACCCGCCTGAGCCATTGTTGATGCAGCGATAATTTCAGACGGTGAATAGGACATCGAGAGCGTTAGCGCCAGAATCATAACCGCCACAATTGGAAATAAGGATGCCAGCGTAACGATGCCAAACCCCGACAAGGAATCACTACCACGCCCGGCTGCTCTGGCAATGCCAATACCTAGCGATAATACTAAGGGGACTGTAACCGGCCCCGTTGTGACCGCGCCACAATCAAACGCCAGCCCGAGTACTTTAGATAATTCAGGATCAAGAGCCATATAGATCGAGATGCACAGTACAGGCACTAACGTCATATAAATAAGCGGTTTCAAACTCCAACCGTAAATAAACCGGATTGTCCCAAGAGCAGCGGCTAGTCCGACACCAACACCGACGCTGAGAACAAGCGTTCCTGCCCATTGTGTTAATAAAAAATACAAATAGGGAGCTTGGCGGACATCAACCAGAGATCCTGCTGTTTGCAGCGCGCCAATTGCTGGCTCCGCGAAGGTCACCCCAATGCCAAGTAAAAACACCACGACCACAACCGTCAGTAATTTGGCTTTAGCGGGCAAGGATATGCCGAGCGCTTCTCCGAATGGCATCAGACCGACTTTCAAACCTTCCATGAATAGCATCAAGCCGAGTATTACAGCGATCAATCCTGCTGTAATAATACTGGAATCGGCAATTGACTGGCGCAGGATGAAGATCTGGAATAAGACAAGATAAATAGCTAACGGTGTTACGGCTCTAAATTGATCGTTGAATCTAACTGAAAGGTAAGGCTTGAGTAGCCGGTAGATGTCTCCTCTACCCGCTGCAATTGAGCTGGGTCTGTGAGGCTTCTCATTACCCTGCTCATCGAGTTCGATGGCAGGTATCATCTCATTGTAGCTAATCTCATCCAAATGAACGTTGAGTTCACGTGTGTACCTGCCGAAGGATAAACTGTCGTCAGTTGCCATGGTTATTCGCCGTTGGTTTAGCTGGCATCGAGTTGAGGGTATCAATGCTGCAATTGGTTAACACCGTTCGTTATTGAGGCTTTAGATTAATTACGTCAAATTGCAGGCCGGTTTATTAACCTGACCGTATTTTCGTCCCTCGTCAACACATACGCCCTTAGTATGCACCAAGATAACGGTACTGTTAAAGACTATAATTACGGGTCATTAATTTAGCAGTTATGTTTAGCCGCTTAGATGAGCTACAACACACAATCTCACCTTTTTGAATGTATCTAGGCAAACGTTTTCTATGTAAATAAGATCGGACACGATCGAACGCCAAAATAAGACCAAAAACGCAGCCTAGTCTCGGCGCCCGGTGTGCTATTGCATCGCTAACCGCATCTAAATGTGCATAAAACCAGACTCGTTATAAGCCTAATTGTGCAGGTTAGGCTGCAGCGCTTGCTCTACCCTTGACGCGGTCATACCATGCCATGATATTGCTGTTATCCGTATTCATTGGTTGACCAACAGACTCGCCGAACTCAAGGAATGAAAACAGAAGAATATCCGCCATACTAAATCGACTGCCACAAATAAATTCCTTGCCCGCTATCTGCCCATCAAGCCAAGTAATGCGCTCCTGCGTGAGCGTTTTAAGGTCATCTGCCGCTTGAGGCATACAACGAACACGGTCTTGGAACAGCGCTAACCCTTCTGAAAAACGGAAACCATTTGCTAATGGCTCAAGAATTTGAAGATCTAGACGACGTGCCCACATCCTTGTCTCTGCTCGCTCTTCCGGCGTTTCACCAATCAGTGCGCTGCCACCTTGTTTATCCGCCAAGTACTCACATATCGCCGTAATTTCCGATACGTAACCGCCATCATCTAACTCAAGGGTTGGCGTTTGGCCCGATGGGTTTCTGGCCAAGTGCTCGGCCTGCCTATTGTCTCCTTGCATCAGGTCAATATCCTGCGTATCGACTGAAATACCCATCTCACTGATAAACATACGAACCATTTTTGGGTTAGGTCCCACTGAATTAATTAACTTCACTGTCACTCCTCATTTAATTGGATCTGCCGCAGTGTCTCCAGCGGTAGATATGGATAGATGTTGCATTGTTATACATAATTTCGTTGCTCGAGACCAGACCGCTGAATTAACTTTAGCCGTAGATTTTTTCAGACCGGCTGAACTAGCATGACGACTTAACAAAAAAAAGTCTCTCATGGTCATCCGGTGGGTGATGAATGCTTGCAGCAAATCGCCAGTCGAATCGGCATTCATCTCTAGCGACCTGCCGATATACTCGCCCGCTATGGCGGTGAGGAATTTATTGTCCTACTACCCTACATTGAAAATTTTAATGCAGAACGGTTGGCAGAACTAATTAGAACTGAGTTGGATGGCGCAACATTTCAGGTTGATGAAACTGAGATCTCAATGACATTAAGTATAGGCCGTTGCACAGTTATCCCGACTGAAAACGATGATCCGATAAATATCATCCACAAAGCTGATACCGCACTTTAAGAGGCAAAGAGCGCGGGTCGTAATCAAGTAAGAAATGCAGGACAACTCACCGAAAATATTGGCAAAACTAAGGGCCTGCCCTGCTAGATAAAAAACGTGTACAGAATCAATACTGCTAACTGGTTTTATCCATTAACAAATGACGTAAGTCAGATACGTGAGCATAGGTGTCATCCAATTGCCATTTTCTGATACTGTGTTTACTTAACACAAAATAGTTAGGAGCACCGATGAGCCTCGATTGGAACAACCCTTACTCCTCTAGTCACAGCCCCGTGTTTGCTGACAATATTGTTTCTACATCCCAACCCTTGGCGACATCCGCAGGCTTAGCCATTCTTGCAGCGGGTGGAAATGCCGTTGATGCTGCTATCGCAACAGCCATTTGTCTGACGGTCGTCGAACCCAATAACAATGGAATTGGCAGCGACGCGTTTGCGATAATATGGGATGGTGATCGTTTGCATGGCCTTAACGCATCAGGACGCTCACCTAGCGGGTGGAGCCCGTCATTTTTCTCCCAATACGAACAAATGCCACAACAAGGCTGGAACGCAGTAACCGTGCCCGGCGCGGTAAGCGCTTGGGTGGAAATGTCAGAACGGTTTGGCGTACTCCCCTTCGAAAAACTGTTTGATAGAGCTATTGAGTATGCTGCCAAAGGGTACCAGGTAGGTCCAAAGACAGGCTATTACTGGAAGTTCGCCGAGAGACAATTCAAAAATTTCCCCGATTTTAACAAAACATTTTTACCTCACGGTAAAGCACCCGCTATCGGAACGCGGGTTGTACTGGCTGATCACGCACAAACTCTGCGCAAAATAGCCGTATCAAAGGGTAGAGCTTTCTATGAGGGGGAACTTGCCGAGCTCATGGTGGCGGATTCAACGCGTCATGGCGGTGTTCTATGCATGGATGACCTAGCCAATCACAGTGCTGATTGGGTCGACACGATATCAACCCGCCTTGGTGAAGATGAGTTGCATGAGATCCCACCAAATGGACAAGGTTTAATGGCACTAATCGCCACCGGCATAGCCAATCAGTTGGGTTTGGGTAAATTATCGCCCGACTCCGCCGAGTCAATACACTTTCAAATTGAAGCAACCCGCATTGCCTACACCATCATCGAACGCGAACTCGCGGATATTGCATCGATGCAGGTTAAATTGGACTCGCTTCTTAACGAGGCGTTCTTTTGTCAACAAGCAGACTTAATCGACCCCACTCAAGCGCGGGTGAGACAAACCAACATAGGCGCGGCACCGGATACCGTATACCTAACAACCGCCGATAAAAGCGGCATGATGGTTTCAATGATCCAGTCAAATTTTCGCGGTTTCGGTTCAGGCATCGTCGTACCCAACACGGGCATATCTTTGCAGAATCGAGGCTCTGGATTCTCATTAGAGAGTGGCCATCCAAACCAAGTCGGCGGTAACAAACGTCCCTATCACACGATTATTCCCGGCTTTGTTATGTCCAACAATCAACCCAAAATGAGCTTTGGTGTCATGGGCGGTCATATGCAAGCGCAAGGTCATCTGCAAATGATGATTCGAGTCGCACAACATGGACAAAACCCACAAACCGCATCCGATGCACCCCGTTGGTACTTACAGGAAAATGGCACAGTCTGCCTCGAGGATGGCTTCGCAACAGACGTTATCGAATCACTGAAGGCGCGCGGACACACCATTATCGAAAACAATCCAGAACACCTATTCGGTGGTGCGCAACTTATCTATCGCCTAGCGGACGGCTATTGTGCCGGTAGCGATCATCGTAAAGAGGGTCAGGCAGCGGGCTTTTGAATACAATAAGGCAAAGCGGACAAGGTGAGATCCAACACCAATAGGCTAAAGACTGAATTAAATGCTAAAACCAGTGATCATTAGACGTCGCAAAAAACAGGATCAGTAAAGATTGAAAATAACGCATAAAATAGAAAAATTGCAGCAGCATTTAGCTCACGTCTGGCATGCAGAACCTATCGAGCACTCAGTCAACGCCTCGACGCGGGCACTCCTGAAGGATGCCGGTGACTGGGACGCACCCGTTGGTGTTGAACCCAACAAGCCAACTATTGCACTCGCTATTGGCATTCCCGACAGCATTTCATTGCCCAAATCAGCACTAAGTGCTGCAGCCAACAGAGTATTCAACAAGCCAGGCGAAGGCGCTTTTACCTATGGCTTCGGCTTAGGTTACAACAAGCTGAGACTCCAACTCGCAGAAAACTATAGTCACGAGCGAGGCTTTGCCGTCACAGAAGACTGGTTCCAACTCTGCAACGGCTCATCCGGCGCGATCGACTTGATTTGCCGAACCTTGATTGACCCCGGTGATGTCATTTTAGCCGAATCACCCACCTACATGGGTACGCTAAGAAACTTTAAGGCGCTCAACGCCGACGTAGAGTCGATTGGCATGGACAGCGATGGCATGTTTGTTGATCAACTACCGCGTCGGATCGAAACGCTTCTTCAGCAAGGTAGACGCATTAAGTTTATCTACACCATCTCGAACTTTCACAACCCAACCGGCGCGACATTAAGCCTTGAAAGAAAAATACGATTATTAGAAATTGCAGCTCAATACAAAATAATTATCCTTGATGACGATGCCTACGGAGCGCTGCGGTTCGATGACACCCCCTTACCAACGCTATCGGGGTTAAGCAAAGGACATGGCGTAATCACGGTCGGCACCTTTTCAAAAATTCTCGCCACCGGTCTTAGAATAGGCTGGATTCACTGTCACCCTGACCTGCTTGCTGCATTTGACAAAATGCGCTTTGCAATGGGACTCAATCAGTTTATGGTCCGCGTTATATCTGATTATATTGACTCCGGCGCAATGTCCGATCATGCCCGAAAGGTAAGATTAATTTATAAAACCAAAATGAACACCCTAGCAGATGCGTTAGAAACATATTGCGCAGACTACCTCTGCTTCACACGTCCACTTGGTGGGTTTTATATATGGATCACATTAAAAAAGGGACTTGATGCGCAAGCTGTTTGGCGAACGGCGGCAGAAGAAGGTGTATCACTAACGCGGGGCACCAATTTTTTCTCCGATCGGCGTGACGACAATCCGCATCTCAGACTCGCTTTTTCATGGACAGACCAGGGCCAATTGATTGAAGCTGCAAAAAGGCTTGCACTTGCATGCGAAAGAGTTTTGCAGGGCGATGCCGCCTGAAAAATAACACCTAAAACTATGGTCACAAAAGCCATTATTGCAGGGCGACTATTTGAAGGCGAACGCCTGAAGACTACGGTTGCCCTTGTTGTTGTTCTTCTTCTAGCGGTTCCTTTATTTGTTCTTTAGATAGAGATTGTACTGAAACCACCGTATTTCTGCCCAATGCTTTGCCTTGATACATGGCCTTGTCAACGAGCGACAAGAGCCCTCTTGGCGAACTATTTTCCAGCGGCACGCTTGTGCCATAGCCAATGCTAATTGTGACACTTAACAAATGTCCATCCGCGTCAATTGTTAACGACTCGATTTTTTTTCTAACCTGGTCTGCTAATACATGTGCTGTTGCTTCTTCAACGTAAGGTAAGACAACGACAAACTCTTCGCCGCCAAAGCGCGCGACAATATCGGTAGGTCGTTTAAAAGACGCATCGATTGATCGCGCTACTTCTGCCAAACAAATATCACCAGCCAAGTGTCCGTATGTATCGTTGACGTTTTTAAAATGATCGATGTCAATCAGTAGCAGCGTTATCGGGTATTGTTGGCGACTCGCACGACGCCATTCTTGATCCAGCATCTGTTCTAAGTATTGTCGATTACGAATACCCGTCACAGGATCAATCGTTGTGAGTTCTTTTAGAATGATATGCGCTTCTGACAATTTTTTTAAAGCATTCTTTAGCTCTTCAGTTCGTGCGTCGACTTCAATTTCCAATTGTTTTCGCAGCACAACTTGCTCATCAAGCAAATGACGATTTTCTAGCGCCAGACTCGCTTGTGATGCGAGTGCCTCCATGAGGGGAACAACATCTTCAGGAAACGCTATGGCTTCACCTTGTTCATTCTTCGCATTCAATAATTGCAATATACCCAGTGTTTTTTCCTTTGAGTCCGTCAACGGCAAAGTCAGAAATGAACGGGACTGATATCCCGTTAACTCATCGAATTTCTTAGCGCCTGACGAATCGAAGTCTTTCGACTGATAGAGATCATCAATAATAATGACCTTACCCAAATTAGCTGATTGGGTTGCTATATTGATCATGTTGGGTTCACCGGACGCTAACCGAAGCGGGATATCCGGCAGTGTTACGGGGTCACCTGAGTTTCCACCCTGAGTAATGTTGAGCGTATCGTTAAATACGATGGCGAAGGACAAAACCTCATCATCCACTGCCAGGTAAAGACTACCTGCATCCGCATTCGCCATAGTCTTGGCTTCCACCAATATACGTTCAAGAAGGCTATCAATGTCCTTTTCAGCACTGAGCGCGCGACCTATATCAATAAGTCTAAGATAAGCAGCAGCATCAACTTTCACGAGATATCTTCAGCATATTTTCGCATTTCAAAAAATGGTCTAGTCAATACAAGGGCGATGGATGAACCAATAGTCACAAACCTGTACCACTATCCTTCATGTCTGATTTATTTATGAGCAACGGTTCAACATCAACTCGTTCGACGACTAACTTGGCCCAAACCTAATAGAAAACACATTGAACGGGTCAGCCGTTGACTATATCGGCTGACAAATTACGTCGATAACCGAGTTGTTGCTTTCCATACAGCATATAACCGAGCAAAAATTTAACAATATTTGTTCGAAAAACGCATAACCGCTGGTCCTATGATCGCTTCAAACTAATCCTCTAACCGCTCATATAAACAGTTTAGTCACGGTCGAGGAAAATCAAACTGACGGCTGGAACATAAGTGATGATCATCAGTGCAATGATCAAAACGAACATAAAGGGAAGTGTGGCCCGATAGAGTTCAGTAATCGATCGTTTGAACCGGTAACTCGCGATAAACAAGTTCATGCCAATAGGCGGCGTGAAATAGCCAATCTGCATATTCGCGAGAAAGATTATCCCTAGGTGGATTGGATCAACACCAAACCTCAGAGCGATAGGCACGATCAAGGGAATCATGATGACCAGTGCAGAAAAGATATCGAGAATCGCACCGAGCATTAGCAAGATGATATTCAGCAAAATCAGAAATGTAATTTTACTATCCACATAGGTCTGGATCCACTCAAACAGCAGTTGCGGCACTTCAGCATCAATGAGAAAGTTGGTAAAAGCCAGAGACACGCCGAGGATCAACAAAATACCGCCAACCATTATCATCGATTCACGGACTATGCGTGGCAACTCGCCATATTTAACCTCTCGATGAATGACGACTTCGACTAACAGAACGTAAAATGCCGTGACCGCTGCCGCTTCGGATACAGCAAAATATCCCGAGTAGATGCCGCCGAGAATGATAAAGGGCAGCGGAATTTCCCATCTCGCGGACTTAATGGCGTCGACTGCATCAGCACGTGTATAGGTGCCCCGCTCTATCTTAATGCCGCGATGACTCCAGATCGCATAGCCAGTCAACAGGACAATCATTAATAATGCCGGCAATATGCCAGCGATAAACAGTTCCTGAATAGAAAAAGGATTGGGCAAATTCATCTGTTGTACAATCACGCCATAGAGTATCAAAGGTAGCGAGGGCGCTAACAACAAGCCGAGACTGCCTGAGGTCGTCACCAAACCCAGACTGAATCGTTCTTTGTAGCCAGACTGAACTAAAGCTGGAAAAAGCAGTGCACCAACAGCAACAATCGTCACACCCGACGCGCCGGTAAACGCCGTGAAAAAGGCACAGGTCACAAAAGCGACAACCGCCAAGCCGCCGGGCAGCCAACCAAGAAAGACTTGCGTGATGCGGACTAATCGGAATGACAAGCGGCTTTCTGCCAGCACATAACCGGCGAAAGTAAACAGCGGCAGCGCTAACAGCAGGGGCGCCTCGACCAATCGATATATTTCAATGGTAATTACCATCAGATCTATATCTGCCGACATAAAACCCAACATTGATGCAGCCAGAATGACCACAAATAATGGCGCGCCTAACAACGCAATTAGAACGAGTACTGCTGACATGACTGCATTCATGCAGGAACTCCCCGCACCAAACTCAGTACTGCTTGCAAACCAAACCTCAGAGACATGACGCTAAATCCAACAGGGATTATTGATTGACATAGCCACGTTGGCACCTTCGCAAACTCTATCGTTTCATCGACGTACTCAAATTGCACATACAAAAAAGCGTAATAGGCAACAACACCGCAGACCAGCGCAGAAAAAGCTTTACCGACAAAGCTGACGATACGCAGCGACACACCGGACACATAGCGTGTTAGAACATCGATGCTAATGTGGTTTGATTCCCGAGTCGCAACCATCGCGCCCAACATTGCTACCCATAGAACAAGAATACGGAGAAAGGACTCCGCCCAGAAAATGCCAAAATCAAAGAAATTTCGAAGTAAGATTTGCAGCACTGCCATACCGAGCATCGAAGCAAGGGAGGCAACCAGCAAACTGTCCTCTATCCAATGTACACCCTTGAGCAAGCGACTAAACACTCAGCGGTTTCCCCACAACTGCATCATTTCCAAATACGACTTGCGGTTGACCTTTCCATCGGCGCTACCGTAAAAATTGATCGGGCTAAGCTCAGAAGGACTAAACCGACTAAGGCGCAGATTGAGCATCATCGCCCCTTACTTCGGCTAGATTGGCGCGCAGTAGATCGACACTCTCTTGGCTCATTTCACCTTCAGCAACAAGGTTCGCTATCGATACTTCAGCGATTTCACGCCAAGACGCTGAATCTTCGGTGGCGGGGGTAATGACTTTTAGGCCTTGCGTCACTAGCGCGTCATAAGCTTTCTTGTTGTCTATTCGATTGTCAGCATCGACTTCATCGAATACGCGATTAAACACATCGGTGACGACCTTTTGATCAGACTCGGCGATAGAGTTAAAAGATTTTTCACTCATTGCCAACATCGAATAGATATACAACACAGGCAAATCGGTCATATAGGCAACTTGGTTGTGCCATTGCAGCGCAATTGCCACGATCGGTGGCACAATCACGGTATCAATCAAACCCGTCTGCAAGCCCGCCAGCACATCAATAATTGGCAAAGGAATGGGGCTGATACCAAAGGATTGTACCAGCTTCGCTGAAATCGGATCGCCATCAGGAACCCAAGTTTTCGCATTTTTCAAATCGTCTAAACTGCTAATAGGTTTTTTTGAAAGTATGTATGCGAAACCGGTTTCAGTCAGATTAAAGCTCACCATGCCACTCTCAGCGAGACCGTCAATAATCCGCTGATCCATGTTTTCGCGTACGAAATCGATTTCATCACTGTTTCTGAACTGCAGCGGCAGGTTATAAACTTGAAGGTCAGGGAAGAAACGCGTCAGTGAACTGGCCGTCATAACACCGCCATGAAGCTGGCCAATTCGCATTTTGCGCAATACAGTGTAGTCATCACCCTGCACGCCACCGGGGTAAATTTTGAATTTAACTCTGCCGTCCGTTGCTTCGGCGATCTCTTTTGTACCATCACGAAACTTTTTCATCCAACCGAGACCATCGGGTGAAATCGTCGCCAACTTATAGCTTTTTGCATTAACCACACCGCTAGATGCGACTACCAGGCCCAGCATGACGCTGAAGAATAATTTTTTATACATCAAAATTCCTTAACAAAAACAAAACAAACAACCTTAGACCCGCGCTTGCGATCAACAAACATCACAGCGATTAGAAATAGTCATCGGACTCAGCCAACAGTTCTCTCGCCCTCGTTTGGGCAACCGTATTGGTAAGCGTTCGCCCTTCGCTTACAGGATCTGCAGCTAGCACTTCGTTCAACAGGCGATCATGCATTTGCTTATCGAAAACGAGCTTCGCATACTGTTCAGCAAAGACAACTTTTGCCATCAAAAACTGACCTTGTGATATCTCAATTGAACGCTCGAAGTGCGCTCTGCCCTTTTCAGGATTACCACCCAAAGATGCCGGTAAGACCGTCTCCAGCCCGCCCATATACAAGTGTGGACCGCCATCTGAGATGGTTTCGTCCAATTCAATACAATGCGCCATAAGATACTTTACCTTGCCTAATTGGGCTATCGCATTCCAATCATTACTATGGGCTTGCATCCAACCAGTCCAAGCTACGGCCAAAGAGTACGCTATATCAACATCCTTGTTAGTAATAGCATCGACACGCTGCTTGTAGACTTCAAATTCAGCCTCATTGAGGTCGCATAACGTCTTGTTCCTCGCGCACGCGGCTCGCAGTGAATAATCAAGACTTTTTTGACTGAGCAGGCGTCCTCGCTCTTCGTTGGTAAAAATCGTGAATGCACTATTTAGATTTGATGCTGCCATCAATAGCTCTGGGTTATTCGGGCTGCTCCTCAAAAAGCTATCGATCATCAGCAGATAGGCGGGAATACCCTCTCTCACCGTATCGACATCGTTGCTATTGAGTATCGTATCGGCCAAGTCTTCGGCTAGGCCGGACGTCACCGAGGACATTAAATTGGCACAGCCATTTAGCATCCCCATCAACACAAGCATTGCTGTCAAATTCAAAATTTTACGCATAGGGTTTGATCTCTCCTTGAACGCCTATTGTAACCCAGCACCGACTTGGTAAACCATACAGGTCAACTCTTCTGCGACGGCTAGCACGAACAATGATCCACTGACTAAGCGAGATGCGCTAAAGCCGGCTTTCAGTTAACGGCCTTGCTAAACACCTCGGCCAAAAAAAGGATTTGCTCGACGCTCGAATTCGAGGGATGTGTTCGGCCCATGCCCCGTCACGATGAGCGCGTCACCCTCAAGGCGAAATAATCTATCTTCTATTGACCGACTAATTTCCTGATAGCTGCCACCCGGCAAATCAGTCCGTCCTATTCCCATCTGGAATAGAGTATCTCCCGCAACTAATATACCGTGGTCTTCAAACCAAAAACTCATCGATCCAGCAGTGTGACCAGGTGTGTGCAACGCAACACCGTTGCAGCAGGAAATTGCCTCATCATCGGTCAACCAGCTATCAGGGGATGGCGTTGGTTCATAGGGCACACCGAATTTCAGGCATTGCTGCTCAAGACTATCCCATAGCGGCTTGTCTCCCTTGTGCAAAAACAGCTTGGCACCCGTACGGTTTTTAATTTCACCCGACGCGAGAATATGATCGAGGTGCGCATGTGTATGCACAATCGCAGTGATCGTTAGGCCTAAGCGTTCGACTACCGACATAATGTGGTCAGGATCACCACCTGGGTCGATAATGACACCCTTCTTCGTAATCGCGTCACCGATGATTGAACAATTGCATTGAAGTGGCCCAGCGGCAAATGATTCAAAAAGAACGTCGCCCCTCGGTTGCGGGATAGGAATTGCCACATCGATACTCCTTTTATCTGGCTAAATCAGCAATACCTTATGTTACACTTATTTCAACTCTCCAAAGTACCAACGACCATTAATGTTGAAGCGTTTTATGTACCGCATGATTGCGATCCTGCTGATTCTTTTTGTATTCACAACGTCCACAATATTTTTCCCTACAGCTCTGCTGATTTGGTTATTCACGTATCCCTTTGATCGAAACTTACACTGGCTGCATCTGTTCACCTGCTTTTGGGCGAGTCTGTATATCTGGGTCTTTCCACCCTGGCAGGTAGACACCGTTGGCAAACAACACATCAACAAAAAGCAAACATACATTATTGTCTCGAATCACCAATCACTGGTCGATGTACTCGTCGTCTTCACGCTATTCACGCATTTCAAATGGGTTTCAAAAGCAGAGCTCTTCAATATTCCGTTTATCGGCTGGAACATGTACCTCAATCGCTACGTGCGACTCAGGCGCGGCAAAGGCAATAGTATTCGCAGTATGTACAAAGCCTGTGAAAAGCATCTGAAGCGCGGTAGCTCAGTTTACTTATTTCCTGAGGGAACCCGTTCTCCAACCGGACGCGTCAGACCTTTTAAGGAAGGCGCATTCGTTTTGTCGAAACGACTCAATATTCCAATACTGCCGATCGTGATCAACGGCTCGAAGAATGCCGTACCCAAAAACAGTCTCAATTTTCACGGTAAATCGCATGTTACCGTAGAGGTGTTGAAGCCAATTTTTCCGGACGAAGACGTATCTGTGAGGGACCTACGCGATGAAGTTCGGGGTGCCATCATCAGTCGCGTTATCGAAGAACAAAATCCTGTCGAGTCCGACATTAAGCCGACAGCAGTCGACTGATCGCCGCATACCTCGATAGCCATCTTGTCATTCAGACTGAATCGTCGAACAACATCCCTTTGCACGAAGGGTAATCATTACAAATCCAGACCTTCGTAAGCTCGTCGGCATTGATGTTCACTTGCTTTTGCTGCATCACACCGCCGCAGTTTGGACACAGATTTGATACCGGCTTGTTTGCTGTTTTCAATGGATGCTTTGTTGCGGGCTGTTTCCGAGGTTGCCCATAAGGTTTAACGCTCTTGTTCGGCAACCCACTTTGCAGAGAATTTAGGCGGGATGCACATTCATTGATTTCAGATAATTTTGCTGGCTTGGAAAAGACAAAGAGGGGCTTATCGATTTGACGAAAAGCCTTGTCCAACAACTGGAGTTCCAAGCTTTTGACATCGGGTCGAAACTCAATCCCTGCGATCAACTTGTAACTGACTGTCTCAGCAATAAGCACACTCAAGGTTTTACGCTCTAGATCGGGCCTTGGCACCATAAATTCTGTGAGCGGCTGATTGAACAAAATCGTTACATCGGCGGTTAGAGCATTCTCCAATCGCACTGCAACAGCGGCCATGTACTCCGGTAAAACCCGCGCTTTTAGCTTATAGCCGCTGCCTTTCTCTGTTGCCTGCAGCGAACGAGGTGCACCCTGAGTAGAACGACTTGCTCGTTGCAGGAACAGCGCTGCCCGCTTGAGCAGAATAGCATCGTCAGAGACCGCGGCTTGGCTTGTTGCGCGGTCTTTGCTGACGGATTTGCCCGCGCCTGCTTGCGCACTGGCTGAAAGTAGCTCAGTTGCAGCGTCCGTCTCTGCTTTCATAAAAGCCGCAACTTCCCTCGCCCGCAGTTTTCTGAGAAGCCAAACAACCACCACGAGTAAACAGACAATGATTATTGCTAGTTCCATGCTTAAGCGTCGCTTCCTGTTTTTGGCAATTCAAACATGAGTGGACCTTTTCGCTGTTCTAAACAGCCTTTGTATTTAACATTGCAATAGGCGCAAGCGCATCGTATTTAAAGTACCATGAAGCTTAATATTGTGCTGAATTGGTATCAACCAGATGAGACTAAAAGACAAAATTGCGATTGTCACAGGCGCAGGTCAAACCCCCGGTGACACAATCGGCAACGGTCGCGCTACCGCCTTACTTTTTGCCCGTGAAGGCGCACATGTTTTACTCACCGACCGCAATGAGCGCAGCGTGAAGGAAACTCAAGTGCTCATAGAAAAAGCCGGCGGCAAGGCCTCAGTATTCTGCATGGATGTCTCCTCTGAACAAGACTGTATCGATATGGTGGCTCGCTGCGTCGCTGATTACGGTCGAATCGACATTCTGCACAATAATGTTGGCATTGGCAGCGGCGACTCGGGTATCACCAGCTTGAGTGAGAAAAATTGGCACAAGATCATCGATGTAAACCTCACCAGCATGTTTCTTACCTGTAAGCACACACTGCCGATCATGAGAGAACAAGGAAGCGGCAACATCATCAATATTTCGTCCGTCGCGGCTATTGCGTCTACCGGTCTGTTGGCATACAAAACATCGAAAGCCGGTGTCATTGCCTTGACTGAAAATGTCGCAATGGGCAATGCAAAATTCGGTATCAGAGCGAATTGCATTACACCGGGACTGATGAACACACCGATGGCGATCGAGGGATATTCAGCATCACAAAATAAACCCAAAGATGAAGTCATTGCAGCACGCGATAGAATGGTTCCACTGAACAAAAAAATGGGTTCAGCTTGGGATGTCGCAAACGCGGCGGTATTCCTCGCCAGCGATGAAGCATCCTTTATTACTGGGGCAACACTGCCCGTTGATGGTGGACAAAGCATCCGAATTGGTTGATGCCGTACTGCACACGAACGCTAAGAAAAAGACAGATAGAAAAAATAGAAACCAATGGAAACCAATATGATGAATGCACCTGTGACGACGACAACGAAGCACCATGTCACCACCGTTACGCTAAATCGGCCCGATAACCTCAACGCTCTCTCGTACGAAATGCGTTCAGCTATTTATGAAACCTTTACTGGGTTAGCAACAGATGATGAAACGCGGGTCATCATTCTTACTGGCGCAGGTCGCGCATTTACGGCTGGACTCGATCTAAAAGAACTCGGCAAGGACGGTCTCAATGCCAATGCCGCAGAGAGAGCCGCCTCAAATCAAAATCTGCAGACTGCCATCGAAACCGTTGGCAAACCCATTATCGGCGCAATTAACGGTTATGCAATCACTGGCGGATTTGAGATTGCGCTGATGTGCGACATCTTGATCGGTTCGAGCGAGGCAAAATTTGCTGACACGCATGTGCGCATGGGTGTCGTGCCAGGTTGGGGCTTATCTCAACGCTTGTCTCGCTTTATCGGGGTATCGCGCGCCAAAGAACTCAGTTTCACTGGCAACTATCTCGACGCCGTAACAGCGGAACGATGGGGTTTAATTAACAGAATCGTTGAACCTGAGAAATTGCTGGAACACTGTCAAACCTTAGCCGAGGATATATGTTCGGCAGATCCGCTTACGTTAAAGGCCGTCCGAGAATTGATTGATTTAGGCTGGCAAACAACCTTGGATAATGGTCTTCGAGAAGAAAAACAGCGCAGCCGCTCTCATGATGGCGATCTCTCAGCAAAAACGCTGGAACAACGACGAGGCCAAGTGATGAATCGCGGTCGGACTCAGGACAATTAACAATTTAAAGTCGCCAGCGCACGTTATCTTCCAAGCGATTCGCTGACTGCATCCCTTTTCAGGCCAGATGCGCATGTTCGTTTAGTGTGATGATCGATTTTTCGCCCGAACTGGCCACCATAAATCGACTCATACTGGTGTAATTCGGGTTAAAAAACATGCGCGCTGACATACCGAGCACGTGACATGCCCACACGTTAATCACGCCACCATGGCACGTCACGGCAACCCGTTTGCCGCGGTTTTCATTGACGATGCGCTCAAGGCTGCTACAGACATTTTCAGCAAAGCCCGGGAACTTACTGTCCATCTTGCCGTCCATGAGCCGCTTCCAGCGGTCGTAGTCGAGCTCCTTAAGCTTCTCAACGGGGACGTAATGATCGGCGTGTCGATCGTACTCAGCCACTCCATCTTCAATCCGAACCTCAAGCCCTTTTGATCGTGACAGAGGATACGCCGTCTCAAGCGCACGTTTCATCGGGCTAGAATACAAATGGTCAATCGGATGTGTCTCAAGCCAGTCTGCGACCTTAACGGCCTGAGTCAGGCCAACCTCAGACAAAGAAGGGTCCGCGGGCTGTCCGTCATTCGTCTCTTTATGCTCGGGTAAACCATGCCGTATTAGAATCAGTTCCACATCTACTCCTCTCGATCATTTTTTGTCTAGGCACCTCCTTTTAGTCGAAGGGGCATGGCTGGTTGTACGTAACGGTTTTTTGGGTAAAAAAAAGCCCCGCTAAGCGAGGCTTTTTATCATATTTTAGGCTAGGTCTTCTGAGCTAAACCCAATACCTGCAAGGTATAGCTTAGCCAGAAAGCTTAGACAGATCGCTTAGACAAATGCCTATCGATCAAGAACCCGCAGCAATGGAGACATTATAAACGCCAGCTTGTCGCGCTGAATCCATAACATGCACCATAATCTCGGTATTACTCTCAGGATGTGGCTGCACGACAACAGGCGCATCAGGACTTTCAGCGTGCAGTCTTTCGATATTCGCTCGTACTGCTCTAAAATCGATGTCACGGTTACGAATCTTGATTCGATTACGACTTGTCACCTGCACGACGATACTTTTCTTGTCTGCATCTTTGACGTTTTGATTGTCATCCGGCGTATTCACGTCGATACCTATCTCTTTCACAAACGTTGCTGTGACGATAAAGAAGATCAGCATGATGAAGACCACGTCCAACATGGGCGTTAAATCGACTTCGTCTTCTTCTTGACTCTGACCAGAGTTGATCATTCTTCTCACAACACACTACTCCTGAAACCTAGGTTCTTATTTTTCGATGGTTTATTAATTAGTATTTCTGAGCGTTATTTATGTGCAACGCTGCAAAACCCAATGACCAAGCATAACCCGAGTTAAACTTGAGTGAAAGTGCCGACTCGCAAATTCTAGTGATTGACGACTTTGCTCACAGTCGTGTAGTGCAAACCAAGGAATTCACCCACTTCCATCAGCGTATAGCCGTGCTTGATATGAGCATTTCGAATCAGCTCATTACGCTCGTTACGCGACTTGTCGTCGATATTTTTGAATATCACGGGCAAACTGCGTTTTCGCTTGATCTGCTTAGGACCTCGTTTGGCCAGCTTCTCGCCGTTTAAGATCGGTTGCATCTCGCGAATGAACTTCGGTGAACCAAGCAACACCTGATTGCTTCGATCATTCAAAGGAGACGTTTCATTTCGACCATCTTTGACAAAATCTTTATACTTTTTCTGATTCTCTTTCTCTCGCTTACCAAAACATGACAATACTTTGTGAGTTGTCAGGTATGCAGGCGTTTTTATAACACCACTCGTTGCACGATGACTGCTCCAACGATAGGTTTGCGCCGATGATGCTGTTCCCAACCTGACAGGGTTCAATACCAGGTGGCGACAGAGCGGTAAGAGATAGGGTCCAGCCTCGAACAAAACACTTTTGAAGCGGCCTTGGAACAAAGGTCCGTCGTGCTGGTGACGGCGATTGAAATGCTGAGTGTAAACGCCATTTAACTGCCGCATACCCTTAGAAAGATTTGCTTGCGGACATTCCACGATAATGTGGTAGTGGGAATCCATCATCACATAGGTGTGCAGCAGCCACCCAAACCGAGACACGACACCTTCCAAAACATTTAGGAAAACAAGTCGATCCTCATTGTCAGCAAAAACTGGCTGGTTATCTAAGCCTTTGCTTGTAACGTGGTAATGAGCCCCTGGGTATTCAATTCGAACCGGTCTAGACATACGCTCTTCTAATATTCCTAAATCGATGGATAGTCTGTGTAAGTTATTATTTTTATTTTGAATCTAGTTTTCTATGTTAGCTTTTTATTCATCTATTTATTTTTGCTATTTAATCTTGCTACTTAACCAACCTTTAAACTAGATAACTATCGGTCTGACTTTCTTCTTTCAGTGTTGTTTAGAAAAAACCGCACCACTAAACTATTACTACAAAACTACCGAAAAAATTACTTGTTCAACATTACCTGCATTGATTTCAGCGCTAAATTCTCTCGGTTTATTACCTTTAAAATCAGCGCAGTCATTTTGTTATGGTTTTAAATAAAACATCACAACAGTCATTGTCGATTCAAGCTAACAGTTTTACACAGTCGATTCTTGATCGTTGCGAAAATCTGCTCCTCTCTGATTAGAAAAATCCAGACCCATTACGTTACGTCAAATGGGAGAAGAATATTACATTGCAGGTCTAGTCCTCTCAAGAGAAACTTCAACTCAATGCATCTTTTTTAATTTTTGCTCTAGATATGTAGTGACATAACAGCCCCTAAACAACAATTAGACTTTGATTAAAACCAACTAAGTACGGCGATCAAACAACAATTGTCCCAAATTGAATACATTCAGCAAAAGTTTGAGCGAAAGGATTGACAACAATTAAAAGCAGTAAATTTACCTGAGAATTAATATTGACGAATGTTGTTAACTATTAGTAAGTTGGCTTCGCTATGAAACTCATTGTACTGTGAAGTCAGCTTTAGCGGTCCTACACAACGGACCCGATGACAACGCGCTACACAATTAAAAATAAGAGGAAGCACCTAATGGCAGCAGAGAAATTTCCTATCGAAGCTGGGCATATCATGATGTTCGCTCGTTCAATCGGCGACGCAAATAAAATCTATTACGATGAAGACTATGCCGAAACCACTGAACCGGGTGGCACAGTTGCACCCCCGACATTCGTCCAAGCAAGCGCACAGTTTGATCCGAATTATTTCTTACGTCCGAAGATCGGCGAAGAATGGTTTGGTTCGGCCAGTGGTCCAACCGGTATTACCAAGCGCGAAGGTGGCGGTGGTGGTCGGCGGCGGCGGTGGTCTCCACGCTGAACAGCACTATGTTTACCATCGACAAGTCATGGTTGGGGATGTCCTGAAGGCAACAACCAAACCGGGCAAATCGTGGGAAAAGGAAGGTCGACGCGGCGGCAAGCTGAAGTTCAGTGAGTCGGTCACCGAGTATCACGACCAAAAGGGCGAACTCGTTGTCACAGCAACAAGTGTCGGTGTTCAAACTGAAAAACCTGCAACGTCTTAAGGAGGTGTCAACATGTCATTAAAAGCAAGTGAACTAAAGGTCGGTGATACTTACGAAGAAGAAGTTTGTCGTAATCTATCACGTACTCAAATCGTGCAGTATGCAGGCACCTCAGGTGACTACAACCCGCTCCACAGCGATGAGATATTTACGACACAGATCGCTGGTTATCCGTCCGTATTTGCCCACGGCATGCTATCCATGGGCATGACAGGCAAGATGCTGACAAACTATGTAGGCGATGGTCGACTAAAAAGTTATGGCGTCAGATTTACCTCTCAGGTATTTCCCGGTGCAACATTAACGGCTAAAGCTACAATCACCGACATCCGCGAGGAAGATGGTGAGCAGATTGCTGCCATTGAAATTTCAACACAGGATGCAGAAGGTGTTGTCGTCATCAAAGGCCAAGCAACTGCAAGGTTGGATTAATTGTCGCGACTAAAACTTCGCGCTCATACCTGAGCGCTTATGCACGGTTGCATTGATTCAGTTGAATTTGGAACGATTGGTACAAAAGCTGCCAATCGTTTTTCTAAATACTGTCACTATTTCTGATGCCGGCCTAAATTTTCACTCACTCGATCCCTAACCCGCAGACAAGCGCAACGTCGCACGCTGGGGTGACAAGCAGATGCTGTCACTACAAAGCTGCAACTGAAGCTCAATGACGCTAACACGGTGTTTCACGACAAGCTTTACCTGCCCCGAATAGACATCCATAGGCTCCGTTTGAAATTCTGTTTTCAATGACGATGGCGCGGGGTACAAGACATCATTGACGCCCATGACGGTAAGCCCCCCTACGCCACTCTCGCTGGACCCAGAGGACGCACTTAGGTGCCAACCCTTCGCGATAGTGAGCCAAACACCCGTTGTATTTTCCTCGTAGCACACTTTAATCTGCACCTTACCTTCGCAACACCACTGCACACTATCCCGCGAGCCCCGGCGAAAGCGTTCGGCGGCAGAAATCATATAACCGAAGGCGGAAGGAGACGCCATGATGAGTCCTGCGAAAAAACTGAGACATCGATGAATTTTTTCTTCAATAACCCTATCCCCGGTCACCTCGTACAACATCACCAAATTCATCAAAGCCGTCGAATTACCGGACGGTGTTGCACCATCCATCGGGCTCTTGGGCCTTGAAATTTGCGGGCCGCTATCTGTTGCACGGGAAAGAAAAAAGCCCCCATGCTGTTCATCCCAAAATAGGCGAATCATCTCTTCAATTAAGTGTTTGCCGCGCACCAACCACTTCTCTGCCCGCGTATGCAGATAAAGATTAAGCAGTGACTCCGCGAAAGCTGCGTAGTCCTCCAAATTACCCGGTATTGACGTTCGCCCATCGAGTTGTATGCGCCACAGCATTGTTTCTTCGTGAGGAGCGGCTTCGTGAGCAGCACCTGCCACTGTGTCCTGCGTTGAATCATTGCCTGCGTTTGGGGTTAGATCAAAGCTCGCCTGCCACAGAGCCTCCGCGGCGTTCTCCGCAACGGCCACATAGCTTGGCTTGGCAAGTTCAACACCGGCCGTTACAAACGCCGTTATCATCATGCCATTCCATGCGGTAATGACCTTCTCATCTCGCATCGGCTTTTCACGCGCATTGCGGGCTAAGTTAAGTTTGGTTCTGACCGCATCAAGTTGTGTCGTGAGTGATTCCAATTCTAGACCATGGTTCTGTGCATAAGACTCAAGCGGGTCTTGCAGGTAAAGAATGTTCTTACCTTCAAAGTTGCCGATTTCTGACGCCCCGTAAACAGAACGCACCAAACGATACTCCTGCGAATCAAGCAAGGTATACAGCTCATCGCTGGTCCAAACAAAAAACGTTCCTTCCTCACCCTCCGAGTCGGCATCCGTCGCGGAATAAAACAAACCGTCTGGGGAGGTCATGTCTCGCAGCACATATTCAACTGTTTGATTAATGACGCGATGATAAGCCTGCGATCCTGTCAGTCGCCAGGCTGAAACATAAACTCTTAATAGATTTGCCTGGTTGTACAGCATCTTCTCAAAATGCGGCACCAACCAATGTGTGTCGACTGAATAACGGTGAAAACCGCCACCCACTTGATCGCAAAGCCCGCCCTGATACATTTTGTCCAGGGTCAGGGTTAATGCGTGCAATGCGTCATCCCTCGGTTCGAATTTAATGTCCGATAGCAGCACCATAAGTTGCGGCTCATTCGGGAACTTTGGTGCACCACCAAAGCCTCCCTGCACTTCGTCAAGACGCTCTAGAAGCTGCTTCACTGCGATGCCTGAGAGGTCCGGCAGCAGTTCACGAGATTCGCTTGCGGCGCTAACATATTTATCAATTGATTCAGACATTTGGTTTGCCTGGGCCTCAACGTCGGCGCGCCGATCTTGCCAAAGCTCATTGATCTGACCCAACAGTGAGGTAAACCCCTGCGGTGGATAATAGGTACCCGCAAAGAAAGGTTTGGCATCGTGATTGATGAAGTTTGACATCGGCCAGCCGCCCTGCCCCGACATCAATTGAACACCTGTCATGTAAACCTCATCCAGGTCGGGTCTTTGTTCACGATCGAGCTTGATTGAGACAAAATGATTATTCAGCAGTGCAGCGATAGCTTCGTCGTCAAAGCTTTCGTGCTCCATGACATGACACCAATGACAGGTTGAATAACCAATCGACAAAAAGATCGGCTTGTCCTCCGCCGCGGCCTTGGCAAAAGCTTCTTCACCCCAAGGATACCAATCAACCGGGTTATGAGCGTGTTGACGCAGGTAAGGTGAACTTTCGTGAATGAGGCGGTTGGTATACTTGGGCTGGCCGGATGCATCAACCCATCGGGTACGCATGACATTTTCCTTTGTCTTGAGTGGAGTATCAGAATAATTCGTCGCTGTTTAACACCCTATTCGAAGTACGCATTGGGCACGTTATAATTCAGCTATCGCGCTCTGAACGATATCTTCAGTGAGAAGCTGGGGCAAAACAATCGGCTCACGAAGCACCCTTACGGTAAAGCAGATACAAGGGCACCCCACTGCGGCCATGCTCTGTTAGCTTACGTGAAATCTCCGGATCTTCATTGGTCCAATCACCTTTGAGATAACTCACGCCTGCTGCGTCGAAAACTGACTTCGTTGCCGCACTATCCAACGCGACCACCTCATTCACCTTACAGGTGATACACCACGCGGCAGTGAAGTTCACAAAAACAGGACCTTGCGCCAATCTTTGTTGTAACGCAGCGGCGGAATATTTTTCAGCAATAGGTCCGCTATAAGCTGCCTGTTGCACGCTTTGAGAGTCAACCTCGGTTGCGGCCATGCCTGTGGTCGAGCTTCTTATGGTCGTCTCAGCTGATGCTTGAACCGTTGAGGTATGACTCGGGATATAACCTGTCAAAACGATCAAGAGCAGCGCGAGAACCTGCATGCTTAAACGACCGGGAGGCGATTTTGGTAAATGACGCAGAATCCAAATCGCCAAGACGAGACAAACCGCACCAACACCGACGATCAATACACCGCCTGACCCTGCTTGAATGCTCAAAACCCAAACTAACCAGACCGCAGAGGCATACATAGGAAAGGCGAGTATTTCCTTGGTCGTGACCATCCATGCGCCAGGTTTAGGCAATCGCGCAACAAAGGCAGGAAAGTAACACAGCATCAAATAAGGCAATGCCATGCCCAAGCCGAGGCTAGCAAAAATCAGCAATGCTGACGCATTATTTTGCGTTAAGGCAAACCCAATGGCACTGGCCATAAAAGGTGCCGTACAAGGTGCCGCAACAATCGTCGCCAAGACGCCCGTTAAAAATGAGCTGGAGTAACCTTGCTTCTCTGTCGCGCCTTGGCCAAAGCCCATCATGGCGTAACCCACCTCAAAGAAGCCCGACAAATTCAGCCCGATTAGTAGGAACAACCAAGCCAACACCGTCACTACCCAGGGGGATTGCAGTTGAAAGCCCCATCCAATTTCAGCGCCGCCGGTCCGCAATACAATCAACAAACCTGCGACGAGGACGAAACTGAGCACGACGCCTAAAGCATAAAACCAACCATGCGCACGTATATGATGACTTTCTTGTACAAGTGATAAAATTTTGATTGATAAGACGGGAAATACACAGGGCATCAAATTGAGAATCATGCCGCCGATAAAAGCAAACAAGATGGCCTGCCAGAGGCTAAAGGCATTGTCATTACCGATGTCGTTGTCATTGTCATTGTCAACAACAGCCGTCTGCCCCGAGGCTGATACGGCATTAACGGTCACTTCAAAGCCGGTTCTTAAACCGTCCCCAACGGCTTCTTCAATCACAATCAGGCCGGAAAAGTCTGCCTTAGCTTGGTAGGCATAGCCGGTTTTGCTCTCCAGATTAAAACCCTTGTCAGTCACGCGCCAATTCTGTTCCACCGGCGTGTCGATCAATCCTTCCGCAAAGGGAAAATAACTAATCGAGGTCACGCGGCTTGTCTTCAAACCGGGAATCGGTACGAACAGATTGTAGATTTCATCACGAACGGTAACTGAGCCCTGCTCTTGCCATTTGCTAGGCACCTGGGCTGCTGCGGCCCTAAACAGTGATTGGTCAGGTTTTAATTGGGGTTGAGTTCCGAGGGGAATCGTTAAACTTAGCCTCGCTTGCTCGGGCACGCAAATGTCTGCACACACCAACCACTGCCCCACTGCGGCTAAATCAAGTGAGGCGGCATCGAAACGTTCATCAATCGTGATTGTTACGGGGTAATAAACCTCGCCATGGTAACCAAAGTTCATCAAGGGACCGTACGGAATTTTTTCAGGGATCGGCCAAGCAAGTTCGCTCGCCGTGACGCCGTCTGGCAGTGTCCAAATCAACTTTGTAGGTGCACCTGAGTCACCCGGGTTACGCCAATATGTGTGCCAATCTTCGCGAATATCTTGCTTAAGCAGCACGGTAAAAGAGGCGCCGGACGCAACCTGCAAACTATCCGCAATCAACGACGCTTTTAAGTTACCCGAATCGACCTCTTGGGCAGCCGACGTGAAGCTAACAAGCAGACTTAGTAACAGCCACATTGCACCCACAAAAAAGCTTCGGGGTTGAACTGACCGAGCACGCTTAACCATTAAAAATACAATTCTCATACGCAAACCATAAGGATCCGACATCATAACCCGACATGAGACCGGGAATGACAACAATCCTGACTTAACGAATAAGAAATAGGTATGCCGCGTAGAGCGCGACGTTTAATGCATCAAGCAAAAAACGATATTGTATGCCAATCCACGGGGGTTGCGTCCTTTGCCAGCCGAATTGCTGGTTGGGCTTTGTTGATCGGCAGAGCCGCCAGCAATCGACTTCAGATCAACTACCCTTTAAGTACGCCCTATTGATACGCGAAGGCCGCATCATCTAAGTTGATGACGGGAATCTCTTCCTTCTCTTTCCAATAGTCCTGATTGTGCATCCATTCTGGCTTGTCGCCTCGCTTCGGCATGAGATGCATGGAGCGCTGCAGATAGTTTGGATTAAAGTTTTCAGCGTCAATCCAATCAAGTCTCGGCATACCTTGATCCTCCGCTCGCAGTGTCGGCATGACAGAGTGCATGCCTTTATCATCCATGTGATTCAGCAACCGACAAACGAAATCACCGACCAGATCCGCTCTAAGGGTCCAGCTGGCGCGGAAGTAGCCGAACACCCACGCCATGTTGGGCACGCCGGTAAACATCATGCCGCGATAAGTGACGGTGTCTGCGAAATCGACCTGTTTACCATCAACTGAAAAATTGATGTCGCCCAACACACAAAGATTGAACCCTGTTGCTGTCACAACGATGTCTGCTTCAATTTCCTGACCTGATTTTAACAATACGCCTGTTTTGGTGTATCGCTCGATCTCGTCAGTGACCATCGATGCCTTGCCGGCGCTGATACCTTGAAATAGGTCACCATCAGGTACAAAGGCAAGTCGCTGCTGCCAAGGCCTATAACTCGGCGTAAAGTGCTTCATGTCATAGCCTTCAGGTAGACAAGCCTTAACACCCTCGAGCAGTTCTTTCTTGACCTCCTCTGGATGTTCGATCGCCATTTGGGTGAATTCTTCTTGGTTAAAGAGAACTTCTCGTCGAACGATTTCGTGGATCCACGCCTCATCGATGCCCAATTTGCGCAGATGGTCGGCCGTGACATTCTCGTTCTTTGCAGGTGTGAAATAGGTTGGTGACCGTTGCAGTACGGTGATGTGCTCACAATCTGCTGCCATGGCTGGCACAACCGTCGCTGTTGTTGCGCCGGAGCCAATCACAAGAACCTTCTTATCCTTGTAGACCAAATCTTCAGGCCAGGTCTGCGGATGCACAATCTGACCGTCATAGTCGTCCATGCCATCCCAGTCTGGTGTGTAACCCTTAGAATGCTTGTAATATCCCTGACACATGTAGAGGAAATTGCAGGTGTACTTGAACGCCTCGCCGGTGTCTTTACGCTTGCCTTCGATCGTCCATTGCTGATCTTTACTGGACCAACTCGCATCATTGATCCAGTGGTTGTAACGAATATGCTCGTCAATATGATTTTCTTCGATCACCTCGCCCATGTACTTAAGAATCTCCTCAGCTGAGGCGATCGGCGCACCAACCCAAGGTTTGAATCGATAGCCAAAGGTATACAAATCGCTATCTGAGCGAATACCGGGATATTTATGGGTCCACCATGTGCCACCGAAGCTATCGAGCCCCTCAAGGATGGCATAGGATTTATCAGGGCACTGGGTTTGTAGGTGATAAGCACCACCTACGCCTGATATGCCGGCACCCACTATCAATACATCAACATGTTCGGTTGTCATACTTTCTCCTCGTAGAAACGACACTAACCGAAAGTCTACCTAACGCCGCTGTTGAGATACTGACCTAAGTCAAGTTGACGATCTTTTAACTAAGATGGTCGTAGGACATTAGGTTAAGGTCGCATGCCCCAGGTCACCGGCCCTTTCAGTTCTTCTAAAAGCGGCTCTATCCAATCAACCCAAGTACACAGGCGTGCGCGAGTTTGACGTGGATCAATCAACTCATGAACCGCGAAGCTCTCCATCATCGGAAACGGGCTGCGGTTCGCCATTAACTTGTCTTCAAGTTCTTTACGTTTTGCATCAGGGTCTTCGGCAGCGGCGATCTCTTTATGAAATGCAACAGCAACACCGCCTTGAACCGGCAATGCACCCATCTCAAATGACGGCCAGGCAATCTTGTAATTATTTGGCGCGTAGTGAGCCGCTGAAGCCACACCAAATGACTTATGTATAGCAACCGTCGCCCATGGAACCGTCGATTGAACCGCTGCGGCGACTGCACTCATACCGTAGCGAATGGTTGCTTCCTGTTCGGCATCAGGTCCTATCATGAAGCCCGGTTCATCAAGAAAATTAACGACCGGAATATGAAACGTGTCGCAGAGTTCCATCATGCGTTTGGCTTTCTGTGAGCCCGTTGCTGTCATCGCGCCAGCAAAGTGACAGCAATCATTGGCAATGATGCCCACAACCAAACCATTTAATCGGGCAAAGCCGGTAATCTGGCCTTGGCCATAAAAGGGTGATATTTCGAACCAGGAGTGCTTGTCGACGACGTGCTCAATCAAATCACGCATCTCAAATGGAATACGTCCATCTTTGGGGACAATAGAAATAAGCGCTTCATCCGCGCGCTTGGGATCATCAGCGCAGTCTTTGCGCTCGGCAAGCTGCCAGACATTTTGCGGCATAAAATCCAAAAATCGCCGAACCTGCTCTAGCGCATCGGCTTCCGTATCGGCGACATTATTAACAATGCCGCTGCGCGTATGCACTTTCCAACCACCTAACTGCTCTTTCGTCATCGACACGCCGAGTGCTCGCTCAACCAAGGCCGGTCCAGCAACCAGCACCTGAGAGGTGTCTTTCACCATCACTGAAAAGTGCGAAGCCACTAAACGCCCCGCTGGAAAACCAGCCACGGGACCGAGCGCCGCAGAGACAACGGGCACCTTATTCATCGCCTCAGCGATGATTTTAAATCGAGGCTCTGCATTAACCGGTGAACCCACAGTCTGCTGTCTAGGTCCGCCTGAACCGGCGACACTGCCGCCGCCGCCTTCTAGCATGCGGACTAACGGTACCTTGAACTGGACCGCAAGCTCTTCCGCATAGACACTCTTGCGTAGCCCTGCACCATTGGGGGAACCCCCTTTTAAGGTAAAGTCTTCGCCGCCAACCGCCGTGCGTCGACCGTTAACCTCACCGAAACCAATGACATAGTTTGCCGGTGAAAAGGATGCGATTGAGCCGTCTTCGTTTTTCTCTGCAAAACCCGCGCCTTCGCCGTGTTCTTCAAAGGAGTCTTTACTGACAAGCTCCTCAATACGTTCTCGAATCGACAACCGTCCTTTGGCATGGTGTATTGCCACGGATTCTTCACCGCCCTGCAGTTTGGACAACTCAACCCGCTTTTCAATTTCTTGAACTTCTTTATACCAACTCATAGCTTCTCTTTAGATCGGTTTATTACTGTCGACTTTATACCAAGTCGCGGGCCGTCTTCACAATAGCCTTCGCCGTCGTCTTAATAATAGACTACACAGTGGTGATCAACTCAACCCAACAACATAGCGTCGCTATGTCACTTATGAAGGGACATTTGGGTCGCTGAACCAAATTGATCTGGCTAGTCGCATACGGCACACTCAGAGTCGACTGGCTCAATCAAAACAATAAAATATAGAGGGATACCATGGGACAAGTAGACGGAAAAATTGCACTCATTACAGGTGCTGCAATGGGCATCGGTGCAGCTTGTGCGGTCAGGCTCGCAGAAGAAGGTGCGACGATCATTCTGACCGACATTGATGACAAAAAAGGCGAATCGACAGCTGCGCTTATCAATAGCAACGGCGGCAGAGCCGAATACCTACATCAAGATGTTACCCAAGAAGACCAGTGGATCGCACTCGTTAATGATATTGGCGCGCGCCATGGCGGCCTCGATATTCTCGTTAACAATGCGGGTATCGCTGTCGTCTGTGAGTCCATCACTGAAATGAGCCTTGAAGACTTTCACCTCCAAAATTCAATTAACCTTGATGGCGTGTTTCTCGGACTGAAACACTGTATCCCGGTCATGTCAGGCTCTGGCGGCGGATCAATCATCAATTTGTCTTCGGTCGCAGGTCTTAAAGCCGCGCCCTCTCTCGCTGCTTATGCGATGACCAAAGGCGGTGTTAAATTGCTCAGCAAGTCTGTCGCCAAGGAATGTGCGGTTGCAGGCAATGGCGTGCGCGTAAATTCAGTCCATCCTGGCATTATTGATACCGCCATCTGGAACAAAATGGGCTTAGGCGCAGATGTGCCCGGTGAAAATCGTACAGAGACCTCTGAAATCGCCCAACAAGCTGTACCCGGTGGTAAACTCGGTGTGCCAACAGACATCGCCAACGGTGTGGTTTTCCTCGCCTCGGAGTCTTCAAGCTACATGACCGGCAGTGAACTGGTGATTGATCACGGCCTGTCTTGTTAAGCTCGACGATAGATAAAACAGTCTTCGACGGCCCCGTGTGAAAAACCTCATTGGGTCATCGAATGCTAAAGAATATCCGAATAATGGCAACTTGGCGCATTTGCTATCGGTCCTATGACTATTTCTATCTATGACCATTCCTTCTTTTTATTAGTAATGGTTAATTGTACGTGATACTTTCCGCCCTCACTTGGGGGTGAACTGCGTGAGCGTTACAAGCACTGATGAACGTGCGGACAAATCAACGCTTTACCGGTCAAAAAATCACATTCTTTAATATCCGTCATGAGGTTGCATATGCAAATAGCAGTGCCTTCGGAGATTCATGCGAACGAAAAACGTGTCGCACTGATTCCCGATTCAGTCAAAAAACTTACCCACGCGGGACTAGACGTTATGGTCGAGTCCGGCTTGGGTGTACAGGCGGGTTTTGCCGATAGCGACTACATCGACGCCGGCGCAACCATCAGCAATGACCGAGCAGCCCTACTAGGCAGTGGCGGTATCGTGCTTCGGGTGCAAAAGCCGACACTTGAGGAGGTCGCCCAACTTAAGAAAGGCACGCTGCATATCAGCTACCTTGACCCCTACAACGAAACCGAACTCGTCGATGCGCTCGCTGCTCAAGGCGTCACGGCCATTAGCATGGAGATGATTCCTCGTAACGACACGCGCACAGAAGATGGATGCCTTGAGTTCACAGGCAAACCTCGCCGGTTACGCCATGGTGCTATTAGGTGCCTCAAAGCTTAATCGAATCCTACCTATGATGATGACACCCGCCGGTACATTGAGCCCTGCGCGCGTCTTCGTTATTGGCGCAGGTGTTGCGGGTCTTCAAGCGATTGCGACAGCTAAACGCATGGGTGCGAAGGTTGAAGCCTTCGATACTCGGTCTGTCGTCGCTGAACAGGTGCAGTCGGTTGGTGGCAAGTTTATCGAGATTGACCTCGGTGAGACGGGTCAAACTAAAGACGGCTACGCAAATGCCTTAACCCCAGAACAGATCGAACTACAGCAGCAGGGCATGAAAGATGTCATCAGTAAATCAGACATCGTGATCACCACAGCGCAGCTATTTGGTCGTCCTGCCCCACTCATCGTAAACGGTGACATGGTTGCAGCAATGAAACCCGGTAGCGTTATCGTTGATATGGCCGTCGGCACAGGTGGCAACGTCGAAGGTTCTGTTGTTGATGAAACCGTTGACGTCAACGGCGTATCAATCATTGGTGTTTCCAATCTGCCGTCTGAAATGGCGACCGATGCGAGTCAGATGTACTCCTCTAACCTTTTCAACCTCGTCACTGAGTTTTGGAATGAAGAAGAGAAGTCATTCAACCTCAACATGGAGGATGACATTCTTCAAGCATGTGTCATTACACACGATGGCGCACTCGTTAACGAAACCATTAAAAGCATCAGAAGCTAAGGAGGAATCACGTGGAATTGGTATTTCTAACATTTATTTTGGTTCTGTCGATTTTCCTCGGCTTTGAACTTATATCAAAGGTCCCTGCGACCCTGCATACACCATTAATGTCTGGTGCAAACGCAATTTCAGGAATCACATTGGCGGGCGCATTTCTGTCTGCCGGTATGCAGAACAGTGAATATGCGACGTGGCTGGGAACAGCAGCCGTAGCCTTCGCAACGATTAACGTTGTTGGTGGCTACCTTGTAACGGATCGGATGCTCGCAATGTTTAAGAGTAGAAAAGGCGGGGCCAAGTAAATGGAAAATATAAACTTAAACTTGATCGCGAACCTTTCTTATATCGTTGCAGCGGCCCTGTTCATCTTCGGTTTGAAGATGTTAGGTTCTCCCGCGACTGCCCGAAAAGGCAACATGCTGTCCAGCATCGGCATGCTCATCGCCGTTGTTGCCGGCTTAACCGCTGAAGGCATTGTCGACTTTAAGTACATCGCCGCAGGCATGATCATCGGCACGATCATTGGCGCTGCTGCAGCCCGCATGATCGCCATGACAAGCATGCCAGAGATGGTTGCGCTGTTTAACGGCTCCGGCGGTATTGCGAGCTTACTGGTCGGTTGGGGTACCCTTTACGCACCTGCAGGCGAGGTTGTTTCGACTTTCACCGCGGTAACCATCATTCTTGCTATCCTTATCGGTGGTATGACCTTTACAGGCAGTATGATCGCTTACGGCAAGCTCAGTGAGACGATTGGCAGCTGGCGCGGTTGTCTTCTCTGGGCCAACGTATTGTTCAATAGCCTCCTGCTGATCGCTCTAATTGGCTCTGGCGTGATGTTCTGAGCATGGACCCTACACCTGATTCTGTTTGGTTCTGGGCAGTACTAGGGCTCTCACTACTACTCGGCGTCATGGCCGTCATCCCCATCGGTGGTGCAGACATGCCGGTTGTTATCTCACTGTTGAACAGTTACTCGGGTATCGCTGCCTGTGCTGCTGGCTTCGCGATAAATAACAACATATTGATTGTTGCCGGCTCGCTGGTTGGTGCATCAGGTATTATCCTGACCAACATCATGTGTAAGGCGATGAATCGATCACTGGCAAACGTACTCTTCTCTGGCTTCGGCGCAGTCAAGCAAGGCAAAGCCATTGAGGGTGAAGTTAAGCCAATATCTGTCGAAGACGCCTACTACTATCCTCGAAGCTGCCAGCAATGTCTGCTTCGTACCGGGTTATGGTATGGCTGTCGCACAGGCACAGCACGTTGTGAAGGAACTCGGCGAAATTCTTGAAAAGAACGGTGCTGAGGTCAGCTACGCAATCCACCCTGTTGCCGGACGAATGCCTGGTCACATGAATGTATTGCTTGCAGAGGCGGATGTGCCTTACGAGCAACTTGTTGAAATGGATGAAATCAATCCACGCATCGAGAACGTCGATGTCGCCAGTCGTTATTGGTGCAAACGACGTTGTGAACCCTTCAGCCCGCAATGATGAAGACAGCCCGATCTATGGCATGCCTATCATCAACGTTGACCAAGCGCAAACAGTGTTCGTTCTCAAGCGTTCAATGGCCTCAGGCTTCTCCGGTGTCGATAACCCACTCTTCTTCGGCGAGAACACACGTATGTTGTTCGGTGATGCGAAAGAGTCCATATCGGGTGTCGTTTCAGAATTTGGTAAGTAATACCAAGTCTCTATCGTCATCAAGATAAGTAAAAAGGCAGCCATTGGCTGCCTTTTTTTTATCTGATCTATCTGCGAGAGTTTCAAGAGTTTCGATAGATTATTAGGCAGCATAGATGCTTAGATAAGCCATTAGAGCGTCAACAGGATTCTGTTTAGCCAGCCACTGCAGATCCCAAAAAAAAGCAATGTCGACGAGAATCAAATATGAGTGACAAACAGGCCAAACCCCGGGTTAAGGAAAAAATCCACTATTCGGATCGCTATCAAGATCATCTGACCCCTGCCTATATCAAAGTATGGTTCGGGCTTACGGGCATGGCGATGCTTGGTCACCTGCCACATAAAGCGGCACTATTTATCGGCCGCCTGCTTGGCTATCTGATGCTGATTTTTGCTCGAAATCGGTGCCACATTACCCGCACTAATATTCGGCTCTGTTTTCCGGAACTTGATGAGGATCAGCAGCGACGCCTCGTCAAAGCAACTATTCTCGATAACGGCATGGGTATGGCCGAGATGTGCATCGCTTGGTTTAACTATCGCAGCATTACCGATGACATGATCGAGGTTGTTGGGGAGCAACATTTAATCGACGCCGTTGCGCAAAACAAGGGCGTAATTTTGGTAGGCGGACATTACACTACGTTGGACCTAGGCGGCGTGCTGATGGCTAAGGTCAAAAAAGTTGGCGTTATGTATCGAGCCAATAAGAATCCGTTATTCGATCTCGTCATGAGAAAATCCAGGGCTAAGTTTTGTGCCGAAGTCATCGAACGCTCTGATATGCGCTCGGTCATTCGCTTCTTAAAGAAAGGCGGCGTCATGTGGTATGCACCCGATCAAGACTATGGGCGTAAGCAATCGGTGTTCGCGCCATTTTTTGGCATCCAAGCAGCGTCAATCACATCAATACCCAGGCTGGTAAAAATAAATAACTCAGCGGTCTTAATGCTTGGTCATCACCGTAAGCCGCATGGCGAAGGCTATATTGTGACGATTAGCGCACCCCTTGAAAATTATCCGTGCGGAGATGATGGCAAGGATGCAGCGCTGATTAATTTGGAATTAGAAACGCGCATTAGAGCCTATCCAGAGCAGTATATGTGGCTTCATCGGCGATTCAAGACGAGACCAATTGGTGAGCCAAAGCTCTATTAGTGTCGACGATAGCTTCCAGCAAGTCGCTGACAGCCTACTATTTCAGAAAGCTTACGTGTTGTTAACCCATCAATGATAGGTTGATAGGTTGATAGGTTGATAGGTTGATAGGTTGATCAATGATAGGTTGATAGGTTGACAGCAAAATGGCACCTACCACCCGTCTTTTGGATTTTTGATTTGGTATTCATCGTTGCATGGCTAATAGACTGGCAGAAATGCAGCTAGAAATCCTATGGGAAGAAATCATGCTGCGATTTGACAAGGTTGAGATCGTCGGTGAGGTTATACAAAGATGCCGGTTGTTTTGCATCCAAAAGCGTAACGAGGCGACGCGATTTCTGCGTTATTACCAACTGATGTCGCCAACATCACAGGCCTTAGAATTTGTAGTACAGTAAATTAAGGATAAGCGCCTCGGCCTCATCCTGATTACCCGCTAATTCTAGTTTGGCGAAATCTAATATCGCTTGCTCATGCAACAACATCGATCCTGATAAAACAGCATATTGATCCGGTGACATCTCTACTATCGCTTGATAACGCGCAACTGCTGGCACGACTATCTCTGCTATCTGAGTCATCGTTTGCATCCAAGTCATATCTCTAAATGCCGCAGCAGCTTCATTTGCGGCACTTCGAAACTCTGCCTTCTCGCAAAGACTAAGCCCTTCCGCAACAACGACCGGTCTTAGCCGGGCTTTAGTTTCCGTCTCCAGCTGTAACAATAACGATAACTTGTAGCACAGTCGTGGCTCAACTGTATTGGCAAGCAGTTCGTTAAAGAACACTTCACCAAAGATCTCACCTTGGTACCACTCTAGAATTGCTGACTTGAATTCTGAACTTGTCATATGGATCGCCTTATCATAAAACGTGTCCCGCGTTGTTGTGGAAGGTGAGCTGAAACACTGCGCCGCAGAACCGTATTTTACAAGCGGGTGTCGCCGCACATTTTGCCTATGTCATTCGAGATGTGCCCATTTGGCTTAGCAGGTTCGGGGAACTAAATTCTATTCACCATCCAAGCGCCTATTTGCCGAGGGGACACAATAAAAATACTGAGTCTTATGGACTGGTCTGATAATTTGCTCTATCTCTAACCGCTCGAGTGTTTTACTCTGGCAACCTAATTTAACCCACAAGTTGTTGCCCAAAATGACGAGAGCTTCCGCGCTGAGTGTTAAGCAAATCAGCAAGCACTATCAGGACGGTAGTCGTCAGATAAACGTCATTTCTGACCTATCGTTCAACGTTGCTGCGGGTGAATCCCTGTCGGTGATGGGCCCCAGCGGCTCGGGTAAATCGACACTGTTAAACCTGCTTGCTGGTTTGCTGGAACTTGACAGCGGCGACATTACCCTTGCTCTAAAAGACGAATCCTTTTCATACCGCACCGCAAATGAACGAAGCCGGACAATGCTGCGCCGGCAGCACATTGGCTACGTCTACCAATTCTTCAACCTAGTACCGACGTTAACGGTTTTAGAGAACGTGAGGCTGCCCGCCCGCTTGAATAATCGGCGTGATCTTGAGCGCCATGCGTCGACGTTGCTCGGCGAATTCGGTTTGTCGGACCGGCTCAATGACTTTCCGGATAGACTTTCTGGCGGCGAACAACAACGCGTGGCGGTTGCAAGAGCATTGCTGCTTAAGCCACCGCTTCTTCTCGCAGATGAGCCGACGGGCAATCTGGATGCAGAAAATTCTAGCCACGTTGCAGATCTGTTGTTTTCCAGTTGTCGCGAGCAGAACATTTCTCTGGTGTTAGCAACACACAGCAACGAAGTCGCAGCTATGGCGGATACTCAGTTACAACTGGATAGACAATCGCCTTGATGATCGCACTCGCACTACTGCGTTTCCTTGCGCGAACACCTTGGTCTACTGCAATGGCGCTGATCGGCATGGCGCTGGGTGTCACATCGATCGTCAGCGTTCACCTGGTCAGCGCGAGTATATCTAGCCGCCTAGACGGTCTGGTTCCCGGCGCACTCGCAAGCTACAGCCACTACCTACATCGCGACAAACTGGATACTGCGGACTACTTCTCGC
>CAJJAA010000037.1 GCA_905182025.1 uncultured OM182 clade bacterium
TATCCAATTAATGACCAAGAGTCGCCGATCAGCGTTGTTAACTATAATGGCGTAGGTGGTAGTACAGTTTTGTACGCTGCACATTTTCCCCGCCTGCACCCTTCAGACTTTAAGGTCAAGAGTCTTGATGGTGTGGCAGAAGACTGGCCTATCGATTATTTTCAATTGGAACCTTATTACCAACAAAATGATAAAAATATCGGTGTTTCAGGCTTGGACGGTGATCCAGCCTATCCCGATAAACAGTTACCGCTGCCACCGATTCCGATGGGTAAAATGGGTAATGTCATCGGTGAGGGTTTCAACAAACTCGGCTGGCACTGGTGGCCTTCGGATGCCGCCATTATTTCTGAACGCTACGAGGGGCGTGATCGCTGTATCAATCTCGGTCCGTGTATTTCCGGTTGTAGTCAGGGGGCCAAATCCAGCGCTGATGTAACCTATTGGCCAATGGCGATTCGAGCCGGGGTTGAGCTAAAAACCAATTGTCGCGTCAGAGAGATTACCGTTGATGATAAGGGTATGGCGACCGGCGTCATCTACTATGATGCACAAGGGCAGGAGCAGGAACAAAAGGCGGAGGTTGTGATTGTCGCTTGTAACGGTGTAGGCACGCCGCGTTTGTTATTGAATTCGAAATCAGAATTGTTTCCGGATGGCTTAGCCAACAGCTCTGGCTTGGTTGGCAAAAACCTTATGATGCATCCTTGGAATCATATGGAAGGCTTCTTTGAGCCTGGGCTGGCGTCGCACCTTGGACCGCAGGGGAGCTGTGTCCTTTCGCAGCAATTCTACGAGAGTGACGCGACCCGCGACTTTGATCGGGGCTATGGCCTTCAGGTGACAAGGGGCTCGTCGCCTATTGCGACGGCTATTAATGGCTACAACAGGGGCGATATTCCCTGGGGTGACGGTCACCATGACGCCTTTAAAAAATATTTCGGTACCAACATTGCCGTCGGTGTTTGCGTTGAAGACCTTCCGGAGTTGCATAACTGCGTGACGCTTGACCCGGATATCACTGATTCAGATGGCATTGCTGCGCCGAAAATTAACTACCGACTGAGCGAAAATAGTCTAAAAATGCTTGCCCATGGCAGAGCTCGCAGTCGAGAATTGCTTGAAGCTGCGGGTGCAAAACAGATCAATGATTACGGCCAACTGCGTTATGCCGGTTGGCACCTGCTGGGGACAGCGCGTATGGGTCGCGACCCTGCAACTTCGGTCGTTAACGAATGGGGTCGTAGCCACGATGTGAAAAATCTCTTTATCGTTGACGGTAGTATTTTTGTGACCTCCGCCGCCGGCAATCCAACAACGACAATTCAGGCGCTGGCGTTGTACATCGCTGACACAATGAAAAAAAATCTTGCCAACTTGTTCGATTAAGGAGATCGCTGATGACTGACGAGATGATCAAAACCGACCGGGTTATAACGCAAAGACAGACCGAAACGTTGAACTCTCTTTTAGGACGTATTATTCCAGCAAGCAAAGACCGCAGTATGCCTGCAGCAACCGACATTGGATTTGAAGAGTATGTCGTAAATATAGAGCCTGATTTTGCTGCAGTATTATCTAGGGCGCTGGACTACCTAGAGTTTGTTGGTGGCTCGGATATGTGTTTCGCGCAACTGTCTGATGCTGCTCAACAAACGGCGATAGATCAAAGTAAACAAAAGCTTGATCAATTTTATTCTGCATTGACGCCCATCGTCTTCGCTTGTTACTACCAAAATGAAAAGGTGCTTGAAGGTTTGGGTCTTGAATCCAGGGCGCCTTTCCCAAAAGGGAATGAAGTTGAGTTAGGTGACTTGAGCCTTCTTGACCCTGTTAGAGCTAGAGGGCCTATATGGCGGCAACTAGATGAAGGTTGACCTGAGGTATGGTCAAACCGGCTTAACAGTTGATTTGCCCGCCGAATGCGAGCCTCACATCATTCGAAAACCGAAAATGGCGATACTGCAAAATAAAGCGGCCGCCGTCATGCAGGCCTTGGATCAACCCGTTGGATGCGCTTGCTTACAAAGTATTGCAGCATCAAAAAAAACGGCCTGTATTCTGATTTGTGACGTCACCCGACCTGTGCCGAATGGTGTTTTTCTTCGTCCAGTTGTTGAAAAGTTATTGAGTGCCGGTCTAAAGCTACCTGACATTACGATTCTTGTCGCAACCGGATTGCACCGGCCTAATGAAGGTGAAGAGCTCGCTCGCGTCGTTGGCGATCCTTGGATCATGGCGAATGTGCGGGTGGAAAACCATTTCGCCCGTGACGAAAATGCCCATATTGATCTAGGTTATACGGCCACTCGCAACACCCCCGTGTCTTTGGATCGACGGTTTGTTGAGGCTGATATTCGCATCGCGACGGGATTAGTTGAACCACATTTTATGGCGGGTTACTCCGGTGGTCGAAAGGTGATTGCCCCGGGTATTGCCGGTGAGGAAACAATTCGAACTTTTCACAGCGCAGCTTTCATGGCCGATCCAAATGCCGTTGAATGTAACCTTGTCGGTAATCCACTTCATGAGGAGCAGTTGCAAATTGTCAAAATGCTGGGAGAGGTTTATGCAATCAATACGGTGATTGATGAAGAGCGTAATCTGGTTTTCATCAATTTCGGCGAAGTTATTCAAAGTCATCTGCAAGCAGTGGCATTTGCACATGATTGCTGTGTTGTTGAGGTTGATAGGCGCTACAACACAGTGCTGACATCTGCCGCCGGTTACCCGCTGGATAAAACCTACTACCAGACAGTCAAAGGCATGGTGACGCCGCTGGATATTGTTAATGACGGCGGCACTATTATTATTGCATCTGAATGTGGTGAAGGTTTGGGGTCTGCTAACTTTAGAGCGTCACAGACCCGTCTTATTGAAATGGGTGCAGATGCTTTCCTCCAAAAAATTCATAAACAGAGATTAGCAGAAGTCGATGAGTGGCAATCTCAGATGCAAACGAAACCGACTTCCAAGGCTCTCGTTCAACTCTATTCTGGCGGACTTCCGAAAAAAGACCATAGTCTAACGGGCATAGAGAGGGTTGCCTCAATTGAAAGCGCTATTAGGAGGAGCATTGACAGGGCTTCGGACCCTGTTGTTGCGGTGATTCCTGAAGGTCCCTATGTCGTTCCCAAGTTCGCGGGGCTATAGCGAAAACGATAGAAGAGCAAATTAAACTAGGTGGTAACCCAAAAGCTTTCCATGCCCCTAAAGCTAGGCACAGTAGCGCGAACTAAGCCCTTTTCACTATGTGTGATGTTGGGAAAACGAGTGATGATTGCCAGTATAGCTTCTTGAGCTTCAAGCCTGGCCAAGTGAGCGCCGAGGCACATGTGTCTGCCTCCGCCGAATGATTGATGGTGGGTATCTTCGCGCTCAATATCAAACCTGTCTGGGTCTGGGTAGACTTCGGGGTCACGGTTGGCTGATGCTAAGGATACGATCAGACTTTCTCCCGTGCCAATCGGGCAACCTTGAACGTCTGTATCTCTGTTAGGAATACGAGCCGAGTTTAGTACGGGGCTTTCGAAACGCAGTATTTCCTCGACAGCATTTTTTATAAAGCTTGGGTTGTCTTTCAACAATTGCAGCTGTTGTGGATTATCAAGCAGTGCTTTCATACCATTGCCAATCAAATCGGTGGTGGTGACATTGCCTGCGATCAGCATTAAATTGCATTGTAAAATGAGCTCGTGCTGCGACAATTTGTCCCCCTCTTCTTCTGCTCGAATTAAATCACTAAGAAGGTCGTCGCCAAGATGCTTGCGGCGAGCTTCGATTTCTTTTAGAAAAAAATCATCGAGTTTGCGTTGCGCAACCTCTGCGACTCTTAGGTCCTCAGGATCGGGAAAGGGGCTGAAGGCTGTTTTTACTGATTGGTCCGACCAAACCTTGAAGTTGTCGTGATGGCTCGCATCGATACCGAGCAGTTCAGCAATCACAACAGTGGGGATGGGGTTGGCAAACGCCTTAATCAGATCGAATTCAGGTTCACAAATTGAATCGAGTATGCGCTTGACTACTTGTTGCGTTCTGGGGCGCCATTTTTCTACAGCCGACGGCATGAAGGGTTTGCTAACGAGTGACCGAAGCCGTTTGTGGTTCGGTTCATCCATTAATAACATGGATGGCTCTTCTTCTTTGTTCGCGCCCCCAAGTAGTTCGTAGATGAAGGATCCTTGTTTGCCTTTGCGGGGGTCGCTCCAATAATCCTTGTCTCGAAGAATTAGTTTGACATCATCATGACGCGTGGCGATGTACTGGTTTAACTCGTCGTCATGGTGTAATGGCGTTGTTTGTCGGATGCGCTCAAGTATGGCGTAAGGGTTTGATTTGTAATGCTCATCGAGCACGGTCAATGCGATGCCCTTAGGTAACTCTTCACCCATATCCTTCATCGAAGCACTCCGTATTTCTTAAGAATGATACAAAGGTTATAGATCTTGAGCGCTGACGGGTCAAGTGGTGTCGTTTGATGCGGGCCGAGAGTCGCTCATTATTCTGTCGAGGGTAACCTGAGCGGATCGAGTATCGGTAAGATCTCTAACCTCAATCATCTCGCAACCATCCCTGATCATTTCATCAATTTTGACCGGATAGTACTTACAGTCATCGGGCCTGTCGTAATAGATAGAGCAGCTGTATTTGATTTTCGGCGGTTCTGTCACGGTAGTCATATTTTTTTGCTGTGATTCAACCGTCAGAAAAGGACAGACCGTTAGCTGTTCCTCGCTTATTGGATCCATCCAGATTTTGCCTTTGTTTACATATTTAGCAATCTCTGGACGGTGATTTTGCCACCAATCAATCTCCTCTGGGGCGGCGGATAGTCCGCCGTTGCCGTATTTAATACAGCACTTTCCGCACTGGTTACAGTTCTGCATAGATGCTGGTGACAAACATGTTTTGAGCCATAGCGTTCAGCCGACCTCGGGTCTTTATCAAGGAATGGCCGTGCCAGAAGCATTGTGGCTGATGGCGTTTTGTTTCACGCCCGGGAAGATTTCTCGAAACAGATTCAGCATGTTCATCGTAGAGCGTCGATCAGTGCTCTCGTGTAGCTTGCCCGGTCGGCCCAGACTTGGTGGTAACGCAAAACCGTGGGGTGTGCCGGCATAGTGATGGAACACCCAATCAACGCCAGCCTCATTCATTTCTTCGAAGAAGCGCTGTTTGCTCTCGTCAGGTACCAAAGGATCTTCTGCGCCATTTTCGACGACGACCACGGTATCCGTATTGTAGTTATTCTCACAGGGTTTTAGTGTCGGCCGCTGCGCCCCATTAGCTGCGGGGTTGGGGTCCTCACCTGTTTGTAACAAGCCATGTAAGGAGACAACGCCGCCGACATTCAAGCCCCCACGAACACATTCAAGGACAGCCATTCCGCCGAAGCAGTAGCCGATAGCTGCCGGTGCGAATGTGCTCTCAACGCTTGGGTGTTCGAGGCCAAGACGGATCCACTCGGCAAGTAGTGAGCGGAACAATTCATGATCATGATCCATGGCAACCATGCCTTCGAAACATTTCTTCTGAAAGCTTGGAATTTTCTCCACATCTTCTGGGAAGTCACGTTCATCGGCTGGCACCGTGTCACCGTAGAGGTCAATGGCCAGTCCGACATAGCCAACTCTGGCGAGATATTCAGCAACATCAACGTCAAAGAATTTCAGACCCTGGTAGTTGTGTATCACGATGACCAGCGGTTTTGGCCCCTGCGATGCGGGTGGTGCTACGAGGTGCCCTACAAAATTATTATCGCGAAAAGAAAAACTGATTTCGTCCCGCTGCAGATCTTCTGCGTCCGGCCATAGTTGGTGTGGGTCGGTCATACATGCCTCGTTTAACAAATGCGGTGTGGTACTGAGCGCCTTAAATTGGCGACTAACCGCCCTGAATGCGAGGCAGTAGATAGATCTCAGCGTCGGTTGGAATTTCTTTACCCCAGTCGTCACGATAGATTTGACCGTCTATTGCTACCGCAATACCGGCTTCGAGATGCTGGGACATATTAGGATATTGTGCTTCCAACTTGGAAAGAAGCTGGCCGATGGTTGCGGCAACGATTGAAATCGATTCCTCGCCATTGGCGGCTGCTTGGAGAGTAGGGGATAGGCTAATCTTCATTTATTAACTTACCCGCTACTCGTGCATTGCAGTTCTGCCAAGTCGAACCATTAGCCGCCAGCTTGCTCATCAAGCGCTTTCAGGATTCGAGGTGGTGACATTGGAATATGGTTCAAACGAACCCCTACAGCATTCGAAACTGCGTTACCAATCGCTGCCAATGGCGGTACGATTGACGTCTCACCTACACCACGAACTCCGTAAGGGTGGTTAGGGTTAGGGATTTCGAGAATCTCCGTATCGATGAAGGGAAGGTCAGAGCAAACTGGGATTCTGTAATCGAGAAACCCTGGGTTCTGCAACGTACCGTCCTTGCCATAGATATATTCTTCATTGAGTGCCCAGCCAATACCTTGAGCTGCACCACCTTGGAATTGCCCTTCGACATAATCCGGGTGGATTGCCTTGCCCGCGTCCTGAATAACAGTGTAGCGAATAACGCGGGTTGAACCAGTCTCGGGATCTACCTCAACGTCACAGATATGACTGGCGAACGAAACGCCGGCGTTATCTGCGACAGTCTCGTTGTGTCCTGCAATAGGTCCGCCGGTTTGCGGTGACTTCGCTGCGATTTCCTTTAGCGTCAGCGGTGGAAGGTTCGAGTGAGCCTTGCCAGTTGCTTTAGCTCCGCCATTCTCCCAAACCACGTCTTCAACGGGAATATCCCACATTTTTGCCGCACGTCCTTTCATAACTTCAACTGCGTTGCGAGCAGCGAAAATCGTCGCCATACCAGAAGAGAATGTTCCGCGGCTACCCTCGGTCATATCATTGTGACCCAGAGATGCAGTGTCAGCGACGCTCGCTTTCACCTGCTCATAGTCAATACCGAGCTCCTCTGCGGCAATTAAAGATAGTGAGGCGCGTGATCCGCCGACGTCGATTGTGCCGACGGTCAGAGACACTGTACCGTCGATACCGATATTAAGATCCGTGCAGGTTTGACCACCAAAGTTAAACCAGAAGCCGCAGGCCATGCCGCGTCCTTGGTTCTTCTTAAGTTTCGCCCGCATATGCGGATGCTTCTTCACCGCTTCTAATGTTGGGCCGATACCAATCGGACCGTAGACGGGGCCGTAGGATGCACGTGTGCCTTCTTTGGCAGCGTTCTTAATTCTGAATTCAACAGGATCCATGCCGAGTTTGCCTGCCATCAAATCCATTGTGCTCTCAACACCGAAAGCAGCCATAGGCGCAGAGGGCGCTCGATAGGCAGCAACTTTAGGACGATTAACCAATACATCGTAGCCAACGGTCTTTACGTTCTTCAGGTCGTAGCAAGCATAGGCTGTCATCGCGCCGATCATGCCCCAGTTGGCAGGGAATGCGCCGTTCTGATAACGCAGGCTTGCCGAAGCGGCCGTAATCGTGCCGTCCTTTTTTGCGCCAATTTTGACATCGATAGACGTTGAACAGGTTGGTCCTGAGGCTTTGAATACTTCGTCTCGTGTCATAACAAGTTTGACGGGACGATTCGCTTTTCGTGAAAGCACTAGAGCAACAGGTTCCATCCAGACATGAGTCTTACCGCCGAAGCCGCCACCAATTTCAGAGGCGGTTACCTTCAGCTTAGCGATATCGATACCCAGCAGTGTTGAGCAAACATTCCTGAACACAAAGTGTCCCTGCGTTGTCACCCATAGTTCACCTGAACCATCTGAGCTCATGTTTGCAAGACATGCATGAGGCTCAATATAACCTTGATGGGTCTGCTCCGTTTTGTAGCTTTTCTCGACAATGACATCGGCTTCAGCAAAGCCCGCGTCAACATCACCATGACCAAACTGAGAAATGCCAGAAACGTTGGAAGGCTTCGTTGGTTTAGGTTCAACCCCTGAGGTGAAAACAAAATCCTGAACGACCGGGGCATCAGCCTCCATTGCCTCATCAACATCTGTGACGTGCGGCAATTTTTCGTACGTGACTTTGATCAACTTCAGAGCTTGCTTGGCAATTGTCTTATCAACTGCTGCAACGGCGGCCACCGCATGACCGTCATAAAGCGCGCGGCCTCTGGCCATGCAATTTTCCAAAATGTCCATCATGCCTCGGTTGCCACCGGTTAGATCCGGCAGATCTTCACAGGTTACAACCGCTTTTACGCCGGGTAACTTTTCAGCTTTTGATATGTCTATTTTCTTGATGCGCGCGTGCGCGTGCGGCGAGCGCAAAATTAAGCCGACTAACTGTCCAGGCGCATATGCATCCGCACCGTATTTTGCTCGACCTGTCACTTTATCTACGCCGTCTGGCCGTCTTACGCGACGACCGACCTGCTCAAATTTCTGATCTGTATAACTGGTATCGTTTCCCATGTCAGATTCCTATGTCCAAATTTTGTGTGCTAGAACGTACATTCTTTTGTTTGTGCAAAAATGCGCCTACTGACTATTTTTTCTTAGTCTTCTTACTCTTCTTGCGCATTTCCTTCGAGGCAACCTGAACGGCACGAACAATTTTGTCATAACCTGTGCAACGGCAAAGGTTACCGGCCAGAGCGTAGCGAATCTCTTTTTCAGTGGGGCTCGGGTTACGTTCTAGTAAAGCGTTTGCGGCAATTAGAAAGCCAGGAGTACAAATACCACACTGCAATGCAGCGTTATCAATAAAGCTTTCTTGAAGCGGGTGAAGTTGGCCGTTTTCAACCATGCCTTCAACGGTGCCGACCTGTCTGCCCTCAACCTCTGCGCTCAAAACAAGGCATGAACACATTAGTCTGCCGTCCAGTGTGACGCTGCAAGACCCGCAATCACCTGTGCCGCAACCTTCTTTGACACCGGTTAGGCCGACTCGATCTCGAAGTGAATCAAGTAGCGTTTCTTCAGGTGGACAGGCGAACTCAATTGGATCGCCGTTGATTGTAGTAGAAACAAGTACGCTAGACATTTAGACACCTCCTGCGCGTTGAAAGGCTATTTTGGCGGCTCGTTTTGCAAGAACACCTGCAACTCGAACTCGATACTCGATGGTGCCGCGTTTGTCATCAATTGGGTTACATGCGGCTGAACATGCTGCTGCAAGCTTTTCTAAAGCCTCATCATCGAGTTTTGTACCGATAATGGCTTTCGCGGCCGCAGGCACCAGAATTGCTGTAGGTGCTACCGCGCCGAGACAAATGCGGGCGGTCTTCACGACGCCTCTTTCTAGCGTCAAATTGACGCCAGCACTAACGACGGCGATATCCATCTCAGTTCTCGGGATAAATCTTAAGTAAGCATCGCCGGCTTTCTTGCCGCGCTTAGGCAGCGTAATCGCTTCGATGACTTCGTCATCGGCGAGGGATGTCTGTCCTGGACCTGTCACAATTTTTTCAATAGGTACCGTTCGACGTTTCGTGCTTCCAACGACAATTGCCTTAGCACCAGCGGCGATCATGGCGGGGACACTATCGGCTGCAGGTGACGCGTTGCACAAATTGCCCACCATAGTGGCTCGGCTTTGAATCTGGTCAGAACCGATTAAATTGGTAGCCTCAACAACACCAGGCCAAGTTTTACATAGCCCCTTGTGTTCGCCAAGTTCCGCGCCTGATACGGCGCCGCCGATTTTCGAGCCTGTCGCGCTATGGCTGATAGCGTTCATCGCTGGAATCTTTTTGATATCAACGACAAGGTCTGGCTCCGACAAGCCAAGTTTCATTTTGACAAGAAGGTCGGTGCCTCCGGCCAAGATAAAAGCAGCGCCTTTTTCTTTTTTTAGAAACGTTGCAGCTTCTTTGGTGGTTTTTGGTGCTTCATATCTCATTTGATTATCGTACTCCCTCGATAGATGGCACTTGAAATAGCTGCCCTATACTACATAAGTAATAAGAGTTGTGCATACCCGATATGAACAAATTCAAGGATTTTTTGTGGTATCGAAAAATGGCGTAATTCATATATTGGAAGACCCGATGTGCTGATAAAAGGATTGAACCCTCGAGTGACCACTAGGCTCGTCAGCTGCTGTTTATTTCGTGATCTAGAAACATATATTCTCCCAGCAAAGATGGCACAATAGGCGGTGGTGAACATGTTGGTTAAGCTGTTCGACTTTTTGTAGAAAAATGAAGCTGGCATTCAAGTGCTAGCGAGTGCACAGCACCGAGTAACAAGCGCTAGTGGGCAAGATAACGCAACGGAACATGTTTCCCGCGAGCTAACATCCAAAGTGCTGCTGATGGATACTTGGATTAGCCAGCGCCGACTGATGCGTGATTGATACTCACGTTTATACGATCTCAAATAATGGGTTTTAGGCCCTTATCTTTTACAACAGCATGGATAGATCATGAATACAGAAAACTTCTCCTGCATCCGTTACGAGGTAACCGATTCACTTGCGTTGATTACGATTAATCGACCTGAGAAGCATAATGCAATTTCACTCGATACCTTGGACGAGCTGCATGATGCTGTCGCAATGGCCGCGCAGGACATGGATGTGCGGGTTATTGCAATTACCGGTGCTGGTGGCAAAGCCTTTGCGTCGGGGTCTGACCTCAACGAAGTGGCTGATAGAGACCTGCGTAAAGCACTTGAGCCGATCGTTCAGGGCCTGGCTCAGCAGCTCGAAGAAACACCGAAGCCCACCATCGCTGCTATCGATGGCATCTGTATGGGTGGCGGTTTAGAGATTGCGTTGGGTTGTGATATGAGGATATGTACGCCCCACAGCCGTTTTGGCACCCCGGAAGGCAAGCTCGGTATCATTCCTGGCGGCGGTGCAACGGCGCGATTACCGAGAATTGTTGGCCGTGGTTGGGGTATGGAAATGTTATTGATGGGCAATCCAATTGATTCCGAGCGGGCCATACAAATTGGTCTGGTCACCTTGATTGTTGAACAGGACGACTTGCTTGCTGAGGTTAAGCGCCGTGCTGAGCATCTCGCATCATTCGCGCCCTTTGTTCCTCAGTTTATGAAGACCATGGTGCATCAGGGTATGGAAGGCAGTAAAGCATCTGCTCTGGCGATGGAGAAGTTTGGTCAAGGTGCGTTGGTGCAAACAGAGGATAAGGTTGAAGGGATAGGTGCATTTTTAGAGAAGCGTAAACCTACCTTCAAAGGTCGTTAACTGGCACTTAGCTTCGCAAGTCTTCTTTTTGAAGGTCGCCTTCGTGATCCCAACTGGGTCCCGAGGTAATACCCGTTTCCAATTCCTGATGTGTCAATTTTAGTAGATTGGGAATATTGAGGTTTTCAGGGCAACGTGGTTCACATTCACCACAAGCCGTGCATTCGTTGCCCTTGCGGCCGAGAATCCACGCGCCTCCGCTGCCGACTTTTTCATAGCGCGCCTTGGTGAAATCGTACATATCGAAAGCTTTGTTCATTTGGCGCCAATTCAACAAGCCGGGAATGTTAATGTTCTCGGGGCAGGGTAGGCACAGATTGCAGGTCGTACAAAACGCATCTCCGAGGGATTGGTGATAACGCTCAGTCACCCTTTGCAGAGCGCTATCAAAGACAGCACGTTCGGCGCCGGTGCCATCATAGTCCTGGGCGATTAGATTTGCTTCGATCTGATCTGGGTTAGCGGGACCAAAAGACAATGTATGCACTTTGGGGTTGTTTAGCAGCCACATTTGATTAAAAGTCATTGGCGCGAGCGGTTGGCAAGCTTGGCTTAAAGCGTCGGTCGGCATTTGTAGTTTGCCGCCCTGGTTGTTTGGGCTAATGATGAACACACCCATATCCAATTCAGCAGCACGATCAACGACATCCTGTAAGCCTTGGTAGAAATAGTAGTAATGCAGGTTGATTGAATCGAATTCGTTGGTGTTAACCAGTTCCATTACACCCTTGGGGTAACCATGTGTGGAGAAGCCAAGATTTTTCACTACCCCTTCGCTCATAAGTTGGCGAACGTAGCCGAGACAACCCTTGTCCGATAAAGCAGGCTTTAGCGTCTCGTAGGAGCCTGGACCATGAAAATCTAGGTTGTCGAGGTAATCGATACCTAGGTGCTGCATGGACCTTTCAAAATGCTTCTTAAAGTTGTCAACGTCGCTGGACGGGCCGATTTTGGTTGTGATGTACAGCTTTTCTCGTGGCACTGTTTTAAGAATACGTTTCAGTGCCTTGCCGACTCGCTCCTCCGAGTTGCCATAGCCTCTGGCTGTCTCTATATGATTTACACCAAGTTCAACCGCTCTCTCAATTGTTGCAATCGCATTTTCTTCTGGACTATCGCCGGTAAACTGCATGCAGCCCAGTGAAAATTGAGAGAGCATCATTTCGGTTCTGCCGAATCGTCTGTATTTCATATTCCTATTCCTATTTGGTGATTAACCAAACTGACCGGCTTCCATCGCTGCGTAAAGGCGATCTCTATCTTTGTGGAACCGACGTGCAGCGAAATAAAACAGCGGTAAAGCGGTGGCTGAGAATCCGCTGAAGACCAATAAGCAAATTGTATAAGGCTCTTCTACATCGTTCGCAATCAGATAGTCGATGAAGAATCCCGAGGCAGTAATGCCTATTGCTAGGCCGATTAGATTGAGCGCCAACAAGTAAAATGCAACCACTGTTGATCGAATTTGTGGAGGCACCAATTCTTGAACTGTGGAAAAAGTCGGTCCGTAAAAGCTACCAAGTTGAAAATAGGCGCAGAAGATAGCAAACCAAAAGAAACCACTATTCGGGTCAACGACGCGATAAGCGAAGCCAATCGGGACAAGTACGATAAGAATAACGACTAAAAACATGGGTCGACCGCTGGAGCGATTGCGTTGCCACCAGTCACTACCTAAACCGCCAAACAGGTTGCCTAAAATACCACCTGCAACCGCGTACCAACCCGTCGCCTGGGCTATATATGCACGATCGAAACCGCGTTCGGCGACAAACCAGAGTTGCTCGAAGGCTGCCGCGCCTAAAATAAAATGTGTGGCGATACCGCCGGCCATAGTCAGTGCCAAAGCAGGAGAGAATTTTAAAATCGCATAAAGCTGTTTAGCAATGGACCGAAAGTTTTGTTTCGGTTGTTCATCGCCGCTTTCCAATTGGTGTTTGCGAGGCGTTTCTTTGACGAACAGCATAATAATGGCGAGCACAATGCCGATAGCGCCCAATGCGTAGAAACAGTTTCTCCAACCGATTGCTGGACCCAGATAGCCGGCAACCAGAAGGCTAACGCCAACGCCGACGGGTACGCCGAGATAGTAAAAGCCTGATACGAATCCTAGCTTCGAGGCGGGGAAACGATCCGCTAATATCGACATAGATGTAGGTGTGAGTACAGACTCACCAACGCCAATAAACATCCTCGGAATAGCTAAGCTGACAAAACCTTTCGCCGCACCGGATGCCGCCGTCAAAATACTCCATAGAGCGAGACCAAAAGCGATAAGTCTAGGTCGGTGAACCATGTCCGCCAGTGCACCCATGAATAACCCCATCACAGCATAGAATGCGATGAAGACAAGTCCAGTAAGCAGTCCGAATTCAGTGTTAGAGAGTTCTAGGTCTGGGACGATAAAATTAGCGAAACTTGCCAACAGTTGTCGATCGACAAAATTCATGACATTGAGGATGGTGAGGAAGCACAGCAGCACATAGTTGCGTCGATTTATTGCTGCGCTTTTTTCGTCCGGGCTTTTTACGTTGTCGTTTGGTGCGACATTATTATTGTTATTATCCGACACATTAACCGCCTAGCTATCAAAGTGAAGTCTTGAGACTATCGACTAGGCAAAGAAAGTCAACGTTCTGATTTTAAACTGATTGTCGACGTCTGAAGAATAATCGCCGCCTATCCTCCCGTGTCGCACGGATAGGATGGGCTGCGATGGTTAGGCCTTCATTGGGGTGAAAGACGCTATTAGAGCGATTTGATGAATCTCAGAATCGCGTCGTTGGTTTCCTTGGGCGCTTCCTGCTGAACCCAATGACCAATCTCAGGGATCAATGTGACCTCGCGTAGGTCTTGCATGACCGGTGTCATCATTGCCGTCAGGCCGGCGACGTCAGCGCCACCGATGACTACGTCGGCCGCACCGGAGATAAAGGCCGAAGGGATTTGAATAACCGGATCCTTACCTTCCATGAAATGCCAATTCGCATCGAAGTTTCGGTAGTAGTTCACGCCGCCTCGAAAGCCTGCCCGGGTAAATTCGTCGACATAATAGTCGAGCTCTTCTTGCTTCAGCCACGCTGGCATTTCGGTGGGTGCGCCAATACGGCCAATCCAGCCGCCCGCGGAACGTTTTGGATCAGTAATAGTGGCGTCTTCTCTAGGTGAGTCAGGTGATGCATACAACATAGAGAGTAACCCTCGAGGGTCGCTGTCGTATTCTTTTTCAGCAACACCGCCGGTTTCATTGTGATACAAGATGTAGAAGAAGTTGTCGCCCATGGCTTGCTGCCATGTCTGTAGCGGTGCCGTTTTCATGCGCCCGCCGTAGGGAACACTCATGCCAACGACGCCATTAAAACGCTCAGGATGAAGTAATGCTGCGTTCCAAACGACCATTGAGCCCCAATCGTGACCAACGAGGGTTGCTGTCGATTCGCCGAGTGCATCAATGATGCCGACAACGTCTGCAGCAAGTTTGTCAATTCGGTATTCTGTTGGCTCAGTTGGTGCGTCGGTGTCGCCATAACCGCGCATATCGGGTGCCACGACATGGTAACCCTGTGCTGCAATCGCTTTGATCTGGTGGCGCCAGGAATACCAAGACTCCGGCCAGCCATGAATCAGTAGGACTAACGGACCCGATCCCGCTTCGGCAATCCGCATTGATATACCATTGGTTGTTATTGTTTTGAATTGAATGTCGCTCATTTTAGGCTCTTTATCCGATTGCTGTTTTTATACGTTGCTTTGTCGTGGCAGGCTGCAGGTTGCGCCTGTCGTTGTTTGAGTGCTGTTTGCTTCCACAGCGAAGGCAGTCTTTAGATTGCGTAGCGCAATTTCAGCACGGTACAGGGATAGCCATTATTCTTGCTTTGAAACTGATCGACGGCCTCAAACCCCTCGCTGCGATACAGCCTCAATGCAGGTGTATTACCGTCCAGAACGTAAACGGCTATGCCGCCAGCTGCGCCCAGTAATGTTGGCGAACGCCCATTAATCAGCATCATCGCGTGGCGTAATAGTGCTCGACCAATGCCCATTCGTGCACTTTTCGGATCGACATAAAGCCAGCCAACATCGCCTTCATCGACGCCGATAAAGCCGACAATTGTCTCTTCGTCGTGCGCAACATACTTTTTCGCACGCTGAAACTCGGCTAAATCTTTTGCGTCATTAGCAAGAGGAACAAAGGCACGAGGATCGCAAGAGCCCTGTAACTCGATAGGGCGAGCCAAGTCGTGTATGTCCCTACAGCGATTCGAGTCTGAATCTTTATAGTCTCTAACTTGAAACTCGTTCAATGTAAGTGCTCACTTTTTCTAGTTTGTTGGCCGGTGGGTTGCTCAAGGTTTTTCTTCGTTAGTGCCTGTGATGGTTAGCACCATAATCTGATGCGTCGGGTTCTTCTTATTCAACGCTTGGTCTAATATACGGAAATATTAAAAGGAAATCGAAAATGAATGACAAGCCAATTAGTCGTTACCCCATACCGGAAGTGTTGGATTTACCTGCAGACCTAAGTGAAATGATTTTGAAGGTACAGGAAAAAACTGGCTTCATGCCGAACGTGTTTTTAACCTTGGCACATCGGCCGGCAGAGCTAAGGGCGTTTCTTGCCTATCACGATGCGCTTATGGAGAAGGACAGCGGTTTAAGTAAGGCTGAAAGAGAGATGATTGTTGTGGCCACTTCCAGTGACAATAATTGTCAATACTGTGTCGTTGCGCACGGCGCTATTCTTAGGATTAGAGCAAAGGACCCACGCCTAGCCGATCAGCTGGCAACTAACTTTAGCAAAGCAGATATCTCGCCTCGACAAAAGTTGATGTTGGAGTTTGCGCTTAAGGTTTCGAACAACGCGGGCGCGATATCGGACGATGATTTCGGAACATTGACGGAAGTAGGCTTCTCGGATGAGGATGTTTGGGATATTGCGGCCATTACCGCTTTTTTCGGCATGAGTAATCGAATGGCTAATTTTACCTCGATGCGACCCAATGATGAGTTCTATGCAATGGGACGATGATTCGCCCACTGCATGCGCTAATTCTATCAACCTTTAAAGAAGTGATTAGACCTTAAACGTAGCGGGGCCAAAGTCAGGTCCGCGTTTTTCGAAGTTAGCCTTGATTGCTTCGAGTTGATTGTCAGAACCGATTAAGGTTGTTTGTAAAGATGATTCCAACGCTAAGCCGGTCGCTTCATCGGCGTGCCAGCTTTCCTCGAATAGTTTTTTAGCAAACCGAATTGCGTCGGGCGATTTGCCGGCAATCTCCTTTGCGAGAGCCATAGCCGCATCTAGCGGATGCTTTGCCGTTCGGGTCACCAGGCCCAGACTTTGCGCTTCAGTACCGCTAAGAATTCGACCGCTGAATGTGAGTTCTTTCGCAACATCGATGGGCATCAAATCTCGCAGTGTCTGCGTAATACTCATGTCTGGGATAAGTCCCCATTTAATCTCCATAACAGACAGCTTTGCGTCCGGATCTGCAATTCGAATATCTGCGCCGAGGGCAACTTGTAACCCACCACCGTATGCAACACCATGCAATGCAGCAATCACGGGAACGGGCAGACGCTTCCAAGCGTAGGCAGGTTTTTGCGCTCGATTTGCGGGTCCCTCAGAAAAGTCCTGCAGACTACTGTCTGAACTTTTTTGATCTGTGTTTTGCATGCCCTGAAATGAACCCATATCAAGACCAGCACAGAAACCCGGTCCGTTTCCTGATAGCACAACGACACGCAGATCATCGTTGTTGGCAAGCGACTCGCCGGCCGCCACAATAGCGGAAAACATTTCCGGGCTAAGGGCATTGTATTTCTCAGGCCTATTGAGTCGGACGTCTGCTATGCCGTCGTTAATTTCTATGCTGATGAGATCGCTCATTACGCTTACCTTAATTGGAAGTGGTCGCTTTAAATTTGGGCGTTAAGGATTAAGTGTATCTTTATGTGACGCAGATTTGAATATACCCCGGTATCGAAAAATTGTTGCGGTGCTTCAGTTCACATTTGCAGCGGCGCGCAAAGTACGCTCTGCTGAGTGCAGCATATTGGCAAGTCTGTAAATTTAGATAGGATCATACTTCGGCGAAAGCCGGTCTAACATGAGAGGTTTACCCTGTGAATATCGCTGAGCTAGTAATAGCGCGCTAAATTTAATAGCGTAGGGGTATTGAGAGTGATGATAGATTAACAAGCTCTACGGAGTAACAAATGAAATTTAGTTTTTGGCCACAACCAACCCAATCATTCACTGTGATGAAGCAGTTGGGACAGCATATCGAGCAAACAGGATGGGATGGGCTTTGGTTGGCTGATCATTTTATGCCGGATGCCGACGACACTAACCAGCCCTGGCCTGAGGCATGGACGACATTGGCTGCCCTTGCTACCTGTGTACCGCGGGTGCGAATCGGCACCTTGGTGGCAGGTAATACGTACCGACATCCAGCCGTACTCGCGAAGATGGCAGCGACTGTTGATCATATCTCCGAGGGGCGAGTGGTGCTCGGCATAGGCTCCGGTTGGCAGGAGAACGAACATCAAAAATATGGCATTCCTTTTTACAGCGTGCCTGAGCGACTTAAACGTTTGGATGAGGCTTGTCAGGTGATCAAAGGCTTGTTTAATTCACAGAGCGTAGATTTTGATGGCGAGTATTATCAACTTGATGGCGCGCCACTTGTGCCGAAACCTTTTCAAGAGAATCTACCTTTGTTGATCGGCGGTGGCGGCGAGAAGGTCACGCTTAAAATTACAGCTAAGTATGCCGATGAATGGAATGTTTGGGGAACAGTAGATACTTTGACGCACAAAATGAAGATTTTAGATCAACATTGTGAGACGGTTGGCCGAAATCCAGCAGACATTAAGCGTACTGCGGTTGCTTTGCTTTTTCTCTCCGATGATGCGGCTTTTATTGAAGGTATTCGAAAGAATTCACAAAGAGCGATGATAGCGGGAAATGTTAGCGAGTTAAGAGACATCGTTGCTGCCTATGCGGCGGCCGGGGTTGATGAACTGATTATACCGGATTTCACTTTGGGGCTTGATTGCAATGAAAGAAAGATGGCCACCCTTGATCAATTTATTAATGAAGTCGCAACGGTTGTGAAATAGGTTTTTACCGCTGATAAACACTGAAAATATTGGCTAAGATCGACAGATGAATAATTTATGCTTCAACGCAATTCGATAATGTTGTTTGTTTGGGTGCTTTGGAACTCTCTGCTGCTGATAGGAACTGCGCCTGCGGCTATTGCCTCATCAATCGATGCGGAACATCCTTACATACAAACGCTCGCTAAAATGGGTTTGGACAGAGAACAGCTTCCTGAATTCATGATCTTGACCAAAGACTTCGCTGCGAGATTTCAAAGTATTCCTAATAAGCAAGCGCGTCAAAATAATGCGGATTTAGGCCGAAGAATCGACAAAGCTTACAAAAATAATGACAAGAAATATCGTGCGGCAGTTGCAAAGCTGCTCAATGACGATCAATTAGCGCAGTTCCCTGCATTTTATGCTGAGCTTGGGAATATGCTGAAAGGCAGAAGCCGTTCAATTGAGTCTGAATACGAACGTGACCGCTTACAAGATGTGCCGACGATGAACCATCACTAACTTCAGTTCGAACTGCATCACCATTATGACGGTTGACACATTGGATAGGAGCTTCGAGTGCGTAGGAAACCCCGATCACTACTGATTGGATTCGTTGTCAGCATACTCATACTTTGGGTTCTAGTAATTAGTATGGAAAATCCGGTAAAAGAGGCTGAACAGAAAAAGAATAGCAATTGCGAGCTGACAGCGCAGTGTCGTGACTAATTTATTCGCCAATGCTAACTTGCTACCCGTTAGGCGGGTTGGTGTGAATGCAGATGTCGGTACGGGTGTTAGCTTTGAAGCGCCGCGAAGTTGCAGGCAGCACCATTGATAATGCGGATAACAGTGAGGTTGGAATAATAGTTGAGATGATAAAATGAAGAGTAAGACATTTGTCGTTGTAACGGGCACGTTTTTAATTGCCTGCTTTGGTTTGTACCTTATCTTGTACTTTCTAGACTTGCGGGGCATATCCGATCAGCCTTTACCGGAAGCTTCTAACATCGCAGCGCCGGTTATTGAAGAGGCGGTCAGGGTTTCACTTAAAACCCGTGTGACCGTTTGCCAGAAGCTGACTGAAACTATTCCTTTGGCTGGCGGCGGCGCGATTAAGTCGAGCGATCTTAGATTGATTGAAGGCTTTGTCCGTAACAACGGTAACGTCGCTGTGCAGTTCGTTAAGGTCATGATCCATTGGCGCGACGAGAATGATCGAATTGTCGAGTACGAAGAAGTCTATGCGGTGGCCGAGGAGCATCTTCTACCCGGCGCCGAAGCGTCATTTACATCCTCAAAGCGTAACTCTCTGATAAGTCGTTGTACTGCGAAAGTCCAAGACTGGTGGGTTGTTTCTGATGAAGAAGTTGACGCCAAGAGCAGTGAAAACCCAAGCTAATAAGGGTCACTTAAATCAGAGCCTTTCGATGCGCTCTGTTGTAGGCTAACGTCTTTTGTGACGTTAAGTAGATGTATTAGATGACTAATTCTCTCCCAACACACGCGGACGTTGTCATTGTAGGCGGCGGCATTGTCGGCTGCTCAATCGCCTATCATTTAACCCGTTTAGGCATAACCGACGTTGTTCTGCTGGAACAAAACAAACTCACGTCCGGTACCACTTGGCATGCGGCTGGTCTAGTCGGTCAATTGCGTGCGACTCAAAATTTAACCCGTCTGGCCAAGTATACAACCGAACTTTTTGCTCAACTCGAAGCAGAGACCGGCTTATCAACGGGCTACAAAAAAACAGGTTCGATAAGTCTGGCAACTAACCTTGCACGGATGGAAGAGTTGAATCGTCAGGCTTCTACCGCGAGGGCTTTTGGCGTCGAAGTTGAAGTGATACAGCCTTCGGATGTACTTGAGTATTGGCCCGGGATCAATCTGGAGGGCGTAACGGGGGCTGTTTATTTGCCCGGTGATGGACAAACTAATCCCGTTGATACAACGATGGCATTAGCCAAAGGCGCACGTTCCGGTGGTGCGATGATTTGCGAAGATCAAGAAGTGCTGGAACTGTTAACGAATGCCAGCGGCATTTATGGCGTTCGAACCCGTGAGGGTGAAATTAGGGCCAATAAAGTGGTGCTTGCATCCGGCATGTGGAGCCGCCAACTTGCCGCAAAAATAGGTGTGTCGATACCACTTCAGGCGGCTGAACATTTTTACATCGTTACCGAACCGATGCCGTCACTTCGATCAGGCATGCCAACATTACGCGTGCCTGATGAGCAAGCCTATTTTAAAGAAGATGCAGGCAAGCTTCTGTTGGGCGCATTTGAGCTCGAGGCGAAACCTTGGTCTATCGATGGTGTGCCATCAGACTTCGCATTTGGTACCTTGCCCGACGACATGGACCATTTCGCGCCAATCATGGAGACAGCGATAAAGCGTTTCCCCGCGCTTGAGCATGCGGGTATTCAATTGTGGTTTAACGGTCCGGAGAGTTTTACGCCGGATGACCGGTATTTGTTAGGCCCAACTGCGGAATATTCGAATCTGTTTGTGGCTGCCGGTTTTAACTCGATTGGCATCCAATCGTCTGGCGGTGCAGGCAAGGTCCTTGCCGAATGGATTGCCAATGATCACCCCCCAATGGATTTGTTTGACGTTGATATAAAACGGATGTTTCCGTTTCAATCGACGCGAAAATATTTGGTTAACCGTACCCGTGAATCTCTCGGCTTACTTTACGCCATGCATTGGCCTTTTAGGCAGTATGAGACAGCGCGAGATGCGCGACGCGGACCGTTGCATCAGCAAATGCTAGATCAAGGCGCGGCAATGGGCGAGCTCTGTGGTTGGGAGCGACCCAATTGGTTTGTTAGAGGTAATGATGCGCCACGATATGAGTATTCATTCGGACGACAAAATTGGTTTGATGCATGCAAGCAAGAATGCTTGGCTATTCGCGATTCAGTCGTTTTGTTTGACCAGTCCAGCTATCCGATATTTTCTTTGAAAGGCCGAGATGCTGCGACGGTGTTGAATCATATTTGCGCTAACAATGTGGATGTGGCAAATGGCAAAGTCGTCTACACACAATGGTTGAATGAGCGCGGTGGCATTGAAGCAGACGTTACCGTAACAAGGGTCAATCAAAATGAGTTTATGATTGTCAGTAGCTGCGCCAGTGAAATTCGAGACTTCAATTGGTTAGAGTCACACATACCGGATGATGCACACGCAATTGCATTTAATGTGAGTAATAGCTACGCCATTATTGGCGTGATGGGGCCTTCATCCAGAGATGTATTGAGCGGTTTAACACCAAACGATATCAGTGACGCAGCATTACCCTTTTATTCTTCTATGCAGATTGAGCTTGGCTATAGCCGCATCCGAATCAACAGGCTGAGTTATGTCGGTGAGCTCGGATACGAATTGATGGTGCCGATGGACTTCGTCGCGCATGTCTACGAGGAACTATTGAGAGTTGGACATGACTATGGGCTTGCCCACGCAGGTTTTCATGCGATGAACGCCTGCCGCGTTGAGAAAGGCTACAAGCACTTTGGGCATGATATTGGTGACGAAATTAATCCCTTTCAATCCGGTTTAGGTTTTGCGGTAGATATGTCGAAGCCTGACTTCATCGGCAAGTCGAGCCTGGTTGGCAAACAAAAAGACTATCAAAATAGATTAGTTAACATCGCGGTTGATGATAAGGATGCGCCGTTATTGCTGCATGATGAGCCGATTTATTGCGACAATGAATTGGTGGGTATTACAACTTCAGGCATGTGGGGGCATCGTGTCGAGCGCTCGCTAGGTATCGCTATGTTGTCAAACGCTGATGGGGTGAGCCGAGGCTATATTGAGAGTCATGATTTTCAGATAGAAGTTGCAGGTAAACGCTATCCACTCGATGTGCAGCTGGCGCCCTTCTATGATCCTAGCTCGGCCCGCATGAAGAGATAGCAAAGCGAAGGCTTGGGTGTATGATCAATGCGTGCTCAGATCAGCTAAAACTAAATAGCTTAATAATAATCGACGCGACACCCATCTCAAAAGGAACCGACTATGACGACCGCTCGCTCCAGCCTTTTTCTTACCTTGACACTTATCACAATGTTCGTTTCTTCACCTGTTTCTGCGCACGGTGTTATTCCAAAACAATTCTTCGATGAAACATCGCGCCAAATTCAATTTCCCGACACGGCTGAATTCAAGACGCTCGTGTTGGATCCGCATACGCACTCATCGTTTTCCGACGGTCATGTTTGGCCATCTGTTCGGGTCGCAGAAGCGCTTTTCGATGGTCTTGATGCCTTGGCAATTACGGAACATCTAGAGTGGCAACCGCACAGAGCGGATGTGCCGCACCCCGACCGTAACCGCGCCTATGAGATAGCGCTCGAAGCAAATGGCGACAATGAATTGATGATAATTGCAGGCGCAGAAATTACTCGAGCATTACCGGCTGGACATATTAATGCCCTGTTTATTTCTGACGCGAATAAGTTGGTGAAGCATCCTGAGTTAGAAGATCAGACCGACGTCAGGGCCTATTATGAAGGCGCCGGTCAATGGCCTGCACAAGAGGCGGTGAATGCAGCTAATGACCAAGGCGCGTTTCTATTTTGGAATCATGCATGGTGGGGTAGTGATTTCCCGAATGGTATGCCTAAAGCGCCAAAGTTTCATAAGGACAACGCCAAACGTAACTTGATTCATGGTATCGAGATTGCCAACGGTGATAGCTATTCAGAAGAATCATTTCAGATTGCACTCGACCTAGGTTTAACCCTCATTGGTGTTTCTGACATTCACGGTTTGATTGACTGGGATTTTGTGCCCCATGAAGGTGGACATCGTCCGGTCACGCTGGTTTTAGCGAAAGAGAAAAGTCAGGCATCAATGCGCGAAGCGTTGTTCGATGGTCGAACGGTGGTTTGGTTTAAGAATTTGTTAATCGGTCGTAAGGACAACGTGCAAGCGTTGCTGGCGGCTTCGATGATCGTCAAAAGCGCCACCTATAAAAAAGGCTCTGATATTTTGACCCTCGAGATTCAAAACGTTTCCGACGCGTCCTTTCAATTGCAGAATATGTCTGGCATGACGCTAACCGGGTCGGCTGACATCGTCGATATCGAACCCCAAGCAGTGACAACGGTGGGTGTCAGGACCGGTACAAGGAAGGATCAGCTTTCCATACAATTTGCTGTGCTAAATGCGCTGACAAAGCCGAAAAAAGTCGCCAAATTCAAATTGAATATCGATGCGATCGACGCCCTGTAGGGTTACTCAACTCACGGCGTTTATCGGCGCTAACCTTGCAGCGTTATAAGAGTTAGAGCAGACGATAACGGTGACTTATCGACAGGGAAGTCGGGCTATAGCCATGATATGCTCGCAAAAGAAGACGTTATTACATTCAGGAGAGTAAAAATGAGCCTTGAAGCCTTCCGGGAAGAAGTCCGGAGTTATATTGCAGAACATTGCCCTGAGAGCATGAAAAACCGCACCTTTCATTTCGAAGATGCACATGAAGTATACGACACTGAAGATGCCGACAAATGGCTCCAAGCTATGGCTGCAAAGGGTCTGACAACACCAACGTGGCCCAAAGAGTATGGCGCTGCAGGTTTGTCCTTTGAAGAAAATCAGGTGTTGCAGCAGGAAATGGCCGCTGCAAGAGCCTTGCCCCCTTTAACGGGTATGGGTACGTCAATGATTGGTCCAACGTTGCTTGAATTTGGCACCGAGGAGCAGAAAGCGCGACATTTGCCAAAAATCATCTCTGGCGAAATCAAATGGTGTCAGGGTTACAGTGAGCCTGGTTCCGGTTCTGACCTTGCTAGCTTGCAAACCAAGGCTGTCGTCGACGGCGATAACTTTGTTTTAAACGGACAGAAGATCTGGACCTCCGGCGCGCAGCACGCTGATTGGATGTTTGCACTCGTGCGAACAGACCCAGAAGCGGCTAAACATGACGGCATCAGTTTCGTGCTGCTGGATATGAAACAAAAGGGCGTGACAATTAAGCCGATTCAGCTCATCAGCGGATCATCACCTTTCTGTGAGACCTTCTTTGATGACGCGCTGGCGGGTCGAGAAGACTTGGTTGGCGAGTTAAACAAAGGTTGGACCGTTGGTAAGCGGCTGCTGCAGTACGAACGTTCAGCAGCGCCAGCGGCTAGATCGAAGAAAAAAGCCAAACCAGCCAATGCCTATGGTGTGATTGCCAAGCAGTATTTTGGTGAAGCTGATGGCAAGATTGCTGATAAGGAAGCCCGAGATAAAGTTTCGGCCCAAACCATGACAGAAAAGGCCTTACAGCTAACGGTTCAACGTGTGTTTGAAGAATCGCGGTCGGGTAAAGCGCCGGGTGCTACAACATCGATATTCAAATATATCGGTTCATCGCTGTCAAAAGAAGCGTCTTCTTTGAAGTCGTTTCTTCGCGGTTCAGACGGTATCGGTTGGGAAGGCGAAGGCTTTACCGAAGATGAAGTTGAAGCGACAAGAAGTTGGTTGCGCGATAGAGCGGTCACAATATACGGTGGAACTAACGAAGTTCAGTTGAATATTATTAGCAAGCGAGTACTTGGTTTGCCCGACTAAATACTTTCTAGTTAGTCTGATCAAGAAAAGGGCGACATTAAGTTGCCCTTTTTTTTGCGCTCGATTAACTGCTATCTACGTGCCGGTGTAGTTAGGCTTTCGTTTTTCCAAAAATGCCGTCATTCCTTCCTTGGCATCATTGGTGCGAGAACATAATACCTGGTTGCGATTTTCGACTGCCATCTGCGCTTCAAGGCCTGCTGCATCGATTGAAACGTTTAAGCCTTCTTTAGTTAACCTAAGTCCCATTGGTGAGGTCGTTAACATATCGTCGATATAAGATTGTGCCGCATTTGATAATTCCGCATCAGGTACAACCTCGGATACGAGGTTGGTTCGAAGTGCTCGTTCGGCATTGATAAAGCGGCCTGTAAGCATTAGTTCCGACGCTATCGAGGTGCCGATGAGCCTTGGTAGAAAATAACTTGCGCCCATGTCACAGGCAGAAAGACCGACGCGAATAAATGCCGCATTCATGCGCGCGCTCTCGCCAGCGATTCGTATATCCGATGCCAGTGCAAAAGCAAAACCGCCACCACAAGCGGGTCCCTGGATGAGTGAGATGATGGGTTGTGGGCAGTTGCGCATGCGGATGTAGACCTCGGCAAGGTAACCTTGGAAACCCATGCCGCCACCGAAGGGTGCTTCGTGTTCACGTGATTGAGAGGACTTAATATCGAGCCCTGCACAAAATGCGCGACCGGCACCTTGCATAACAACGATTCGAGTATTCGCATCTTCTTTTAAAGCGCCAAAATAGTCCCGTAGTTCAGTGACCATTGGGGTGTTGATCGCGTTCAAAGACTCGGGTCGATTCAGTGTCAACCAATCAACCTGACCCTTTTTTTCGATACTAATCGTTTCGTAGTGACTCATGATTCGCTCCCTGCCGACCGCTTCGGTATGTGCTGCTGTGATGATGATTTTAAGCACATCATACACAAAGTAATCGCACACCGTCTTGTCAGCAGATCATCAAAAAATGAGGCGATGCATCAACGCGTAAACACTACTCCGGCATTCTGACAATCATCGTTTGACTCGCGGTTGCTAACAGCAGGCCTGTTTCACTCCACATATTCACAGTGCCATATCCAAACCCATCACCGACATATTGAATTCGGTTATCACACAGCACCCATTCACTTGAACTGTGACTTGCGATGCGAATCGTGTTGTCGATGCTGGTGCAATGGACGACTTGGCCAAGTGCGTTGCCCAGCGCTGAGGGCATATAATCGGCAATAATTGCCAGTGCTGCTGCATCATGTTCGACCTCAGGCATTCTTGCCCAGAACAAGCTTTGACCGTCACCTGATGGCTCGCCCATGCCAGAGAAGCCAAACATCCCTTTCGCCATTCGAATATCAACGTGTTGGTGTAAAGAAGGTGTGTCTTGATGATTACCTAAAGGTTTACATTGTTCAGGCGCAGTTGCATCCGGGCAGGTTTCCCAAAGTCCCTGTGCAACATTTGGTCTGGAGCCACAGGCACCAAGGATGGTGATAATTTCTTTGTCGCCAAGATGTCCGACGACTCGACCTTGGGTGACGTTTCGACCGACGGCGGGCAGGAGAACTTCGAGATCAAGCGTTGCGGGTTGCTGCGTGATCGCTAGATATTGTCCCGTTGCCCACACGACGGGTTTACCTGTCGCTTGTTCAAGCGCAATGATGCCTGCGGCAAGACCGACACCGCCGAATAGGGAGCCGCGTCCGCCCGTGGTTTTTTCAATGACGGGAAGCTGCCATTTTAGTGTGTCGGTAGGATGGCTAAGGTCGAGAAATTCTGCCGAAGATATTTTTTGCGTGTCACTTGTCATTGCTTACTGCCATTGTTGAAGCTAATAGAAGAGAAAAGGCCGTGAAAGGAAATATCAAAAGTTGCTGAGTAAAGCGCCAGCAAAAAAAAGAGGCATTCTAAAGTGTCATTCGATGAAATGCGAAGGCTTGGGTTAGCATGATTCAAACTATTGATAGATTATCGTGCTCGATAGTCAGATGACCTCATCACAGCTCTGGACTCACTGAATCCTCGTCTATAAACTGCGCCGCTTAGCCAAGCCATAATGAAATCCCGTGTCTGAACCGATAACAGAAGAGCGGGCGAAGGGTAAGTCCGTTCGTCCACTAAAGATGCTGATACCCTTTATTTCTCCTTATAAAGGCACCTTGCTGTTGGCGCTTGTTGCCTTGCTCGTCTCATCGGCAGCGCTATTGGCTATGCCAATAGCCGTGAGGAATGTCATAGATCATGGTTTTTCGGTAGAAGATGCCGCTAACGTAGACCGTTACTTCTTCGTGCTGTTGATGTTTGCACTGGTGATTGGTGTCTTTGGTGCTGCAAGGGCTTACTTTGTTGGCTGGTTGGGCGAGCGTGTTGTCGCTGATATTAGGGACAAGGTGTTCCGCCACGTCGTTCGGATGGATCCAACATTTTTCGAAGTCACACGAATCGGTGAAGTGCTGTCTCGCTTAACTGCTGATACGACACTCATTCAGTCGATATCAGGCGTAGGTATCTCGATTCTCTTGCGATCGACAATTCAATTTATCGGCGCACTGGCACTGCTCGCGTATACTAACTTACAACTGATGGGCATCCTGGTTATTGTTTTGCCTGTCATCATTGTGCCGATTGTTGCAATTGGTCATTGGGTTCGAAAGCTGTCGCGAGACACTCAAGACCGCGTCGCTGATGCGAGTGGTCATGCCGCTGAGATTTTGAATGCAGTTGAAACCGTGCAGGTTTTTACTGCCGAAGAGTTAGAAAGCCGCCGCTTCGGTGACGCTGTGACTGAAAGTTTTGTTACTGCGGTGAGGCGAATTCGTGTCCGAGCCTTATTTACAACGGTTGCGATGAGCGGGGTATTTGGTGCGTTGATCTTCGTTCTTTGGATTGGCGCAAACGAAGTGCTTGCGGGCAATATTTCCGGTGGCGAGCTTGGACAATTTGTACTGTATGCGATCTTCGTCGGCGTTTCCGGCGGTGCATTAAGTGAGTTTTGGGGCGAGTTGCAGCGGGCGGCAGGTGCGATGGAGCGTCTGGCAGAATTGCTGGAAATGGAGCCTGCTATTCAAACGCCGAGCAACCCAATAGCTTTGCCGGCATCTCAAGGCGCAGTGAGTTTTAACGGTGTGAACTTCTCCTACCCGTCTAGGCCAGATACGCTCGCAGCCAATGACTTCACCTTAAATGTAGCAAAGGGCGAACACATTGCACTAGTGGGTCCCTCGGGTGCAGGTAAGAGTACGGTGTTCCAGTTGCTGTTGCGGTTCTACAATTTTGAATCCGGCCAGATAAAAGTCGATGACGTTGACATTACCAAGGCTGACCCTCGAGAGATTCGAGCTCGAATTGGTATCGTGCCACAACAAACAATCATTTTTGGTGCGACAGCGGTCGAAAACATTCGCTTTGGTCGGCCTGGCGCGACAGATGATGAAGTCATCGAGGCTGCGAAGATGGCCTCGGCACATGAGTTCATAGAGAAACTACCAGAGGGCTACGACACGTACTTAGGTGAGAAGGGCGCTCGGTTGTCAGGCGGTCAGAAACAACGAATCGCTATTGCACGAGCAGTGCTTAAAGACCCTCCAATATTATTGCTGGATGAAGCGACCAGTTCGCTTGATGCGCAGAGCGAGCGTTTGGTTCAGGAGGCGCTTAAGGTGCTTCAGAAAAATAGAACAACGATGGTCATCGCTCATCGATTGTCTACCGTGCTTGAGGCAGATCGCATTGTGGTTATGGATTCAGGTCGTATCCTTGCGGTCGGCCGGCACGCCGATCTGATTGAACGCGAGCCAGTCTATGCGCGAATGGTCGATCTTCAATTTGGCGACAAGGTCAATCCGGTCTAAGCGGCCCGCTAGCCGTTAGTGCAACGATGTGCCCGCGTTAGGTGCTCGCACTCTAAACGCACCCGAGACGCACCCTAAACGGGTGCAAGCCTTGGCAGTTTAGGCGCTTTTGTTACGGGCAGGTGTTGATATAAAAGCTGCACCAATTCATCTCTTTTCGCTCGATGTTCGCTGTTATCCCAGAGGTTAATCAACTGATCTGGGTCATTATTCATGTTGTACAATTCACCTTCGTTACCTTCATAAAGCGTGCTGGCTTCATAACATGTACATAACCAACCGCTGCGGTGATAGATGGTTTTAAGGTGCATATCAATGGGTCCGTGTTCAGAGTCCCATTCGGTCAGAACAAACTCACGGTTCTGGGCGGTTGCATCGTCGTCGGTCAGAGGCAAGGGTTTGCCTTCGCAATAGTCGGGGGTGTCAATGTCGGCAATCTGACAAAAAGTCGAAGCAAGATCTACATGGCCGACTGGCGCCGTCACTTCAGCCGCTGCTATGTTCGCGCTGGCGGCGGGTTGCCAAATAAAGGGTAATCGCATCAATGCATCAACATGGTAGGGGCCCTTGAATAACAAACCATAATCGCCTTGGAATTCACCATGATCGGTTGTGAAGATGATGTCGGTATTCTCCAAAGCATTTGTTTTTGTCAAATGGTCGAATACTTTCTGGCAGGCTTCATCGATCAACTCGTTTTCGATATGGGTCATCGCATTGATTTCACGAATTTGGTCAGCGGTCATGTCGGCGGGGATGAACTCTCTCGGCGATTCAAGGTTCGTCCACACACTACCTTCAAAGTAGCCACGCCAGTGCTTTGGTTTTTGATCGAGTAGAGCCTCTAATTCAGCTCTGTCTTCTCGATAAAGCTTTGGCAATGGCACATCTTTCCAATTTACGCGATGCAACTCTGATTCAGGCACATCCCAGGGGTGGTGTGGGTCAGGAAAACTCATCCAGCAAAACCATGGATCTTGTTCTGCTAAATTAGATAGCCAGTCGATGGTGCGATCCGCAACCCAGTCTGTGTGGTAGAGGTGTTTGGGCACGTCCATCGGCCACACCTGCACCGCGTCGGTGTCACCTCTGCTAGCGGTGTTTTGGCCCCTCTCTGTCACCATTGGATAGAATTTAGCTTTCTCTTCTGGGTGATCATCCATCCATTTATCGTAGTGACTATGCCCCTCAAAGAAATGATTGGCCAATTCCATATGCTCAAAACCCCGGTGGGGACCCGTGTTGTTTTCTGATGCCATTCTGTTTTCAAAGAAAGTCTCAGGTGAGCCCAGCCATGGTTCAAAGTGGGCTTTACCGATAAGACCAGTGCGATAGCCATGATTTTTCAAATGATGTGCGATGGTCTGCTTGTCTTCTGGCATGGAAACGCCATTCATCCATACGCCATGAGAGCCAACATGCTGGCCTGTGATCATGGTTGCTCTTGCGGGCATGCATACAACGTTTTGATTGTGGGCACGCGTGTAGTTGATGCCGTGTCGGGCGAGGTTGTCGATCGCAGGTGTTCGCGCGGTTTGACCGCCATTGCAGCCAAGCGCATCGAAGCGCATTTGATCGGTTGTGATGAACAAAATATTTCTTTTCATAACGTTACATAGATAGTTCGTATGCGTCATTCTAACGGATTTGTTTCGATTGAGCGAACTGTTAACGACATTGCTAGTGTCAATTTAAGCGCAAGTTTTTTACAATCAGGCGATCTTTCGAGGAGAAATTGGTATGCATAGGATTTGGATATTATTGCTGACGCCTTCTTTTCGTTATGGGCGGTGGCTGATTGCGTTGATTATATTTCTGACAACTTTTTTGTATCAACGCCAGTTTATTGCTGAAAATCAGCTGAACCAATCTACTCAGCTGTTCTTTTCACTTTTGTTTGCCTACATCGTGCCAGTATTCAGCTTTATTATTGAAAGGACAGAACACTATGTTGAATGTTTGCGCTCTAGTAGCGCTTTGCCTGATGAGGAATTTCAAATATTGAAGGACTCACTTTCGCAGCGATCCATCGGTTGGGTGATCGCAACGGTGTCGTTTTCGTTGCTTCTGGCGTTCGGCCAACTCACCATGATATGGGGTTCGCCTACGTTAGTGCTCAGTTCCCTAGTCGAATCGCTTTCCAGTGCATCGGCAACGGTAATTACCTTTTTACTTTGGATTGTTATGACAACTGTCATTACCGTTTTGATCGACAATGCGCGAACCCTTGCAAAATTTGGTAGAGATCATCTGGCGGTTTCTGTTTTGAATAGGCGCAATCTACTGCCCTTTGGTGATGTTGCTGTCATATCAACACTTGCGCTAATAGGCACATTGGCATTTTATCCGTTGATGATGATTGACGGTGCGCGGACTGAGGCGGTGTTGCCCGGCTTGCTTGCTACGGGGCTGCCGATGTTGATGCTATTTATTATACCAATGTGGCCGGTACACAAACGTTTAATGGCGATGAAGCGCGCAGAGTTAGATTTGGTGGCAATGAATATCGAAGCGGAATCTGGCAAGGGTACCAGCCCTGCCGGAGACTTTGTTTTATTACAGCGAATCATACCATTGCTTAGTTACCAACGAGAGTTAAATCAAATGTCGACCTGGCCAATCGATATGGGATCGATGTCTAGGTTGAGCTTGTATCTAATTATACCGCCGCTCACATGGGTTGGCGCGGCGCTGATTGAAAATTTGGTAGATGGTTTCTTGTAAATCAAACGCCTTTGATTGAGAGGCGACTGGGGTCACAAGCAACTTAAGCGGCAGGTTTATCTCTCTTTACCCTATTGCAGGTGTAGGTGGTGTTGCCAATTTTCATCGTCCGCCCGAAAGGGTTCCAGCAGACGAAGCACGTCGCCAGCATGTTCTAGCAATGCCTCTCCTTGACCGCGACTTTCAAAGTTGAGGCGTATCAGTGGTTCGGTTTTTGATGGCGTTAGAGAGAATCTGCACTCGTCGGGCAAGGTGATGTGGGTGCCGTCAAAGTAGTCGAGGTCAATGGCATCGGCTTTGTAATGCGCGACGATTGTCTTGAACGCAACGTCGGTATTCATCAAGTTCAAACTGAACTCTGGTGTACAACAGACTTTGCCTCGGCGTTCAGCAATCCTTTCCGAAAGTGTCTGGCCCGAATCATTAAAGAGTGTCATTAGTGTTAGCCAAGCAAACATACCTGAATCGCAGCCAAAGAAACTGCCGAAATAATGATGGGCGGAGAGTTCGCCACCATAACTTGCATGGCTTTGATGCATGCGCTGCTTCATAAAGCCGTGGCCAGTCTTTGCCGGTACGGGGACACCGCCGTTTTGTTTAATAATATCGATGGTGTTCCAATAAAGTTTGGTGTCGAAAACAATCGCTGACTTGGGGTGTTTCTTCAAGAAGTGGTCTGTAAAGAGTCCAACCATATAGTAAGTTGGGATGAGATCACCTGCGGCATCGAAAAAGACACATCGATCGCAATCGCCATCCCAAGTGACGCCCAAATCAAACTCACGGGACGCCATAAAGCCTTTCATTTCCTTAACGAGTTGCGGGTTTGCGGGGTCAGCGCCTTGGCTTGGGATTGGTCCCGGCTCCTTTCTAAACCATGTGCGATCGATTGAAAACCGGTCGGCAATTGAGCCAGCCATAGTCGCCGCGGTGCCATTGAGGCCGTTTAATGCAATGTGGCCACATGAGAATTGATCCGATTGAAACTGTGTTTTGAGAAATTCCATATAGCTATCACGTAAGTCTAGCTGTTCGATCGAACCGGCTTTGATCGGATGCTGATAGCTCTCGAGCATTTTTGATTTGATGTCGTTGAGACCTGTGTCGACGGTGATCGCCTGGCCGTTTTTTAGGACGCACTTGATGCCATTGTAGTTTGAGGGGTTGTGGCTAGCGGTGATAATGATGGCGGCCTCGATGCCGGGTTGAGCAGATGCAAAATAACCCAGCTCTGTCGGTACTAAACCGATGTCGACAACGTTAATACCGATATTTTTTAGCGAGACATTTAATGCTTGCTGTAGCGGTATGCTGGACATGCGCATATCCCGTCCGGTGACGATTTTCCCTTTGAGATTAAATTGTCCCACTAAGCTCTGTGCGAAATTATGGACAAAATCTTCATTGATCTCGGTTGGGTAAATGCCTCGAATGTCGCCGAGTCTAAAGCTGCTAAGTTCGTCGATACGTGTTCTCAATTGGGTCGGTGGTTTTAAGTTGTTGTAGGTTGTTGTAGGTTGTTTTAGGTTGTCGTTGCAATATAGTGTTTTTGTTAGTGGTTTTCATCAACTCATTGGCATTGTGAGGTGACTTGCGAGTTTTGAAGTTTCGACAACATGTCATCATCGTTACCTTTAAAAGCTGAACAATAGTGCCATTTTTTGGCGACACTTATTGTGCGGTGTGTCTTGTTTTGGTGCTCATGTGTCCCGCTATGGCGGTTTGATGCTAGCAATACGGGTCGCCAACAGTGGCTAATGGCTTAAGGGTCACCATTTCGTGCGTCGTAAGCAATTGTTTCCACTAACGCCTGACACGACCGTGAATATCAGATAGGACAACCTGAGTCTTCAGCCGCTTGTTATGCGGTGATGCATTACCGCATACTTGGCCAAACCTAAAGCGCATAAGTAAAGTTGGAGATCACCCTATGTCAGATGTTTATACACCCCCTAAAGTTTGGGAATGGGATACAGAGAGCGGCGGTAAATTTGCTAATATTAATCGGCCGATTGCCGGTGCAACTGAAGATAAAGAGCTTCCGTCTGGCGATCATGATCTGCAATTGTATTCGCTGGCGACTCCAAACGGCGTCAAGGTCACCGTATTATTGGAAGAGCTCCTAGAGCTGGGTATCTCTGCTGCCGAATATGATGCATACACAATTAATATTGGTAGCGGCGATCAGTTTGGTAGCGGCTTTGTTGCTATTAACCCCAATTCGAAAATTCCCGCTTTGCTTGATAACAGCACGACGCCGCCAACGCGGATATTCGAATCGGGCGCCATCATGGTTTACCTAGCCGAAAAGTATGGCAAGTTTTTGCCCACGCAAGCCTCGCAACGTGCTGAGTGCATGTCTTGGTTATTCTGGCAAATGGGCAGTGCGCCTTATCTCGGTGGTGGTTTTGGCCACTTCTATGCCTATGCGCCAGAGAAGTATCAATACCCAATTGATCGGTTTGCAATGGAAGTGAAGCGTCAATTAGACGTATTGGATCGGTGCCTCGCTGAGCGCCAGTTCCTGTGCGGCGACGACTATACGATTGCCGATATGGCAAATTATGCTTGGTACGGTAGTTTGGTTCTGAATGATATTTACCAGGCAACAGAGTTTTTACAGGTTAAGTCCTATAAAAATGTTGTCCGCTGGGCCACGGAAATAGAAGCAAGACCTGCGGTGGAGCGCGGTCGCCGTGTTAATCGTCCTTGGGGACCTGAGGAAACGCGTGTCGTTGAGCGGCACAGTGCGGCAGACTTTGAGATCAAATAAGCGCGTGCCGGAAAGTCTGTTATAACAACGCAGTTTTAATAGTGTAGATACGATAACTTGGCGGCGTCGCGAGGCGCCGCCAAATCATTTAGATTTCTCAAATCAATTCCGCTTAGCCTTGTCTAAAAGCCCACCCTTGGTTGACCCTCCGCTGATTAATCTAACTAACGCTAGAACACTTTGATCTATAGTGACTTTAATATTGCAAGTTAGTAGCTTGCGATCTTAAAGTCACTGCTTCGGGATAAGGTGATATTCAACGGTGGATGAAAGAACTAAAACGATGCTGACCGCAGCGCCAGGTCCATTGCTGATAAGAATGGCGACGCCTAATGCATTGGCGTTTCTGATTCAAAGTTCAGTCAGCATGGCTGAGGTGTGGTTTATTGGTCGGCTCGGTACCGTATCGCTGGCCGCTATTGCTTTAGCGTTTCCCCTTCTTATGCTGATCCAGACGATGGCTGGCGGCGCAGTGGGAGGTGCGGTTACCTCAGCGATTGCGCGTGCAATAGGCGCCGGAGATATGGCGCGTGCCGAGAAATTGGTATGGCATTCGCTTGCACTAGCACTGATTGGGTTTCTATTTTTCCTGCTGATGTATCTCGTTTTCGGCGAATTACTACTTGTCTTCCTCGGTGGCCAGGGCGCTATTTTGGAACAGTCGCAAACCTTCTGTCTGATACTGTTTAGTGGCGGTTTGTTTCTTTGGCTGATGAGCATTGTCGGCGCAATCTTTCGTGGCATGGGCGATATGAAATTTCCAGCCGTGCTAATGATTATGAGCGCATTTATTCAGGTGCCCTTATCCGGAGCGCTCGTGCTGGGAGGTTTGGGTTTACCGCAACTTGGTATCGCGGGTGCGGCTGTGTCAGCCATTGTCAGTAGCATACTGGTGAGCACTTTGATGCTGATCCGATTAATCTGGGGCTCACAAAGTTTGAAGCTTCACGGGGCTGCTTTTGGTTTTTCCAAGGCGCTTTTTCAGGATATCCTCAAAGTTGCGATACCGGCCTCCTTGTCTCCTATTTTAACGGTAACGACCATTTTGAGTCTTACAGCTATCGTTGGCCGCTTCGGCGAATCGGCACTGGCAGGCTATGGCATTGGTTCGCGTATCGAGTTTTTGATGATTCCATTAGTATTTGGTCTGGGTGCGGCCATGACGTCATTAGTCGGCATCAATGTTGGCGCGGACAATATTGCCCGGGCAGAGCGTATCGGATGGATCGGTAGTTCACTCGCAGCTGCATTGTCCGGCTCAGTAGGGATCTTTCTAGCGTTGTTTCCTAACCTGTGGATTCCGGCTTTTACAACGGATCCAGCGACCTTTGAAGCTGCGAAACTCTACATTCAAATAGTTGGTCCTTGCTTTGCTTTTCAGGGGCTCGGACTATCGCTCTATTTTGCCAGCCAAGGCGCTGGCACAGTGACCTGGCCAATTATTGGCACCATCGTGCGCGTGGTGGTCGCTGTTGTGGGTGCTTTGTATCTGGCATTTGAGTTGGAGCTAGGCTTGCAGGGTGTTTATTTTGCAGCAGCAGCAGGTATGATTCTGTTTGGCTGTATTATTGCAATCGCCCTAAAACTTGGAATGTGGCGTAGATGACAAAGGCTAAAATACAAGTGAAGGCAAAGGTAAAATCCCGTAAGGGTGGGAATCCAAAGGAGTTGCCGAGTTTCCGGTCGCCATGTGCGATTGCCAAAACACTCGACCTGGTTGGTGATAAATGGACATTACTGGTGCTGCGCGATGTGTTGGTATTTGGCGCGACAACCTACTCAGAATTTGCAAAAAGCCCCGAGCACATTCCGTCTAATTTATTGTCCAGTCGACTGACGCGTTTGGTCAGTGAGGGCTTTTTAGAAAAGCAGTCCTATCAGACTAACCCGTTACGCTATAAATACTTAGCGACAGCCAAAGGCCGATCTGTTCGGCCGATCATTGCTGCAATGAAAAAGTTCGGTGACGATAACCTTTAGATAAAGGTATTGTGGGTGGCATTGGCTTACCAACGTATCGGCTGTTCGATCGATATTAACGCTATCCATGAAGGGACATTATTGTGTGTGTTTTATCTAGGACGCATCCTGTCGATTACTGTAGTCTTTACTGAAATCACTAGGGTGAGATCTGTGTGTTAGAGACGCAGTACGTCAGAGAAAAAACCCGTCAGGGTAAAGTGCCGGTATCGACAAAATTAGTTCAAGGTGTGGGCTCCATTCCCGACACTTTTAAAAATTTTGCGTTCAATACGTTCTTGCTGTTTTTCTATAATCAAGTACTCGGCATGTCTGCCAGCCTTGCATCTGTTGCGTTAGGTATTGCCGTCGTCTTTGACGCCATTACGGATCCTGTGATTGGTAGTATTTCTGACAACCTGCGATCAAAAATGGGTCGCCGACATCCACTGATGTACCTCTCCGCACTTCCGCTCGCGGTCAGTTTGTTTCTGGTATTTGTGCCGCCGGAGTTTGTTAAGCAAGCTGGCGACTACGCGCTTCTAGCTTGGTTGTTAGTGTTCGCCATTCTAACGCGGACCGCCATGACGTTGTTTCTAGTGCCATGGACCGCAATGATGGCTGAGCTTTCTGACGACTATACAGAGCGCACGACAATCGTCACTTATCGCTATTTTTTTGGTTGGGTGTTTGGTGCTTCTTTTACCGTCGCCACCTACACGTTCATCTTTCCCAGTACTGAAGCTTTTACACCGGGACATTTAAACCCGGACGGCTACGTCACTTTCGCTGCGGTGGTGTCCACTTTCGTTTTTTTTGCAGTGCTGTTCACAACTCACTTCACCAGAAAAGAAGTGCAGTATTTAATCCAGCCGATAAATGAAACGGAGAAATTCAGTTTCGGTCGTGTTTATTCTGAACTCATGTTGGCGCTTAGGAATAGGCAGTTTTTACTTGTTTTTATGGCGGTGCTAACCGGTTCGACGATCGCAGGTGGTCTGGCCGCGTTGGAGCTTTATCTGAATACCTATTTTTGGGGGTTAACACCTGAAGATCTGCGTTGGTTTCCGCTTTCTATCATCGGTGCGATGATTGCCTTTGCGAGTATCTCCTGGATTCAGAGGCGGGTAGACAAAAAAACGATCATATTGACGACCTTCACTTTTTTATTGGTTGATGGCATCTTCATGGTCAACCTGCGATTCTTCGATTTACTACCGGAGAACGGTTCAAGTTTATTGTTAATCATTTTGATATCGAATCACGTTCTTCGAACGATCATTGCGACCATCTACGGCATTATGGGTGCCTCAGTGATGGCCGACATACTTGACTATCAAGAATACAAAACAGGCAAGCGGCAAGAGGGTATGTTTTTCTCAGCGATTTCGTTTTCAGGCAAAGCCGTATCGGGTTTGGGAATCGTCATTGCGGGTATCATTATTGATCTTTTGAATTTCCCGAAAAGTGCTTTGCCATCAGATATACCCGCAGAGGTCATTGTTAACTTAGGGTTAGCCGTCGGTGTTGGTATTCCCTTGTTCTATCTCATTCCTATCGGTCTGTTCTCTTTATATCGCCTTACCCGAAGTGAACATGAACGGATTTACGCGGAATTAGTTGATCGCCGTACACGAAGTGCGGCGGGTGACTTTTCTCTCGGTGAATTCAAAGACTTAAAGTAGTTCGCGCATCAGTCGTTGATACCTTGGGAAGCCGATCCTCGATTCCCCAAGATTCCACACGGGCATCATTCGCCCGTGTCGGATTAACGATTCGCTAGGCCGGCGCATTGTCCAGCGAGTCCTTCAGGGTTCGGGTACACATAAAGTAGTGAAAGGCACACCAAATATTGACCAAGATAGTCAGTGTCATCGCGTAGCGTATACCATCAATACCAAACTCCGGCGTGAGTAAATCTGCGACATAGCCGGTCAGAATAGGACCGAGACCTAAGCCAATCAAATTCAGCACAAAGAACAGCACGGCTGATGACAGTGCCCGCATACGTAACCCCACCATGCCGTGGGTCATTGCTATACATGGGGCTAGGTAGAATCCGCCAAAGAAAACCGGCAGTGCCCAAGATAGAGCTGCTGTCAATCCGCTATCCATGAACAGAAACGTATTGATCGCGAAGGGCACAGCGGCAAGTGTTGAGATGAGTGGTATCCAAATGTACCAATTTCTGTTGCCCGTCCTTTCGGAGATCTTGTCCGATAGCCAACCGCCGGCGAGGGTGCCAGCGAGGCCGCCAATACCGGCAACCAGTCCGTAGATTTTACCAATTTCCAAGTTTGGCATTTCATGTACACGACTGAGGAATATCACCATAAAGTTGCCCACGCCGTAGGTCACGAATGCATGCAGTGCGCAGGCAAAAGCGAGATGCCGAAATGCTTTACGAGACCATAGAAGTGCCAGAACATCTTTGAAAGATGTGTCGGAACCGACGTCTTCACGGGTTTCAGAAAAACCTCGGGGTGGCTCTTTCACTGTCAGGCGCAATAGAATTGCTAGCAAAATGCCGGGCAGACCGACAACGATAAAAGCGACGCGCCAGTCAAACCACTGGACGAGATAGGCGCCACCGACGAATCCGACCAGAATGCCGCCATAAACCCCAAGGGAGTAGATCGACAGTGCGGTAGCACGCTCGTTAACAGGAAAGATATCAGACACCATGGAGTGAGCAGGAGGGCTACCACCAGCCTCGCCAATGCCGACACCGAATCGAGCGGCAAATAGCTGCCAGAAGTTTGTTACTGAGCCGCACATCGCCGTAAAGAAACTCCAGACCGTCAATGAAACCGCAATGACATTTCGACGGTTGCCTTTATCCGCGTAGCGGGCAATCGGTATGCCAAACACGCAATAAATCGCCGCAAAGGCGATACCGGACAACATGCCGTACTGGGCAAGCGTTAAATCGAGGTCCTCAATAATGTATTCGGACAAAATGACGATGATTTGACGGTCAACGAAATTGAAAACGTAGACCAAGGTCAACACCGCAAGCGCGTAGTAGCGATAGGGTTTGCTTTTATAAGCCTCGGCGGCACTTGCTTGCTCCGCGATAGCCTTTGGCGAAAGGGGACTATTCAATCTGATTCCTTGCTAGTTTTTATTCTGGCCGAAGCCTAACACAGGCCTTGGCCGGCGTTCAGGTTAGAGGTGACGTCCCATAGGTTCTTTATTTGTGAGGATTAGTCCTGCGAATATTTCTATTCGCTGATTCGATTTACGTTACTGTGTCGCGATTCCATCTAACGGGTTTGCGAAGCGACGTAGATACTCATCGCCCAATTTTTTTGAACCGAGGTAGTTAAGATGATGTTCGTCTCGATACAGTGGCAATCCGTCAAGGGTTGTCTTACAACCCTGCTGATCGCAAATAGCCTGCCGCGGATTTATCCACATCACTTCGGGATGGCGCTCTTCTATCGATGCTCTAAATCGGTTGGCGTAGTGTAGATCATCTTTAATCTCTGCTTCAGTGATATCGCAGTCGGTTGAGCCACGGATCAAGCAGTAGGCGTGTGACTGACTGGGCAAACGTAGTACGTCTTCAATAATGACAACGCGATGGCCCTGTTGAAGGAGCCAGTCGACGGTTGCAGATGTATATTCAATATTTTGGCTGTTCTGAGTATAGCCTGCCCACCAATTATTAATGAATACTGTCAGTGATGGATTCGCAGTGAGATATTGCTGCAGCGCCCGACTGCGCTGTCTTTTTTTTTCGTCCGCAAAGGCTTTGTCTATGTTGGGTTCTGCGATGAATGCCGCTGACGCTTTGGTAACCGCCAAAAAGTAAAAGGGTGTATCCGCCACGACCTGCTCGAGAAAGCCAATCATTGCTGTCGCATGACTGTCCCCTAATAACATGCTGTTGGGTTTGCCGTTGCTTGTCGCATTGCCAAATAGGCAGCTTTCGCTCTGGTCGAACGCATAATCCGCGCCGTCAAAACACGCCTCGTACAAATCGCCGGCATGCTGCTGCTGCATGATTTTGTACAACGCGCGTTTTTCTTCAGGGATGCGAAAGCTAATATCATCATTGGTACGAATAGTAAGTTGTACCAACCAAATTAGAACGCAGGGTAACAGGATAAGCAGACTAATCGTTTTTCTTAGTGACCATTGTCGATAGCGTAGTGAGTTTTCAACAAAAGCATGCGTAAACCAAGCAGCAAAAAAGGCAAAACTAATCAAGCCGACTTTGATCGGCAATGTTAACGCGACAAGCTGATAGTTTAGAAGTGCGATAGGCGGCCAATGCCATAGATAAAGTGAGTATGACAAGGTGCCTAAAAATACAAAGGCTTTTGTGCTTAACAGACGAGTCACCAGGCTTGCGTGGCTCGACATGCCCGCGTAAATGATCAGTGCAGCGCCTGCTGTCGGCCACAGTGCGTTGTAGCCAGGAAAGATGCTTTCGCTACTTAATAGTATTGCGCTGGCGACGATAGCCACGACGCCCGTTAAGGAAAGGCACTCAGCCTGCCAGCGGTTCAGTATAGGGAGGCGGTGCGCGAACAAGGCTAGTCCGCAACCTAACATTAGCTCAAAGACGCGTGCAGGCAGTAAAAAATATGCAGCGACCGGATCGGCAATGGCGTGCCATATAGAGAAGGTGAAAGCACCGAACCACAAACCGATAAAAATTAGGACAAATTTTGCGTGTCTAATTATCGGTTTTAAGAGTAGTAATAGTAGTGGCCAAATGAAATAGAATTGTTCTTCAACAGCCAGCGACCAGGTGTGCAGTAGCGATATGATCTTGGCATCGGCGGAAAAATATTGAGATAGCTCACCGTGGAAAAAAATATTACTCAAGCCAATCACAGAACCAAGCCAGCTCTTCGAGAAGATGTAATAGTCGCCGTCCATATAGTAGCGCGAGATGACGATGAAAGTGACCAGCGATACGAGTAAGAATGATGGCAGTAAGCGGCGAATACGCCGCGAATAGAAGGTTGCGAAGCTGAAGTCATCGCGACTTTGTACTTTAAGCAACAGACCCGTAATCAGAAAGCCTGAGATAACAAAAAAAACATCGACGCCAATGAAGCCGCCAGAAAATAACGGGAATTGATAATGAAAAAGTATCACCAGAGTGACGGCGATGGCGCGAAGCCCATCGATGTCGCGACGGTATTGTAGTATGGACATATTTTTCGAGTTATCGCTTTAAGGAGTTCATTTAAAGGCGCGTTACTTGAGCCGAGTCAGCAACAACAAACTTGACAGCCAGCGTTGGCGTTAGGAATCATAGTAATTTGATTCAAGTTCGGTCGTCTACCCCCGTGCTATCTATATTTCGTGCTTTATAGGTGCTGATAGGTGTGAATTGATGCGGACGAGCTATTGCTGCGACGACGAACATCGCTGAACTGCTAAAGCCGGGACCAGAATCAACCGGTGTATTGAAGGTGGAACATTTTGCATACGCACACTGGACCGTTTTACAATTGGGGCAGACCCTTCACTAGCGGGGGCGTTATCTACGTTATTTTTGAGGCAAGCCAGCAGAAGATGGAATTTTTAGCAGAAGAAATTGTTTATTGTCCTTACTGTGGTGAGGCGCTTGATGTACTCATTGATCATCAGGAAGCGGGCCAGCAGTATATTGAGGATTGCCAAGTATGCTGCAAACCAATTGTATTCAAATTGGCGTTGAACGAGATGGGCGATGTATCGGTGTCAGTGCACGATGAAGACGATGCTTATTAGCGAAATAAAAAATATGATTGTCCCAATTTTCTTCCTTTCAAAGGGATAGTGGACATGCAGTCGAGTCAGATGGTGATTGACAAAAAAATGAAAAGCCTCAATTGAACTACGTTCCGATCTTCGTCATCTTTTGCGTGCTAATTTCCTTCTATTTTTTGGGATATACGCCGATACTCGTTGCCGTGTTTTATTTTTTTATGAGTTGTTTAACATTCCTCGTTTATGCGCGGGACAAGCAGGCGGCGCAACAGAGTACGTGGAGAGTGTCAGAATCTACGCTGCATATCTTTTCCTTATTGTGCGGCTGGCCTGGCGCGATAGTCGCCCAGCAAAAGCTTCGGCATAAAACTATAAAGACCGGTTTTCGTGCTGTTTTCTGGATCACGGTGTTACTGAATTCTCTAGGTTTGATCTGGTTTCATACTGATCAGGGTTCACCTCATCTGCGCGGCGTTGTTAATGTGATTGAAAATGCCGCTGTAAATGAATTGGCGAGCGGGGATGTGAAAAGCATTTTAGTGTTTCTGTTGGGCTATCGTTGAGCAATATCGAATCACAAAATAATGTAGTCCGGTTAATTTTAGTTGCCTTCATGACATTGTTGCTCGGTGTTATGTATCGAGGGGCATATATGAAATCGATTTATTATGTGGCGACCAGTCTAGATGGCTTTATAGCGGGTGTTGAATACCTTGGGGTCATCGGCAGCGGCAAGCAGGTGGGTTGTCTGCTTAACCTTGGCTTACTGACACACATACACGTCACGGTGATACCTATCGCAAGGTGGTTTTCCCGAGATTGTCTATCGTGTGATCAACTAAGAGTGACAATTCGATGACTTATGATGCCTTTAATAAATGCTGTTGCTCGTTGACGGCTACTTCACACGTTATGCAATGGGGTGGCGCTCATGTATGGAAGGTCGGTGGCAAAGTATTTGCTATTGGCGGCTGGCAGAAGTCTGATCAAGCTGCTTTCACCTTTAAAGTTTCAGATATTCACTTTGAGATGCTACATGACGCTATAGGCTTTAGGCCTGCTCCCTATTTGGCATCGCGGGGTATGCAGTGGATACAGCAACATCAAACGATGCAAAAAACGGACAAAAAACTCAAATACTATATTGCTGAGTCACATCGAATTGTTTCTTTAGGTTTAACTAAGAAAATGCAACGTGAGCTTGGGCTTAATCAGGGCAAACCGTGACTAATCTAGGTGAATCAGAGGTTTAGCCCCACGCGTATGTGCGTAACTATGCGTTGCGATGGCTTGCAGGGCTTGCCACACAGCTCTTGCGATCAGGGTCGCTTGGTTCGCTTTCGTTGCGGCATGTCTGAAGGGGTTTGGCGAAATTTGATTGACCATCGACCATCCATCAACCAACCATTAGTGTCATTGACAACCTGTTTGGTTAACGGTGGCGTTAAAGCGGATGATCAAACTTTAGAGGCTATTTAGATGCGATCTAGAAGCTATCACCTGGAATCCTCACCCAACCTTCCATAAGAATGCGAGCGCTTCGACTCATGCTTGCTTTGGTGACACGCCAGTTACCGTCTTTTTTAACAGCCTGTGCACCGACGCGGAGCGTACCCGAGGGATGACCAAATCGAACCGCGACAACTTCACCGCCGCCTGCCGCTAAATTAACTAACGTGCCAGGTACGGCTGCTGCTGCGCCGATCGCTACCGCCGCCGTACCCATCATGGCGTGGTGCAGTTTACCCATCGAAAGCGCCCTCACGAGCAGGTCGATATCAGCGGCAGCAATGGCTTTGCCACTTGACGCGGTGTAGTCAGCCGCAGGCGCAACAAATGCAACTTTAGGCGTGTGTTGGCGACTAACAGACTCTTCAATATGTGAAATCAAACCCATTTTTACGGCGCCATAGGCTCGAATGGTTTCAAACTTGGCAAGTGCAGCGTCATCGTTGTTAACGTCGTCTTGAAGTTCCGTGCCCAGATAGCCGATGGCATCTGCATTGAGGAAAATGGTCGGAATTCCGGCGTTAATAAGGGTCGCTTTTAGCGTGCCAATACCGGGTACCTCTAAGTCGTCGATAAGGTTGCCCGTTGGGAACATTGAGCCGCCGTCGTCATCGGCGGGGTCCATAAAATCGACTTGAACCTCTGCGGCTGGGAATGTGACCCCATCCAGCTCGAAATCGCCTGTTTCCTGCGGCATGCCATCAGTTATGGGAACATGCGCAATAATTGTTTTCTTGATGTTCGCTTGCCAAATTCTAACTTCAACAACACCGTTGTCCGGAATTCGACTAGGGTCGACCAAATTGTTAGCGATGGCATAGGGGCCAACGGCCGCCGAAAGATTGCCGCAATTGCCACTCCAGTCAACAAAAGGTTGGTCGATAGAAACCTGCCCGAAGAGGTAGTCGACGTCGTGATCAGGCTGGCTGCTTTTGGATATTATGACCGCTTTACTGGTACTCGATGTGGCGCCACCCATGCCGTCAGTCTGCTTGCCGTATGGGTCTGGACTGCCAATGACGCGCAGTAGTAGTGCATCCCTAGCTGGCCCGGCCGCACGCGCAGATTCTGGTAAATCCTGTAAAGAAAAGAAAACGCCTTTACTCGTTCCGCCCCTTAAGTAGGTTGCAGGTATCTTTACTTGCGGTATTTGGGACATAGTTCTCATATTCCTATCTGCAGGTTAGCTCGCGTTTAACGATCGACGTTTTGTCATTACGAGCTTATGCTGCGCCAGTTGACTCAAGAAAATCCTGAGCAAATCGTTGTAGTACGCCGCCGGCTGTATAAATCGACACTTCTTCTGCGGTATCCAATCGACAGGTGACCGGTATTTCAATCGACTCACCATTTTGGCGATGCATGATGACGGTCAGGTCAGCGAGAGGCGTTGGGTCACCTTTAACATCAAACGTCTCTGTGCCATCGATGCTGTAGATTTCACGATTCTCGCCTTTCTTAAATTCTAACGGCAGAACACCCATGCCAACGAGATTGGTTCGGTGTATGCGCTCGAACCCCTCAGCGATGATGGCTTCAACGCCCGCTAGACGAACGCCTTTTGCAGCCCAATCCCGAGAGGAGCCCTGACCATAGTCAGCACCTGCAACAATGATCAATGGTTGTTTGCGTGCCATATAAGTTTCAATAGCCTCCCACATTCTGACAACGTTACCCTCAGGTTCAATGCGTGCGAGCGAGCCTTGTTTAACTTCGCCATCTTGCTGGACCATTTCGTTCAATAGCTTTGGATTAGCAAAAGTCGCTCGCTGCGCGGTGAGGTGATCGCCTCTATGGGTCGCATAGGAATTGAAGTCTTCTTCCGGCAAGCCCATTTTGTCGAGATATTCACCGGCTGCACTGTCCAGCATGATCGCATTCGACGGTGACAAATGATCGGTTGTAATGTTGTCCCCTAGGACGGCGAGTGGCCGCATACCTTTCATTGTTCGTTCACCAGCCAAGGCGCCTTCCCAATAAGGTGGGCGACGTATGTAGGTGCTTTGTGGACGCCAATCGTACAGGGGGTCGGCTGCATCTGTGATGTCTTTCACATTCAAAAACATCGGGTCATAGACTTCGCGAAATTGTTCGGGTTTGACGCTCTGACTCACAATGGCATCAATCTCTTCATCAGACGGCCAGATGTCTTTAAGTGTGACGGGGTTGCCTTTTTGGTCAAGACCCAAGACGCCATTCTCAATATCAAAACGTGTCGTTCCTGCGATGGCGTAGGCAACAACCAAGGGTGGCGATGCCAGAAAGGCCTGCTTTGCGTACGGGTGAATTCGACCATCGAAATTTCGATTGCCGGACAAAACTGCTGTTGTGTAGAGATCTCTGTCGATAACTTCTTTTTGGATGACGGGGTCGAGTGCGCCGCTCATGCCATTGCAGGTTGTACAGGCAAAGCCAACAATGCCAAAGCCGAGTTGCTCAAGTTCCGTCAGCAGCTTTGCATCCTCGAGGTAGAGTTGCACGGTCTTCGACCCAGGTGCTAATGAGGTTTTAACCCAGGGCTTGCGAGTGAGACCTTTAGCATTAGCGTTTCTGGCAATGAGGCCCGCAGCAACAACATTGCGTGGATTACTCGTGTTAGTGCAACTGGTGATCGCTGCGATGATCACAGCGCCATCTGGCATCAAGCCTTCTTCATTTTCGACGATACCGCTAATACCAGCCTTGGCAAGATCGGTCGTCGCGACGCGTCGATGCGGGTTTGATGGACCTGCAATGTTTCTAACGACGCTAGATAAATCAAAGCTAAGCACCTTTTCATATTCTGCAGTTCGAAGGCTATCCACCCACAGGCCCGTTTCCTTAGCGTAGGTCTCAACCAACTTAACCTGTTGATCGTCGCGGCCGGTGAGCTTTAAATAGTCGATGGTGTTCGAGTCAATGTAGAACATGGCCGCTGTCGCGCCAAATTCCGGTGTCATGTTAGAGATTGTGGCGCGGTCGCCTAAGGTCAAGGCTTCTGCGCCCTCGCCAAAGAATTCTAGGTACGAAGAAACCACTTTTTGTTCGCGAAGAAATTCTGTTAGTGCCAAAACGATATCGGTTGCGGTGATACCTGGCTGTCGCTTACCTGACAGCTCAACGCCAATGATGTCCGGTAGCCGCATGTAAGATGCACGCCCGAGCATAACGCTCTCAGCTTCCAGACCACCAACACCGATCGCAATAACACCAAGTGCATCGACGTGTGGTGTGTGGCTGTCGGTTCCAACCAGTGTGTCAGGAAACGCGACACCGTCTCTATCGTGAACAACCGGTGACATTTTCTCCAGATTGATCTGATGCATGATGCCGTTGCCGGGCTGAATGACGTCGATATTCTCAAAAGCGGTGGCAGTCCAGTTGATAAAGTGGAACCGATCATCGTTGCGGCGATCTTCGATGGCGCGGTTTTTTTCAAAGGCATCTTCTTCAAAACCGGCATGTTCAACGGCTAGAGAGTGATCGACGATTAGCTGGGTTGGCACAACAGGGTTCACCTGCGAGGGGTCGCCACCTTTAGCTGCAATGGCGTCTCTTAGGCCAGCAAGGTCAACTAATGCGGTTTGACCAAGAATGTCATGACAGACAACGCGAGCTGGAAACCAAGGAAAGTCTGATTCCTGTTTTCGTTCAACAATCTGCGTAAGGGCTGCTGTAAGTGCTTCCGGCGGACAACGGCGAACCAGATTTTCCGCAAGCACTCTGCAGGTATAGGGGAGCTTATCGTAAGCATCAGCTTTTATTTCGTTGATCGCGGCACGGGTATCAAAGTAATCAAGATCAGTTCCCGGCAAGGGTTTGCGATGCGTTACGTTCATATCAGACAACTTCCACTATTTTTTTGAGGCGGCAATTTTAGCATTATTCACCCCTTAGATGTCATGCAGATAAGCGGTTTTGGGACACAATAGAACGTAGGAAATACGCGGCGACACGAGGGGATGCAGTAAATAGGGGGCAAAAAAAAGCGGCTCGTCCCTGTATATGAGAGATGACCCGCTTGTTAAGCCGCTAGACAAAAATTAGTGGCTATTGGGATGGTTCGGTTTTTTCATTACCTTGTACAAACTGAAGCTTACGGCTTTACGTTTCGGCGAGCCTTCACCAACCGCTTTAGGACGGCTGTTTAGCAAGGTTCTGCAATAAAGACGGGTATCTTTCGTGTCGTCTTGCTTTGGTAGTCGTTGTAAGGAGGGTATGCATCTGCACTGGCGCTCCAAAGCGTCTGCCGTTCGGCTTCATCGGATACTTCTCTGACAGTCATCGCAGTGACTTCGGTCTTGTCTCTAATCTCAACTTGGGTATTTTCGCGCAGGTTGTAGACCCATGAAGGATTTTTAGGTTGTCCGCCCATTGAGCCAATCAAGACATAACTATCACCGACTTTTACTCGCATCAGTGGAATTTTTCGGATCCCACCTGTTTTGTTACCCGTATGGGTGACAATAATACACGGCATGCCTGTTTCGAGCAGTGTAGAGCCTTGTGTGCCGCCGCTACTTTCATAGAGCTCAACTTGCTTACGTACCCAACCGATCGTAGGTGGTATGTATTCTGACATTGTAGGTTTTCCTTTTTATGCTTGCTGATAAATTGCAAATTAGTTCAGCTATGCTATCACCGTCACGATGAAAAGATAACATCATCTGGATTTTGACGTGAGTGGCACAGCCGCTGATTAAATTCCACCCTGTTGCCAAACCTTAATATGATTTTTTTCGAGTTTTTCGAGCGCTAACAGCTCGACATAAAACGCGACCGCCGCATCTACATTCTGACGTTTATTGAAACATGGTGGATTCCGATGAAAACCCTAAGTGTCTTCTCTTTCCGGTCCTTAGATTATCGAGTAGTTGGTTTTTCTGCGACAGGATGAGTTTCACTTGCTCGTTTGATTAAGGTGCAAGGCTAGATCGGGCTTGGGTGCCCCAATGGCCATCAACGTTTGTCACGATGTAAAGCGATTGATAGGTGCCGATCGGCTCATTACTGCTGTTAAAACGTTGAAATACGGTCGATATATGGACTTTATTTTTCGAGGCCAAGGTGACGTTTTTCTCTAACCAGTGTGAATGATCCCAACCGATTTTCGCAAGCTGCTCAAATGCTTTTGTTTCTGCAAATATCGATTGGTTTTCATAGACGGTGACACCACCGCTCGCGAACCTGACATGGGGGTAGTTCAGTGTTGCTGACCACGCAGTCGGATTCTTTGCATTGAAATGCAGCATGAACTCATCCAGCGCTGCCATCGCAGAGGCGACTGATGCCGCAATTTCAGGGTCGTTGTGTGTGTCAGCTCTTGCTTGCTGGTTGGTAAACAAGAGGAAAACGGTGATCACCAAGATGATCGTTTTCTGAATGAACATACTCAATCTCCTTTAAACGCAGGTAAGTGAAGCGTCGTGTTGATAGTCTAATTTTAGTGGCAGTCTATAAAAAATATCAAAAGAATATTTTAAGATTTATCAACGTAGCCATCGAAGAAACTTTTAAACCCGGCGGGTTCATAGGGGCCAACAACAATTTGCTCGAGCACCCCAATGCCGGTTTTATCGCCATCAGTTGCGATGACAACTTGTTGGGTGTGAAGATGCTCTGGGGCAAGGTTGTCCAGCTGGCGTGGATCAAAAGATTCATGACCGGTCGCCAACTCGCCCTTCCACATACCTTGCTTCCATTCAGGGTGTCCGTAGCCGAGCCCCTTCATCATAAATTTCAATATGGGTTTTAGCTTGATCGTTCGAATGCCATCATCCAGATCAATCAGGTCTATTTCAGCACTGGCGGCTAAGCGAGTACCCGGATGATAGGCAATGCGGTGTCGTGCGGTGAGCTTGCGATCAACCAACCCATCTTCCACACCCGGAATGTCTGCTTCTGTTTCATACAAAGGTGCTTCTAGCCCTTCCCGAACCAGTGGCTCACCGCGCTGACCATCAAAAAATATCGCGTGGGAAACATGGTCATCCCAAAATAAGGGTGCCCATACAAAACATATCCCCTTTGGCGTGTTGGGTGCGCCGCCGGCTTCTGCTTCACCGACGCCCCTGACGCCCCATGATCTATCTTTCGTGCCAAGACAAGTCGTTTCGTCGACATGAATGACACCGTCTGGGTGCGTGATGATGCCGCTCCAGCGACCAAATTGATCAAAGCGTGTTGCATCCATGGTGCGGCGATTACCGGATAGTAGCGTTTGACGCGCTTCCTGAATGCCCGCTGTTCGAGCGGAGAAAATAAGCTCGCAGGTGATGCCGCTCTCATTGTCCTGTAGCGTTACCTTGGCGCGTCGCATCGGTTCGATGATTTCTATTTTAAACGGTCCCACTGACATGTCGGTGCGTTCATCCGGCGCGCGTCGCGAGCCATAAAAACAATGTTGTCGTTGCTCCGGCTGAACGACACTAAAAGAGCAGTCCATGATGCCTCGGTGAGGATAAATCGCCATGCCGATACCAAAGTAATAGGAGCCATCAGCAGCGTAGCCATTGAACCATGTTCGATCATAAACGTTGCGATCGCTTGTGGCAGGGTGCGCGATGGGTTCGGGGGTTTGGTGAATCGGATAGTCGTCGAGCTTATTTAACATGTCGCGTCTCAATCTAAATGTGAATTACGTTTAACACTTACACGAAAGTTGAATCTGTTGCCAAATCTAACGATCAAAAGTTGTACGTCTATTTAACCGTAGCTAAAGGGTGAATCAGGCATCGCGAGTTTACAGGGCGTGCCTTGTATTACACTGTGCAAATGCAGCAGAAAGCTACCAATACCTGCAGCGCCTTGCATATACCCGGTCTGCCGCTCGGTAAAATCAGGCCTTGAACGATGCTCCGCCTGGGCCCAAGAGATACTTTGATCAGCTGAAGCTGAAGAGTGTTCAGCCGATACCAAATGTTTGGCAATACGATTAGCAAATGCCAAATAGCGTTCGTCTTTAGTTTCATCATAGAGGTACAAGGCATAGTCTCCAATACCTGCATCACCGCAGCATTGTCCGTAATTATTCCATAGCCCTTTGCTGCGCTCTTCAGGCGCGCCGGTGCTTACGAGGCCTTCAAAATTGTCGATGAGCCAACGCTGCCAACGATCATCTTCCGTGATCTTGTGCAGCAGATGCATGAACCGTCCTGTGCCTGCGGGTCCGTGGCAAACACCTAGATAGAAGGTGGATGCGGGCTGTTGTTCTTCGGTGTGACAAACTAAAAAGCCCTTCGATTGTTCATGAACGCGTGTCTTTACGTACTCTGCGGCAGACACAGCTGCCTGAAGATATGCTTCATTGTTCGTTTCCCGGTAGAGATCAGCGAGAAAATAGCCGACACCTGCGCCGCCGTGAGCAAAGTTGGGCGCGGTAAATGGAAAGGGCATATCTGTCATCATCAACCAACGAAGGCCATCGGGTGTTTGCTGTGCAACCTCGAGCAACCGGTCGGCAGTTTTTATGGCTAGCGGCAGTGCATCATCGCTGAGCCCTTGCCGATGTGCATAAAGATAGATAATACCTGCGCCGGCCGCGCCGACGGAGAGGTCTATGACTTCGCGCTCGCCCGTGATGCCGGTGATATCAGAGAAGGGTACGGGTTCAATCCAGCCAATGCCCTTACCGATATTCGTCGCCTGTGCTGTCATTCTCGACAGCGCTGTTAGTGCGCCGCGTTTGAATTTTTCCTGCTTCGTCGCTTTGTACAATTCGTTGAGCACATAGACATAGCTAGGCCAACCACTGTAAATACCAATGGTTATAAATTCTTCAGCAGTCGCTTTTTCGTTAATGTAGTGCAGCAATTCTTCACCCGCCTGCGAGGCTATTTCCAAGTGTTGATCGTCGGCGCTGAAACTGTAAAGTTCCAGGTAGAACGTCAACACGCCGGCGCTGCCATGGTAGAAGGAATGGGTTGGCTTACCGTCGGGCACACGGTTCCAAGTGATGCCGTGACTGGTTTTAACCTGATTGTCACAGAGGAAGCGCTCGGTATGTTGAACGCTTGATAGATAGTCAGTCATGGCACGATTCCGTAAAAACAGATCTCTTGACCATAACGCGCCAGGCGCAGGCACTCAAGGCAAACCGCGCCGACGATCGACGTGGGAATAAACTAGCCTTCGTTATCGTTGTGATCTTTATTGCCACGAACGCCGTCTCTCACTTCTTCCTGCTTGCATTCGCGCTTGTCTTGTCCGGTGCGGCCTTCTTCTTGACGGCAATCTCGCTTGTCATGACGTTCATCGGAGCGGCCCCTTTCTTGTCGACGATCCTGACGGTCATCGCTTGCCGCAAGTTGGACAAAATCAGTGTTTGTGTTTGTTACGGCGAACGGGTTCGCCGCATAAGAACCGATTGATAGCAGTGAGATCAGTACACCAATCACGATTTCCATTTTCAATGTCATCCTACCCTCCATGATAATTTTTGCATTCGAGATAATTGTCGTTAGATTTAGCGCATTAGTAAAGTGCTGCGGTTTTATCGTTAGATTTGATCTTGAGGGTCCAATCGGCTTAATTTCACAATGGCGCGTCTACCCTTAAGGGAGTATTCTGCTAAGCGCTATGACGGCTAACGGGTAGCATGGAACCCGGAATTCGTAGGCATAAACGCAACAAATAAATTGGGAGAAGGTGAGCATGACAAGCGCCGACATGTCGAGTCAGCAGGAAGAATACAATTTGGTTGCCAAAAAATATGCCGAGCGTCTGGTTGAGTTCCGAGTGGCCGCGCAGCAGGCCGCTGGTGGAGGCGAAAAGCCCGCCGAGGCACTCTTTCCAGCCTTCGATAGAACCGGTTTAGGTGTCGCACGCGAGTACGAACGAATGGGCAATCAACCGGTTTCTGATGACTTGCAATCACGTGCCGATGCTTTCGGAGTGAGCTTTGAACATATTGGACTAACCCTTGGGACGGTGCTGCATGGCATTGATTTGAGTAAATCATTGTCAAATGCGCTGACGAAATTTGTTCGAGACACCTTGTTGGAGCGAAAGGTGATTTTCTTTCGAGATCAAAACTTGTCTGAAGATGAACAGGTGGCCTTTGGTAGGGCATTTGGCGACCTTGATGCTTTCCCTTTCGGCAAGCCAGGTGCTAACCCCTATATTTTGGAAATTGCTCATGGTCCGCAAAGTCCCGGCACAGAAAACGGCTGGCACTCAGACGTTACCTGGATGGAAAAACCTTCTTTAGGATCAATTGCACAATGTGTTTCGGTGCCTCCTTATGGCGGCGACACGCTTTTTGCCGACAGCTACGCAGCTTATCGCGGTTTGCCAGATGGCCTTGCGGAACGACTGCAGCATTTACATGGCATCAATGACTACCAGATATTCCTCATGGGGAGAGGCGCGGGCCAGCTTCCGGATGATATTGTTGAGGGGTTAAAACAAGAGATTCCCTTCGGCGTCAGTCATCCCTTGTTGCGGACGCATCCTGAGACGGGGGTCACAGGGCTATACATTCACGGCGGATTTTTAAGACATGACTCGCTCTTCGATATCAGTAGCGGCGAGGCATTATCTGCCGAAGAGTCCAAGCAATTAGTCGCCGTGCTTTTAAAACAACATGGGCGGCCGGAATATACATGCAGGTTTGAATGGCAGGCGGGTTCAATTGCCTTTTGGGATAACCGCGCGGTTCAACATTACGCCGCAAGTGACTATTTTCCCCATCAACGACTATTGCGTAGGGTAACGGTGAGTGGTGATAAGCCGTTTTATGAGCCCGATCCCATTTCTACTAAGGCCTAATGTCAGAATATCTTTGGTTGACAGCTACGAGCGCACTGCACTGCGTGAAGGCACCGCCAAGCTACGTAAGTAAAATGATGTAATCAACGGCCGCGCTGACATTCGTTTGTGCTTTCTATCTTACCGCTTGTGGCGGCGATGGCAGCAGCTAAAAAACAGCATCCACCCCCCGTACGACGAGTTTCACAATAGCGGCTACGACGACACCAATAACCGATGCTACAAACACCACTGGCGCGACGGCTGTCCCCTGCAGCGCGGTATTGTTTTCTATACCTTCACTTCCCGAAGTTTATGTAAACCGCGTAAAAGCAGCTTACGAAACGGGCTGCGAATACCTCGGCGACATACAACCAATGGAAGTTTGGTTAACCAGCAACGACGAAACCGAAGCCCAAGCGTTAAGAAATCAGTGGTGCACTCATCGCCAAGGTAGCGATCCCGGATTTTTAACGCGCGGGTGTGAACGTTCACAAATCGGGGTTGGGCTGGCCAATTATGTATTTTAATCTGATCTGTACTATAGCGGTCTTAACTACGATCACCATCAACCTAACCTTTCAGCATTCTCAGCTGATAACCCCGACGACTTATCGGCAGAGTACGTCACCATTCATGAGGTTTTCTCCTTTTCTTAGCCCTGCGACCTCAAAGACTGCCATCTCAAAATGTTCCAAGTGGTTAATTCAGGTGGCAGAAAATAGAAGTCCCGCTGACAGCTAGCTTGCAATCCCGCCACGCGAGATCCTGTAATTTCAGGCTCTCCTACACCCTATAAACGGCAATCTCTCAAACATTTATAAGAGATTGTCTTCTGTCATCTGTGCTTTTGATGATCAGTCTGCAGCTTGGATTCCCAAAAATTGTTTTGTTGACACTAAGAATATGTTCATAAGTGTTGGGAAAATAGTGAATCACTAGGCCGCTTCTAAAGCTAAGGTCCGCTGGACAGGATAAATAAGATAGAGTCATCTGAATCCTAACGAAGATGCTTTTTCCAACTTGGGTAAATACACTGTATATTAAATATCATATGCGATTTTTAGGTAGCAGAACACTGATCGTTAAAGCGAGCATCTATTACTATACGGCTGCTCGCAATTTTATCTTTACTGCGGTTTCCTCTCTAACAAATTCATAAGGGGCTCTCATGGGTGAAATTTTTAGTAACTTCCGGTTTTCCATCCGGAGCGGGTTCAGGAATTACTTTAACTTTGGTGGAAGAACAAACATCTCAGAGTTTTGGTATTTCATGTCTTTTTCCTTTCTAGCTTACGCTGTGGTTTGGCTTATCGACGATTTATTCCTACCACCTCTAGTCACTTTAAAAGACCTGCCTTTTGGAAATTTCCTCCCAGGTGGTTATTGGGACGATAAAGTAGGCTTGGCAGTTCTGGCTTATCGCCCGGTTATGGCGATACCGACTCTTTCAGTTACTGTCAGACGACTACATGATGTCGGTAAGAGTGGGTGGTGGTGTTGGCTTTGGTTCTGTACCAGTCGTTGGGTGGTTTTGGCTAATACCTTGGTTAACAAGACCAAGTGCTCCAACTGTGGGTATCCATGACGCATTCGTTCCGTAAGACCATATGAAAATGGCAAGGAACATGGGTTGGAGGGCAAAGTGTCTTAACCTCCACCAGTGGCGCTGTCATTATCTGCCTCCCAAAGAAAGTAACATCTCATGAGTACGCAAAGTGTCCAGGATCAAGAAGCCTCCACTGATGCAATCGAAGGCGCTATTGTTCCTACGTTTTTTAAGTACCTAGTCCCGTCTTTGGTGGGATTAATCGCCATGACCTCTGCTTCTCTGGTCGATGGTTTTTTCATTGGTAATTACGTTGGCATCGCTGCGCTCGCGGCAGTCAATCTCATCATTCCCATTATGACGATCCTATTTGGTGTTGGCATGATGTTGTCTATCGGTGGCTCTGTGCGGGGCGGTAAATATTTAGGCGAGGGCAATGTAGAGGCTGCGTCAGCAATTTTCAGCAAGACGCTCATTTCGCTTGCCATTTATGGGTTTATAGTTATTTCCCTAGGCCTGGTTTTTGAAGAAGAAATATTCACAGGACTAGGGGCGACGCAAGAGCTTTTTCCCATCATGGGCGAGTACTATCGAATCATCATGCCGTTCTTTCTTGCTCAGTTTGCGATGATAGCCTTGTACTTTTTTATTCGTTTGGACGGCCTTCCTAACTTAGCTGCTGCGTCCTTAGCCGTCGGCGCAGTAATCAACGTCGCGCTGGATTATCTATTTGTCGCAGTCTATGACTGGGGTTTGACTGGCGCCGCATTCGCAACTGGCATTTCACAAACCATACCTTTACTGGTGATGCTGTATTACTTTTTTTGGCCAAAACGAAGATTGAAATTCAGTTTCGGGCAAAAAAACTGGAAAGAAATTTTTCAGGCCGCCTATAACGGTGTCTCAGAATTCATTAACGAAATCTCTGGCGGAATTATCGCCTTCATCTTCAACTGGATGATGATTCAGCGTGGCGGCATCGACGGGGTTGCTGCCATTACCGTGGTAAACTATCTCCTAATGCTTGGCTTTATGGTCTTCTTCTCTATCTCAGATACCATTCAAGTCATGCTGTCACAAAATTTTGGAGCCAGACAAACAAAACGTATAGAAGACTTCTTGAAAACCGCGTCCTGGCTCATTTTATTGGTGAGTGGGATTTTTATTACTGCATTGCTCACGTTGAGCGAGCCGCTCATTTTGCTATTCGTGGATGATCAAAGCGGTGAAAAAATGTTGGCAATGGCAACGGAGTTAATGGCGTACGTTTGGCCGGTGTTTCTTTTTAGTGGCGCCAACATGCTGATATCGGGTTATCTCACCGCCATACATCTGCCGTTTCAGTCGGGTATAGTAGCACTGTGCCGCAGTTTGATCCTGCCGGCTGGCTTTTTGTTCTTGCTATACATTGTATCGAGTGACTATCGTTTCGTTGCAGCACTCTCTTTGGCAGAAGGAGTGACCTTCGTCATCGCTTTTATAATATTTCTCAGGCACACACCTTATAAAGAGGTATTGCCAAATTAACTTAACAAGAACTCAAAAACCGACATAATCCCAATCTAAACTGTTGTTGCATTATTCCAAGACGCAAAGGAGCGATCTCATCCGCATCCGATGTGGGTTGGAAACACAACGGGATAGTTTATAACTCTGCTATGTCTAATTTGCTGTTAATTACTGTCGCGTTGGAATAAACAGGCAGAAACGCGAAAGGCACTTCGTCGTTAGATGTCCCATTGTTGCTTGTTTTGGAAAGCGGTAGTAAAGAAGGTAGGAGTATCAGCGTAGTTTCTGCCTTTAGTCCTTCTGCGATACGCTGGCCAGTGAGTCATCTACCAGTCCTGCAGGCCATGATCAAGTGGCGGCGCTCACCAATGCGCTCTATGACATTAGCGATAGCCTGCTATCGGTGCGCGCGAGGCTGTCGTGGTGCCGGGGCTTGGTCGTGACTCTCAAAATTCATATTTGATGTTCAACTGGACTTTCTTAATGCGAATGATTATCATTAAGCTTAACTGTACAGCAAGAGATTAAAAAATGAATCATGAGCCTAAACCGAGTCCTGACCTCGCAACAACAATAGGCACAACGCCTGAAAATGAGCTGGCCACTGAAGACTTATCCTGTGGTGCACAATTGTTTATATGGAGTCTGCGTCATTGGCTCGTGGCCATTCGTATGAAACAACCACCTCCCCTTGCAATGCGTGAAGCCTATCTGGTTGCAGGATGTGTAGACGCGACAATACTAGTTGATGAACTGATGTGCCTAGTAGGCGTGGCAAGCAAACGGCGCATTGAAATACGTTGTTGTTGCAGGAAAACACTGAGTCAAGACGAGATGTTATTACTGTCGTGTATGCGATTACTGCAGCAGGATGAATCTCAGAAAGCAGCCGACTTACTTGGCGCTCTCATGATGCCGGCATTGAGCAGATCAGTCTGTCGAGTCGCCGATCAATATCGAGTCTTACTCAAAGAAGCGGGGTTGTCTCTAATTGCACCTGCAAAACTTAAAGTTGTCCTCTAAACCTACTGGCGCTTAAATGAATAATCTCATTCTCCGGTCCATTCAAGTTCTTGGTTTGTTAGTCAAAGTGTTGATCGCAATACTGGCTTATATCTATAGCTGGGTGCTTGTACTTTAAACCTTCGTTTGCGTCTCTTCTCTTCTTTTGGGCGTGAGGCGAATAAAGACGCCTTCGAGTATTCGTCTTGCTTTCTCCTGCGTGTAGGACATTTACTGACTAATAAAGCGTGAGCCAGTACATTCGGGTTATCTGACTTGATAGCTTTATCGAATCAACCAGACGTAAGTTCCGTAATCGCCGGCGCCGCAGCAAACCCCGCGCCCCGCGTTCTGCACTCAAGAAAGTCCTGCCCACCTTGGTTGCTGATCTGTCCTATCACGAACTGGAAATGCAAGAAGGTGGCTCTGCCTCTGCGCAGTGGATAGCAATGGCACGCACAGAAGATTAGGTGGAGAAGGCAGCGATCGTCGAAGCCTTGCTGCGCTATTGCGAACTGGACACTCTGGCGATGGTAAGGCTGCTCAAACGCGCGAAAGAATTATCGTAAGGAACCAAGATAGGCTAAAAACTCCTTTTCGCAGCCGCAGAGTTTTCAGGGCAATATCCGGTAACACAAAGTTGCCTCTACAGGCTGTGTACATAAGCTTATTTAGCACAAGCACGGCCAGATTCAACTGATTGGCAGACCGTATGACGTACTCGACCCGACTACGAGCGCTGCGTTCCTTCCCCAACAGGTCCATACAACAGGCCCGCATATGGGTATGATCTTTTACAAACATCGTGCCAGGTGTCGCGCTATGTGCTGTGATCCGTATTATGCTGCGACCATTAGTGCGCCTGAAGCAGCAGTCACTCAACAAAACCATGTTTTGGAAAAACACGGTTCGTCATGCCTATCTTCGATTAGCAGCCGGGTGTGGTGAGGAGCTTACCCATACTTGCCTTGTTATTTGTATAAGCCGCGGCAGACACATCCAAGGTCGGTGCTGGAAGGTAGTCTGCCGGATTACGTCGAACCGGATTCATGTTGTCGACTATCAAATAGCTACGATTCTGCAAAGCTGAAGGTGTGCAATTATTTGAGACGAACTCTGGCAGCTCTTGGAAACCCGTATTGAGCTCCGCGCTGATAGGGTTCACTGCCTGGTTTGGTGATTCAATTTCTACCGTGCCGTCAATACCACGCTGCGACGAAGCTGAGATCAGGGTTTCAGTGTCGGCCACGAAGTTATTCGCCACCAGATCAATATTACCACCTGTACCTGCATTAGCCTGAGCGACAATTTGACTCTGGCGTAGCGTAAACAACTCAGGATCGATGCTAATGTTGCCCCCGCCGCTACTTGCGGTGACGCCGTTTGCAGACGCAGAAATTATACTTTCATCAATTCGGATTCGATTCAGTGTCTGTATATTGATACTGCCGCCGCCACTCAGTGCTGAAGTGGTCTGAATTGTGCCGCGGACAATCTGTAGGGTGTCCGATACGATCAGAGAGACATCTCCCGCATCACTAAGACCGGTCGCAGAGGAGGAAATGGCCGCTTCGGAAAAAATATCCAGCGTGTTTGCCCTAATGAGAATATCGCCGCCAACACCATTTCCTGTTGTATCTGAGGTTATGACGGTCTTATTCAGAAGCGTTGCTGTCGTTGCAGTGATGTCAATTCGGCCGGCATCGCCATCACTGTTAGCTGATGCACTTAACGTCGACTGGTTTAACCGGAGTGTCTCGGTCGCAATAACGAGGTCACCACCGGATCCCTGCGTAGTGGTCGCGAGTGTTATTATGCCATTATCAATGTTTAGGTCACTGTGTGGAGATTGAAATGCTTCCCGCGTCGCCGCTACCACCATTGGATCGACCGTTTAGGTTGCCTTGGTTGAGAATATCCAACTGATCCGCGGCGATAAAGATAGTGCCTCCGCGGCCCGTACCTTCGGTTTCCGTAACAAGGGTAGATGCATCTACCAGGATCGTGCTGCCACTTAATAAAATAAACCCCCCTTCACCGGAACCCAGAGTTGAACTATCGATTCTCGTCCCCGTCAAAGAAATATCATCTGCCAGTAGGGTAATATCAGCGCCTCTCCCTGCGCCTAGAGTTTCGCCTTGAATAATGGCTTAGCCGCAGTAATCGTTTTTGCCGTCAGAATGACGTGTCCGGCATTTCCTGCTGTTAAGGTTTCGGTTGCGATCAAACTGTTGTCGAGCGTCAATTGAGTCGCCGTGAGGGTCAACTCGCCCGCATCACCCGTGCCACTGATGGCAGAGATATTGACCTCGCTATCCTGCCCAAGCGTTATTGCAGGCGCCTTGATTTCCACTAGACCACCAGCGCCGCTGCCTAGCGCCTCGGCCTCGATGCGCGCGTTCGTTAGAGTCAAACGAACGGGTGGCGCTTAAAATAATTTCACCGCCATCACCGCTGCTAAAAGAATCACTCTCTATGGCGCTACCGTCGTCAATACTGATCGTGTCAGCAGTTAAAGCAATAAAGCCGCCGGCACCGACGCCTCTCTGTCGAGCTGTTGATGAGTGTCCCAGTCAACGTAATATCCTCTGCTGTTAGCGCAATATCGGCGGCTTTGCCCTCACCAAACGTTTCGCCTTTGATATCGGCATTCACCGCAGTAATCGATGTGCCTGCGATGGTCAGCACCCCGGCATCGCCAGTGCCACTGATGGCAGAGATATTGACCTCGCTATCCTGCCCAAGCGTTATTGCAGGCGCCTTGATTTCCACTAGACCACCAGCACCACTGCCTAGCGCCTCCGCCTCAATGCGCGCGTTCGTTAGATTAAACGAACGGGTGGCGTTTAAAATAATTTCACCGCCATCACCGCTGCTAAAAGAATCGCTCTCTATGGCGCTACCGCCGTCAATACTGATCGTGTCGGCAGTTAAAGCAATAAAGCCGCCGGCACCGACGCCCTTTGTGGAGCTATTGATGAGTGTCCCCGTTAAAGCGATATCATCTGCTGTTAGCGTAATATCGGCGCCATCGCCCTCATCAAATGTTTCGCCTTTGATATCGGCATTCACCGCGGTAATCGTCGTGCCTGCGATGGTCAGCACCCCGGCATGGCCAGTGCCACTGACGGCAGAGATATTGATCTCGCTATCCTGCCCAAGCGTTATTGCAGGCGCCTTGATTTCAACTAGACCGCCAGCGCCACTGCCTAGCGCCTCGGCCTCGATGCGCGCGTTGGTCAGATTAAACGAACGGGTGGCGCTTAAAATAGATTTCGCCGCCATCACCGCTGCTAAAAGAATCACTCTCTATGGCGCTACCGCCGTCAATACTGATCGTGTCGGCAGTTAAAGCAATAAAGCCGCCGGCACCGACGCCCTTCTGTGGAGCTATTGATGAGTGTCCCCGTTAAAGTAATATCATCTGCTGTTAGCGTAATATCGGCGCCATCGCCCTCACCAAACGTTTCGCCTTTGATATCGGCATTCACCGCCGTAATCGTCGTGCCTGCGATGGTCAGCACCCCGGCATGGCCAGTGCCACTGACGGCAGAGATATTGATCTCGCTATCCTGCCCAAGCGTTATTGCAGGCGCCTTGATTTCAACTAGACCACCAGCACCACTGCCTAGCGCCTCGGCCTCGATGCGCGCATTCGTCAGATTAAACGAACGGGTGGCGGTTAAAATAGATTTCACCGCCATCACCGCTGCTAAAAGAATCACTCTCTATGGCGCTTCCGCCGTCAATACTGATCGTGTCAGCAGTTAAAGCAATAAAGCCGCCGGCTCCGTCGCCCTTTGTGGAGCTATTGATGAGTGTCCCCGTTAAAGCAATATCATCTGCTGTTAGCGTAATATCGGCGCCATCGCCCTCACCAAACGTTTCGCCTTTGATATCGGCATTCACCGCGGTAATCGTCGTGCCTGCGATGGTCAGCACCCCGGCATCGCCAGTGCCACTGACGGCAGAGATATTGATCTCGCTATCCTGCCCAAGCGTTATTGCAGGCGCCTTGATTTCAACTAGACCGCCAGCACCACTGCCTAGCACCTCGGCCTCGATGCGCGCGTTGGTCAGATTAAACGAACGGGTGGCGGTTAAAATGATCTCGCCGCCATCACCGCTGCTAAAAGAATCGCTCTCTATGGCGCTACCGCCGTCAATACTGATCGTGTCGGCACTTAAAACAATAGAGCCACCGATGCCCGCGCTAGTTGTACTCGCGTTGACGTCAACATTGCTCCACGCGATAGTTTCACCTTGCATCGATATCTGTCCCGCTTCACCAAGACCTTCCGTTTGTGCTTTGATTGAAGTTTGGCTAAGACCAATATCGGTTGCGTCGATCGTCAGAGATCCGCCCACCCCGCCACCAAGCGTATCAAGTAGAAATTCAGCATCGGTTATGTTGACGTTTTGTGCGGCAATTCTAATGGTTCCGGCGTCACCACCATTATCAAGGGCAGACTTTGAAGAAACGTCGACAGTTGAGCCATTACCAATTGAAATCGTCGTAGCATCAAACAAGATGTCACTACCGCTGCCTAACCCCGTCGCCTCACCGCGTATCTCCGCGTTACTCAACGTGATGGTGGAGGCTGTTAGTTGAACCGTTGCGCCATCTCCCGATCCCTCACTGCCGTATCCTGCTATGAGAGTATCGACCACATAGACAGTGCCGCCCTGAAAAAAGATGCTGCCGCCGACGGTTTCAAGCAGGCTATCGGCAACATTAATGTTGCCAAAGGTCGAATCACCCATGCGAACACCAATTTCTCTGGGCGTGTAGATCGGCATCCCTAATGGTGATGAATTCAGAATTCACGTTCAAGTTGTACTCGGCAGAATCCACGACACCAGAAGGCGCTCGACTGCTATCGATACTAATGGTGCCGCTACTATCACCAAGAAAGCCAAAAGAAGAGATGTCACTTGTGCTCAAGGTGGACGTCGCAGAGGGGTCGCTGAAATAGCGCGAACCATCGGAAAACTCAATATAATCGGCCGTCGATAGATGGAAAGTACCATCGATATCCACGACCGCGCCGTTGGTGAATATGAACCCAGCTGGATTAACCAGCCAAAGTGACGCGTTACTAACACTTGAGGTGATCTTACCTGCAATCGACGACTCGCCGCCCGTTACGCGGCCAACAATATTGCTGATGCTGATCGGACCGGCGAAGTTCGCCTGCTCGCCTAAATCAATATTAAATTTATCAAAACTGTGAAATAGATTTTGTCCTGCCTGCTCACCAAGGTCCGCTGTAATATTGTAGGTAAAGCCGCTGCCGGCGGAGACCGAATCGCCTGGATTAACAGAGTTTGGTCCCACGGAACCATCGAGTGTGACTTCTGCATATCCGACAGACGCGCTGAGTAATGCTGATATGAGTATTAGAGTCGACTTAAAACGCATGTCGGTATCCTAGGCGAAAATGGACGCCATCATCTTGTAAGTCGTGCTGCGAGGCTTTGAAATCGTCAAATCCGTGAGCAAGATATAATTCAATGCTAAATCCCGGCGAAGGCTTCACCACCACCCCGACACCAATGCTGGCGAGATCTGATTGTCCGCTAGCGATAGAATCTTTGTGATTCTCTCCGCGGCCCCAATCAAAGAACCCGATAAAGTCAATCCAGACGGGCAGGTCGGGCCGATAGTGTGCCTCAAGCGAGGCGAGATAAGCGTTGTCCCGAACGACTTGGTTCTGGCGGTAGCCACGTATCGTTTGGATGCCGCCAAGCGCGTATTTCTCGATAGATAAAAGCGGGTCGGCGGCATATTGCACGAGAGCTCTCGCCGTGATGTGGAGTTTTTGCGTAAGAAGTCTTGAATATTGAACCTGAGCTAGATAACTAGTGAACTGACCATCCGGTGAGTCACTACTTTTTGTGGCGTCAAATTTTGAAGTGCCTCTTGAGATCAAAAAGCGAGCGGCTAAAGAGTCGTTAATATTCCGTTCCGTATAAGCGATGGCGACCCGTATAGGCGCGACCCTGCTTTCGCCATTGATTGCGCCTTCAGAAAAAGAAAACGGTTGGCCTAGCAATGTTGTTCGATTTCGTCTGACGTCAAGTGACAGTTGCAAGGATAGTTCACTAGAAAGTGTTTTCTGAATGGGCCAATTCAGCATCACGCCGAGTGATTCAGTTTCACTCTCCACATCAATGTTATCAAAAGGTTCTTCAATAACGGACGAGTCGCTCAGTGCGTATTGAATTTGTAGACTAGTGCCCCCTGATAGTAACGGCAGGAAGATCGTTGCGTCCCGTGCATCTAGCCCTTTGGTCACAGAAGAGCCTATTTGAAGCGTCTCGCCCCAGCCGGTCAAGTTACTAGCGCTGGCCGTCAGCGTTGCGGCTTGACTACCAATCGATGGAGATCGATCGTTTGCTACATCTAATGCCAGGCTAAATCTGGGGTTGGTTTCAACATCAAGCGCTAGCATTGCTTCTCCGGGACGAATGCCGGCAGCTACTCTTGCGTCAATTCGGGATACCGACGGGTCTTGTTCGAGTAGTTTGAGGGCGTCCTGTAGTTGAACCAGATTAAAGGGTTCGCTTATCTTCAGCCGACTGTTGATATATCTATTTCTTAAGCGGCTAGAAATTTGTAATTCAGTAATCTTGCCGGTGATGAAGTCTAGCTGAAGTTCCCCATTGTTAATCCGTTGGTCAGGGATGACCATGCCCGTATTGACAAAGCCATTGCTCACATACAATCTGTTAATGCTGTCTTTGGTCGCAAGTAATTCTGACGTTTCTACGTTTTTTCCTGTCACCGTTAACAGCAGCGCTGAAACTTCTTTTTCTAGCGCTGGTGCGTGATATATAAATCGACTAATTTCGACGCTTGCGAGCTCGCTGATCTGCGGAAGTAATTCTGGTTCGCTTGGGAAAACGGGTGGTTTTTCTTGCTCAGATGCGTCACCCGTATCGGCCCTGGCTTTTTTGAAGCCTTGTTGAACGGCATCGAGTTGGATTTTTTCGGCGCTATCCGCATTATCGAAAGGGCCTATGCTGACACGAAACTGCTTTTCACCTTGTACGAAAATTTCAGTAATTTTTGCGTTAGCTTTGCTGAATTCAGGTCTGCCGGAGGCTGATTGGTTAGCCATTGACCGATTAAAAAAGGCTGACACTTGGGTCAGTTGTTCCTCGGCATTGGCTTTGGATTTAAAACTACCCGTCACCACCATAAAATCGTTAGCTAACGTGGGTGCTGCTAGCAAAAATGCGAGAATGAAAGTCAAAGCCTGCATCATAACCAGTTACCAATGAGCAAAAATGGAGCCCAATCTGAGGGGTGATTGTGGAGTGCAGAGTTTATGCGTTCAGTTTGAGCAATCCTTAGCGCTTGTGCTTTGCTGAGGTGTTCCTTTGAGGTGTGTTCGTAGAAGCTGCCGATAATAAGTGCAGTAGCCGCGTCACTGATCTGCCATAGCGTTGCAATCGCGCTTCTGGCACCCGCCTTTAATGCCACTCCCGCAAGCCCGAGTGCTGCCCGGTTGTCACCCACTGCAGTTTCACAAGCACTAAGCACCAACAAGTCCAGGGTGTCACCGGTTTGCCGTCTACTACCAATACTTTGTTCTAAATGATCCATGGTTAATTTACCGTCATAGGTAAGCAGGTATGATTGCTGGGGGTTGCTGTCAAAGTGGCCATGGGTTGCAATGTGCACGATGGAGTATTGTTCCGAACTAATTTGTGCTTGGATAGTGGTTCGTTGAAACGCCTCGTTGAAAAATAATTCTGCACCATGTTGTTTTTCCAGTTTTTCTAGCTCACCGGGCACCCCGGGCAAGCTCGAAAAACCTTGAACAGCGTGAGAAATACCGCCAGCGAAAAGGGATGCAGCCTTGACGTCGAGACGTTCAGGAAATGTCAAACTGATGCCAGGTGTCGTCGCAAGTGCGTACTTTTCAATCATATATTGGTCGCCATCAAAGATAGCAGCGAATGGGATAGTTCTCAGAACGCCATCGGGTATGACGAGCAAAGTTTCAACGTTCTTTTTCTGAAGCAAGGGTTCTACATCAGCGAAAACAAGCGCATAAAGCTCCTCTCCCAGTGCCTTGTATTCGTCATCACCCTGGTCGAGTTCTAGGTTGTACCGAAATTCGTTGGCCAGTTCCTCAAGATCGGACGCGCTAATCGGGTGTACAAATTGGTACACCTGGTCCTCGATGTTAACGAGTATCTCTAATCGATCAGCAAGAATCACCGGGTAGATAATTGCGGTTGACGCTTCGACAAGTTTCAAGTCGACTGTTTGATCCGGAACCACGCAATCGTTTCGAAAATAATCTTGAAGCTCTGCAGATTTCGACTGCTCCAGTACTGCTTGAACTTGCTTTAAGTAAGCCTGCTGACGAGGATGCGTTTCAGCCTCGGTAGCAGCGATTAGCAGCAAGTCAGAAAGTTCAGTGAAGAGCGGCTGTACCTTCTGTGGGAAAGTGAACGGGGAGCCGTTGATGAGCTCTGTTCTGACTTGTTCTAGCGTGGCAATCGCTGTTTGATACCCAGAGATCGCGTCGTCGGTTTGACCTTGCAAGCGATGAGCGCGGGCTAATTGCCATTGCCATAGATAGGCACTTTCAAACGAACGACTGGTATTCGCCAGAAAGTTAGCGGTGGTTAGTCTTCGAATACCGTCTTCCAACTTGTTTTGATTGATCAGTAACCGACCCTGATGGCCGATTGCATGACTTTGCAGTCGCACTTGGCTTTGACTTTTTGCTGTCGCCTCAGCCTGTTGAAGAATGGCGAAAGCGTGCCCGTAATAACTGTGCTCTCCTGTTTGGTCGGCAATTCTAATAAACAAGTCACCGATTGATATTTGAATTTCTACTGACTCGGGCAACATGCCTAGCGTTGAAGAGAGCGGCAATAGTTGCTTGCCGATTACAAGCGCTGCATTGCCGCGCTTGTTGTCCAGCTCGTGGCGTAAATGATTCGTTAATACGGTCGTCGTCATTGCTTTGTCACCAGCGGTTACGCTGGCTGCATAAGCTTGAGTAAAAGTGTTGCTGGCAGTTGTATGATCATTGAGGATGCTTTGTACGGTGGCGAGAATGTTTAGCGCTCGAGCTTGAATAATTTCTGATTGTGATTGATCAAGAATGCGGGTTGTCATATTCAGGCTTAGAGGATATTCACCCAGCTCGAAGTAGAGCTGGGCAAGCAGTAGCCCTGTTTCGTTCTGGTCTTCGCCAAGCTGCTTGGCTAATTGGTCAGCTTGTTGGAGTAATACAATTGCCCGAGCGCGATACCCTTCATGTTGAAAGACGAGAGCTTTTGTAATGAGATCATGTCGGAGTGCGCTATCTGTATTGGGCAGGCTGGCCGGAGCGGCAGAAAGGGACTGGCCTACGCCCAACAAAAAAATGGCGAAGACCGTTCGTATTTGGAGACGCATACTTTATTCCTAGTAAACCTGAATAAATATTCCAAGCGCGCGAAAGATAGCACAGAAACAAATGGGGTCGGCGTAAAATTTACATTTATTCATCAGTCCGCGGTCAGCGCCTCGTGTTACTGACGTAGCGCAAGCCCATAGTACTACCGTGACTAACCTTGCGCTGATGCCAATAACGTAAGAACTCATGAAACAGATGTGAATTTTATCGGGACCCGATTTATTGCCGCGGCTTAAGCCCTTGGCAAACAGCAATGTTTATAACGCTTACCGCTGCCACAGGGACATAGTGCCTTTTTACGGGTCTTGATATTCGTCGCAATGGCGGATGCATCTTGTTGATAAAGTTCTGCAAGCGCTGCATAAAGTGCCGGATGCTTGATTTTCATCATGCCGGGTCGTTCAAAAAAGTATTCTGAACTGACCGCAAAAAACTCCCCACGATTGAATGCGCCGTATTGCCGAATGTTGCTTTTACCTCGATTAATCTCATGGGTTTTCTGACGCATCAATTCAAACCACGGAATCGAAAACGCATATTCTTTGAGTCGCTCGGGGTATCCGTCACATTCGCCGTCGGCCATATCAATCAGATGAACAAATTCATGAATCCCGACATTTTGTTTGTCTCGGCTGTTTCGAAAACCGAGTACGAGTGTCGGTTGACTGAGTACCATTTTTCCAGACATCGGACCTGTTCCCACCAGGCCGGTGAATAAAGAGTCTGGTTGGCCGCACTGAAAGCTTTCATTAAAAGCATTCGGCATTAGAAATACACTTTTAAGGTTAAAGTAATGCCAGTCGGGGAATCCCCAAACAGGTATGATTGCGCTGGCTGCAACCAACAAGCAGTCTTCATCAGTGACTTCAAATGCTGAGGCTTCAACCGTTGTTGTCAGCAAGAACAGGCGAATACGCTGCTCGAATAGTTTTCTGTTTTCAGGCGTTAAGACGCGGTAAAAGGCAACGCTTTGCGTAAGGAAGGCGGACCAATTGGGCTGCCACAGCAGGGTTGGACTAGGCCGTTGTCTTCCGCGAAAATACTGAATCAAATTGCTGATTAAGCCCACAGGATACTGGTTTCATAGTTGATTCGTGGCGAAGGTTAGTATTTTGTGGGACGATGGACAAGGGGTTTTGGGATAGGCTCTTTGAATAAATAATATAAATAGGTCCGCGCTTAAATCTTCAAAAGAGTTACACAGATATAGAAACAACTAGCGCGCTGTTCAACATTACGTCGCAAGCGACTATCTTCCCCATCAACGGCTATGGCGCAGGGTAGCGGTGAAGGGTGATCGGCCGTTTTATGATCCCGAATTTAAATTGCAAAAGTCGTTTAAAAGTCGTTTGAAAGAGTTTAGAACGTAAATGTTCGCACGTATCAATTTTATCGCTGATACATTAAGGAGTAAGCATTGTATGTCTGATTTTCTCAGTTCAGGGGACACTTTCCCCTCCATTTCGTTAAATTTGGCCGGCGGCGGTAGCTTCTCATTTCCGCAAGACCTTGAAACGCCGATGACCATCGCTTTGTTCTATCGGGGCCATTGGTGACCTTATTGTCGTCGGCTGTTAGCTGGCTATGAAGAACGCCGTGCAGCGTTCTTGGCAGAAGGTGTAAGTATCATTGCGGGTACGGTCGATACGGAGCAACAAACCCTTGATGTGTCACGTGACTGGGGTTTTCCCGTTGCTTACGGCATGACGCGTGCCGATGGTGATGCCATGGGTGCTTGGTGGGAAGAGCGTCGCGATCACATTCAGCCGAGCGAGTTCGTGATCACAAAAAGCGGCAGGGTGATGATGTCGACCTACAGCAACTCGCCGATTGGTCGGATGGACCCAGAGGAGGCGCTGACGCTGATTAAATTTTTGAATGCTCAGCGGGCGAAGGCTAAACAAGACTGATATATCCCATAAGGGCTCTGTTTTTCGTTAAAGTGAAGCGGAGTCCTAACCCCGAAATCGGTTGCGCTAGTTAAACAGCGTATCATTTCAGCACTTTAGACTGTCTCAGCGGGCTTACCGATGTAACCCAGTGTAACCCTATACCCTTAGGGACCTAATGCCGTCGATTTTTAGCGGCTTAACCACCAGTGAGTAAACTTAACGAAATGACACAAATTGAAATTAACAAAGAACCCGTCGAGCTATTCAAAATTCTCAAATTCGAGGGACTTGTTGGCAGTGGCGGTGAAGCAAAATCAGCCATTGCTGACGGGCAAGTCAAAGTAAATGGTGTTGTTGAAACGCAAAAGCGTAAGAAAATCGTCGCCGGTAATCGCATCGAATTTATGGCGCAAGAATATGAAATAGTGCTTGAGCAAGCTTCAACAGCTGCCGCTGCAGACATCTCAACTGACTGACACATTGATCGGATCAATCGACCAAAAGATCGACTGTAAATCCAAAGCGGGTGAAAGCGAACAGACCTTAGAGAACAAAATCAGATCAGTTCAAGTATCATTGAGCGGTCAATAAAAACATAAATAGGGAGAACATAGATGGCACCAATACCCCAGGGCGGAACAGTTGCAGTAACCGGTAGTGCAGGATTTATCGGTGGTTGGCTCGTGCGGCAGCTTTTAGACGAGGGTTACCGGGTGCGTGCCTGCGTTCGAGATACGAGCGATGATGCCAAGGTCAGTTTTCTAAAGGAGATGCCAGGATACGCATCCGGACGATTGACGCTACATTCGGCCAATCTTGATGAGGCGGGTTGCTTTGATGAGATATTTAAAGGCTGTCAGGGTGTCGCGCATTTGTCACATGTGTCGAGTTACGATGACATGGACTATGTCAAAATGGTTTGTGATCACGTTATTAACAGTGTCAATCAGTCGGAAACAGTCAACCGTGTTGTGGTCACGTCGAGCATTGCAGCGGTTATGTCGGAAACCGATACGCAGGAGCTTGTGCGTCGCCCAGTTCTGTACGAAGACCGATATCCAGATGAGCAAAACCCCAATCGGCAGACGAATCGGGGTCAAGGTTATTCCATGGGTAAGGTGCTAGCTGAGCGGGCCTTTGCTGATGCCGCTGAGGAAAGTGGACGCTGGGATGCGATCACCTGCTGCCCAGGTGACAACGTGGGTCCTATACTTTCTGCGCATCAAAAGAACTTCGGTCCTTGGCAACATCACATTGAAACGATGCTGCTAGGTAAGTACTCACAGAATGTCATGGGTGCATATCGGGCTTGGTTCACTGTTGACGTGAGAGACGTCGCAGAGGCGCATATAAGAATGCTTGAAAGCGTCAATGTGTATAACGGCGAGCGTTTTATTGCCTGGTCCACAGAGACACGTGATGTCGAAGATATTTGCGCAAGTATTGATCGTCTTCTGCCTGAACTCGGTTTTGCAGGCGCGGAACTCGTTGATCCACTGCCAGATAAGGTGAAAGCAAAAGAAGCTGAATTTCGAGCGATATGGCGTGGCTGTGAACTCCGTAATGATCGTATTCGAGAAGCTCTCGATATGGAATTTCGTCCACTGGATGTTTCGATTCGAGACTGTGTCGAATCGCTGATCTGCGTGGGCAAAGTAGCGCCAGTGAAAAAGCCAGGGTTTTAGTTTAATCAGCTATTTGGTGAGGAGCACTGACGTGCTCTTCACCATTAGTCATGCGTTTTTGGCGCAGACATATCAGATAGTACGCAAATCGTACCCAGCTCGATAATCCGCAACACAATTCAGATAGTTTTACTGAGCTAATTGTTTTAAACAATGAATGGTTTGATCCACAGCTCATGGCAACGAAAGAAATTAATCAATATTACGATGCGACTACCAGCCGTGAGGCGCGAGCTGATCTGGCATTTGCCGTGAGCTTGCTGCCGAAAAGTGGCTATCTGTCGTTCTATGCCAAAAAGAGAACTTCTGGCTGGCATCTAATTGACAGGTAGAGGACAATTCGCGCCTCTGAATCAATGATTAACGATATGACCGACTATCAAGCCCCGACCGAAGACATAAACTTTGTACTCACCGAACTTGCCGGTTTAGGTTCGATTTGTGAGCAAAGTGCCTTTGAAGAAAGTTCGCCCGAGCTTATTGCAACAGTGCTAGATGAAGCAGCGAAATTTGCCCGAGGCGTACTTGCGCCTTTGAATAAAGTTGGCGACTTGATTGGCACAAAAATTGTTGGCGAGCAGGTGAGAGAGGCCAGCGGTTTTTCCGAGGCTTACCAACAATTCACTGATGCAGGTTGGACCGCGCTGCCTTGTAACCCTAACTACGGCGGCATGGGTTTACCCGAGGTTGTTGGTATTGCCACGATGGAGATGTGGTCAGCGGCGAATGTGAGCTTTGCCCTGTGTCCCATGCTTGGGCAGGGCGCTATCGAGGCGATCGAATCCCACGCGAGTGATTATCTGAGAGAGACTTACCTGCACAAAATGATTTCCGGTGAATGGACCGGCACAATGAATTTGACTGAGTCTCAAGCGGGTTCAGATTTGGCGGCAATTAAAACCAAGGCGACAAAAGACGGTGATGCCTATCGCATAGAAGGTACCAAGATCTACATCACTTGGGGCGATCACAGTATGACCGAGAACATCGTGCATTTGGTGCTTGCAAGATTAGAAGGTGCGCCGCAGGGGGTTAAAGGTATATCGCTTTTCCTTGTGCCTAAATATCTTGTTGATGCCGACGGTAATACGCTGGGGCATAACGATGTTTATGCCACGGGTGTTGAACACAAAATTGGTATTCATGGCAGTCCAACCTGCGTTATGACCTATGGCGCAAAAGGTGAGGGTGCGATCGGGTACCTGGTGGGTGAACAGAATATGGGGCTGGCCTATATGTTCACGATGATGAATCACGCCAGAATCAATGTGGGCGTGCAGGGTGTGGCGCTAGCCGATCGAGCCTACCAACAGGCTGTGCGCTACGCTTCAGATAGGGTTCAGGGCGCAGTGGCCGGTCATGACAATGCGACAATTATTGATCATCCTGACGTACAACGAATGCTCATGCTGATGCGCTCTCTGGCGGAAGGCTCTAGAGCTCTGTGTTATGTCACTGCGGGTAGTTTTGATATGGCTCATCATGGCGATGACGAAACTCAAAAGATGTCATTCGTAGCGCGCGGCGAGTTACTTACGCCGATCGCAAAAGCCTGGTCGACTGAAATGTCACAAGAGGTCACCTCCTTGGGCGTGCAGATCCACGGTGGTATGGGTTACATCGAGGAAACAGGTGCGGCGCAATTTATGCGCGATGCCAGAATCACGACCATTTATGAAGGCACAACAGGCATACAAGCGAACGATTTCATTGGTCGAAAGGTCATTCGCGATCGCGGTACCGAACTCAATAAGCTGCTGGAAGAAATGCGCGTTGATGAGATAAGGCTGCATCAAAGTGCAGGCTTGGAATTGGTTGCAGTAGGGTTGAGTACTGCGATCGAAGAACTGCAACAAACCTTGGACTGGATATTAGAACACCATGAGGTAAACCCGTCGGTTGTAGGCGCCGCTGCATTTAATTTCTTAATGGGCGCGGGTACCTGTATAACCGGATGGTTGATGGCTCGAGCATCGCTAGCCTGTCAGGATCGGGGTGGTGATGAATTTTCGCAGAGAAAAATTACGACTGCGGGATTTTATGCGAATCACGTCTTGCCTCGAACACACGCTTATCTATCTGCAGTCCGAGCGAGCGATAATGAAAACGTTATGTTGTCCGGCGAAGCATTTTTCGATCGTTAGATTACGGTTTTTTTGATGCTAAAAGGGCTGGGTGATAACTCGAAGAAGCGAATCGTAGAGGTTTGATGATGAAGCTAAATGAAATTATGGTCAGCGGTCGTGCCGCGGTCATTACCGGTGGTGCCAATGGTATTGGCTTGGCGAGTGCGAAGGCCTTCGCCAAGGCAGGCATGAACGTCTGTATTGCTGACAATGATGAAGCTCAGCTGAAAATCGCAGCCTCTGAAATGGCCAATTTCGATACGCAGGTGATATTCGTGCAGACCGATGTTGCAGATTTTGACTCGGTCATGGCTTTACGTGAAAAGGTGCAGGCAAACTTCGATGATGTTGCCATTGTTATGAATAATGCGGGCATTGGTGCTGGCGGCGGCGCGATGACAAACCTGTCGGGCTGGCAAAAAGTGATGTCGGTTAATCTGTTCGGCATCGTGCATGGTGTTCAGGCTTTTTCGCCAATGCTGATCGAGCAGGGCCGTCCCGCTGTGATTATTAACACCGGCTCAAAACAAGGGCTGACGAACCCGCCGGGTAATGCTGCCTACAATGCCAGTAAAGCGGGGGTGCGATTTCTAACAGAATCTTTGGCGCATGAGCTTAGAAATACACAAGGCTGTGAGGTTTCGGCTCACCTGCTGGTTCCTGGTTTCACCTACACCGGCTTAATCAGCAAACGCGTGCCGGAAAAGCCCGATGCGGCTTGGTCACCGGCGCAGGTTGTCGAGTTTATGCTTGAAGCACTTGCAGCTGGGGATTTTTATATTATCTGTCCTGATAACGATGTGACGGTCGCGCTGGATCGTCGTCGGATAGAATGGAATACGCGAGATGTTGTCGAAAATCGACCCGCCTTGTCTCGTTGGCATCCAGATTATGCCGAAGAGTTTGCGGATTTCGTTCAATCCTAAGCAAGGGCGCGAGTGCGTAATAGGTTGGTATGACGTCGACATCTGACTATGCATCGCGCCATCTCTCACACTATCGATAAACTAGTTTAGCCTGAGATCAATATTGTATTTCGTTAACAGATGCGCACGCTTTGAAGGGTTAGTCGCTTTCATCAAGCGTTTCCCAAACCCAGCCAAGTTTAATTTCACCGGCTCTCGTGAACGCTAGTATTAGGGGTAACCGAAGAATTGATCGAAGTAGGCCAAATGATGAAAACTTTATATACCGTTAGAAGTAACCCAATTAAGGGGTGCGAGACAGAATTTAACAATTGGTACAGCAATGTTCATTTGCCGGAGGTGATGAAAATTGATGGTTTTTTATCCGCTAATCGCTTCAAGCTCGCCGATGTGCAGGTCGTGAAGGCTCAAGCCTATGGATATATGGCGATCTATGAAATTGATAGCAATGATGTGCCAGGCACGCTGCGTAACCTCCAGCAAGCAACCTGGTTGAATATGGGTGACTCGATCGACCTTTCTAGCCTCGATATATCAATCTTTGAATCGATTGAATGAAAGCGGTTGTTGATGCCTAAAAACTTTCCACCAATTCAAGATAAGTACCGTCCGGGTCTTTAAAGCAAAAAAAACGACTGCCGTGTCCGTTGTCCATCGTGACAGTGCCGGGCGGTCCAACAATTTCGACACCAGCTAGCTCAAGAAAACGTAAATCGGCGTCTAGGTCTGAAGACATCAGCGCAATGCGCGCAAGGCCCGTGTGATACAGATGCGGGTAGGGTGGCGCGGTGTCGCTCGGATCTTTCCATTGCAGCAAGTCGATCACCATGGGTGGATTCGCGCCCTTTAAGGTAAACAGTGCGCCCTGCACCTTGTAGGGTTTCATGCCTACGGCGGCGGCCACTTCGGCGGTATTGGTTTCCGGTACCTGCCAAAATTCTTCGAAACCTAACATTTCATAAAAGGCTTTCGAGGTTTTATAGTCTGAGCAATTGATATTGATATGGACCATGCCGGTGATGTTCATCGTTCTCGCTCCCAATTTTCAGTGCTGTTCAGTGGTGTTCCGGCTGTTGTGTTTAGACGACGGTATCGGCATTGTCGATAACCATCTCGGTGCCATTAACATGCTTTGACGCATCAGAGATTAAATAGGTCACCATGTGGGCAATATCATCCGGTTCGCCAATGCCCATGTCTTTGCGGCCTTGTTCAACGTCAGGCAATGCGGTCATGTCGATGCCTGCGAGTGTTTTAACAGCTGTGTGCACCATCGGTGTGCTGATACTGCCAGGGTGGATTGAGTTGCAACGAATGCCCAGTTTTTGTTGTTTGCAGTGAACCGCGATCGATTTAGTCATGGCCCTAATGCCGCCTTTTGCTGCGCTATAGGCAAGATAAGCCGGTATGCCCACCAAGGCTGCGGTTGAGGACATGTTAATGATCGAGCCACCACCGGATTTTTTCATTAGCTCAATTGCAGACTGACAACCCCAGAATGTGCCATCAAGATGGATAGACATGGTGCGTCGCCACTGTTCGGTAGGTTGTGGATTCGATATCCGCAATAACAGCAATGCCTGCGTTGTTAACCAGACCGTCCAATCTTCCAAAATCTTTTTCAACCCAATGCATCAAATCTGCCCAGCGTGATTCGCTTGATACATCTTGTTCAAAAAACGTCGCGCCAATCTCTTTTGCGATCCTTTCGCCAGCATCAGTATTGATATCCGTCATGATGACCGTCGCGGCCTCAGCGGCGAGCATGCGAGCATCTGCTTCACCGAGCCCCGATGCGGCGCCAGTGACGATAACAACTTTGTCTTTAACACTAATCATTTTGTTTCCTTGAACGATACGGGTTCGATTTTTAGTGGTTGCAGGGTGGTTCTCTCTCTCTATTTATAAATACAGGCAGCAGGTATGTGCTCAATAATCACACGCTGTGCGCGAGATTTCAAAATCACATACGCAGTATGTTGTCGAAACGATAATCGACGTTACAATTACACTAGCATAATTGAGGCGCCGGTTTGTCAATGTGGGTATGCTTTAACCAGTTGTATGTTGTTTATTAGTAGGGCGTGGGCAGCTCAGCATGCCTATCTGAATGTGATCGTTAACGTTTTTAAAATAAGAAAGGCAAACACAATATGAAACAGTTAAAACAGAGTTTTGGGCTATTGGGCCTAATGACTGCGTTGTTGTTGATTCAAGCTTGCGAACCTCAAGCATCGATCCCCGATGAGCAAAAAACAATGAGCGAGGCTAAGTTCGCCATCATCGTTCCTGGCGGTGGCACTTACAGTCGAAAAATATCGACAGACTCGCCGCAAGCGCAAATGTTCTTCGACCAAGGGCTTAGATTTGCATGGGGATTCTTCTTTCCTGAATCGATTGCGTCCTATCAACAAGCGGCTTTAGCTGACCCAACCCATCCAATGCCCTACTGGGGTATGGCCCATGCGATGGGTCCGAATCCCAATAGTCGATACGGGCGAATGCCCGACGACCCGAAAGGTGAGGGGCTTAAGGCGATTACCAAAGCAAAACAATTGATCGACCGAGCAACGCCGCTTGAGGCGCAACTGATCAATGCTTTGTATGTGCTTTATGACAAAGAAAGTATTGCTGATGATGATGCGAGAGATAGGGCCTATCTAGCGGCTATGCGCAAACTCAATCAACAGTATCCCGACGACTCCGATGTGGCCGCTCTCTATGCCGCCTCTTATATGTCGATTGCACGTTGGAACTATTGGGACATCGAGGGCGAGCCTTTAGATGAGACCTTGGCTGTTGCATTAGCGCTGGAACACATCATGAAAACGGATATGACTAATCCGGGTGTGTTGCACTTGCACATTCATTTGGTGGAATCATCACTGACACCTGAACGCGCATTGGCTTCTGCAGATGGCCTTGAAGCAACAGTGCCAATCGCAGGACATGTTGTACATATGCCATCGCACATTTATGTTCGCGTCGGCCAGTACGATAGAGCGATTGACAGTAATGTTCGATCACAACAAAAGGACAAAGAGTTTGCCGAGATCTGGGGTGATCTGCCCTTGCCAAATTTAGGCACCTATCCGTTATCCCATAAAATTCATGCGGGCCACGCTGCCGATTTCATTCGTTATGCAGCGACGATTCAGGGCAACTACGAAGTGGCCATTGATGCGGCCGATACGCTCAAAGCGAGTTCATCGGGACACCAACACGCGATGCGAGGCTATGAAAAAAATATGGCGTCACCCTGGCATCTAAATAAGATTTTTGGCAAGTGGGATGCACTTATAGGGCAAAACCCCTCTCATTCAGACACACCTTACCTTAGGGGTATGTGGGCCTATTCGCTGGGTAGCGCCTATGCCAACACCGGCAATCTTGAAGCCGCCTCCAAGCAGTTGGAGATTCTCCGTGCGATCGTTGATGAGCCTGAGGTTGATAAGACGCGGGTGACCGTCACGTCCGTATCGGGCATTTTGATCCTGGCGGGGCATGGCCTTGACGGCGAGATTAAGGAGGCAAAAGGCGACCTTGATGGCGCAATTGAAAGCTACGTAAAGGCTGTCAAACTTGAAGATAAAGGCAATTACACAGAGCCACCCGCTTGGGCTCAGCCTATGCGTCACTATTTAGGCGCCGTTCTGTTGAAAGCTGATCATCCTGAGGATGCCGAGAAAGTTTACCGACGAGACCTACGCTGGAATGCCGAAAACGGTTGGTCTTTGTATGGCTTGCATCAGTCTTTAGCAGATCAGGGTAAGACGAAGGAAGCCGCTGATGCTTTTGCTCGATATGAACAAGCGTGGCAGCACTCGGACACTGCGTTGAGCGCATCACGGAAGTAGTAAAAATAGCGACAGCATAAAGGCGTATTTTTTGATCGTTACATGATGAATCGCAATCTGCGTTATAGCGGCTTGCGATTTTTTATTATCCGCAGCACTTGGACTCGACTATGAGACAACTTTCTGAACTTTTTGATCTAATTCAACCGGGTCAACGTGTGTTTGTGGCAGGCAGTAGCAACGAGCCAACAGCATTGCTGCAAAGCCTTGCAACGGCGCAATTGCCGAAGGACCTAGAGTTCATTCAGTTTCCATTGGCAGGTTTTAATCAAACGGATTTCACCTCTTTCAATGCAACCGCACGCTTAACAACCTTCTTTATGACCGGCGCGTTAAAATCTGCCGACTCCGCTCGTTTGCAATTTTTGCCGATGCAAATGCGTACGGTGTATGACTATCTGTCTAACAATATTGATGTGGCGCTAATTCAGGTGGCATATGACGTAAATGGCGTGTTGCGACTTGGACCCAACGTCGATTTTGTCGGAGCGGTGCTCGGTTCAGCCGGTAGCGTCATCGCTGAGTTAAATCGGGGCATTGTTGCACCGGCGGGATGCACCGAGATTTCACCTGCGGACATAGACTTTATGTTCGAGTCCGATCGTGTTCTCGCGCAAATGGCGGCGCCGACGATTGATGCAGCTGCAGCAGAAATTGGTCGCCTCGTCGCCGAGCTCATTTCCGACGGTGACTGTTTGCAAACGGGCATTGGCGCTATTCCAGCGGCAATCTTGAGTCAGTTAGAGACTAAAAATGACCTTGGCATGCATGGCGGTTTGATTGATGACGGTGGTATGCGGTTGATTCAACAGGGCAATATCAACGGCGCTTTAAAACCTATCGACACGGGTTTGCACGTGACTGGCATGGCATTAGGGAGTACCGCTCTATATGACTGGCTGGGTCAAACGCCGAGTGTTGCGTTTCGAGGTGCTAACCATACCCATGAAATCAGCGTGATTCGGCAGATACCTAATTTCGTCTCGATCAATTCTGCAGTAGAGATTGATATCTATGGGCAAGTCAACGCTGAATTTGCAGCCGGTAGACAAATTTCTGGCACCGGTGGTTCGGTTGATTTCATGCGCGCCTCAAAAGCATCGGTAGGCGGCCGTTCGATTGTCGCTATGAATGCAACAGCGCGCGGTGGTTCTGTGTCTCGTATTGTTCCGAAGGTTGAGTTGGTGACAGCTTTGCGTACCGATGTGGATACGGTGGTAACTGAATACGGTGTTGCGGATATTAAATATCTGCCTAATCAAGCAAGAGCTGAGGCGCTGATAGAAATTGCCGCGCCGGGGTTTAGAGACGAGCTTAGATTACAGCTCAAGTCTCGAAAATAAATCGGCTACTTTCTGTTGTGACTGAATTGATTTGGATGTAAGTGCTTTTTTATTGGTTATTATTTCTTGCAGAATGCCTCAAAATTCTTTGCCGCATTCGCAGATAACTCCGAAAAAAACAATGCTGCAGCATATGACTTTTCAGATTTTTTGCCGTTTCCTGCTTTTCTTTCGTTGTCTGCGGTTTTTAATACTTCTGCAGACCTATATAAGAAAAATCCTGCGGCTTCACTGACTTTTTTGCAGTCTTCACTTTTCCAAAATCCCATACCGGGTTCTTCAAAATCGGAATATCCTGAGATGGGAATAAGTAAAATTAGTAGGCAGAAGAAACCGGTGAATTTGTTCATAATGTACCCACAGTATCGGAAAATGTAGATTGGTACACTAGCATTTATAACATCATTATGCTACTAGGTCTGATTAGTCAAAGTATGTTATTTGAGAGACATCTTGGACATCTTGATTGGGTTTTGGTGGTTTCTTGACTCTTCTACTTTAGAATCTCGTTGATTCTTTCTCTCCAAGACTGAATGAAAAGATTGAGGTAACCACTTGTTACCTCTTTGAGTAGCAATACCCCATTGCATTCATCTTCCTACTTATCCTTGTGTACCCCAATCCTTCCATATCATGAAGAAATGTAATCAACTGATGGATTACTTCTTGTTTCTTAGAGTATGTTTGGTGAGGTTGTTTGATTGAACCTCGATGGTGAATGCTAGGTGTGGGATTGTTCCTTGAAGAACCCCACTACCCAAAACTATTCGACTGTCATGAGACATCTGTTTTATCTGATTGAGGTATTGAACAAATCGCTATCTTGTCATCGTTAAAAGCGATTAAATCCCTTGCAAGATTTATTCAAACGACGGTTCGATTAACGAATTATAGAGGCACAAAAAATGGATTTAGGTTGGAACGGCACGGGTATCGTGCAGAAAGCGTCCATCGCCCGTGTGCGAGCAGATATTCAAAATGCAGACAGTCAAGGCTATAAAAGCTATTGGTTGGCTGATCATCCAACCGGCGGTTTTGATGCACTCACAGCGCTTGCGGTTGCGGGTGCTGATGGACCTGAAATAGAGCTTGGTACAGCCATTGTGCCGACATTTCCTCGCCACCCCATGGCAATGGCGGCGCAAGCATTAACGGCCGCGCAGGCAGTACCGGGTAAATTCACACTTGGTATTGGTTTGTCACACGAAACGATGATGGCGGACCTTGGGATTGATTTCGTCAAGCCAATCCGTCACCTGAATGAGTATTTGTCGATTCTGATGCCGCTGCTCGAGTCCGGCGAAGTGGATTTCAAGGGCGAGTTGTTAAGCTGCCAAGCGAAAATATTTCAGCCCCAGCAAGTGCAATGCGAGGTGTTAGTTGCGGCTTTAGGGCCTCAGGCTTTGCGGGTTGCAGGTAAACATGCGGCCGGTACAACCCTCGCTTGGGTTGGTGCAAAAACAATTAGGGAACACATCGTGCCAACGATTAATGCAGCGGCAGAACGTCATGGGCGCGCGAAGCCGCGCGTTGTCGCAACCCTACCGGTTTGTGTCACCGAGGATATTGACGGTGTCCGAAACGTAGTCGCAAAAAATTTGGGCAGTTATGGTCAGCTGCCTTCCTATCGTGCGATGTTTGAACGAGAGGGCGTCGCCGGACCTGCCGATGTTGCCATCATCGGCAGTCGTCAGGAAGTTGAGGACCGCATCGGTGAAATTAAAGAAGCCGGTGCAACCGATTTTTGTCCAACCATCTTCGCCTTGTCCCCTGACGACAAGTTAGAAACCGAGTCTTTGTTGGCGTCTTTTTGTAGCTGATGTTTTTGTTAGTTATGGTTCTTTTTGTTGCATAACAAGGATACGTTGCCGCTAAGTAGTTTTCTGTCTTTAGCTTGAAGTGCATAAGTGGCAGGGATACATTTTGCGGCATCATTGATGGGAGTTCTGTTGATCATGCGCGCTGCTAATTCATTTCGTTTCTACTTTTCATTTCGTTCGCCGTTTGCTGCTATCGCAATTTACCGTTTACGACGAGCGGCACAGTTTGGCGATTTTGAGATTGAGCTGATTCCTGTCTGGCCTGAGAATATTTTTGGTGGGCACATGGACAACCCAACTGACAACCTTTTTAAAATGGCCTATTTATTTGTTGATGCCGCTCGGCAAGCGGACGATGCCGGTATTAACGCAGGTTTTTTTCGGACGTTAGCGAAAAATTTCACCCTGAAGAATGATGTTGATTATGCGCCAGAGAAGCTCGGCATCCAGATGCCCAATGAAAACTGGGGCTTAACACACCATGCCTTTAATTATGCGCAGGAGCAGGGCCGCGGTTGGGCCTTTGCCGATGCCGTTTGCATTCGACGTTTCAATTTTGATGGTCAGGGTCCACAGGACGTATTGAACCCTAAGGTGTTACAGGCGATTGCCTCGCAGGTGGGTATTGATCCAGACAAAGCCATTAACGCACAGAGCTCTGGTCTTTATGACGAGCGACAGGCAGCGTTCATTAAAAGCAGTGAGGCCGATGGCGTTTTTGGCGTGCCCTTTTTTGCCATTGATCGAGATGTAGGTGCCGAAGTATTTTGGGGCAATGATCGTTTAGGCTTTTTGCTGAAGTCCCTCACGGACGTTGAGTCGATGCCGGTTATTCCTCAGGTTGATGCGACCGCGATTCAAACGACGAGAAGATAGGCCCATTGCCAAAACTGTTGTGCCTTAATCAGGCACAACAATAATCTTGGCATGTTGCTCAGGATCGCCTAAATCGTTGAATGCGCCGGCGACACCGGCGATATTCACCGTGCCGGTGATCAGCGGTTCCACATCAATGTCGCCTTCTGCAATGTGATGTAAGGTTTGAGCAAATTCTTCGGCGCTATAGGCAAGCACAAATTGAATGTTCAGTTCTTTGTTGATACCGAAAAGCGGTTGAAATGAATCGGTTTCCATACAAACACCCACCACGACAATACGCGCTGCTTTGGGTGCGCCTTGCATCAATTGTTGGATCAAGCCGGGTACGCCGACGCATTCAAAAAACACTGCCTGTCTAAGAGTGGGCATGCCCGTCATAGGGTCTGCGGGTAGTAACTCGCCGTCGGCAGATTTCCCGCCAACCTCGAGCCAGCTCTCGTACGGTGATGTTTGGGCGGGATTGATAATAATGTCCGCGCCTAATTTTTCAGCTAGCGCGCGACGCCGGGGACTAAAGTCCGCCGCTATGATCGGACCGATACCCTGTCTTTTTAGAGCTACAATGACGGCTAACCCGACGGGGCCGCAGCCAATCACTAATGGAACCTCGTGTTTGTTAATGTTTGATTTTTGCACTGCATGCAAGCCAACAGCCATTGGCTCCGTTAGCGCAGCGAGGTTCGTCGCAAGGCCATTAGGCACCGGTAGGAGCATGGGTTCAAACAGTGTCATTTGTTCTGCATAACCACCCGGGGCCTCGTTTGAATAACCGACGGTGACGGCGGTGCCATTTTTGAAGGAAACCGGCATTGAACAAACCCGCGTACCGACAGGGTGAGTCTTAATTGTGTCGGGTCCGTAATCGAGAATCTCTGCACAAAATTCGTGTCCCATAACGACATCTTTATCGAGGTCCATCGCGAACTGACCGCCCGTCTGTTTTGATTTTTCGACAAGGTCATGGCCGTGGCGAAGCGTGTGTAAATCTGAGCCGCAAATGCCGCAGGCGAGTGTTTTTACCAGCACTTCTCCGGCGCCTGGCTTAGGTGCTTCGATTTCGTCGGCGACAATCTTTCCGCCTCGCATAATTGCTGCTTTCATAGGGGGCTCCGCATTTTGTAAGGTTCGAGTTTTTCATATCGGACCTTTAAAGCACAGTCTTTTGTATAGAACAGCGGGTTGTTGTTAATGGTGTATGTCTCGCCATCTGCGATGCTGCAGCTAATAAGTCGGTGATTGACGTGAATAGATTGGTTTTTCAAGTTTGATCTATTAGATTGCTAATCACCGTATCGACCAAGGTGAGTCACTTGATTATCTAGGCTCGAGTTTTGATAATCGTTCTATGCAGCATTTACGACAATGTGATGTCAGTAGCATTACAAAATATTATCAGGAGTCATCAGATCACTCAGCAGTCAGCGTTACGCTTTAATCCCGAATCGGTCGAGTTCGCACAGGATCCCTACGCCACCTATGAATTGTTAAGGGCACAGTCTAAACCCTTTTATTTCGAGGCTGCAGACCTTTGGTTACTGTCACGATACGATGCTGTCGATGCAGCCGCAAGACACCCTAAGCTGGTGCGATCGCTGCAGTCTTTTATGCCCATCGACGAGGTTGCGGCAATAACCCGTCGTGCCAATTGGCATGACATGCCGAATCATTCGCGCTTTGTGCAAACCAGTTTGCTTGATAGTGACGGTGATGTTCATTTTCGGCTGCGTCTCATTGTTCTTAGAGAGCTTTCAAAGAGTTTTGTATTGAAGGCTAAGCCGACAATACAGAGCTACGTCGCCAAGCTTCTTGACCAGATTCTTGAGCGTCAGTCATTTGATTTTATTGCCGATCTCGCGGCCCATGTGCCGGGGCACGTTATTGGCAATATCCTGGGTGTGCCTGATGAAGATTGCCCGCAACTTCGGCTTTGGTCCGAGGACGTCGTGCAGTTTTTCGATGTTGGCAGAACCGAACAACATAAGCAGATCGCCGAACGAGCAACAACAGAATTTTATCTCTACCTGAAAGACCTTATTGCGGACCGCAGACGACATCCAAAAAGTGATCTCGTATCAACCTTGCTACAGGCGCAAACCGCTGGTGAGCTGACCGAGACAGAGCTGATATCAACCTGTATGTTAATTCTGATGGCCGGTCACGGTTCTACCATTGATGTCTTGGGTACGGGTATGTACGCGTTGATAAAGCACCCGCAAGCATTGCAACAACTGCGACAACAGCCGCAGCATTTATCCACAGCCGTACAAGAAATGTTTCGCTACGAATCGCCGCTACCCTTTTTTCATCGATATGCCAGCGAAGATGTTGTCGTCATGGGGCAAAATTTTCCCAAGGGTACAAAGTTCGGTTTACTCTATGGCTCGGCCAACCGTGATGCGTCGCAGTTTTCTGACGCTGATCGATTTGATATATGCCGTCAGCCGAATCGGCATATTGCATTCGGTCGGGGCGCGCATCTTTGTCTGGGTAACCATTTGTCGCGATTGGACATGGAGGTCATTTTTAGTGGCTTGATTGAGCGGACTAAAAACATAGAGTTGGTAGGTGCAGCGCCGCAATACAAAGATGGATTATCCATGCGTGGCTTAAAGACTCTGAATCTGCGGTTTACGCCAAAATAATCGAATCGATGGTTGCTGGTTGTCCTGCCCGGGTCACAGGCAGAACAAACGCATCATCAATTGCGCAACGTAAACTCGCTTGCTTGATAGTACTTATTCAACATCCATAAATGGATCGGCGTTGATCAATACTTTGAAAGAGTTACGTCGAATATGCTTGTTGATATAGCGGGTAATATTCGGGTGGCTGGCTTCGGGTAGCGGCTCGCCGGAATACATCATCTGTACAAACTGACACGTCACTGCAATGTCGGCGATGCTGAATTGATCATCGAGCAAAAATTCCTTGTCACCAATTTCAGCTTCAAGGTAATCGAATATCGGCGGTTGAACATCGGCGATTATCTTTTGTATCAATGCTTCGTCAGGCTCTCGTTTCATCATGCGAACAGCGACCCTGTTGAAGAATAACCCGGCCGTTGCTTTTGCGAGCTCATTGTCCGCCCAGATTTGATACCACAGTGCGCGTCCGTAGCTGCCAGCTTCTGTTGGAAACATCGGGTTTTCAGGATGTTTCCTGTCAATATAACCGCATATTGCCGCCGAGTCGGGTATCGCTAAGTCGCCATCTGTCATGGCTGGAATCTTACCCAAGGGCGAAATTTTTAGATGGGATTCAGGCGCGGGGAAGGGGCTAATGGGATTAAGCTCATGTTCGATCTCCTTTTCGATGAGACATACGAGGGTTTTACGAACAAAAGGTGAGACGCTTGAGCCGTGAATTGTGATCATTTTTAACTCCATTTTTTTATGATTCGAGTGCTATGTCGCCGGTTTTGATTGCTCAGTGGTAAGCTGACAGCTGCCGTTTTTTGTGCGCTATCTAAGTTGGTAAGCAATAAAAGCCATTCAATTGCGCCGTATTCTTCTGACTAAGAAGGTGATGCCAAATACCAAGACTAGGAGAAGTAGGGCGCCAATAATTGTGAGTTGTGTGCCAAAACGTTGCAACATGCCGTTTACAAAAACCTGCGTGATCTGGTTGTAACCTTCCGGTACAGGTAAAACATTATTTGAAGTTATGTATTGTTGATAGTGTTGTTGCATGGAAGCAAATTTCTCAGGCATCGCTAAAGTTAGGTCGTTAGTCTCGCCCGGGTCGATTGCTATATTGAAAAGATGCCAGCGATTGTCACCGACAGGACCGCGGTTGTAGGTGATTTTATAGTCCCCTTGGAACAATGCGGCATTGCCGCCAATTTCATAGCCGATTGTATCTTCGCTACTATAGACACGGCTCTTTTCAGCAGAGACCAATGGCAGCAGACTGCGACCAATGATGGGTTCTAACTTAACCGAGTTATTAACTTCGGCACTGCTCGGGTTCGCCGCCGATACGCCGGCGAGTTCTAGAATCGTTGGTGTGATATCGGTCACGTAGGCAAATGCATCGGTCATAGGTGCGGCAACGGATAAAGGTGTGCCAGAGATGATCAGTGGCACTCTAAGTCCACCTTCGCCTGCGTGGAATTTATAGTAGGCTAATGGCGAGGCCGAGGCGCTAGCGAAGCTTGGGCCTATTGAATTCCAACTACCTTTCAAACCTAGGTTGTCGTAATCGGTATCGTAGTCCATTAACCCAAGGAAAAAACCGAGCGCGCCGCTTTCTGGATCAGCAGCACCACCGGGTTCGCTGCCGTTGTCCGAGGTGAAGATAAAAATGGTGTTGTCGAGCTGCTGGGTTGTTTCTAGATACTCGACCAGTCGTCCTATATGAAAGTCCATCGCTTCGACCATGCCGGCATAGACAGCCATTCGCTTTGATTGATAGCGACGCTGGTCAGCCGACAGTGAGTGCCAGTCATCCGTGGTATGCATTGCCTGCATGGGCGTGTCGGCGGCGATAATGCCAAGCTCGATGGCCTTTGCTCGACGCTGTTGCCTTAACTCGGACCAGCCCTGGTCATAGACACCCAGGTACCTGTCAGTGAATTCTTGTGGTGCTTGAACCGGTAAATGAACGGCTTGGAAGGGTAGGTAAACAAAAAAAGGTTCGGCGTCAGCTAAGTTGCTGTCGATATATTCGATGGTTTTGTCGACCAAAAAACGTGATGAATAAAAATCCGCTGGCAGGTTCGTCTCGATGTCATCTTCGAACCAGTTGGCCTTCTCATAAATCGGTAGGTAGGGTTTTTGCTCCCAGTTATCAGCCCCGCTGTCAGCCATAGCCACACTGCGCTCAAAACCTCTTTGTCCTGGCAGCAGATCGGGTGTTTGTCCTAAATGCCATTTACCCGACATATATGTGTGGTATCCAGCATCACGTAACAGTGTTGCGACCGTCACGACGTTATGGCCGAGGGTTCCTTGATAGTTCGCGTGAAGTTTCTGTTCTGGCGGAATGGCTTCGGGAATGTTGGGGACACCATTACGATGGCTATCGACGCCGGTCAGCAACATAGCTCTTGAAGGCGCACAACTCGCGGCGGTGTGATAGTTGGTGAATCGAATACCATCGTTGGCAAGTTGAGACAGCGTAGGCGTGTTAATTTCACTGCCGTAGGATGCTATATCTGTGAAGCCGAGATCATCAGCTAATATTAATACGATGTTGGGTTGAGGCGCAGCGAAAGCAAGCGACGAGCACAGTAGCGCCGCGGCGATGCTTGCTATAGGGCGGGTTGGTAGTCTCATCTGGCGTTGCCCGTGTATTTGCTAAGGAACCCAGCATCGAAGATGCCGGGGTTATAGGTTGGGATGGATCTTGGTTAAATGGCGATCAGTTTGCAGGTGCTGCAGCGGCGACTTAGGGCGTCGCTGGGGCCTTAGTTGTAGATGATATCGCCGGGTCGAGCACGCCATCAGGTGTCATATAAACATCCTGAATACCGCGCATATTGTCGATAATTGTGTCTGCTTGGGCTTGGGTTAGGCCATGTTGAGCGCTGGCTTTAAGTGTATCCATGTCTTTCAGTAGGCCAGCCTTGTACTTGTCGACACACTTTCGCCACTTCTGTTCCTTCTTTTGCATCCGTCTCAGCGTGTAGGAATCTACGTCTGAATTGTCGACCGTGCCGCCGCCTGAGAACATGTCGACGCCGCTGGACGATTGAGTAGGCGCGGTGCCTGTGGCTTTAGTGCTGGCGAATTTAGTCGGCTTTTTACAGGTGTTTTCTGGCATGTCGTAATCCAGTGCCGCTTGTACCTTCTTGTGTGTTTTAGCATTAACCAAATGAGGGGCCACTAAAATAAATATAAAAATAATAAGCTTCGTTTTCATTACCAGATCCTTTTTTTTTAATATACCGACATCAAAAAACATAGTCCATATTTGATAAGAGTCCACATTGCTCTAATAAAGCGCTCGAATGACCTGAAAGGCATTCTGGCTAGGGGCTAGGGCTAGATGCTATAGCCAAACCTCAAGATTGTTTTCACGACCGATTCTACGGTTCAACTTCGTTGTTAAGATGCTCTGCAAATTACAGGCTTCAAAGAGCGATAGCACGTCCGCTTGATCTGCGCTGTCGAGTGATTCGAATAAATCCTGCACGCGTTGCAATAAGTAGAAGCGATAGGGTTGTGCCAATGCATTGATGGTTGCGCCTCTCAGTTCAAACGAACACAGACCGACACCTCTAATGGCTTCGGTGCCCGGATGCAGATCCTGTTGCTTATCAAGCCACTCATTGATGCAATTCGCCGCAGCGATTGTCTCGGGTACAAAGTCGATTGCGACCTGTTGCAGCAGAGTGATCAATGATTCCGGTATTTCATCGCTGGGCAGGTATTCGCCTGTCTGATCTTCAAACTCGACCAGGTCCAATTCGGGTCGATTCATGCGTTCAACCCAGCGATACAGTTGTACGGCTTTTGCCTGCATCAAAGATAGAGGTTTAGGGTCGCGGCCGAGATGACCGTAGAGTGGCGCAATCATGCCAAAGTCGCCGATGGATGGTTTGCTGCCGAATAAATAGGGGTACGCGGAAAAATGCGCATTCAGGGCTTCTAACCATTCAATGTAAAGCGCCTCAATCACAGAGAAGTTCTCGGCTACCGCGCCAAAGCCCTTTCCTGCTGCGCGCATGCGATCGGTGGCCTTATCTGCTTTTTCCTCTCTGCCGGGACCTCGCGGAATCGCGGACTGAAAATGAAAGCGTAGTAGATTCAAGTTTTCTTCTGGGAAATCCCAGCGATAGTGCATGGCGGGACGCAGCAACCCTTCGGCTCCAACGACGTCGAATAAACGACTGAGCACCTTTTGCTTCGGTGTTGTTGGCGAATAAGTGTTGCCGCTGAGCGTCTCATAGTGATCGATGATTGCTGCACCATCGCGGATGACAGAGCCTTCGGCTGTTTCGAGTGTCGGCATGCCTGCTCTGCCGCCAGCCTGCGGGACAACGTCTCGAATGTAGTGCTCCGTTATTGGCGACACCTCGTTGTAGGCAACGCCGGCCTTGATCAGGTAGCTTCGGGCACGGCCTGTATAGAGTGAAATCGGAATGCCGTACAGGGTAGCGTTGGACATAATATTGAGCCTTCAAAAAATGTAATGTATAACATTAATATTGGATATTGAGCAAGTCAGGCGTCAAAAGCCTGCTGATTGCGGTTCTTGGTAGCCTCACAGTATTATGGGTCATATCGATATGCGATTTATATCTTGAATCAATCACATAGTTTTTGCATTCAACAGGGTTGCCCATGTACCCTTCGCACGGTGAAGTTAACCTTACAAAACCGACCACATGAACGACGTCAATGGTCTTGCAACACAGTTTTTGAATTACCTTTTTTGGAGAAATAAATGAAAACGCGAATCACTGAACTATTCGGCATCGAACATCCAATTATTCAAGGTGGCATGCACTTTGTAGGATTAGCAGAAATGGCAGCTGCCGTATCCAATGCGGGCGGATTAGGCATCATTACTGGCTTGACGCAGGGAACACCTGAGAAGCTAGAGAAAGAGATAGCTCGTTGTAAGGAAATGACGGACAAGCCCTTTGGCGTCAACATGACTTTCCTACCCGCAGTGACACCTCCAGACTACCCCGGTCTATTCGAAGTTATCATTAAGAGCGGTATCAAGGCAGTCGAAACAGCGGGTAACAACCCGGCAAAGTGGTTGCCGATGTTGAAAGAACACGACATTAAAGTTATTCATAAATGTACGGCGGTTCGGCACGCGCTTAAGGCAGAAAAAATTGGCTGTGACGCTGTGTCAGTTGATGGCTTTGAATGTGGTGGTCATCCCGGTGAAGATGATATTCCAAATTTTATCCTACTGCCCAGAGCAGCTGAAGAGCTCACAATTCCCTTCGTATCATCCGGCGGCATGGCAGATGCTCGCAGCTTAGTTGCCTCGTTGGCAATGGGTGCAGAAGGTATGAATATGGGAACGCGCTTTATCGCAACGAAAGAAGCGCCCGTGCATGACAACGTCAAGCAAGCGATCGTTAACGCCTCTGAACTTGATACACGTCTTATTATGCGGGGTCTTCGAAACACTGAGCGCGTATTGAACAATTCAGGCGTAGAACGTTTGATGGAAAAAGAGAAAGCGATGGGTGACGCACTTAAGTTCGAAGATATCATTGGCGAAGTCGCTGGCATCTATCCTAAAGTGATGATCGATGGTGATGTTGAGGCCGGTGCTTGGTCCTGTGGCATGGTTGCTGGTTTAATCCATGATGTGCCGAGTGTTCAGGAACTGATGGATCGAATCATGAGCGAAGCTGAAACGATTATTACAGAGCGTTTGGCAAAAATGCAGGTTGCCTGATTTCCCAACCTAATTGATGGTGTTTTAGAAACAGAAAAGGCAGCGTTTATCGCTGCCTTTTTTGTTTGCAACGGGCGATAAATCTAGTGTGGATGGACAATCACTTGAAGGTCCGTTATCCCGCGTACGAAGCTTGAAAGCAGGCGCTCTGGTTTCGCTACAACTTCTACCTGCTTGAATCTAGGTAGAATTTCTTCCCACAGAATCCGTAATTGCATTTCAGCTAAGCGATTACCCATACAGCGATGGATGCCGAAACCGAAGGAGAGATGATGCCTTGCCTTGGCTCGATCAATGATGAAATCATCGGGTCGGTCAATCACAGTTTCATCTCTGTTGCCTGAGACATACCACATAAGGAGCTGCTCACCTTTCTTAATTTTTTTGCCGCCGATCTCGACATCCTGATTGGCTGTCCTGCGCATATAAGGCAAGGGTGTTTGCCAGCGAATAATTTCGGCTACCATATTTGGAATGAGCGAAGGGTCAGCTCGAAGCTTGTCGTACTCCGCAGGGTTTTGGTTCAACGCCAGTACGCCGGCACTCATGGAGTTACGTGTCGTGTCGTTGCCACCAACAATAAGTAGTATTAAATTGCCTAGAAACTCAAAAGGCTTCATGTCTTTGGTATCTTTACCGTGCGCCAGCATGGAAACCAGATCTGATCCTGGCACTTCTTGATTAATTCGCTCGTTCCATAGTCGTGTGAAGTACTCAAGACATTCCATCAACTCATCACGTCTTTGTTCCATCGAGTCGACAATGCCCGTGCCGGGAGGTGCTGTTGCGACGTCAGACCATCGCGTCAGTTTGCGTCTGTCATCGAACGGGAAATCAAACAAAGTTGCCAGCATTTGAGTCGTTAACTCAATCGAAACTAAATCGACCCAGTTAAAGGCTTTGCCCACAGGTAGGCTGTCGAGGATTTTTTGAGTTCTGCCCCGTATCGTCGCTTCCATTTTTGCCAGGTTCGGTGGTGCGACTACGCCGCTGACCGTCGCCCGTTGCAAATCATGTTTGGGCGGATCCATAGATATAAAGTTGCTGAAGGCGATTTCTTCAGGATCTTTTTCTGCATCGAGACGAGGCCCAATGGATATGCCATGAGCTGAAGAGAACAAATCGTGGTTCTTGTCGACGTACATGATGTCTTCAAATTTGGTTATCGACCAGTAACGCCCAAATTCTGGTGATTCATTGAGGTGCACGGGGTCTTCAGCTCTTAAACGACGAAAATGCTCCCAATGAAGGTCCTGTTGGAACAATCGACCATCGATCGGATTGATGTCTTCGATCGGTACGCTATAGGGGTCTTCAATTACAGGTGGCGCATCCTCCCTAAGAAACGGGCTCATAAATGTTCGCATTTTTTGTTCTTTCGAAGGTGTCTCTGCTTGTTCGCTCATGGCTTTGTTACCTATTGGCTTTAGCATTGGTCTTTTCAAATATACTAACAGAATTTCGACGAATGCAAATTAGCGGGCACAGCGCTCGTTAGATTAATAAGGAATATCATACTGATGCGTCGTTCGCTTTAGGCGCCTTAGTGATCGGTCGAATTTGTTTCTTACTTCATGGTCCAGATAGAGGTGGTGGGATAAGAATCAACCGTGTAATACTAAGCGCTCAAATTATTGGGGACATCCTATGGAAAACACTTTCAGGCTTTTTACTCTGGTCGTGACATTATCCATGCTCGCCGCTTGCGATGACTTCTCAGGGTCGTCGGAAAACAGCAAGCCGTTAGATGCGGCAACGGTTCATGCCAATGCGTTAGTGCTGGATGCGCATGCAGATATCGAGATCCCCGGTAAAGAAGATCGTTATGCTGGCGCCGACGGTAAGTCGAAAGTTGAACCTCCAAAAATGCGTGCGGGTGGTGTTGACGCGGTCGTTATGGCGGTGGCCGTAGGGCCGGGTCCTCGAGATGCGGAGGGTTACGCGCAGGCACGTAAGAAAGCCGATGAAGAGCTGCAGTCTATTTTGGATCTGACCGCTGACCCCAGTGATGATGTTGTTCTTGTGCGTTCGGCCGATGAGTTGGAGGCTGCCCATGCGAATAATCAGCGCGCGCTTATTTTGGGTTTTCAGAACGCGAGAATCATTGGTACAGATGTCGATGGACTTGATCAATTCTATGCTGCTGGTGTTCGTGTATTTGCTTTGACGCATATGGGTCACAACGATTTTGCTGACTCTTCGCGACCTGTATTTAGTGCTGCAACTGGCAAGCATGAAGTGACGCAAGAGCACGGTGGTTTGTCAGACCTCGGTCGGCAAGCCATTGTCAGGATTAATGAATTGGGCGGCATCGTTGATGTGTCTCAACTCTCCACGCCGGCGACACTGCAAGTGTTGGCGCTTTCAACTGCACCCGTAATCGCTAGCCATTCAAACGTGCGTCAACTTTCAGACGTCAGTCGAAATCTTTCTGACGAAGAAATTGATCGCATTGGTGAAGTTGGCGGTGTGATTCACGTTGCGCCTTTTAGAGGTTATTTGTTCGACTCGACCAATGATGAATTGGTCGCAGCGATTCGACAAGCACGTCGAGCGGTCAATATCTCCGAGGATTACCTGTATCCCTTTGAGCTGTATTGGGAAATCAAAGACCCTGCTGTACAAAAATCTTTTCTTACTGCTGTAAGCGATTTACTCGGACCGGGCAGCGTCGATGACATGCTGAATCATATTGACTATATCGTCGCGCGCATTGGTATCGACCATGTAGGTATTGGTACCGACTTTAACCATGGTAGCGGTATCGAAGGCTACGATGATGCCAGTGAAGCGCTGAACGTGACCATTGGATTGTTAGCAAGAGGTTACACGGCGGAGGAAATCGAAAAAATCTGGGGTGGAAACTTCCTGCGTGTTTTTCGCGAAGTTGCATCGAAGTAAAATCGGCTCGACCACCAAGGTCGTGGTCAAGCGAACAGATTCAAACCTCTCTGGGTTTGAATCTGCCTAATTGTTGAAGCCTCATGTTAGCCGCGAGACAGTTTGAAAACAGCGGTAGAATCTTTCGCATCTTCTGCAGCAGGAAAGCTGTTGACGATGTCAGCATAGTCAGCACGATACTTATCCATGTAAGCCGTTATAACCGGCTGCCAGCCTGTCGCTAGCATCGATGCATTTAGACGATAGGTATTGTCACCTAAGCGCATATCAACATCGCCTCCCTGGCCTAACATCTTTACCCAACCGCTTTCTTTACTGCCGACGATGTACAAATCATTTTCGTATTGGATTACCCAGATAATCACGACCCGTGGGATTGTGCCGGGCACTTTTAGGCGAATTTCATGCTCAGCAGATGTATTGCCCCACACGGCTGGCGTCGCAGTCTGTGTTCCGCCGATGAAAACCCCCGGCATAGGGCCTATTGGCGCTAAACCAATCAATATCACGACCAGCAGTGAAACAACCAAAGCCGCTATTTTGAGCATTTTGTTCATCGGTATTCTCCTTGTTTTAATAAGATTAGCATGCCGCTAGGCACGACAACTAACCTGCTTGGCTGACCCTTGTCGAGCGTCCATCTATTGCCGTTCATATGTGTTGACTATTTAGCTTGCTCGCGATGGCGCTAGCAAGAGCACTTCATTTAGACTCAAGGCAGCTCAAAATCAACCAAATGGGAATACTCATGGAACAGGTCGTAGGAAAAGTTGCATTCATTACAGGCGGAGCCAGCGGTTTAGGTCTAGCGATGGCGCGCTCATTTACTGGCGCTGGTATGAAGGTTGTCATTGCTGATATCGAAGACGCCGCATTGGAAGCCGCAAGAGTTGAGTTTGATGATACAAATGCCGATGTGATTACGATGAAAGTCGATGTGACTGATCGGCAGGCCATGCAGAAGGCGGCGGAAGATACGATTGCAGCCTTTGGCAAAGTCCATGTGGTCTGTAACAACGCAGGTGTGGCGCTCAGCGGCAACATTGCGGATATGAGTTATAAAGATTGGGACTGGGTGACGCGGGTTAACCTCGATGGGGTTGTGAACGGCATGGTGACCTTTATAAATTTGATCAAGTCACATGGCGAAGGTGGCCATTTTGTTAACACGGCATCAATGGCCGGGCAGGTGGGTATGCCTGGACTCAGTGTTTACAACACAACCAAATTTGCGGTTGTCGGTATGTCTGAAGCGATGCGTCAAGATCTTGAACCCTTTGGTATTGGTACATCAGTGTTATGCCCTGGTTTTGTTGCGACAGACATTTATACCTCTGAGCGCAATCGTCCCGACACACTTGGCGGCGTTGAAGCGTCGGGGTTCGATCTGGCAGCACAACAGGATGGTGATAGTGATCCCGAGCGAAGTGAAGCATTGCAAAATGCCTTAGCAACGATGATGCCCGCAGAAATCATTGGCGATATGGTTTTACACGCCATTCAGAAAGATGAATTTTACATTTTGAGTCATACCGAGTTTAAGGAAGGTGTTGCAGCAAGAGGTCAGGCAATTAGTGATTCTTTTGACTTCTGGGCGAACTATCGACGGGAACACAACTTGTAGCCAGCTTCTAATCGAGATGCGCCAACAGTGTTATTTTGGCGAATCTTGGTTATTGTCTGTGGCTCGCAATTTTATGTAAAAATTTTGGTAGCAATTTGTGACGTCCGATGTAAATTTTACAACGAAACTTAGTTATGGTGTTGGCCAGGCGGCGGAAGGCATAAAGAATGCCGCCTTTGGCACGTTTCTACTGCTTTATTACAATCAGGTGCTGGGGCTATCAGGCAGTTTGGCTGGCATCGCCATCTTTATTGCTCTTTGCTTTGATGCTGTCACAGATCCAATCGCAGGATCTATCTCGGATAATTTCCGATCCAAGTGGGGTCGCCGGCATCCATTCATGTATGCCTCTGCAATACCGTTAGCCATCGCCTTTTACTTTCTATTTGTTCCGATGGACGGGCTTGGCACAACGGGCCTGTTTATTTGGATGACTGTCTTTACGATTTTAACCCGCGGTGCCATGACCTTGTATCACGTGCCGCACCTGGCGCTTGGTGCGGAGCTGTCTAACCACTACACCGAGCGAACAAGTATCGTTGGGTTTCGACAGCTTTTTTCCGTTGTCGGTAATCTGGGTGTTATCGCAATTTCCTTTGGCTATTTTTTCAGGGATGTTGGCGAGCAGTCAGGTGATCTCGTTGCGTCAAATTATCCTCCCTTTGCAATGGCTTTGGCGGTCGCCATGGTTATCACGATATTGATCTCCGGTGTTGGGACCCATCATCGAATACCTTTGTTAAACGAAACTAAATTTCTCGAAAGGGCAGGACTTTGGAAGACTTTGGTTGGCGCGTTTCGAGATACGTCAGAAGCTTTAGGTAATGGATCGTTTAAGTGGCTTGCCGGCGCAACCCTATCCTCCTATGTCATGGTCGGTCTGCAATCAGCGTTGGCTTTGTATATGGCCAATTTCTTTTGGGAATTAGATGATACGGCCAAGGCCATGCTGCTGATGGCGACGCCGGTTGGCTTCTTATTTGGTATTGCCATTACACGCAGGGTGCATGAGCGCTTCGATAAGCGTCGCACGATGATCGCGGGCGCGATGACCTATTTTTTCTTTGCTGCATTACCTGTCGTTTTGCGACTGTTCGGCTTGTTTCCAGAAAATGGTGTTGATGGCTTAACGCCAATGCTGATCGGGTTTGGTTTCATTGCAGGTGTTGGTGCCGTTCAAGCGGTGGTCACTGCGAACTCTATGATGGCCGACGTTGCCGACGAACATGAAGTCCTCACTGAACGAAGACAAGAAGGGATTTTCTTTGGCGCGATATCCTTTGCGGGCAAAGGGGCGTCAGGCTTGGGCAGTATGTTCGCCGGTTTTGGGTTAGATTTAATTGCCTTCCCGGCCGGTGCCATACCCGGTGCGGTCGCACCCGGTATCGTGTTTAATCTTGGGGCCATTTACGGGCCATTGCTGGGTATGTTTGCCGTTCTCGGTGTTTGGTGCATGTTGCACTACAAGCTGACTGAGCAACGTCATGCTGAAATCCAGCAAATTTTACTCGAAAGAAAGCAAGCAGAAGGAGCGGGCCAAGCGTGAATCAATCGGCGTGTGTCAATGAAAGCGTTTTCATAGGTTCAAACTAGTATGGTTTTTATAAAGTGGTTGGCGCTCATTTTGACAGCGTTGGTTTTAGTCTCATTCGGCGTGTATCTCATGCAACCTTCGATGGATGAGGTTGGCATACCTTATGAGCGTCCCTACGAGAGTGGCGTGACCGTCAGTGATTCAGCTGTGACGGTAAAATGGTTTGGTGTTTCGACCCTACTGATTGATGACGGCGAAACGCAGCTGCTGATAGACGGTTATTTCTCTCGTCCAAGCTTGTTGGATATTGCGTTAAAGAGACCAATATCCTCGGAATTGGAAACGATAGCCGGCGTTGTCGATCGTTTCAGAATGGACCGCGTTGCAGCGGTCATGCCAGTCCACTCACATTTCGACCATGCCATGGATAGTGCTGAGGTAGCGAAACTTACCGGTGCGCTGCTGCTAGGCTCGCAATCGACTGCAAATATTGGGCGTAGTACGCAGTTACCTGAATCTCAAATTGGCATCGTTGATGTGGACAAAACTTACACCTTCGGTCAGTTTAAAGTGACATTCTATGCCTCTCAACACGCGCCACTTGGCTCAAACTCGGGTATTGATGGCGTTGTCTCAGAGCCGTTTGAATTACCGGCAGATTATACGGCATGGCAACTTGGCCAGGCCTACTCGATCGTGATCGAACATCCAGCAGGTGTAATGCTGGTGCAAGGCAGTGCTGGCTTTGTCGCTGGCGCATTGGGCGATCTAGCTGTCGATGCTGTATTTCTAGGTGTTGGCGGATTGCGAAACTTACCGCGGGATTACCAGCAGGAATATATCTACGAGAAGGTAGTGAAAACGAATCCCAACAACGTTTATGTTATTCATCACGACGATATGTTTGATACCTTGGGTAAGGTTGATCAAAGTAAACTCATGCTGTCATTTGATAGTACTTTTGCATTCGAGCTAAGGCAGTTGGTTTTACCGGCAAACTTAAAACAACTTCGCTATGGTGAAGCGATTTTAATTACGCGCTAAAAAGCGTAGATTTGATTCTAGGTCTCGTACGAACGTTCCCTAACCGGGTTAAATAGGAGAAACAATATGAAAGTTGGATTAGCCTTTGCCAGTAGCATCGCAATCGATGGTGCTTCGTCGTTGGAACTATGTAAGCGTGCCGAGCAGGTTGGATTTGAATCAGTCTGGGGTGGCGAGCATGTGCTGATGCCAGATTCGATCGTCTCGAAATACCCCTATACTAAAGACGGCAAGATCCCGGCAGAGCCGGATACGCCGATTCCAGATCCGTTAATTTGGTTGGCTTTTGCAGCAGCAGCGGCACCAACGCTGCGCTTGGGTACCTGTATTCTAATTGTGCCGCAACGTAACCCGCTCATTTTAGCTAAAGAGCTTGCCACACTCGATCAATTGTCCGGTGGTCGTGTTGAGCTCGGTTTAGGTGTGGGTTGGATGCGTGAAGAGTTCGATGCCTTGGGCGTGCCATGGGAGCGTCGTGGCGCTAGAAATGATGAGTACATCGAAGCCATGCGTGCACTTTGGGCGGGTCCTCACGCGGAGTTTCATGGTGATTTTGTCGACTTCGATCCGGCCACATGTAGTCCTCGTCCGGTGAATGGAAATATCCCTGTCATTGTTGGCGGTGACACCGATGCGGCGATAAATCGAGCAGTCAAACTAGCTGACGGTTATTTCCCTGGTGAAGGGGATAGCGAGCGCTTAGGTAAATTATTAGAGCGTTTAAGGCAAGCGGCAGAAAAAGCGAATAGAGACCCCAGCGAAATTGAGATCAATGCTATGTTTGGGGCGCAAATGGCCAACCCTGTTGCCGGTATTGAAGAGATGGCAGCCCTTGGGGTTGGACGTATTATGATCCCTGCCTTTTTCTTTGCGGGTCCAGGTGGTCTTGATCGCATGGCTGAATTTGCTGAGAAAATCATTCCCCTAACTCAGTCCTAATAGCGGTGGACCTTGTCGCATGTAAAGAAATTATGAGGGCACCAGCACAAGGGTCAATGTTGGGTGTTTGTGCTTTCGAGTGGCAAATCGACTGGCGCTATTGGTCATTCGAGGAAAATTGGAGAAACCCATGAAGATAACAACCTCTCTGCCGACACATGATCTAAACGCCGTTGGTGCAGCGGCTAAACAGGTCGAACAAAATGGCTTTGATGGTGTGACCACGCAGGAGAACCGCCACGATGCTTACCTCCCTTTAGCGGTTGCAGCAACAAATACACAAAGTCTTGAGCTAAGAACAAGTATTGCGATCGCGTTTAATCGCAGCCCTATGTCGGCAGCCATGGTCGCCTGGGATTTGCAGGCCGCATCGGGCGGACGTTTCTCTCTGGGGCTGGGCAGCCAAGTTAAAGGCCATAACGTCAGGCGATTTAGTGTGCCATGGTCTGCGCCCGCACCGAGAATGCGCGAGTATGTTGAGTCTATTCGAGCCATTTGGCAGTGCTGGATTACCGGTGAGCAACTCAATTATCAAGGTGAGCATTATCAATTCAGTTTGATGACACCAAATTTCACGCCAGAACCGTTGCCTTGTGCACCGCCTCGAATTCTTATTGCTGCGGTTGGTCCTCACATGATGCGAGTTGCAGGTTCTGTTTGTGATGGCGTATTGCTGCATCCATTTTGTACGCGACGCTATATAGAGAACACAGTGGTGCCGACGTTAGACAAGGCATTAGACAAAAGAGGCAAGACCAGAGATGAGTTCGAAATCTCTGGCGGAGGTTTCGTCGCAACAGGTGAGGATGATGAGTCGGTACAGAAAATGTTTGAATGGGTTCGACAACGCATTGGTTTCTATGGATCGACGCCTTCCTATTGGCCTGTATTTGAAGCGCATGACCTCAAAGATCTTGGTTTGAAACTCAATGAAATGTCGAAGAAAGGCCAGTGGCAGGAAATGACAAAAGAAATTACTGACGACATCGTTCATTTGTTTGCGGCGGTGGGTCGCTACGACGAAATTGCCGTGGCGATAGAAACGCGTTTCGGCGGATTAGTCGATGTTGTGAGTTGTGAACCGCAAATGCCTAAGCACGTCATTCAGGATATTCAACAAATCACGGGCTAGTGTTGAGGTTGTTTTTAACTGCCTTTTAGATGTCATAAAAATGCGTAAAAAATTACCAATAGCGATCCTTGTGTTTGCCATTATCGGTTCGATTATCGTAGCGAGCTTTAGCTTAATCTCCGCCAGAGATGAAGTTTTTTACCTATGTGGGAATTTCGTTAAAGGGGTGGCTCGCGACAGTGTGACGAGACAATTAGACACGGGGTTGTTCTTACGCTACGAGCAGATTGAAGATGGCCAAGATAAGAAAATTCACGTCAACAGCTCGCTGACCCTCGATGTGTTTACCTGCACCATCACCTTAGATGGTAATGATGAGGTGATCGAGGCGGTATTTGAATAACCACTAAACCGCTTAAAATCAGCTTTCGCTAAGCTTAGCCAGAAACATAATTGGGTGACATTGGTAGATTGCTGGGTGAGTAGTCACTGCCTTTCACCCGCAATCCGTTGTCTGAATGTTTGCTTGCCCTTTAGCTTTTACAGTAAGTTTGTGTTCGATTAAGCGCTGATTGACGCCCGCAAGCTCGCCTTGGCAGCAAACGGGCTGCTGAATATTTAATGCTCGGTGTAAAACATTACTTTGCTCTGCGTATGTCATGTTTGAGATGATGTGCTCAACCACAATTTTATAGGCTGCAAATGAATACTAATCAAAAGCTACTTGGCATATTTCTGCTTTCACTATCCTTACTCTCATCCTGCGGAGGAGAACCTGAAAAGGAGGTGCCTGCGGCAACACCGGCTGACGCGGTAGTAGAAGACCCGGTAAAAGAAACGCAAAATGCTGAAACAACGGTAGGTTCACAGGCTCAAATTGATAAGTCGAAGCCCGATTGGAAACAAAATCTTGATCAACCGGCGCTTTACGCGTTTGAGTCAGGTAAGAGCTATTACTGGGATATGACGACGAACAAAGGCGAGATGAGTTTTAAGTTGTATCACGAAAGTGCACCGATGCATGCAACTAGCACGATGTTCCTGACTGAGGTTGGCTTTTATGACGATGTCATTTTTCATCGCATCATCCCGGGTTTCATGGCTCAGGGTGGGGATCCAACTGGTACGGGGCGAAGTGGTCCTGGTTATAACTACGAAGGTGAGTTTGATGGCAAGACTAGCCATATACGCCCAGGGCTACTGAGCATGGCGAATGCGGGCCCTGGTACCGATGGTAGCCAGTTCTTCATTACATTCGTGCCGACGGTTTTTCTTGATGGCAAGCATACGATCTTTGGCGAACTTGTTAGCGGAGAAGCAACACTGAGCGCGCTTGAGAAGATAGGTAGTCGCTCAGGTGCAACCAGTGAGCGCGTGGTTATTGAAAAAGCCACGATCAGAATCGAATAGCGTTTAGCTTCATATATCATGATGCCTAGCCCGCCTATTAGGGCTAGGCATCAATGTTCAGCTGCCAGATGCAATCACAACATTGCGTTCATGCTTTGCCTTGTCAATTTTGTAGCTGCGTAAGACATACCACGAGGCGAGGTAGAGTGTCAGGATTATGGGCAAATAGACAAGCACGAGCGTATTAACAACGCCGGGTTCTATCTGTCCAGGCAGTGCCTTCTCAGGAAAATTTGCAGCCCATAAAACAACACCTGCCAGCATCACGCCAAGACCAGAAACGGCCTTCTTAGCAAAGTTTCGAGCGGCAAAAATAAGCCCCTCGTCTCGCCGACCATCACTTTCCGCACTCCTATCTTCGACCACATCAGCGTTCATTGATGCGAATATAATTTGCATGGTGATGATGGCGGTCGTCTCAATAAGATAGTTCAACATGATGAGGGGCAGGTAAATGTTGCTATCGGGCTCGGGAAATACGCCTGCTAGCTTTGCAGTGTAGGCGACAGGCATGAAGGCAATAGCAAAGAAGAAGGTGTACATCGCGGCTCTTTTTTTGCCCATTTGTTGTGCCAGTCTCGGTGCCAGTGTGAACGAAATCGGCACAGCGATAAGCCCCAGTAGAGGAATGTACCCAATCTGGGCTGAGCTTAAGCCCCAAAAAAATGTCGTGAGATACAGTGACAGTGCGGCACCTAGGCCAGCCGCCGCGCCGAAAAACAAAGCGGAGAGAAAGACAGACACGAATGATGGGTTTTGAAACATTGCTTTAAACTGTGAAGCGAGCCTTTTGAGGCTTTCGGTCGAATAGAGCGAGAGTCCATTTTGTGCAGGTTTATACAGTTCTGGAATATGCCGCGTTGTTCCAATGCAGGAGAAAAGCATCATGGCGAGCATGGCAGCAGATCCAAGCAAGCCTAGTTTTTCATAGCCGCTCGGTCCCATTTGTCCCAACGCATCCGAAGGCAGTAAGACCATGAACGTGAGCACGCTGATGGTTAATCCGCCTAGCCAGCCAAACAAGTAGCGAAATGCCATGAGTCGAGTACGGTCGTTATAGTCTTTGGTTAGCTCTGGTCCCAGCGCTGCATTGGGTACTTCAAAAAAGGTGATGCCGCTTCGCACAAGGATTGCGATGGACAGTAGGTAGAAAAACAGGTTTGCGTTCGTCGTCGTGACGAACGCGGGTGGATTCCACAATAAGTAAAAACTAATGACTACCGGGATGATTGCTGCAAACATGAAAGGGTGTCTGCGGCCCCATTTGGAATGCCAGTTGTCTGATAGGTGACCGACTGCGACGTCCGACACTGCGTCTATTGCCACCGCAATAGCCAGTGCTAAGCCGGTTAAGAATGCATCGAGGCCGAGCACTTGATTGTAATAAATGAGTAGAAAATAGTTGAAACCGGCGTCTTTGATGCCGAACGCAGTAGCGCCGGAGCCGTAAAAAACTTTGGTTGAAAAAGACGAAACTGAATGTGTCATTGAGCGGTCTCTGTTGGGCTAAAATAAGATTGGCTAACCATGCGGTCGTATGCTTTGGGTGTGTTCAATAAAAATATAATTGCGGCGGCAATGTTCTCATTATAGATGCACCCCTTCATTTTTTGGTTGGCACCGGATTGGCATTCTAACTTGAAATGATACGTCAGTGTGTCTGTATCTGCTGCTGACTTACCCGTTCGAATCACAGCTGCTATTGTTTGACGGATGTTAGTCGATTGCTCATGCGTAACAATCCTGTATTGTTCAATCTGGCGAGCTTAATCAGGCTAGGTAACTTTTTATGAAAATCGATCTTCTCGACCCTACGAGTTTTCAAGGCGGGCACCCGCACCAGCAATATGCGTGGCTGAGAAATAATGCGCCGGTGTACTGGCACGACGAGCCGGATGGCAAAGGCTTCTGGGCTATAACCAAGTATCAGGATGTTTATGATATTGGCAGGAATGCGTCTGTCTTTTCCTCTGAACCGACCATCATGATTGCGGACCCGGAACCGGGTTTACCCACCCATTCGGGTGCGGCAAAAATGATGCTGATGATGGATCCACCCGAACATACGGCCTATCGAAAACTTATTAGCCGAGAATTTACCCAAGGACCAGCGAAGCACTACAACGAACGTATAGAGATGTTGGCGCGACAAATTGTTGATGCGGTCATCGATCGTGGTGAGTGTGACTTCATCTCAGAGATCGCTGGCGAAATGCCGAGTTTTGTTATCGCTGACTTGATGGGGCTGCCGTTGGAGGATGGTCGGGAGCTCTACAAGTTAACAGAAGTGATTCATTCTGCGCCTGAGTCACTGCCGCCCAATGCGATCCCGGAGGCAATTGGCAAGATGTTTGAATATGGCATGACTGTCATTTCCGCTAAGCGAAAGTAAGCCTTCAGACGACCTTGCCAGTAAACTGCTTTCGGCGGAGCTTGATGGCAAGCAGTTAACCGATGAAGAGTTTTTGTTATTTTTTATGCTGCTGATTGATGCCGGTGGTGATACGACTCGTAATCTTGTCGGTACGGGCATGTACGAACTACTGAAACATCCTGATCAACTCGCTATGCTCGCCTCCGACCCTGATAAGTACCTGCCGACTGCGAGGGAAGAGCTGTTGCGCTGGACGTCGCCTGTCATTTATATGCGTCGCAGTGTGACGCAAGATGTTGAGCTTGGTGGTGAACAGCTTCGCGCTGGCGATAAAGTGGTTATGTACTATGGCTCAGCCAACCGTGATGAAGAGGCTTTTCAACGACCTAATGAATTGAATATTTTGCGGGAGGGTGAGCGACACTTGGCGTTCGGTGGTGGCCATCATGTCTGTTTAGGGCAATGGTTTGCTCGACTTGAGATTGATGCCATTATGAAAGAGGTTTTGCTGCGGTTGAAAGATGTCGAGCTATTGCAAGAACCAAGCTGGATGACGTCTAATTTTATTTCTGGGATCACGAAAATGCCGATTCGGTTCGGTAGTTGAACACATTTTCGTATCCTGACTCGAAGCCTTAGACGGCTATGCTACTATCATGAAGGCGAAAATTATTAAGGTTAACTTTTATGTTTGAATCCGATTCATCTGAATTGTTGTGTGAGTTGCGTGATCGTGTGCTCACGATCACGTTCAATCGACCAGAGGCGCGTAATGCGCTTTCTACACCGCTAACGAAAAACCTTCGTGGTGCGCTAGCATGGGCCGCTAGCGCGAACGAAGTAGGCGCAATTGTCGTTACCGGTGCGGGCAAAGCTTTCTGTGCCGGCGGCGATGTGAAGAGGATGAGTGGTGGCTCGTCAAAACCGGCGCCCAGCTTGGAGTCTCAATTTCAGGAAATGCGCGCGCGTCACCATGAGACTGCAGGGGTCTTGAGACGTATGCGTAAGCCAACAATTGCTGCACTGCCGGGTGCTGCCGCAGGAGCCGGCCTAGCCATCGCGCTAGCCTGCGATATGCGAGTGGGTGCGCGCAGTGCTTTTGTCGCAACCGGTTACGCCGGTATTGGTCTGTCTGGCGATTACGGCGTGGCGTGGTTACTGACCAGGACAATTGGTCCGGCAAAGGCACGTGAATACATGTTAACAAATGAGCGCATTGCAGCCGCTAAAGCTGAAGCTCTAGGGTTGTTCAATCGGGTCGTTGAAGACTCTGAGTTGCAGGTCGCTGCGTTTGAGCTGGCCAAAGGTTTAGCGAACGGTCCGCAGGTTGCTTTTGGTTATATTAAAGATAACTTGGATGAGGCGTTCGAGATTGATCATGCATCTGCGATTGATCGTGAGGCGGATAGGTTACTGAAGGCGCGCACCACGACCGATCACAAAGAGGCGGTTAGAGCGTTTTCCGAAAAGCGTAAGCCGACTTTTACTGGTGAGTAATTCGGCAACTCTTTTTACTCGACTGTGTTGGCTTCGTGTTATTTAACATGACCTAGGCAGCTTTACTCGACGCAACTTTACTCAGTTAGACGGAATGTTATATGGCGGTACCTGATTTAAATTTTGGAGATCTGCTCGAAGCCGTTGCTGAATCGATTCCTGACAGGCCGGCGATCATTTACGGTGATCACCTTGTTAGTTGGCGTGAGTTTGATCAGCGCTCAAATCGATTGGCGCGTAACCTTGCGGCGGCAGGGTTAAAGCCCGGCAGCAAGGTCGCCTTCTATCTGCGTAATAGTCCCGCTTACCTTGAATTGTTTTCTGCCTGTGCGAAGGGTCGGTTTACTCACGTCAATGTTAACTACCGTTATGTTGATCACGAACTCTTTCACATCTTGGATAATTCAGATGCTGAAGCAGTGGTCTTTGATGCAAGTTATGCGGAACAGATACAAAGCCTGCAACCCCGTTTGAGTAAGGTGAAAACCTATCTTGCTTTGGGAGAGGATACATTGAACGATTTTAGCGAGGATTTTGAAACAGCCTGCTGTGAAGGCGATGACTCATCGCTGGATGTCCAAAGGTCAGGTGACGATCAGTACTTTATGTATACAGGTGGCACCACGGGATATCCGAAGGCGGTTGTCTGGCGTCATAAAGATAGGATCGCCGTCATCGGTATGACCGATGCGCAAGATGCTCAATCACACGGTCGTCAAGTCAAAGCATCGCCCGGCCCTGCGGTGTTACCCGCCTGTCCATTAATGCATTCGACCGGTCTAACGACGGCAATGGTCACGTTAGTGTCCGGGGGTTGCATTGTATTGTTACCTAATGAGACCTTTGATGCTGAGTTGTGTTTGTCTGAAATCGCCAGGCATAAAGTCGAAAGGGTGGCGATTGTTGGTGATGCTTTTTCGATACCTATTTTGGATTTTTTGCGTCAATTTTCCGATAGATACGATCTTTCCTGCGTGCAACTCATATCATCCGCAGGTGCCATGTGGAGTGAACCTCGTAAGCGTGAATTGCTTGATTACTTTCCCAATGCGACATTGTCTGATTCACTCGGCTCGTCGGAAGGCTCCAAGCTAGGGTCCTCCGTCATGAAAAAAGGCGAATCAATCGGTACCGCCTCCTTTATAGTTGGGCCGTCAGTGAAAGTGTTTTCGGAGGATTTTAAAGAAGTTGAGCCCGGTTCAGGTGAGGCGGGTATGATTGCCAAAGCCGGTCCGATGCCTTTGGGCTACTATAAGGATGAAACGGGTACCGAGAAAACCTTTCCAACCATTGATGGTGTGCGATATTCCATGGCCGGTGATTGGTGTCGAATAGAGAAAGACGGCACGATGACCCTTTTGGGTCGCGGTAATAACTGTATCAATACCGGTGGTGAGAAAGTTTATCCTGAGGAAGTCGAGGAGGGTTTAAAGCAAGTGCCCGAGATTCTCGATGTGGCGGTGATCGGCATGCCGGATGAACGTTGGGGCCAAGCGATTACGGCGCTAGTTAGAATGCAGCAGGGGCAAAAGTTTGATGAAGATAAGGTGACGCTTCATTTGAGCACGGGGCTTGCAAGGTACAAGCATCCAAAAGTTTACAAAGTGGTGAAAGAAGATTTTCGACACGACAACGGAAAGATCAATTATCGCTTTGCCCGACAGATGCTTGACGCCGTTTGATGTAATCGTTGAGCGAGCAAGTTTTGACGAACCGGCGACAATCTGATGGTGGCTAAGTAACTCAATCGGCTGATACTGCATTTGGCATGTCCGCCCAGTTTGTCGGCCATAAGCAGCCGATTAATTCATGTTTCCCCTCAGGTTTCTTTTCGAGGAAGGCGGCGATTCCGAAATGCGGATCCTTGCCGGTGGAAAAGCCTATGAGTCGCTCGCCATCCAAGCGCTTGAGTGAATTTATACACGAAGAGTGGGTAACGAGGATGTGATTCATGTTTGTTTCGAGGCTCAGAATATAATCTTCAAATGATGATTTACAAGATTTTGAGAGCTCCGCTTTTGGGGTCGAGGTTCCAAAGGCTATGAGTGCCGTGTCCCGGGTGCGATCCAGATAGCTGTGTGAAACGATGTATTCGCCCATTAACGATGATTGGACACCTTCGCCAATGAGCCCAGCCTCTAACCGACCGCGTTGCGTCAAAATCTCATTGCCGTCGATGCAAGGCGGGACGTCTTTGTCACATTTTGTCGCGTGGCGTAGAACCATAATGACGTTGTTCTGTTGCCATTGAGATACAAGATGATCCCAGCGAACGGGGTCCTCTGCTAGCGGTGGACAATCATCACTTTTGCGATGCTCAACTGCTGCGTACGCGGCAAAACAAGCCAGTACGAGTGACGTGATGAGTAAAGCAATGGTCTTTGTTGACATAGGAACCCTGCCGGGGTCGCTGTTCGCGACCAGAGGTTGTTATGTTCGACGCTGATTTTGGTTTCTTGGAAATGATATATATCTGTGTACATGATAAAGCAGCCGGGTAGATGCGTTGTCGACATCAAGTAACTTTTGTTAAGATTTTGTAACCCAAGTGCACTTGTCTATTTGATCGATATCAGGCGTTTGATAGTGAATCAGGCTGGACTGCACCAGCGCCGCAGGAGCGGCATGTTTGATACAAGCCATACTTTAGAATTTCGTGGTTAGAATTTCGTGGTAGGGGAGATGAAGCGGTGATCCGGCGGTCTGGTCAAATCTTGGTAATTGGCTATAGCAATGTGGAAAAGGGTGACTAAGCGATTAGCATCGCTGTTGCGATCCCAATTATGTTACCTCGACGACCTCTGCGGCATAACCGTTCAGGTTGATTTCGTCGCCAACTTCGCTTCCCATCAGTGCTTTGCCCATCGGGGCTTGTGGGGTAAGGACAAAAACTTCACGGTTTTGAGAATGAATGATTAATCCGCCAGCTCTGGCTGCGAGAAAATACCATTTATGCTGACCGGCTGGATCTTCAATTTGAACTAGACTGCCAATTTGAGCGAGGGTACTCGAGCGGATATCCAAATTTGTCGACACAGAGTTGAGAAGGTCACGGCTCAGGTTTTTGCCCAGCGCCTTAAAGGACTCGATCGAGGCTTCGGTTTCTTTTGTTCGCAAAGACTGTCCGTGAGCAAGGTAAGAGGCCTCAAGGCCGAGCGTGTCGTATCTATTTTCAGCGACGTTTTCAGAGTGTGTGGCGGTTTCTTTGGCGACATCAGCTGCTGCAATCGAGCTTTGTCTTTGCCGTTGTAGTTGATTGATGATGTCTTCAATTAAGATCGTCTTATCCAAAGTAATTCCCTGTCAATGAATCTCGGCGTGTGACTTGGATCGATAGGTATTGCCGCGTAGGATACATTGTAATCAATCGAGTATAAGGAACCAAAAGAAATGCCACATACCGTTATTAATGGCGCGAAACTTTGGTACGACATCATGGGCGAAGGTGAGCCGTTGTTGCTTCATCACGGCTATACCGCATCGCGCGTCAATTGGATGCCGATCGCAGAGCGGCTCGCGGGTAAGTATCAGATCATTTTGATGGAGTGTCGTGGCACGGGTGAAAGTGAGGATACGGAATCGGGTTACTCGCTTGAACAATATGCGAAAGACGTGATCGCTATGATGGATTTTTTAGGCATCGATAAATTCACCTATGCGGGGCACAGCATGGGTGGCGGTATTGGCTATGTGTTGGGGCTGAACTATGCGGCGCGGTTAACGCGACTCATCCTCATGGCACCCATTCCCGCTGCAGGTATTCCCGGTGAGCCGAATCAGGACATGATGAAGCCACGCATGCAGGCAAGGCTGGATGGAAATCGAGATTTCTTTAAAACGGAAATGATTGCGTCGCGGTTCAGAGAAGATGTTGAAACCGATGCATGGTTTGAGAGCCGGATTGATCACTTGATGCGCGTGTCAGAGGGACATGTTCTGGGGGGCATGCAAACGATGCATGATCTCAATGTTGAAGATCAATTGGCTGAGCTGAAAACACCCACGCTTATGTTGGCTGGCGCGGTAGATAGTTTGCTGGCGGCAAACCTAAATGACTATTCAAAGTTACCGGATGCAACACTACACGTCTTTTCAAGAGCGGGCCATGATGTGGCTGTTCATGAGCCAGACGGGGTAAGTGATGCAATCGATCAATTTATGCAGCATGGGCCCATGTCTGCTGCAAAAATCATGTCGCGACTTCAGTAAGTAGCTTTCGCTGGACCCTTTTATGAACCGGTCGTTTGCAATGAAGTGTTTCAAGTATGATAAATAACGATGTCTATTACGGTCAGCAGCACCTGGTTAGCGGGATTCGTTCTCGGTTGATTGAGGATGTTAATGGCTTGACCATGCATATTCTTGAAGCGGGTTATGAAGATGCGGTAGATGCAAAGCCTAAGCCGACGATTCTGTTTCTTCACGGATTCCCCGAGTTGGCATTTAGTTTTCGACATCAATTGAAAGCATTTGCCGATGCGGGTTACCACGTTTACGCACCTGACCAGCGGGGTTATGGCTTAACCACCGGTTGGGATGCGCGATACGACGGTGACGTTGCATCGTTTCGAATGTTTAATCTGGCCAAAGACATTATTTATCTAACGACTCGGCTGGGACTCGATAGCGTCGACGGTATTGTCGGTCACGACTTCGGCTCTCCCGTTGCTGCTTGGTGTGCATTAATTCGACCTGATATTTTTCGATCGTTGGTGCTGATGAGTGCGCCATTTGGCGGCGCTCCTCCGATCTCCCGAAATTCAAAAAGCGAGGCTTCTGCCGTTGACGGTCGTGGTCGGCCGGCGTCGATGGCAGATTCTCTAGCGGCACTTAATGTGCCTCGTATGCATTATCAGAACTATTACTCTAGCGAACATGCCAATGCGGATATGCTGAATGCGAGTGTGGGGTTACGAGAATTTTTCAAAGGTTACTACTTCGTTAAAAGTGCTGCTTATAAGACTAACCAACCATCGCTGTTGGCATCTTGGGGCGCTGAAGAACTCGAAAAGCTACCGCGCTATTATGTGATGGATGCAGACACAACAATGCCTGCATCGATTCAAGCCATGATGACTGACCAGCAGATTTCTTCAGCATCCGATTGGTTGACAGATGATGTTATGGACGTTTATGCGAGTGCATATAGCAAAACAGGTTTCCAAGGTGGCTTGAACTGGTATCGCTGTTCAGTTGGCGCAGAATTCAATAGAGACCTAACGATATTTTCTGGCCGCAAAATTGTTGTCCCGGCACGCTATATCGCCGGCGTTGCCGATTGGGGAATATATCAATCGCCCGGTCAACTTGAGAAAATGCAAACCACTGCCTGCTCAGCGATGACTGTGATGCCATTCGTGCAGGGCGCCGGTCATTGGTTGCAGCAGGAAAAGCCAGCGATGGTCAGTAATTTGCTGCTAGACTTCTTTGCAGAACAGAATTGATAGCTAACAAATAATAATTAACAACAAACACTCTGCTTATTGAGAACCCTTATGACAAAGCTCTGGACGCCGATTTGCGACAAACTTGGCATTGAATATCCGATATTTGGTTTCGCTCATGATGTCGCAACGGTCGCGGCAATTACCAATGCCGGTGGTTATGGCGTTTATGGCGCAACGAGGCGATTCCCTCATGAGATTGCAGAGGAGTTGGCGACGATCAAGTCTTTGGTTGGTGACAAACCTTTCGGTGTTGACCTTGTGTTGCCGCCAGGTATGCCAGAGCATAATTCCCGTGAGGCGATCGAAGCGGAAATACCGCAAGAACATAAAGACTTCGTTGAAGGTTTAATCGAGAAATTCAAAGTGCCTGAAGCAAGTGGCCCCGGCATGCGGACGCGTTTCATTCGTTCTGCAGAGATTGAAAGAGATCAAATTGAGGCAGTTCTTGATTCAAAGGTGAATATGTTCGCGTGTGGCATCGGCGCACCCAGCGATGTGATGCAAGCGGCAAAAGCGAGAAACCAAACGACACTGGCATTAATTGGCAGCCCTCATCATGTCCAGAGAAGTATTGCTGCAGGTGTTGAGATACTGGTCGCGCAAGGTTACGACGCCGGTGCCCACACAGGACCCATCGGTACCTATTCTTTGGTGCCGCAAATTGTTGACCAGGCTGGCGATATTCCAGTTTTGGTTGCAGGCGGTGTGGCAACAGGAAGGCATATCGCAGCGGCGCTTGCGATGGGTGCGCAGGGTGTTTGGATGGGCACCGCATGGTTATTATCCGAAGAGCATCAAGGCCATATGCACCCGGTCAACAGAGATAAATTAATTGCCGCAGGTAGCGGTGACACGGTCATTACGCGGTCAGAATCGGGCAAAACATTTCGACAGGTGCGTTCGGGTTGGAGTCAGGCGTGGGAAGCGCAGGATGCACCATCACCTTTGAAGATGCCCTATCAGGACGTGCTGGTAGGTGACCTACTGGGTGCGATTGAAGAACACGATATTGAGCCATTGATACATTCAGGTGCAGGCCAAAGTGTTGGCTATTTCAATAGCGTTAAACCAGTGCAGCAAATTATGGACGAATTGGTCGGCGAGGCAACGGAAGTGTTGGCAAGCCAAGCGAAATATTTACGTTGATTTCGGCTATTCATTTGCGGCCACGCGGTTACTTGAAAGATGTTTTGCTAAAAATTCATCCATGGCTTCGAAAAACTCGATACGATGACTCTCAAGGCTAAGGTGGTGGTTACCGTTGGTTTGCTCAATATAAAGGGGCTAAGCAGGCAAGGCGATGCGTCAAACATCAATGGGCTATTCTAAAAATGTACTCACAATCGCTAAGTATTCATCGAAGCCTTCGCGGCGAATATTGTGCCCCGCGCCAGCAACATCCACGGCACTAAAATAATTGTTAGATTTAACAACCTTCGTTGCAATTTCGGCGGTAATGACACCGTCACTGCCGGTTCCAGCCCTGATGAGTAACGAGGGACAGGTGATACGTGAAACAAGATCGTGCGTCTGCGTCCAATTTGATACTGACAGTCCAAGCAGTGCTTCGGCACGCACTTGTTGTTTGGCAATCGCCCAATCAGGAAATTCATCGGCGCGCCATGTTGGATGCTGCGCTTTACCTGCTTGCATAATTTCTTTGTCAGATAAGGCTTGCTGGGCTTCCAATTGCTGTTGATATGCGTGAAGTCTTTTATTTTGATCCTCTGCTGATTCTGCCCTGGTGCGTTCTTTCCACAGTGGGTCTTCAAGAATAATTTTTGAGACTAGATGTGGATATTGCGCAGCAACACCGGCAACGGTGCTTGCCCCCATTGAATGGCCGAGTAACGCGGGTTTATCAAGATTAAGTGCGGTAATGACGCTGGCCAGATCCTCAATGATTGCTGTACTGTTTGCCGGTGCCGTACCTGACTGACCATGGTTGCGAGCGTCAATCATAATGACATCAAAACGGTGTTGCAGATCGTTTGCGACGCGACGCCAACAAAGCCCGTTGTCACCAAACCCGTGCGCCACCACTAACGCTGGCTTGTCAGCATTGCCGGTTCGATAATAGTGAATGTTGAGTCCGCAGAGATCGACGTTGCCCTCTTGCCATGGCGTCGTTGCATTCACAACATCTACCATGCGTAGGCTTCGGGGGATTCACCAACGGCGGGGAAAATTCCATCAATTTGCGCGAGCGTAGCGTCATTGAGCTGTATGTCAGGTACGTGCAACACAGACGATAACTGCGCGACGCTACCTGGACCTATGATGGTTGCGCTGACACCCGGTTGATGGAGTAACCATGCTAGCGCAATAGCGCTGGGTGTTTCATTGAGTTCGTCGCAGAGACTTTGAAAATCATTCAATTGTTGTTGTCTTTTGAACATTGCGGTCTGCATGTCTTCTGAATCGCGCCGACCGCTTGTTGTGCTAGTTTTTTTACCGGTCAGTAGACCGCCTGCCAGTGGACTCCAAGGGATTAGCCCCAATCCATAGGCTCTACATGCCGGCAGCACCTCCATCTCCGCGCGCCGCTCGATCAAGTTGTACAGACCTTGCTCGGAGACTAAACCCAACCGATTTGAAGCGATTGCTTTTTCATTCGCTCTGGCGATCGCCCAGCCGGGAAAATTGCTTGAACCGACATAGGTGATTTTTCCCTGTGCGATGAGCCTATCCATTGCTTGCCAAATTTCTTCGATTGGTGCGGTACGATCAATGTGATGCATTTGGTAGAGGTCAATATGATCAACACCCAGCCGCTTCAAGCTCGCATCACAGGCCATCTGAATATGTCGAGCTGACAAACCGCTGTCGTTAACGCGGTCAGACATGGGCTCGTGAACCTTTGTGGCGAGGACTACTTGATCGCGACGGCTTTTGTCCTGCGCAAACCATTTGCCTAGAATCGTTTCTGTTGTTCCTACGCCTAAGTCACCACCGTATTGGTTCGCAGTGTCGACAAAATTGATGCCTGCCTCTGTGGCGTGATTAAGTATTTCAAAGGATTCGGTTTCAGAAGTACGGGGACCAAAATTCATGGTGCCGAGGCAAAGCTCGCTGACCTTGAGGGCGGAG
>CAJJAA010000038.1 GCA_905182025.1 uncultured OM182 clade bacterium
CATTGAGCATTGTTCATGGGTAAGCGAAGAAGGCTGGGGGCGAGGTTATGATGCAGAGATTGTCGAAGAGATGCGCGCAAAAGGTGTTGTCGTTTCCCCAACGATTAATGCGGGTTGGAAGAGATTTATCGGATCGAAGCAATTTGAATCCGTGGTAAAAGGTAACTACACAAAAATGCGAGAGGCTGGAATTAAACTTATTGCATCGACTGATGCGGGAATTCCTAACGTTTTTCATCATGATTTGCCGAAGGCTATCCCTGTGTTTGCACATTTCGCCGGACTTTCAAATGCGGGTGCTCTGCGCGCAGCGACAAGCGATTGTGCCGAAGCGATTGGCCTCGGTGCTGTCGTTGGTAAGGTTGCTGTTGGCCTTGATGCTGATCTAGTCTTTTATAGTGATAATCCACTCAACAATCTTGATGTACTCGCAAGTCCAGTTAAGGTCATGAGCAGAGGACGGCTAATAGATGTTGCTGGTTGAACACATCGACCACAATGGATTCTAGACGACGTCGGTTAAGGCTGGTTGTATTGTTGCAGCGGCGTCTATGTCGCTGTGTTGGTTGAGCAACGAAGCGATACGCGTACCAAAATGAGTACATTTTCAAATGGACGAGATATATGAAAGACATTTTTGATTTGAGTGGCAAAGTCGCCGTGGTCACCGGGTCGACGAAAGGTATTGGTCGGGCAATTGCTGCGCAAATGGTTTATCGCGGTGCATCGGTTGTGATTTCAAGTCGCAAGGTCGATGCTTGTGAGCAGGTTGCTGGAGAAATAAACCAACAAGTGGGCGCTGGTAGAGGTACTGCGATTCCGATTGCGTGTCACATTGGATATAAAGAGCAGCTTCAAGCTTTGGTGGCTCAAACTAAGGCGCAATTGGGTGCGGTTGACATCCTTGTTTGCAATGCGGCGGTTAACCCTTTCTACGGTTCGATGCAGGATATCCCTGATACCGCCTTCGACAAGATCCTTGATTCCAATATTAAATCTAACCATTGGCTTTGCCAGATGGTCATTCCCGACATGGTTGCAAACAAGGATGGTGTGATCATTATTGTGTCTTCTATCGGTGGCGTACTTGGTAGTGGTGATTTGGGCACCTATTCGATTTCTAAAGCAGCGGACATGCAACTCGCTAGAAATATTGCGGTTGAGTTTGGCCCCGACAATATCCGGGCCAACGCAATTGCGCCAGGTTTGGTACGAACCGATTTTGCACGTGCTTTGTGGGAAGACCCAGACAACCTAAAAAAACGAACTGACCATACTTCTCTGCGGCGAATAGGCGATCCGGATGAAATTGCCGGCGCGGCAGTCATGCTTGCTTCCGACGCGGGGAATTTTTTGACCGGACAAACGCTCATCATTGATGGTGGCAGATAAAAGTAATTTGGTCTTTATTAGGTGTAAGTCATTGAATCAAAGGCTAGTTGGTAGAAAACAATCTATAATCTGTTTAGTATTCGAATTTCGTGGTTTTAAGGGTTTATAAGGTTGAATAGGCGGCATTTTCTCAAGTTTCTCTCTGTTGGCACGGTAGCTTCGATGGCCGGCGAGTTAGCGCTGCGTGGAAATGATGATTTTTTACCCGTCGTCTACGAAGATATGTCTACAAGCCCCGCTGAGATGTTCAGATCTATACAATTTATGAAAACTCAGACGCCGGATGCGAAGAGCTTGCTTTTAGCATTCCAGAACCATGATTCTGTCATTGTTTCATCGCCGGACAGCCATGGTAACTACAAGCAGAAGATGGATAACTTTGAGCACGCTCATCATGAAGATGTCTTTTTAGCTGCGGATAAACATCAGGTTTTGGTTAATACCTTCAAGCGACTTGATCGGGTACAAAATCTCGTCGGCCACGGAAACTTCAACGTGTTGAGTTTTGATGAGATGTTACGTCACAGTAAATATTATAAAAGTGTCGGCGTATTTAAGGCTGAAGAAATTGAATTTCTTGAAGAGACCTTCTCGGACAACGTCATGCGATTTGGCTTTTATGGCGAGCGAGTGACGAATGAAATCACTACTATCGTCGCTGGTAATGAACGTATCAAGTTGCCACGCACCGGACATTACCTCTTTAAAGGCGATTCATTGAACCTCTATAATAAGGTTCGGCGCGACCTTGGGGACAATGTTGTTCTTACATCTGGAATCAGAAGTGTCGTTAAACAGTCACATTTATTCATGGCTAAAACGATACAGTCACGCGGAAATTTGTCAAAAGCTTCCCGTAGTTTAGCCCCGCCGGGTCATAGCTTCCATGGCGTGGGTGATTTTGATGTTGGTAAAGTTGGTTTTGGAACAAAAAATTTCTCGGCGGAATTTGCGAAAACCGATGAGTTCAAGAAGCTTGTGGATCTTGGCTATGTTGCGATGCGATATCCGAAAGAAAATCTTTTAGGTGTGAGATTCGAACCCTGGCACATTAAAGTCGTTTAGTTTTTTAGGCAATTAGAACAGTTTCTTGACGATAACACTGGCGATCAATAAAAAGCCGAAGAAAAAATAGGCGAGCGCATATTTTCTTGATGGCAAAATGTTCAGCTTGTGGATATCAAGTAAAAACTCCAATCGTCGCTCATCCAAATCAGATAATAAAGACAGGTAGAAGCTTTTGCCGTTTCTTACCTCGTTACCTATCCAAAAACATATCGCGGATAGCCAAATATAAAATATCATAGTAGTATCATTTACTGTTGGTGTGAAAAGCAAATATATAGAGCAGGCAACGATTAGCGGAAGGGTTGTTAGTTGATAAGCGCGAATTTGAGCGTTCACGCTTTTTGACGCCACATCGCCGTTTTTGGATATAAGCCAAACGTGTAATGCGGGCCCTAAAATAATTAGTAGGATTATGCTTGCCCAACCGATGAACTGTATAACTTGCAAGAGGTGGGGCGGGGACTGGCCGCGCAGTGAACTTTTGATCAACAGCAGACCGAACCCAATAAGGGTTGTGGAAAGCATTAGATAACCAACTAATCTGAGCCTCGATTCAAGAATTGGTTTGCTAAAGCCCGCTTCGACAAGAATCGATGACAGCAAGATAGCGAGTCCTGCAATCATTAGGCTTACCATGCTGTTAAAAGTTGAGCTAGTGAGGTCACTAAAACTGAATTCTGGCAGGCGAGAAATTATTCCAACAATAAGCAATACATAGATACATATCGGTACGACTTTGTCTTTAATTGAGGTCTTTGGCTTACGCCAATCGATAGACGAGCGAAGGGACTTGATTTGATTTTTACCTAGGCCTGACGCGATCGCGAGCATGCGTTCAGAGCCTATAGGCTCAACATTTTGACGATAGCTAACGATCCTTTCTGCCCGTTTCGGTCCAATATGGCTCAATACCTGGAGTTCTTGGACGGTTGCCTCATTTATAGTAATCAGGGAAGATGCCTCATCAGACATTGATTGAACCTCTCAATCATACACATTTGTCGTTCGAGGTGTGAACTGGGTAAAGATTCGAACTGATAGTAGTGAAAATTGTATAGTCAGTTATTACAATAAAGTTTTTAGAAAATGACATGTTGGAAGTCTACAAAGTTCGATTGTAGATGAAGACTCTTAAGCAAGACCTGTATTAAAAAAAGGAGAACGTTGGGTGAACGACACAAAAAATCAGACTGAGTCTAAGTGGTGGTCAAAACTTTTGTTGGTAGGCGCTGGAATTTCTGTGTTCCTACTTCTTGTAGGTCCACTGGGATATAAATTTGGTGGCGCTCCATTGCCTGCTTCTCTAATTTCATTGTTGGTCGCCCTCGTCAGTGCTGCATTGGTGCTAGTAGCATCGCTTGCTATGTTGATTGTCGCCGCAAGGAATCATTTATTAGCAGAACGAAATCAGTTGCTAGTAGCGATTGTAGTCAGCTTGATTCCGATCATCCTAATGGCACCGCAACTGATGAAAGCAAGGTCTGTCCCACCTATTCATGACATATCAACTGATACAAACGAACCGCCGATATTCCTGGCCATTGTGCCTCTCCGAAAAGACGCTCCCAATAGCCTTAAATATGAATTGGACGGGTCGAAGGAGACCTTGGCTACAACTCAACGGGCGGCGTATCCAGACCTTGGGCCGCTAGAGACTGCAATGAGCGTAGCCGATGCAGCAGCGCGTGCCGAAGCGGTACTGGTTGATATGGGACTTGAAGTTGTCGACGTCAATCAGGCCGCTGGAATCGTAGAAGCGACTGCGACGACTTTTTGGTTTGGCTTCAAAGATGACGTGGTGGTACGAATACGCGAAACTCAACAAGGCTCAAAATTGGACCTTAGGTCTGTTTCAAGAGTTGGCCAAAGTGACATCGGCGCAAACGCAGCGAGAATTCAGACCTTTATTGCGAACTTCTGAGAGTAACAAGCGACGCGGCGATTCGCTCATAGGAACAGAGTTAACGTTGCATGCCGAGCATAGGCTTATCCTAGCTTTTCATTGAGTATCTCATTGACCTGCTGTGGATTAGCCTTGCCCTGTGTCTCTTTCATCACTTGACCAACAAAGAAGCCCATCAGTTTGGTCTTCCCCGCTCGAAACTGCTCTGCCTGTTTTGGGTTTTCAGAAATGATTTTATCAATGAGCGGCGCAAGGGAACTGCTATCGGATACCTGCGTTAAGCCTTGTTTCTCGATATATTCATCGGCAGAGTTTGTTTCACCCTTCCATAATGCTTCAAACACTGTCTTAGCAATTTTACCGGATATGGACTTGTCGGTAATTTTAGAAATGATGGCGCCGAGTTGATCAGCAGTAACCGGTGAGTTTTCTATACTAATATTGTCTTTATTAAGCTGTGCGAGTAGTTCAACCCTGATCCAATTGTTAGCCAATTTGGCATCGCGTCCTGATCGAACGACCTCTTCAAAATAATCTGCAAGCGGAATATTGCCTGCCAGCGAAAAAGCGTCAGCTTGACTTAACTGATATTGCGTAACAAATCGCTCTGATTTCGCACCGCTCAATTCAGGCATTTCGCGACGAATAGCTTCGATATAGGCGTCGTCGATCTCAACGGGTAATAAATCCGGTTCCGGGAAATAGCGGTAGTCTGTAGCCGTCTCCTTACTTCGCATCGGGCGAGTTTCGCCTTTGTCCGAATCGTAAAGACGGGTTTCCTGTCGAACAGTTTGACCGGACTCTAACACTTGGATCTGCCGTTCGATTTCATATTCGATGGCCTGTTCAAGGAACTTGAACGAGTTTACATTTTTCGTTTCAGTACGCGTGCCCAGTTCCACAGTACCCACGGGTCGAATAGAGACGTTCGCATCGCAACGTAAAGAGCCCTGAGACATTTCGCCATCAGACACACCTAGATAAGTGACGAGTTGATGGATATAGCGTGCATAGGCAACGGCTTCTTCGGAAGAGTACATTTCGGGCTCGGATACAATTTCCAGCAGTGGTGTGCCGGCCCGATTTAAATCAATGCCGGTTTGATTGTGAAAGTTTTCATGTAAGGACTTACCTGCGTCTTCTTCTAAGTGTGCACGTGTAAGATTGATAGTTTTCGTGCCGCCTGAAGGTAATTCGACCGTTACCTGGCCGTTTTCAACGATGGGAAGGTCGAGCTGTGTAATCTGATAGCCTTTAGGTGAATCAGGGTAGAAGTAGTTCTTACGATCAAATACAGATCGGCGGTTAATGTCTGCGCCAACGGCGAGTCCAAAAGTTACTGCCTTTTTGTAAACTTCTTTATTAACAACGGGCAGGACTCCAGGTAGACCGAGATCTACAGCGCTGGCTTGTACGTTCGGTTCAGCGCCAAATGCCGTGCTAGAGCCGGAGAATATTTTCGACTTGGTTTTAAGCTGGGTGTGTATCTCTAACCCTATGACGACCTCCCAATCTGCGCGACTCATGCTGTTGCCTCCGGCGTCAGTCGATGCCAGTCCGATTCAAGCTGGAATTGGTGTGCCAAGTTTAATATGCGGCCTTCATCGAAGTAGTTGCCAATAATCTGTAAGCCAAATGGTAAGCCAGCCTCCATGCCAACAGGAAAGGAGCCAGCAGGAAGACCCGCTAGGTTGCTAGTAATTGTATAAATGTCCTGTAAATACATTGAAATTGGGTCAGAAGTCTTCTCGCCCAAATTGAAGGCAGTCGAAGGCGTTGTTGGTCCAATAATCAGGTCTACTTGTTCGAATGCTTGGGCAAAGTCGTTCTTTATCAATCGTCTTATTTGCTGCGCTTTCTTATAGTAGGCGTCATAGTATCCTGCCGACAGCGCGAAACTGCCAACAATAATTCTCTGTTTGACTTCATCCCCGAAACCTTCGCTCCGGCTTCTTTTGTAAAGATCTGCCAAGTCGACAGGGGTTTCGCATCGATAGCCATACCTAACACCATCATATCGTAGATAGGTTCGCCGACGCCTCCGCCGGCGCAATGACATAGTAGGCGGGAATTGCATGTTTGCTAGAGGGTAAACTTATTTCAATTATCTCCGCGCCTTGTGCTTCAAACTGCCGTAAGGCTGTCTGTATCGCTATTTCAATTTTCGGATCGAGGCCATCGCCAAAGTACTCTTTACAAAAACCGAGTTTGAGACCTTTTAATGGTTCGTTAAGGCATTTCGTATAGTCCGGTACCGGTTGCTCGGCACTCGTTGAGTCTTTCTCATCGTAGCCAGCCATAATATTCAATAAAATTGCAGCGTCCTCTGCACTCTTTGTCATCGGACCTGCTTGGTCCAAACTTGAGGCATAAGCAATCATTCCCCAGCGAGAAATACGGCCGTAGGTAGGTTTAATACCAGTGATTCCGCACATCGACGCAGGTTGCCGGATTGATCCGCCCGTGTCGGTGCCGGTTGCGGCAACGCAAAGTCTGGCGGCGACAGCGGCTGCAGAACCGCCAGAGGATCCCCCGGGCACGACCTTTTCAGACCATGGGTTTTTGACAGGTCCGTAGTGGCTGTTCTCGTTGGACGAGCCCATTGCGAATTCATCCATGTTGGTCTTACCAATGGAAATGGTGCCAGCGGCACTTAGCTTTTCGACAACAGTTGCGCTGTACGGGGCGACAAAGTTGTCGAGCATAAGTGAACCCGCAGTCGTCTTGACGCCGCGTGTGCAAAATATATCTTTATGTGCGATTGGTATGCCTGCTAGAGACGGCGCGGTGCCGTTGCTGCGAAGCGTATCCATATGATCTGCTTCATTACGGGCGGTCTCGTAGGTGTCTGTTATGAACGCATTCAGACTAGCGTTGGCATCGCTCGCTCGCGCAATGAAATGGTCAACCAACTCTCTGCAGGAGTACTCCTTCTTATCGAGGGAGTTGAGTATTTCTCGGATAGATTGTTCATGAATCATAGTATTACTCGACTACTCGTGGCACAAGAAACAGGCCTTGCTCTGATTCGGGGGCATTGGCTAGAAATAGTTCTCGTTGATCTTCTTCAGTAACACGGTCCTCCCTCAGTCTCTGGATTCCATCCAGGGGGTTAGAGACAGGCTCCACACCCTGCGTATCGACCGATTGCATTTCTTCAACGAGCTGCAGTATCCGTCCCAAACTATCTACATAATGATCGACCTCATCATCTTCGATCTGAAGCTGTGCCAGTTCGGCGATATTTAGTACGACGTCTTTGTCCACAATCATGGCTATGGTCTTTGTTGGAAATTCGGCTGAGAATGCTATCAGGTTTGGGCTGAACTGTAATCTTGACTGGCGGTTTTTTTAAGAAAGCAGGCTATCTGCCTTTTTAAAATCAAAATTGACCCCATAAAGCCTACGAGGCCTTGAAAATCGCTTTCCATCCGAGAATTGAAGCTGTTTTCTTGTAAAAATTCTTCCATAAATGATAGAGTTACGAATGATTTTGAATCCAATTAATAAGGTGCCTCCATGTTCAGAAAATTGAGGGGCCTGTTCTCAAATGATCTGTCAATCGATCTTGGGACAGCTAACACGCTCATCTACGTCCGAGACCAGGGAATCGTGCTAAACGAGCCTTCCGTCGTTGCTATCAGACATAATCATAACAATCAGAAAAGTGTTGCTGCTGTGGGCATCGATGCGAAGAGAATGCTTGGTCGTACGCCGGGAAATATCACAGCCATCCGGCCTTTAAAAGATGGCGTGATTGCAGACTTTCAGGTGACTGAGAAAATGCTGCAGCACTTTATCAAGAAAGTTCACGAAAATAGTATAATTCGTCCCAGCCCGAGAGTTTTGGTTAGCGTAGTCTGCCAGGCTACCGAAGTTGAACGTCGAGCGATTAGAGAATCTGTCATCAGTGCAGGTGCTAGAGATGTAAGGCTAATCGAAGAGCCAATGGCTGCAGCAATTGGTGCAGGTCTGCCAGTACATGAAGCAGTAGGTACAATGGTGGTTGATATTGGCGGCGGCACAACTGAGATTGCAGTAATATCGTTGAATGGTGTTGTTTATGCTCAATCGGTTCGCGTCGGCGGTGACCGCTTTGATGAGGCAATTACAGCCTACGTGCGTCGCACGCAGGGAAGTTTGATTGGTGATGCGACAGCAGAGAGAATTAAGCAAGAAATCGGTACAGCTTTTCCTTGTAACGAAGTACGTGAAATTGATGTCAGAGGTAGAAACTTGGCGGAAGGTGTTCCGCGAAGCTTTACCCTAAATAGTAATGAAATACTCGAAGCGCTGCAGGAGCCGTTATCAGTGATAGTTCAGGCTGTCAAAGGTGCGCTGGAGAAGACGCCACCTGAATTAGCTGCCGATATTGCCGAGAGTGGCCTGGTGCTAACTGGCGGTGGTTCCTTGCTGCGAGGGCTCGACAGGCTCTTGTCGAATGAAACAGGCTTGCCAGTTATTGTTGCTGAAGATCCCCTGACTTGTGTCGCAAGGGGCGGCGGGCGAGCGCTCGAAATCATGGATGACCGAAACGATAGCGATTTACTTTCAATTCAATAGCTAATCGAAGTTATCACCTGGTGTTGACTGAAACGGATCAAGGTAAAGCCCATTAAGTCACTATTCCTAGAAGAAACAACCGTTGGCTACAAGATGATAGGGCTCACGCTCTTGTCAATCGCGCTGATGGTTGTTGATCACCTGTCAGACCTCCTTGACGACGTTCGATCTGGACTCACCGTTGTGGTGACACCCGTCTATGTTGTCGCAGATTATCCTAACCGTACAGCCGAACTGGTACAGCAGATGTTTACCTCGCGAGATGGGCTGCAGGAACAAGTCATTTCGCTTGAAGAACAACTATTGCTGATGAAAGTCAAAACCGAAAAGATGTCAGCATTAACCGCGGAAAACAATCGGTTACGTGATTTGTTGGGTTCTGCGGCGAAGTTGCAGGACAATGTTTTAGTTGCAGAGCTGGTTGGTGTTGACCCTGATCCTAATAAACATGAAGTTGTTATCGACAAAGGTACTCAACATGATGTGTTCGTAGGTCAGCCGGTACTCGATGCAGAAGGTTTGATGGGGCAAGTGATAGAAGTAAGTCCGTTAACGAGCCGTGTATTACTTATAAGTGACCAATCTCATTCAGTACCCGTACAGGTCGTACGCAGTAACCTACGTTTGATAGCTCAAGGAGCCGGTGTAACCCGTCAGTTGGATTTGATGCACGTTCAAGGAACAGCAGACATTAGGCAAGGTGATCTGTTGGTAAGTTCGGGCTTAGGTAATCGGTTTCCCGTTGGTTACCCCGTCGGGATTGTGACCCAGTTCGAACACGATCCAAGTCAGCCCTTCGCAAAAGCAACGGCAAACCCAAGCGCAATGCTCGATCGAAGCCGCTATGTGCTCCTAGTATTCACGGAGGCTAGCTTAAGAGAGCCAGTCTCTGGGTCGGGGAGTTAGGCAGCTATGGCAACAGTCGCCGGAGAGCGTGATAGTAGTTTATGGGTCATTCTTTTGACCTTTACTGTGGCGATGTTGTTTTCGGTTGTGTCGTTGCCTGAATTTATCCCGTGGCAATTAGGTTATCTTCGACCTCAGTGGGTCGAACTCGTCCTGATCTATTGGATTATGGCACTACCTCATCGTATTGGAATATTTAGTGCCTGGGTCTTGGGTCTGTTTGTTGACGTGCTAACGGGAAGTTTGCTCGGCCAGCATGGCGTTGCGTTTATCATTGTCGCTTACATAGCATCCAGCCTGTATCAGCGTCTCCGAATGTTCGCGGTCTGGCAACAGAGTCTGATTGTCTTCGTGACAATCGGTATTAGTCAGTTAGTGAATTTTTGGGTGGAAAATTTCGTCGGCTTATCACAATGGGATATGCGGTTTTTGTTAAGCGCTTTAGTGAGCGCAATGTTGTGGCCATGGGTTTTCTTAGTGCTACGACATCTGCGCAGACTGTTCAATGTTTCCTAACCTATTGTTGAATATTTTACGGTCGAGGCCATTGATGTTGATCAATTCGACCAAGCCCGTTTTAGGGCTAATTTAGCATGCCGTCGCTTATTTTAGGATCTGGCTCACCTAGGAGGGCGGAATTGTTGACTCAGGTCGGACTAGATTTCCAGGTTAAAAGTCCTGCTATTGATGAAACTATTCAGCCGCAAGAGAATCCAACATCCTATGTGGAGAGAATGTCTGCGACTAAACTGGCTGTCACTCTGAAAGCACATGAACTAAAAGATCAGATTGTCGCCCTCTGTGCGGATACTATCGTGGTGCTCGATAATGTCATTTTAGGAAAACCGGCTTCTGATATTGAATCCGTTGAAATGCTAAAAATGCTGTCTGGCAGAACACACCGGGTTTTAACCAGTGTATCCGTAGGCGACATGCGCGGTCTGACGAAATCAAGTTGTATTGAAACGGTTGTTGAGTTTCGTACGCTTACCGATGAAGAAGTCAGAGCCTATAGCGCAACAGGAGAAGGCATGGACAAGGCAGGCAGTTATGCGATCCAAGGTGTCGGGGCGATCTTCGTGAAAGCCATCCATGGAAGCTACTCAAATGTCGTTGGGCTGCCTCTTATGGAGTCAGTGTCGATCCTCAATCACTTTGGAATCAGTACGCTAAGTCGCAAATAGAATAGCAAAGCTCAAAGTCGAATAGCCGAGTAAGCCAACGTAGGCTAAGGCGTAGACACAGACTGGGGGTATAAAAAAGAATTATTATTATGACAAGGTATAACTCGGCATGGCCGAAGAAATTATCATCAGTGTTTCACCCCATGAGACTCGGGTTGCTGTCGTGGAGCAGGGTCTGTTGCAGGAAATTTTCATTGAGAGGAACCACACGCGTGGAACAGTAGGCAATATATATAGAGGAAAGGTTGCGCGGGTATTGCCCGGTATGCAAAGTGCGTTTGTTGACATCGGTCAACCTCGCGCAGCGTTTATGCATATTACCGATTTAGTAGACTCCCACGATGCGGTGCCACGAAATCGTGAATCGCAAGAGTATCCGCCCATTAATAAAATTCTTCATGATGGGAAAGAAATTCTCATTCAGGTGAGTAAAGAACCTATTAGTACCAAAGGGGCGCGCGCGACCGCGAGTATATCCTTAGCATCTCGATATCTGGTTTATATGCCCGAGACTTCTCACATTGGCATATCCCAGAGAATTGAAGATGAATCTGAACGAACTCGATTGACGGATATACTCAATAAAGTACACAAGCCCGACGATGGTGATGGTTTTATCGTTCGAACTGCTTCTGAGCGAGCGGATGGGGACGAGATTTTGAGAGATGCCGAACTACTTCGGTCTCGTTGGGAGGTGATTAAAAAAGATTCGGTAGGCGTTAAAGCCCCGTCTCTGGTTTACGAAGACTTACCTCTGCATCTTAGAGTTATGCGGGATATTATTAACAAAGACACCTTAAGAATTGTCGTAGACAATCAAGCTATCTTTGAGGTGCTTCAGCGGTTTCTGCAAGACTTTATCCCTGAAAAGGAGTCTCAGTTGGAAATGGCAAAAAGTGGCGTGCCGTTATTCGATGCCCATAATCTAGAGGATCAAATCGAAGCTGCGCTTCAGCAAAAGGTGCCTTTAAAATCGGGTGGTTATTTGATCATTGATCAAACTGAAGCGATGACCACGGTTGATGTAAATACCGGCGCGTTTGTCGGCCGCAAAGATCTGGAGGATACGATATATAGAACCAACCTTGAGGCTGCTGCCGTCATTCCGCGTCAGTTGCGACTAAGAAATATGGGTGGAATAGTCATAATTGATTTTATTGATATGCTCAATGAAGAGCACAAACGTCAGGTCCTGCGAACGTTAGAAAAGGGTCAGCAAACGGATCGTGTGAAGTGGAACATCACAGAGATTTCTGAGTTAGGCTTGGTTGAGATGACGAGAAAGAGAACACACGAGAGTTTATTGAAAATGATGTGTGAACCCTGTTCACACTGCGCCGGTCGTGGATTCATCAAGACCGCCGAAACAGTTTGTTTAGAAATAATAAGGGAAATAAAACGACGTGCTTTGCACCTGAAAGAAAAGGATTGTTTGATAATGGCTTCTCAAACTGTGGTCGACAGACTCATCGATGAAGAATCTAGCAGCGTTGCAGAGCTGGCAACTACGCTTAATTCCTTAATTCGTTTTCAAGTTGAGACGAGTTACACCCAAGAACAATTCGATGTTGTTCTGTTGAATACTGCGTAACGATGCGAACGCAAAAATGATTCGGCGCCGTACTATTAAAGCCACCCAGAATTTACTTCTGGCATTGCTAATTGTGGTGGCTTTATATGTAAGCATCGGCAGAATACTAGTTGGTTCTCTCGATAGTTTTCGTGCGCCAATCACCAATTTTGCGATCCAGCAACTCAAAGTACCCGTGCGCATTGGAAAATTGTCTGGTTCTTGGAGTTACCTCGACCCTACGATTAATATAGATGCTCTCGAAATAGGAGAGTCTGCTAACCCCTCGATTAGATTGGAAAAAGTGCGGCTCACACTGGACTCCTTTTACTCTTTTCTTGAACTGTCTCCCATCATTACGAATATGAATATTTCAGGTGTGGCTTTAACGCTTCGTCGAAATGAACGGGGGGTGTGGTTAATCGAAGGCATACCACAGAGTGACGCGCCGCTAAATCTCGAAGCTTTAGTCGAATCGATCGAGTATGTAGAATTCGCTGAACTTGAGAACGTAGATGTCGCCATCTACGGAAGGACAGGCGTATACCGTATTCGTTCGGAAGCTGATAAGTCGTTCTTAGTGGCAAATGAAGGCGGCAACCGAAAACTGTCATGGCCGCTTGAATTTGAAGCTGTCGATCGACCTGAGGCGCCGAAGTCGAACTTTCACTTATTAGGTTTTTATCAAGGGGACCCCAGAGACGAGGATTTTTTCGCGGAACTGTATTTGCAAATCCCCAATATTGACCTTGTCGATTTTCTGCCAACTATCACCGTTAAGGAATCTAGCCTAACGGACATTGATGTTGAAGGTGAACTCTGGTTGACGATCCAGAGTGGGCTAATTGAAGTAACGGGCCGACCGACCATTAGATCTGTCGTGATGTCTTCTCAGACCCAGAGCCTTCAGCTATTGCGGGACACGACAATAGAATTTAGTACAACAAATATGCTTGATGCGGGCGGAGAACTAAAAGTTGGCTCGCTCACCTCCTGGGTTGCCGAGCAAAATATTGAAATGTCGGAATTCGGCTTGACCTACAAGTGGGTCAACAACGAGTTGATTTTTGGCGCTAACATTCCATCCATCAATATTGGTTCGATTTTACCCCCATTGATTTCTACAGCCGAACGAATGCAATTGGTAACGCCGGCCTTGAAAGACATTGTCGATACACTCAACCCTCGTGGAAATTTGAATAATGTATTTGTTCAAGGAAATTTTTCGCAGCCACAGGGTATTGAGATACGTGCAGAACTAAGTGCAATTAGTATTGATCCATTCAAGGGGGCGCCAGCGGTCGACAACTTACACGGCTATGCGTCGCTTGGCATCGCTAACGGTTATGTCTTGGTGAATAGTAGCCTGGAACGTGGCAATGAGAATGGTCTTGTTTTGGACTTTCCTTTGATGTTTCCTGAGGCTTGGCGATTCGATAGCGTGAAAGCTAAGGTGAATTACACGGTCACTGATGATGCAGTTTTGCTGCAGTCGGGTTTGATCGAGGCTGTGCAGGGCGAAATGACTGCGGCGGCAAGATTTACGCTAAATTTTCCAAGCGATATCACATTGCATACTTGGGGGTTAGAGCTCGGGGTGAAGAATGCAGCGCTGTTGAATACATATGGGTACCTTCCAAAGACGTTGGCTGCTGACTTACAGGCATGGATAAAGGGTTCAGTTTTGGCCGGCACAGCGGTCGAAAGTGGATTGATTTTTCATGGCTCTTTGGCTTCCGTCACGCCAAAGGACCAAAAAGCGTTTGAGCTTTATTTTGATGTTGAAGACACGATTCTGGATTACGATCCTCACTGGCCGCGGTTCGAAGATATTGATGCGACTATTTATGTTGGAAATCGGCAGGTTCACTCGCAAGGGATTAGAGCAGTCTCAATGGACTCGATTGTGCAGAGCGCCGAAGTTCGCGTGCCTTACGCTGCAACGGGTGCGGATACCATAATGGTGAATGGATCTTTCACAGGACCTTTCAGTGATGGCCTGCGACTATTGACGGAGACACCCTTGTACGAAGCCACCAGTAAGGTTGCTAGAGGCTGGCTAGGTCGCGGTGAGATGTCTGGCTCGATTGAGCTAAATATTCCTCTAGGTTCGCGAAGCGGTGAAGAAACCTATGCACAATTGGGCCTCGACCTGATTGATGCTGATATATATATCCCGGACGTAGATCTCGATATTGTTCAGATTAACGGGCCGATCAAATATGAGTCTTTTGATGGGTTGAGTTCAAACGCATTTACAGCAATTATTTTTGACAAGCCTGTCTCTGGTTCAATCGACACACGAGGCGTTTACACGTCCGGTGTTATTGAAATTAATGCAATGGGCGAAGTCACTATTCCGTCACTTTATGAGTGGACTGGCCAGGTTCTATTAACGCGAGCGGTGGGCGAGTTGGACTATAGTGCGCATCTAGAAATCCCCTTCGGTGATAAACAAGGTCAGCCGGTTTCTGTCAGGGTTACATCAGATTTGCAGGGCGTTGAAATTATGCTCCCCGAACCGATGGGCAAGGCTTCCGAATCGACTAAGAAATTTGCCCTTCGTTATGACATTAAGGATGTCGGGTTTGATTTGGAGGTTCAATTAGGTCTTTATACGCAAGCGAATCTCAAAATTCTCGACGGTGATGTGACCGGGGGAAGATTGCATTTCGGCGAGTCTGCTATTGGTGCTGTAACCTACGATTATCTGGATATTACCGGCGACCTCGCGGCGGTGGTCTACGAAGAAGTGGAAATATTAACGGATGAACTCAATGAGCTTGCAAGCGGCTCTCTTGAATCAGGTCTTGTGGACACGCTGGGGGAAGCAAATATTCGTATAGGCTTTCTAGATATGTATGGCCTGGAACTGGACGATATACAAACGGTTGTTTCGCGGGACGCAGACGCTTGGGTCGTTGAGGCGAAAAGCAAAATGCTGCAAGGTAAAATCACACGGCATGATGTCAGTTCCTTGCCTTTAAAGGTGCAACTTAAAACCTTGAACTTTGAGGCGCAAGAGGGCGATCAGAGTGATCCTCTTGAGTTCGTTGACCCAGTGGATTTGATCGCTGTTGATTTTGGCGTAGAGAAATTGTGGGTCAATGAGGAAGACTTTGGCTCTTGGGCATTTAATTTTCGTCCAACAATCGACGGTGCCGAACTTAATAATCTCACAGTGTCGACGAAAGGGTTAGAGGCGAAAGGTGATGGCAAGGTCGAATGGTTGCTCGTCGATGGTGTCCATAAAAGCCGATTTGCCGGCAATGTTGTGGTTCCAGATATGTCTTCAGCGCTTTCGCAATGGGGATTTGCATCAAGTATTTATGGCAAGTTCGAATTAGATGCTGACCTCTCCTGGACTGGCTCGCCGACGATGTTCGATCTCAATACATCGACCGGCACGGTTGTTTTGCAACAGGCTTCGGGACGTTTCGTGCAGGCAGATAATAATGTGGACGCTCTGAAATTATTAGGCGTATTTGATTTTTCGTCAATCGCGCGTCGATTCAGGTTTGACTTTGCTGACGTTGTTGATAAGGGGTTTGAATTTGAGGAAGCCCAAGGCAAGGTGCGTCTTAAGAGCGGTCAATTAAATGTCGTTGAGCCGATAACGATAGTAGGTACAGGGTCGAAATTTAAGTTGGCTGGAGAGATCAATATGGTCGACGGTGATCTAGATAACGATTTGATAGTAACATTGCCAGTTAATCGTAATATCCCTTGGTACGCCGCATACTCTGCTATTTTTATTGGACCGTTGACTGGCGCAGGAGTATTCCTTGCGCAAAGAATTTTTGAAGATCAAATTGATACTCTCAGTAGTGCGAAATACCATATCGGAGGGACAGTGGATAATCCTAATATAGAGTTTGTGTCTATTTTCTCAGATACTGTACGAAAACCTGCCGTTGTTGCTGAACCCGCTTTTCAGACCGAGACTAGTAGTCGCGTGGATGAACAATCGAAGGCTGCTTCAAACAAGAGTGTCGATAACAGCAAGCCTTAGAGCGGACAAAGCTCAATGAAGGCGACAGTTGCAACCATCACCGAGGCTCGCCTGTCCAGGGCTCTTGCTTAATCTAAGCCTGATAGGAGAATAGAGGTAGGCGTCGCATCGACATTGTTCTAAGAAGCTGGATCGTCAGTTGATTGCAATGGCTCAGTTGAGTTTTTCAGAAACTGAAATAACTTTCTGAAAGCAGCGGTAGGCGGATTTTCTTTTTGACGCTCCGAGATCGCATTTCTAACAAGCTGTCGAAGTTGTTGCCGTTCGATAGTTGGGTATTTTTCCAAGATTTCACTCAACGTCGCCTTATCATCAGATACGAGCTTATCTCGCCAAACTTCGAGTTGGTGGAAATGTGTCACATGAGCTCGCGAGCTCGCGTCAAAGCGGTCAAGAAGCATGGTGATAGGTTCCATTTCAACCTGGCGTATTAGCTTTCCGATGTAGCCTAACTGACGTTTGCGAGCATTGCCTTTCGTGATTCTTTTGCATTCGACGATAGCAGCAATAATTTCAGGGTATGGCAGTAGCTCTAGCTGTGCGGCTGGAATAGTCAACAGCTGTTCACCTAGCGCGTTAACAGCCTGAGTGTCACGTTTACGTTGAGATCGACTCGGCGGAAGGTTATCCCAATCGATCCAATCTTCGTCATCTTTTGTTGGGGTGTTGTTTTTTTTCATTGAGCGAGTCTATCACGATCTGTTAACGGTGAAATGCGAATTGCGTAGTATGTGGCTTTTGGCCTGTTGTTATGAGTACTTAGGGCGACGTAGAAATACCAATCATGCGTAAAAAATTGTCGCCAGCCCGAGGAAGGATACAAAGCCGACGACGTCTGTGACGGTTGTTAGAATAACCGTTCCGGCAATTGCCGGATCAATACCAAACCGCTTCAATGTCATGGGGATCGTTGCTCCAGCTAGAGCTGCCGATATCAGATTTATTATAAGGGCCAACGCGATGATAAAACCCAAGGTCGTATCGTTAAACATGGCGGCGGCCGCAATTGCTACAACACCTGACCAGATCAAGCCATTTGCTATGCCGACGCCTACCTCGCGCATAAGTAGCCAGCGCTGATTGCTCTCGATGATATGGCCCTGCGCCATACTGCGGATAACGACGGTCAATGTTTGGCTGCCAGCGACGCCGCCCATACTCGCCACGATGGGCATCAGCACGGCCAATGCAATCACCTTCTCAAGGGTGTCTTCAAATATATTGATGACAGCAGATGCGATAAAGGCGGTGAACAGATTAGCGCCTAACCATAAAGTTCGGGATTTCACAGTGGTAACAATGGGTGCGAACGTATCGTCATCCGAAAGGCCAGCCATGCCTAAAAGTGATTGGTCGGCGTCCTCGATAATGACATCGACAACGTCGTCAATTGTGATTCGCCCTAACAATTGACCTTGATCATCCACTACTGGTGCTGACACGAGATCATATCGCGCGAATATTGCCGCGACGTCGGAATCATGCATGTCAGCATTAATAGGGTCTGTATCGGTTTCCATCACGTCTCTAACCGTTAACCCTGTTTCTGATACCAATAGTTTTCGTAGTGGTAGCGTTCCAATATATTGATTGAACCGATTTACGATAAAAATGTTATCCGTCATGGTAGGGATTTCGTCATGGCGGCGCAGGTAGCGAAGTACCACGTCTATTGAGACGCTGGCGCGGACACTGATTATTTCAGTATCCATTAGCCCGCCAGCAGTATTCTCATCGTACGCCAGCAGGTTCTCGACCCGGGCTCGATCCTGGTGGTCCATAGAATGAAGCACTTCACGTGTGATCGTGTCGGGCAGTTGTTGCAAAATATCGGTTAAATCGTCGTCGGCTTCTACATTATCGAGAAGCTGGATAATTTCATTCTCTGGCAGGTCGGCGAGCAAATCGCTGACTCGTTCTTCATTGAGTTCCTGAAGAATTTCACTCTGTCGACTGGAGTCAATGAGGTTCCATATAACACCGCGTTCGTGGGGAGGTGACGACTCAAGTAGCGCTGCAATATCGGCCGGTTTTAAAATATCCAGCAAACTACGAATTTCGGCATAGGTACCGCTTTCGAGTAGCTTATTAAGTTTGCCGAGTGTGGGTTGTTGAGGTGCGGGATTGATTTATTCGCCCTCACCAAATTTGTCATCAATGAGTGCAAGGATTGCGATCATTGCTTGTTCTTGATCATCACCGTCTATCTTAATGGTGATTTCTGAGCCAATGCTTGCCTGAAGCATCATCATATTCATGATGCTCTTGCCGTCAGCCGAGGTGTTGCTATTGTGGACGGTTATTTGAGAGGAAAATCCTTGTGCTTTTTGTACAAATACGGAGGCTGCGCGCGCATGTAATCCGAGTTTATTTTGAATCTCTGCTTGTCGTTCTAGCACCTTAGGCTCCAACAGTTAGTTTCTGTTGCCAGGGTTTCCCAGCTCCCTGTGTTTAATCTGTACGTTACTCCATTGCGGTTGGAAATGCTGGAATAATTTGTTGCACACATACACTGAGCGATGTTGGCCACCAGTACAGCCGATTGCTATCGTCATGTAGCTACGGTTTGTTTTTTCAAACTTGGGTAACCAAGACGTGAGGAATTCTTTGATGTCGTTTTCCATCGATTGAACGTCATCATGTTCCTCAAGGAAATCGGCGACCGGTTTATCGAGCCCCGTTAGTGTGCGCAAATTCGTTATCCAATGCGGGTTGGGTAGGCAGCGCACATCAAAAACAAGGTCGGCTTCTAGAGGAACGCCGGATTTGAAGGCGAAGGATTGAAAAGACAGAGCAAGTTCGGGTTTTCTGCCGGTAAGTCGCTTGCCAATCAGATCCCTAAGGTCGTGAATATTCAGATTCGTTGTATCAATGCTCAAATCGGCTATCGCTGCGATCGGGTCCAGTAATTCACTTTCATATTCTAGCGACGCTGAGAGATCACGAGTCTCGTTAGAAAGAGGATGTTTGCGGCGAGTTTCTGAGAAGCGTTTAACTAATGTTGGGCTGGTCGAGTCGAGGTAAACTATTTGAAGTTCAACCTCCTTAATATCCTCAATGAGTGATGGGAATATCGCTAGATCTTCGGCTACATTCCTTGCGTCAATGCTAACGGAAATCTTGCTTGGTGAGTTTGATGTTGAAAGCTGTTCGATGAGTGGTTTAAGCAAACTTACAGGTAGATTATCGATGCAGTAATAACCTAGATCCTCCAGAACGTGAAGGGCGGTACTTTTACCTGACCCAGATCGTCCGCTGATGATAGTAAGGGATATCATTTATCGGCCTTCATCGGATGCTTAACCCTGTTGTTGTTGGATATCTGTTGTCGGTTCAATTGTTGCCATACGATATAGGTCATCGTTTTGTTTCGCGGTAATTAGACTGTTTCGATAATCCTGCGATTCGAATCGCTGCGCGAGCATAGCAAGAACTTCCAGATGTTCTTTAACTTCGTCGGTTGGCACTAATAAAACAAAAAGTACCTTTACCGGCATTTTATCGAACGCATGAAAGTCGATAGGTTCTTGCACTGTAAATAACCCGCCAATGATTGAGTCACATCCGTCGAGGCGGCAATGAGGTATGGCAATAGCCTCGCCGATGGCGGTTGTGCCTATCTTCTCGCGATTAACAAGACGAGTAAAAAGCTCCCCCGCGTCTACGTCTTCTAATGTTGCTGCGAGGTGTGTCGCGATTTCTTCGAGCGCTTTTTTTCTGCTCGCAGCGACGATGTTACAGTGGGTGCGGTTAGGAGCAAGTATGGATTCAATGTTCACAGGCTAATGGCTTATAGTTGGCAAATACACAGGTTTGACGACTGCTTGTTGTGCAGGAATCATTGTTTGCTTTGATTGATTTCTCTCTATCCATTTGTGGACCGGTAGTAATCATGTTCAAGCGACGACAAGAGCGGTGATTATATCACCGCTCTTGTCGTATTCATTACTAATTGGAAAATTTAATCTGACGTTCAGACAAGTTAACGAATAGTATCGCGAGCTTTATGATCCTTCATTTTCTCTTTCTGTTTGATGAGCTGTCGATCCAGTTTGTCTACTAACATGTCGATAGCTGCATATAAGTCATCCGACTCAGCTTCTGCGAAAATATCACCGCCCTGTATTCGGATAGTTGCTTCGGCCTTTTGTCCTTGTTTCTCAACTCTTAGGATGACGTGCACATTCGTTATCTGATCATAGTGACGCTCGAGTCGTTCAAGCTTTGTTTCGACGTATTGTCGAAGAGAATCCGTCACTTCAATGTGATGACCGCTGACGTTAATTTGCATGTAATGCTCCTTTCGATGGTTAATTCTAAAGGTTAATAGGTGCACAAAATGAGCAAAAACTCGGCGTTGTTCCAACCAACCTTTACCCTATATGCCAATGATACCTCTTTATATAAGTTGTTTGCGCTCGTTTGAAGGCGGAATCATCAATGACTCCCTATACTTTGCGATGGTTCTTCTTGCTACTTTGATATCTTGTTCGGCTAGCTGATTGGCGATCTTGCTATCGCTTAACGGTTTTCGCGGATTTTCTTCTGTGACGAGTTTCTTAATGAGGGCGCGAATAGCCGTGGATGAAACTTCACCGCCTGCGTGCGTACTTACATGGCTCGAGAAAAAGTACTTTAGTTCGAACACGCCAGCGGGTGTGTGCATGTATTTCTGAGTGGTAACCCGAGAAATCGTTGATTCATGCAGGTCAACAGCTTTGGCAATATCATGTAGGACAAGCGGTTTCATTGCCTGTTCACCATATTCCAGGAATCCGCGTTGATATTCGACAATTTTAGTTGAGACTTTTAGAAGGGTGTCATTTCGCTGTTGCAGGCTCTTAATAAACCATTTTGCTTCCTGCAGGTTGTTCTTTAGGTAAGTGTTGTCGGTGCTATTGTCTGCTCTTTTTACCATGGAGGCATAGCCGGCATTCACGCGTATTTTTGGGGCTGATTTGGGGTTGAGTTCAACGACCCAACGACCATTTTGTTTAGTGACAATTACATCGGGGTCAACATACTCAGTATTTGATACACCAATGTCGGAACCCGGCCGCGGATTTAGACTTTGGATTAATTTAATGACTTGCTTTAGTTCAGGCTCTTTAAGTCTCGTCTTTCTAATAAGGTAGCTATAGTCTCGGTTTGCTAGCGAACTGAGATGATCAGCAACAACTTGTATCGCTTCCTTTTTCCAAGAGGTTGTATCCTCCAGTTGCTTTAACTGAATGATTAAACACTCACGCAAGTCCCTCGCGGCGACACCCACAGGGTCGAGGTGCTGGATGAGGTGCAAGACGGCCTCGACCTCGTCCATCTCTATCTGTTCAGCTTCTATATCGTCGTTAGCAACGCTGGCCAACACGTCATCAAGGCTAATTGTTAATACACCTTCTTGATTGAGACCGTCGATAATCGCCATGGCAATTATCTCATCGATTTCAGAAAGGTGAAGGAGATTTATTTGCTCCTCGAGATGACTCTGTAGTGAAACATTTGATGAGTTTTGGTTTTCAAGAAAGTTGTCGCTGCCTTCATCCGCGCCAGAGTAGGTGGTCGGTAGCGGTGCTTCATCCCACACATCTTCCCACACGCTATCAACTGGAAGCTCTTCCTTTATAGTTTCTGAGGAGAGTTGATCACTTGTGTCAGGTATTGCTTCGCCATCGATTTCCGGGTCTGAAATGGGGCCGTCATCGCTCGCATCAGTATCGCTACTTGTTGATGCGGACGATTGCTCAGACTGCGAGTCTAACAGCTGCCCCTCAATGCTCTCCGATGGTGCGTCGAGAGACGTACCGTCTTCTGCTGAGGTCGAATCATCGGCGGACTCCGTTTCGGGCGATGCTTCTTCAAGCATCAAATTCGAATCGAGCGCTTCCTGAATTTCTTGCTGAAGATCAAATGTAGAGAGTTGCAGCAGCTTAATTGCTTGCTGTAACTGTGGGGTCATTCGAAGCTGCTGACCCAGCCGTAACGCTAGTGCTGGTTTCATTGCCATAGGTTAATAATACTCAGGCTCGAGGCTAATTAGAACCTTGTTTACCTTGTTGCTTTTCCCTAAAGTGGGGTGATTCACATTCGAAAGTCATGGCCGAGATAAACACGTTTTACTTGTTCATTCGCTAAAATGACATCGGTTGTTCCTTCGGCGATAATCTTTCCCTCACTGACTATATAAGCTCGATCACAAATGTCTAAAGTTTCTCGTACATTGTGATCAGTGATGAGCACACCGATGTTCCTAGCGGATAACTGAGCGATGACATCTTTGATTTCGTTTACCGAAATTGGATCGACTCCTGCGAACGGTTCGTCCAGTAGGATGAACGCCGGTTCTGTCGCTAGTGCTCTCGCAATTTCTACTCTTCGGCGCTCGCCGCCTGATAGCGACATACCCAGTGAATGGCGTATGTGGCCTATTGAAAATTCCTCTAACAGGCTTTCTAGTTTCGTCAGTCTGTCAGCTTGAGTCAGATCTTTACGCGTTTCTAATATGGCCATGATGTTTTCGGCGACAGACAGTTTGCGGAAAACCGAGGCTTCCTGTGGTAGATAGCCTATGCCTGTTCTTGCTCGTAGATGCATAGGCAAGGAAGTGATGTCATTGCCATCAAATAGAATTTTTCCGGCATCGCCTCGAATCGAACCGACGATCATATAAAAACAGGTCGTTTTGCCTGCGCCGTTAGGCCCAAGCAGGCCGACTACCTGACCATTTTCGATCGACACTGAGACATCCCGAACAACCGGTTGGCCACGATAACTTTTGGCGAGGTTTTCTACCTTAAGAACCTTCATAACCTTCCTAACAACATCGGCTACTTCTTCGATTTTGGTGTAAGGACAACATTAACGCGACCACCATTCTCTTTGGTACCACCCTTTAGGTCGACAGTGCCACTGGCTACATCGTAGTGGAGCAATTCGCCTCGAAACGTGTCATTTGTTTGTTCTAAAAATGCGCTGCCTGCGAGATGTATGCGTTCTTGCTGAGTGAAATAGGTGATAAGCCGAGCGTGAGCCTTGACTAGACCCTCGTTGTCATCGGCTTCTTGTTGGTAATGTGCGAGTTCGTTGTTGTCAGCATTCATACTGGCGATTATCTGAACGACTTCAGTAGCGTTACTAATGACTCTCACTTCATCCGCGTCGATATGCAGCGTTCCTTGGTCGATTGTGACTCTTCCAGAATAGATGGTGATGCCGCTCTGATCGTCAGCGATCATTGAATTGGACTCAATGTTAATGTCTTGATCTCGATCTGATTCAAGGGCTGATACTTGGCCTGAAAACAGAAAAGCGATGAGAACGGAAAAGATGCGTAGGCTCACAAGATTTTCTTCGAAAGTATGAAGTATCAATATTAACTCAAAATTCTATCGGCAGGTATCGGCTTGTGACTATTTGAATGCTGGAAGCATGATTGTCCTAACGCGAGTATCTGGGCTTGACGAGAAATAAAATTTGCCTTCATCCAGATAGGCTTTCATTCCACCGGCTATTGTTCGTCCAGAGTTCTCATCAATAAACACTTTCTGGTTCGTTTCGGCATAGTCTTTGTCCGGGTAGATGGTCAGGCTTTCCGTTTGGATTTGTATGAATTTACCGTTGCTGGCGTTTCTTACCGCAAGAACATCATCCCAGAGCTCGACAACTTCATCTCTCACCTGCACCTTTGGTAATAAGCGGCCATGCCTTGATGTGATGTCCCAAGGGTCAGGTCGGCGTTCCGTCGGGTACAACACCATATTGGGTTCGACTAAGGTTGTTATATCTGTGAGGGGAAAGTGGGTAAGTCGATCAGCCTTGATTCGATGCTGCTTTGCCCCTTCATTAGTGTATTGAAGTATGTTTGCCTTGAGCATATAAAGATCAGGGTCATTTTTGGCAAAGGTGGGTTGTTCTGTGATAAGTGTTTCGTTTTCCGACATGTAGTTTGTTGCGACTGCAACGAGCAAAACGAGGACTAGAAAAATGAGATTGCGGCTGTTAATCATTGCTTTGGTGTAAGAACTAAAGACGAATATGGCGCGAGTATGATCGACGAGAAGTGTTTTTCCAAGGGGCTATTTCGTCAGCGCTGGTTCTTGGCTGTATTGCAAGTTCAGCAGATGGCGACAGGGTGACAGCAAGCTTACTAGATAAATGTTGTTAAGCGACTAAATGATGTTTGACGGCTACCTTGCGGGGCAATTAGAACGGCAATGTGATTGGGTTACCAGTACTGGCGGAGTAGTAGAGTGTCAGGATGTAGATGCACCAAATCGCCAGTAGCAGGCAGCCCTCAATCCTTGTAATACGCGCTCGGCTGCTCATGCCATAGGCAAACAGTGTGATCGCCAGTGTCATTCCTAGCATGAGTGCATAGTCTCTGTGGAGGACAGCAGGTTCAATTGTACTGGGTGCTAGAAATGAAGGGATCGCAAGTACTGCCAGTATATTGAAAATATTTGAGCCGAGTATGTTGCCGATCGCCATATCCGTTTGCCCTTTCAGGACGCTGGTAATGGAGACCACGAGTTCTGGCAGGCTTGTGCCAACGGCGATGACCGTAAGTCCTATGATGAGTTCACTAATGCCAAGCTGACCGGCAATTCCAATAACTGAATAAACGAGCAGTTCAGCGCTAATTAATAAAAATATGAGGCTTACAACAAGGGTAATGATACTTTTGCTCACCGTCATCACGGGCACGTCTTCGAGCTCTGGCAATTCGAGGCTTTGTTCTTTGCGGTGTTCAAGTGCAACGCGGCCCAGAAACAAAGCCAAACCGAAAAGTAGCAATACGCCGTCCAGAATACCGAGTTTAAGGTCGTACAGGGCGACCCCGGCGCACAGGGTGACGAAGATCATTATCGGCAAGTCTTTCTTTAGCATCTGGGGGCGAAAAGGCAGCGGCACAAGTATCGCCGTGAGTCCGAGTACCATGCCCATGTTGGCGATGTTTGAGCCGATAGCATTGCCAACAGCAAGTTCCGGTTCACCGCGCAGGGAGGCGGCGGCGGCAACAAATATTTCTGGCGCAGAGGTGCCTAGTGCGACCACGGTTAGGCCGATCAACATAGGTGAAATGTGGAAATTCTTCGCTGTCGTTACAGAGCCGATGACAAACTGATCGGCGCTCTTAAACAACATGAGAAACCCTATCAGTAAAAGCGCACTGTAAAGAAGCATATCCCCTGGATTAAGCTGAATCTAAGGAGCGCAATTTAAGATGTATTGTCGGTTCATTGCAAGCAGGCGGGCTAACAAGCCAATTGAATGAAGATTATTGGTGCTGATGGTAACTATCGGCCTATAGTTGCGTCTTATCGATAGGGATCTTGTCAAAGTGACATCCCCTAAACGCGTGTGTTGGGTTGTTAGGAAAAAATGGTATTTTTAAGATATGGAAGATCACGTCCACATACAAGACCTAACCTATAACAGAGGCGCCCGGCGTATATTCGACGGCATTACCCTGCGCATTCCTCGGGGTAAAATAGTCGCGATAATGGGGCCCAGTGGCACTGGCAAAACGACCTTGTTGCGCCTAATAGGCGGGCAACTTCGACCAGATACAGGGACTATCGATGTTGCTGGAAAGTCAATTCCTGATTTATCACGAGCCGATTTGTTTGCCGTTCGTCGGGAAATGGGGATGCTGTTTCAGAGTGGTGCGCTGTTCACGGATATCTCAGTGTTCGATAACGTTGCATTTCCCCTGAGAATTCACACGGACTTATCCGAAGAGCTGATTCGCGATTTAGTCTTGATTAAACTTCAGGCGGTGGGTTTGCGTGGCGCAGCAGGTCTTTTTCCGACCGAATTATCAGGCGGAATGATTAGACGCGTGGCTCTGGCTAGGACTATCGCATTGGATCCCTCTTTAATTATGTACGACGAACCTTTTGCTGGCTTGGACCCAATAGCGATGGGCGTGATTGTCCAGCTTATTAAAACCGTGAATCGTGTCTATGGAACAACGAGCGTTATTGTTTCTCACGACATTGCCGAAACAGCGAGCATTGCGGATTACATATATGTGCTCTCTGATGGACGCTTGATTGGCTCGGGTACGCCACAGGAGTTGATGGGGCAAGAGTCGCCGCGGGTGAAGCAGTTTGTGAAGGGTTTGCCAGACGGTCCGGTGCCATTTCATTATCCGGCGATCGATTTCGCCGATGAGCTGTTACAAAACGGGAGCCGCGGCTAAGTGGTTTCCTATTTTCGCCAGCTTGGTCAGTTCTTGATAGAACTTATTTCCGTTGTAGGCAGGGCGGGATCCGTCTGGTGGCAGGCAATTTGGCGTAAACCAGAGCTAAAAAATGCGGGCCTTATTGTTCGGCAGGTATATCAACTAGGGGTTTTGTCAGTCGTCATAACGGTGCTCTGTGGTTTTTCCATCGGGGCTGTCTTAGCGCTGCAAGGTTACAACCAACTAGTTAAATATGGCTCTGAGAGCGCACTTGGACTCGGTGTAGCCTTGGTTTTGGTCATGGAGATTGGGCCTGTTGTCGCCGCACTTTTATATGCCGGTCGAGCGGGTTCAGCTGTGACAGCTGAGATTGGCTTGATGAAAGCGACTGAACAACTCTCAAGTATGGAAATGTTGGGGGTCGACCCATTACAACGAATTGTCGCGCCACGCTTGTGGGCTGGGTTCATCGTCATGCCCATTTTGGCGCTGATGTTTTCGATTGTTGGTATTTGGGGCGCGTCTTTGATCGGTGTGAACTGGTTGGGTGTGCATGAGGGAGCATTCTGGTCTTCGATGCAAGAGGGCGTTGATTTTTACTCTCATGTGATGAAAGGAATTATTAAGTCGATTGTGTTTGGCATCATTGTCATATGGGTAGCCGTATTTCAAGGTTATGACGCACAGCCGACATCTGAAGGTATTGCAGCGGCGACAACACGTACTGTAGTTTATTCGTCAGTGGCGGTGCTGGTGTTAGATTTTTTCCTGACACTTGTAATGTTTAATTTTTAATTTTTAGTTTGATTTTTGGACTGACTAACCATGCAAATGAGAACGATTGAAATAGTAGTAGGGGCTTTCATGTTAGCGGGGCTGGTATCTCTAGCATTGCTCGCTGTTCAGGTTAGTGGTTTTAATGTGGGTAGGGAAGCCAACACCTATACAGTCTACGCACGTTTTGAAAATGTGGGTGGACTGGCAGTTCGCGCCAAAGTTAGCATCGCAGGTGTAACAATTGGCAATGTGGCGGAGATTTCCCTCGACCAAGCAACAGCACAAGCTTTGGTTCGGATGGAGATAGACTCGGATGTTGATCAAATCACTTTAGATTCAACGGCTGTTATACTTACCGAAGGATTAATTGGTGGGAAAATGATTGGTATAACCCTTGGTGCGGATGAGGCGTTTCTCGTAGAGGGTGATGAGATCGACGATACTCAATCTGCCATAGTGCTTGAAGAACTCATTGGTCAGTTTTTGTTGAAACAATTTTAAGGATACTGGATGTACAAGTCCACAATACAAAAGTGGTTGGCTGGAGTAATTTGTTGTTTGATCGTCAACGCGGTTAATGCGCAGGTTACAGATCCTTTTGACGCGGTAAAAAAAGCCAATGATGTCTTGCTGAGCCAGTTGAATGAATCTCTTGGGTTGCATAAAACGGATCCGGCAGCCTTTTATAAAGCCGTTGATGAGTCACTTGGCCCGTTTGTTGATTTTGCTGGGTTTTCACGTGGTGTTATGGCGAAATACTACAAGCGCGCGACGAAACAGCAACAGCAAGAATTCGTAGCAGTTTTTAGGAAAGGTCTCATTGAGACATATTCAAATGCACTGGTGGGTTTCGATAATCAGCAGGTTAAGGTTATGCAGCCGACGACACCTCAGAAAAAACCAGAACGTCCAATCATTACGATTGAAATCACTGGTCGGGATGGCTCAGTTTATAAGGTTGACTACAACTTGATTCTGCTTGATGGGCAATGGAAGTTGAGAAATGTCATTATCAACGGTATCAACATCGGTCTGCAGTTCCGATCTCAGTTCCAAGCATCAATGTCCAGGAATAACAATAATCTTGACGAAGTGATTGCCGGTTGGTCGGTCGATAAGACAGAGAGATGAAATCTGAAAGCGTTAAGTTTGAGCGAATAGATTCTGAACGAGTGAATGTCCTTGGTGATCTGAACCTACATACCGTGTCGGCATACATTGAAGAGGGAAAGTCTATAATTTCCCATGCTGAATCACAGTTATGCATGGACCTTTCCCGTATTCGAGTCGAAGATACCTCTGTTCTCGCATTGCTAATCTCCTGGCACAGGCTTGCAATTTCTCAAGATAAACGCCTTTTAATTGCGAACTGTCCTGCGAAGCTACTCGAGATTGCGGAGCTGGGCGGCGTCCACGAGATACTCAACTTCGAAGTCTAGGCTCCTTGCATTCATACTCTCATTGAATAATCGCTAACCTGTGCTTGATGGGTGACTGTCATGGTATGATTGCGTCCTTTTGATATCCCCAATTTTGGTTAGGGATAAATTGGGTCTGCCGACCCAGCTGCACAGTGACAATTGGGCTAAGTAATATGAATGAAGTTGAATTGAAAGAAATGCTCGAAACCGGCCTAGGCGATTGTGAAATCGAGATGGTCGTCGAAGGTAATAAAATCGGTTTGCGGTTGGTTGCGGCCGTATTCTCTGGACTTAATCGGGTAAAGCGACAACAGCTCGTCTATAAGTTACTCAATGAAAAGATCAGCTCCGGTGAGATTCACGCTGTTAGCATGTCTTGTCTTACACCAGAAGAAATTTAAGCAAGGAAGACGATATTGGACAAGTTACTGATTAAAGGTGGTACGCAACTACGAGGCGAATTGCGAGCCTCTGGAGCGAAGAATTCTGCTGTCCTTATGCTGGCGGCGTCATTGCTCGCAAACGAGCCTGTAACCATTGAGAACGTGCCTCATCTGCGTGATATCACAACGATGATTGAGCTGCTCGGCTCGTTGGGCGTTGAAGTGATTGTTGATGAGAAGATGAGTCTTGAAATCCACGCAAACACAATTAAAACCTACACTGCGGACTATGATTTGGTTAGGAAGATGCGTGCCTCTTTTCTTGTTCTCGGGCCGCTGCTTGCACACTACGGTCAGGCGGTAGTGTCGCTTCCAGGGGGATGTGCAATAGGGCCTCGTCCTGTTGATCAACACTTGAAAGGTTTACAAGCGCTTGGCGCGAAGATCGAAATGGAAGAAGGGTATGTCAACGCGAAAGTTGATGGCCGATTACAGGGTGCCCATTTCATGTTTGATTTTTGTACCGTCGGCGGTACGGAGCAAATATTGATGGCTGCAACATTGGCCGAAGGCCAAACAGTCCTCGAAAATTGCGCTAGAGAACCCGAGATTATCGATCTTGCCAATTGTCTCAATGAGATGGGAGCAGACATCACAGGGCACGGCACCGATACAATCACGATCAACGGTGTAGAGTCGATGCATGGCTGTACGCATCGTGTGATTCCTGATCGAGTTGAATCTGCGACTTATTTGATAGCGGCGGCAGCGACAGGTGGCTGTGTGAAGGTCAAGGAAGCCAGGCCAGAGCATTTGGAAGTTGTCCTCAATAAGTTACGCGAAGCCGGTGCAAAGGTAACGATTTCTGATGATGGTATTGAGGTCGATATGGAAGGTCGACGACCTAAAGCCGTCAGCATTGTTACTGCGCCGTATCCCTCATTCCCGACGGATCTGCAAGCGCAGATGATGGTTTTGAACTCTATTGCTGAAGGTACTGCGACTGTTAAAGAGACAATTTTCGAAAATCGATTCATGCATGTCCATGAGATAATCAGAATGGGCGCCAACATTCGCCTTGAAGGGAATAACACAATAGCGATCGTTGAAGGTGTCGAAGAATTGAAGGGTGCGCCTGTAATGGCTAACGACCTGCGAGCTTCGGTGAGTTTGGTGATCGCGGGTCTCGCTGCGAAGGGCGATACCGTGGTGGATAGGATTTATCATATTGACCGTGGTTACGAACAAGTAGAAGAAAAGTTGCGGCTTTTAGGAGCCGATATTGAAAGGGTCCAGTCACGGTAGTTTTTCATGTCAGATAATCAATTAAATAACGTAACAATTGCATTAACAAAGGGCCGCCCCCTTACTCAAGCGTTAGAGTTGCTCTCAAAGATCGGTATTGAGCCGGTGGAAGATATGGCGGTTTCTCGAAAATTGGTGTTCGAAACCAATCGCTCGGGGCTCTCTCTCATGGTGCTGCGTAGTGTTGATGTTGCAACCTATGTTGAGCACGGCATTGCTGATATGGGCATGGCAGGGCGTGATGTCTTGCTAGAGCAAGGAGAGCAGGGGTATTACCAGCCCCTCGATCTGAAAATTGGTGCCTGTGACTTAATGGTCGCAGCATTAGCAGATGAAGGTCCTTTGCCTGCTCGGATTAAGGTGGCATCTAAATTTGTAAATATCGCAAAGCGTTATTACGCAGAGAAAGGTGTCCAAGTTGACGTCATCAAGTTATACGGCGCGATGGAGCTTGCCCCCGTTACTGGGTTGGCTCATCGAATCGTTGATATTGTTGAGACAGGTAACACGCTAAAGGCAAATGGTTTGGTTGCTATAGAGCATATTGCCAAGGTGACGAGTCGGCTTATTGTTAATAAAACCTCCTTAAAGATGAAGCACGTCGTCATTCAAGGCTTGATTGATGACCTCGCGCGCGAGGTAAATGGGGAATGATAAAAAAACTCTCTAGTATCGATGCTGATTTTGATCGGCAATTGTCAGATCTGTTAGCTATGCCTGATGAAAACACAGGTGATGTTAAGGATATTGTCCGAAAAATAATTGACGATGTGAAGCTACGCGGCGATCAGTCAGTGCTTGAGCTGACAAACAAATTTGATCGCATGGATGTGGCTAGCATAAGTGAGCTGGAAATATCAAAAGACACAATGGCGCAAGCGCTTACGCGACTTGACCCTCTGGTTGTCGATGCGTTGAAACTATCGATTGATCGTGTGCGTGTATATCACCAAGAACAGTTAAAAGCGCTTGGCGGAAATAGCCAATGGCAGATAGAAGACGATGAGGGTAACAAGCTCGGGCAAATCATTCGGCCTATGGAACGTGTTGGTTTGTATGTGCCTGGTGGTAAAGCGTCATATCCCTCATCGGTCATCATGACGTCCGTACCGGCGAGGGTAGCGGGTGTTTCAGAAATAGTGTTAATGGTGCCGACCCCTGACGGGGTGGTATCAGACACGCTTGTTGCCGCTGCACACCTGTGTGGCGTCGATCGAATGTTTAGGGTTGGAGGCGCGCAAGCAATTGCTGCGCTGGCTTACGGAACACAATCAATACCTCGTGTCGATAAGATTGTTGGTCCTGGCAATATATTCGTTGCAACAGCCAAGGAGCTTGTGTTTGGCCAGGTTGGCATCGACATGGTTGCTGGGCCCTCTGAAATTGCAATCGTAGCCGATACGTCCGCTGATCCAGAATGGCTCGCGATGGATATGTTTGCGCAGGCCGAGCACGATGAATTAGCGCAGTCAATTTTGATATCTAGTGATCAAAGCGTACTCGATGCTGTGGAGCAAGAAATCGCCAGAATGCTGCCAGGTATGGAGAGATCGGCGACGATCTCACAATCTTTAAAAGATAGAGGTGCGTTGATAAAAGTTGAGACGCTAGATCAGGCCTTCGATATCGTTAATCGCATTGCACCGGAACATTTGGAATTGGCGATTCTTGAACCCGAACAGAAGCTGCCTCAAATTAGGTTTGCAGGGGCTATTTTCTTAGGGCATCACAGTGGTGAGGTCGTCGGTGATTACACGGCAGGGCCAAGCCACGTGCTTCCTACCAGTGGTACTGCTCGCTTTGCATCTCCGCTCGGCGTCTACGATTTCCAAGTACGCTCCTCTGTAGTGAATTGCTCCGCGCGCGGTGCAATAACGCTTAGTAGATCTGCCGCTATCCTTGCGACGCAAGAGGGTCTTGAAGCTCATTCGAAATCCGCTCAATACAGGCTGCTGGGCTAAGTAACATCTGATGTCTAATTCAGGGCCCATGTCAGAATACCAGCGTAGAATCGACTCGGGCGAGTTGCGCGCTGATCCAGCGCAATACGAAGCAATGGTTCATCTTCAGCGTCTATTTGATGACCTGCTCACAGTCCCAGTCAAAACAGGTTTTCTTTCGAAAATGTTTGGTTCGCCATCGGTGAATTCAAGTTCTAATAAGATCAAGGGACTCTACTTCTGGGGTGGCGTGGGGCGTGGTAAGACTTTTCTGATGGATGTGTTTTACGACACCTTACCGTTCGAGCAGAAGCAACGTATGCACTTTCATCGCTTTATGCGGTATGTCCATAAAGAATTGCATGAGCTTCAGGGAGAATCTGACCCCCTCGAAAAAATCGCCTCTCGGTTTGCCGCCCGGACTAAAGTGCTCTGTTTTGATGAGTTTTTCGTCAGCGATATCACCGATGCAATGATTCTGGCAGGTCTTTTGGACGCGATGTTTAGACTTGGAATTGTACTGGTTGCGACATCTAATGTTGAGCCCAAACGTTTATATGAAAACGGCTTGCAACGCAGTAAATTCATGCCCGCGATTGCCCTGATTCAGGGTCACACACAAACGCTTAATGTCGATGGTGGGGTTGATTATCGGTTAAGGGCATTAGAATCTGCTGAAATTTATCATTTCCCGCTTGATTCAGGTGCGGATGAGAGTCTCGAGCGGAGTTTTTCCAGTTTGTCACCTGATGCGGGTGCAGTGAACGTCGCGCTAGAGATTGAGGGTCGTGTCATTCAGGCGAGGATGGCCGGAGATGGCGTGGTTTGGTTTGATTTTTTAAAAATATGTGACGGTCCCCGCAGCCAGAACGACTATATTGAGCTTGCGATGCTGTTCCAGACTGTATTGGTTGGCGGTGTACCGCAGTTCACCTCGCAGACTGAAAATGCTGCGCGACGTTTTATCAGCTTGGTTGATGAGTTTTATGATCACAATGTTAAGTTGATTTTGTCCGCAGAAGTGGCCATTCTTGATCTTTATGCGGGGGAGCGTCTGAAGTTCGAATTTCAGCGCACGGAGAGCAGATTGCAGGAAATGCAAAGCCATGAGTACCTATCGCAGGAACATTTACCTTAATTCGTAAAAAAAGCTGCTAAATCAATCATATCGGGTTGCGTAGGTAGTGCCGAATCAGTAAGATTCGCGCTCCAATTTCCCCCTTGTGGACATTAAGAGTCATACTGTGAAAACATATTCTGCAAAGAAAGAAACCGCCAGACACAACTGGTTTGTTGTTGATGCAACAGACAAAACCCTCGGTCGCATGGCAACTGAAATTGCCAATCGCTTACGTGGCAAGCATAAGGCGGAATACACCCCGCACGTTGATACCGGCGACTACGTCGTTGTCGTCAATGCTGAAAAGGTAAAGGTCACGGGTAACAAAGCGGCCGACAAGAACTATTACCATCATACCGGCTACCCAGGTGGTATAAAATCCATCTCCTTTGAGAAGCTTATCGATAAAGCGCCTGAGCGTGCCATCGAAGCTGCCGTTAAGGGTATGATGCCTAAGAACAAACTTAGTCGAGCCATGCTTGGTAAACTCAAAGTTTACGCCGGTAATGAGCATCCACATTCAGCACAACAGCCTCAAGCACTTGAGCTATAGTAGAAAGGTCGAGTTATGACACAGCATTACGGTACAGGTCGAAGAAAATCATCTAAAGCACGGGTGTTCATGTCTGCCGGTGAAGGCAAGATTATGGTCAACAACCGACCTCTTGATGAGTATTTTGGACGTGAGACAGCGCGGATGATCGTCAGACAGCCGCTTGAGCTTGTTGAGATGACTGACAAGTTTGACCTCTACGTCACTGTTAACGGTGGCGGCGGATCTGGTCAGGCTGGCGCAATTCGGCACGGTATAACCCGCGCCTTGATGGAATATGATGAAACACTTCGGCCATCACTGCGAAAAGCCGGTTTTGTCACGCGTGATGCGCGTGCAGTAGAGCGGAAGAAAGTCGGTCTGAGAAAGGCACGTAAGAAGCCTCAGTTCTCCAAACGATAAGTTCACTTGTTTCTGTCGGTCATACCTTCTTGAGGGTTTCTGACAGAAACAACAAAGAAACCTGCTTGAAGCCACAATTCTGTAACGGAACATGGTAAAATCGGCGGGTTTTTTTACGGGCGAAATTTGGCCCATGATTCGTAATACAAAATATTAGGAGAAGTCTCCGTGAGTGATGACGGTACCAACAAGGGGCGACGAAATTTCCTCATTGGCGCCACCTCTGTTGTAGGAACAGCCGGTGTAGCTGGTGTAGCGGTCCCATTTCTTGGATCTTGGAATCCAAGTGCGAAAGCATTAGCGGCAGGCGCTGCTATAAAAGTCGATGTGAGTAAAATGAAGCCGGGTGAGATCCTCGGACCAATACCTGCATGGCGTGATAAGCCTGTGTTTGTTGTTCGGCGAACGCAAGAACAGTTAGACATGTTGAGTGAGGATATTGGACGTTTAGCTGACCCAGACTCCCTCGAGGAGCAGCAGCCCGAATACGCGCAAAACGAAACCCGATCAATTAAGCCTGAGTTTCTTGTGTTACTAGGTATTTGTACCCATTTGAGTTGTTCGCCAAAATTCCATCCAGAAGTAGTTGCAACCACCTTCGACTCAACTTGGACTGGCGGATTTTATTGCCCCTGTCACGGATCGAAATTTGATTTAGCTGGACGGGTTTTTAGTGGCGTACCTGCGCCGACTAATCTGGAAGTGCCTCCTCATTACTTTGAGTCAGACGCGGTCTTGGTCATAGGTGAAGATGAGGGAGTTGCATAATGGCGTCAATTGAACAGTCATTTAAAGAGATAATGGAGTGGGTTGACGACAGACTGCCCGTTACCGAGACTTATGAAAAGCATATGTCCAAATACTGGGCACCTAAAAACTTCAATATTTGGTACATTTTCGGTGTCCTAGCATTTGTTGTTTTGGTGAACCAGCTGTTAACCGGCATCTGGCTCACAATGAGCTATGTACCGACTGGTGAGGGCGCTTTTGCCTCCGTTGAATATATTATGCGAGATGTCGAGTATGGCTGGATGCTGCGTTATATGCATTCGACCGGTGCATCAGCATTTTTTGTTGTGGTCTATTTACACATGTTCCGTGGCTTGCTTTATGGCTCTTATCAGAAGCCTAGAGAGCTCATTTGGGTCTTCGGCATGCTGATCTACCTCGCGTTGATGGCAGAAGGTTTCTTCGGCTATCTGCTTCCCTGGGGCAACATGTCCTATTGGGGTGCGCAGGTAATTGTTTCTTTGGCAGGTGCTATTCCTGTTGTCGGTGATGATCTGATGGTTTGGGTTCGCGGTGACTTCAATATGTCCGGCGTAACATTGAATCGCTTTTTTGCCTTACATGTTGTGTTGGTGCCTATCGTCCTGCTCGTGTTGGTTGTTCTTCATATTCTTGCGCTGCATGAAGTCGGATCAAACAACCCTGATGGCGTCGATATTAAGAAGCATTTGGATGAAAACGGTCGTCCATTGGATGGCATTCAGTTCCATCCCTACTACACGATCGGACACGATCTACCCGCTATCGTGCTTTTCCTATTCATTTTCTGTGCAGTGATGTTCTTCTATCCAGATGGCGGCGGCTATTTCATTGAACATCCTAATTACGAACCTGCTGATCCGTTGAAGACACCCGAGTTAATTGCTCCGGTTTGGTATTACACGCCATTTTATTCGATGCTTCGCGCAGCTACCTTTCCGCTATTGGGTATGACGGCCAAGTTTTGGGGCTTAGTGGTTATGGCGGGCGCAATTGCTATTTTGTTTGTCGTACCATGGCTTGATAGATCGCCAGTGAAATCGATGCGCTACAAAGGTTGGGGTAGTAAGATTTCTCTGACGCTGTTTATCATTTCCTTTTTTATCCTTGGTTATCTCGGCACGGTCCATCCGACCCCCGGGCGAACGTTATTGGCTCAAATATGTACCGCGATTTATTTTGGTTTCTTCCTGCTTATGCCTTGGTATACCAGCGTTGAAAAGACCAAGCCAGTACCAGACAGGGTGACAATAAAATGAATAGAAGACTGTTTGCCTTATTACTCGTTATTTTTCCTGGCATAGCCTTCGCTGCAGGTGGAGGTTATCCACTTGATCATATGACGCCTAATTTAGATGACAAAGCGTCATTACAACGAGGTGCCCAAACATATATGAACTACTGTTTAGGCTGCCACTCTTTGCAGTATCAGCGCTACAAGAGAACTGCGGACGACTTGGAAATTCCAGAAGGTCTAATGCTCGAACACATGGTTTTTGATCCGAATACTAAGATCGGTGACCTGATCGAAAATAACATGTCGAAAGAGAACGCAAAATTCTGGTTTGGCGCTGCGCCGCCTGATTTGACGCTTCATAGCAATTTGAAAGGTGGTCCCGATTGGTTGTACACCTATTTAAGAACATTTTACGAAGATGATTCACGTCCATTAGGGGTCAACAATCTCGTTTTCGAGAATGTCGGGATGCCACACGTGTTAGCGGGATTGCAGGGTCGACAGGTTAGACCTGAGTGTATGCAAGTGCCAAGAATAGCCAGTAATGGCGGTGTTGTTCGCGACCCTATCACTATTGAGATTGTCACTGAAGAAATGTGTGGAACGGACTTGCTTGATGCCGGCCATTACCCTTTAGTGAAAGTGGAAGGTACAGGGTCAATGAGTTCGGATGAATATGACACGTTGGTATATGATCTCGCTAACTTTATGTACTACGTAGGCGAACCCGCTCGTATGGATCGTACTCGTATCGGCGTATATGTGTTGTTGTTCCTTGCATTTTTCTATGTCTTTGCTTTGTTGCTCGGGCGAGAGTACGAAAAGGAATTTCATAAGTAGCGATAGCTCTCCGAGTCATCGTTACTATTTATTAATACCATAACTGAGAGGTGAACAGATGGGCGTAGTCGCAAAGCACTCATCGATGATTTTCTATTCGAATGGCGATGACCACTATAGTCAGCGTGTTCGTTTGGTGTTGGCCGAGAAAGGCGTCGCCGTAGATATCGTTGATGTAGATCCACGCAACATGCCAGAGGATCTGGTAGACCTCAACCCGTACCATAGTTTGCCAACACTGGTAGACAGAGATTTGGTGCTTTATGAATCCCAGGTGATCATGGAGTACTTGGATGAGCGTTTTCCGCATCCGCCACTGTTACCCGTTTACCCTGTCGCACGTGCACAGAGTCGGTTATATATTTACCGAATTCAACGAGATTGGTGTGGCGCGGTCGATATGATCGTTGCAGGTAAATCTAAAGAAAATGTGATTGAGAAGGCCCGAAAGGAGCTGAGAGAAAGCCTCGTTTCAATTGCGCCAGTCTTTGCTGACAAGCCTTATTTCATGAGTGAAGAGTTTACCTTGGTAGACTGTTGTGTCGCTCCGATTTTGTGGCGCTTGCCGCAGTTGGGAATTGAGCTGCCGCCGAAACATGGTAAACCGATTCTCGATTATATGGATCGCATTTTTGATCGTGATGCCTTTCAAGCAAGCTTGTCTGAAGCTGAATTAGATATGAGGGATTAGTCGAGCCAGCGGTGCTCGTTTCCTCATTTCCTGTCGACATCCTATGTGATAGATCGCTATGACCATGACTTCATCAGTGCCGTACCTTTTACGCGCAATCAATGAATGGATTGTCGACAATGGCTGTACGCCTTATTTAATACTCGACGCTGAGAAAGAAGATACCAGCGTTCCTCGAGAGTATGTTAAGGACGGTCAGATTGTCTTGAACATCAGTATGAATGCGATTCGCGACTTCATCGTAACAGACGAACACGTCATGTTTAGTGGCCGATTCGGTGGCGTACCACATGAGATATATGCGCGAATTGATGCTGTCATTGGGATTGTCGCGAAGGAAAATGGCGAAGGCATGTGGTTTCCCAAAGAGGAAACCGACTCGGAGCCACCTCCAGAGCGTCAGCCAAAAAAGGGTCCGCCGTCGCTCAAGGTGATTAAATGAGTCGTTCACGATGCGGCCATGGGCTTTAACGAGTCGAAGTCCCCTAGGCTAAGCGGTGTTGCAGGCACGCAAGTGGAGCCACCAGCCTATTTTTCGCGCAGCGCTTAGTTAATGTACTCGAATACCTTTACGATCTTCTGAATACCAAACACTTCTCGTGCTCTTGTCACAGCGGCCTCGGCCTCTTCTCGGGTTAGCAGGCCCATCAGGTAGACGGTGCTGTTGGCGGTGACAACCTTAACTCTAATGCTTTCTGCTTCATCATCTACGAGCAATGCCGTTTTGACCTTCGTTGTGAGCCATGTGTCATTGGTTCTCGCCATAAAAGAAATCGGGCCTGCGATTTCTAGCTCATTGTGAACAAGCTGTACTTTTCTAAGACCCGATACGGCTTCTGTTGCGGCTGTCTTTGCCTCTGTAGAGGGTACCTGGCCTGTTATAAGTACAACGCCGTTGAAAGAAGTGATGTTGATATGCGCGTTTTCAAGCTCGGGGTGTGCAGCTCGAATATTAGTCTTGCCTCGTGACTCGACCATTTGGTCATCCCACTTGGTTCCTGTCGTTCGCTTACCAAGGTCTTCATCGACGCCGATGCCCGTTGTTGCGCAACCCTGCAGTAGAATGAGCAGGAAGAAAAAAAGATGGCGCTTAGTTGGCATAATGATATCCCGTCGACGTGGCGTTGAATTATCGGTCTAGTGTAAACGCATTTTTGAACCAATCAATTTTTTGTTCATGCTCTTTGAGAGAAATAACATCGAACCGGCAATCTAAGTTACTCATGTGGGGATTGGCTGAGAGGAAGTGTTGCGCGGTGCGTATTATTTTTGTTTGTTTACTTAGCGTAACGGTCTCCGCGCCTGAGCCATATCTATTATTGTTGCGCATTCTTACTTCAACAAAAACCAAGACCCGCTGTTCTTGCATGATTAAATCAATTTCACCCATCTTACACTGGTAATTTGCTGTCTTGAGCTCGAGACCGTTTTGCTCGAGAAAGCGACAGGCCACTAGCTCTGCCTTGGCCCCGATGGACTTTGTATTCATTGCAGCTGCATTTCTAAGATTTGAAATTACCTTCTAATCATTGTCGCTCATGAACCGCTGGAAGGTGACAGAACCATGGGTGACGTCACGACTTCGCCATCAGTAAATTGCGCCCACATTAATTTCCTTACGAGCACGTTGCGCGGATTCAGCTTAAGGACGCCTGTCGAGCCATAAATTTTAGTTTCTGGATACTGTCTAAGTTGATTGAGTCGCGGATAGAGTCGGAAAGCATCCACGCCGAGCGCATAGAATGGGGCTAGCTGTGATGCGCTTGCTGGCCATTGTTCATTGATTGCGAGCTGGATTGGCTCATTGTTTGTTAGCTTCCAAGGAATATCGCAGAATCGAATTCGATTTAGGTCGATTGATTCTATCCGACTGTCGCTGGCCTCGTAGATGTGAGAGGTGGAATATACAGGGATATCATCTGCATAGAAAAATGCCAAAGTCGGATTAATCCCTCTTGCCTGCGCTTGATTGCCAAGTAAAAAAACGAAGTCGATATCTTGGCGTCGTCTTGGCGTGAACTCAAATCGTTGTCCTAGAATGCGACGTAAATCTGCGGCACGTTGTTCACTTTTATCAACGTCGAGAATTGACTTAATCAATGTTGAGTAATCTCTCTGCTGTTCATAGGGTGCGTCGCCAATGATGTTTCCCCCTAGGGAAGCCCAACGGTTTCGAAATGCTTCAAAATTTCGCTCACCCCATTGGGAGTCGGGATAAATAGCTAGAGCATTCTTTTTCCCTTCTTTGAAAACTTGGTCTGCTACTTGGACCATCTCATCTTCAGGCGCTAAGCCAAATTGATATAGATCCGCGTTGCCAGAGCCGTCATGGGTTCGATTGAGTGCAAGTACAGGAACTGGGAGTTTTTTGATCGCGGCGATAGTCGACACCTTTTGACGTTCCAGTGGCCCGATAATCAGTTCAGCTCCTTGTTGGGATGCTTTATTGATGAGTGAGGTTATTTCTTCGGTTGTGGAATCGTAAACTTGTATCTTGATCTGACTATTGGTTTCAAAGCGCGTTGCGATAACGGCATCTCGAATCGCGCGACCGTAACTTGAAAGTGCGCCGTTGAGCGGCAGTATGAGTGCAATGGCTTTTGGTTGGTTGTTGACGACTTCAGATAAAGAGCTGAGGCTTGACGGTAGGGTGAGAGCCGCGGGATGAGCTGACCATGCCTTTTGCCAACGCGTGAGTTCCTGCAGCTGCCGGATTGGGTCGTTCTGATACTGTTTTGTCATGGCCGCCAGAGAAAGCCAGCCGCGGAGATCGCTGGTGACTGCTTTGCTCGCCTGTTGAGAAAGCGTACGCGCTGGCAATTCCAATAATGTGCTGAAAATCGCCTCGCGATTTGTTTGTTGGTCTGCAGTATCTAAAAGATCATCGAAGAAAACGCGTTCTCTGGCGCTTGCTAGATAACTGCGAGCTGAATAGAACGCACGAGCTCGAAGCTGGCCGATAAGTAGCTGATCTTTTTGGGTTAGTGGTTGGGTTTGCAGCTTTGGACTTTGCAGCAATGATAGTGCTGTATTGGGGTCCTCTGTTTGGATTGCGAGTTCAATTTGTAACAGCGTCAACGATCTTAAATTTCGTCGTTCACTCGGTGCTTCGACGAGTAATAGAATATTTTCAGCTTGTTCGATGTTGGCGCCTTGCAGAGCAATTTTGGCGGCCTGCAGACGGAGTTTGTTTGCTTTCGGTTGCGCTGCGAATTCCGCAGTTGAAAGTAAAGATTGGATGCTGGCTTCATCCAAAGGTGCGATCGTTTGCTTGCTCACTTTGGATTTGACGCTGCTATTAGGTGACGATGCGCAACCTGACAGCACAATAGAAAGTGCTATGAGCAGTCCCGGTAAAAAAAATCTGATTCGATTTTCTAATAAATGGTTAAACACGAGTCGTCTCCGAAGCAAGGTGTTATTCGGTATCGTATATGTCGAGATAAATAGGTTCTGCGCCGCGCGGTCTGACCTATCACTGATGGATGTAGCGCTTGCTCATCCGCCTCGTCTACAAATTTTTTGATTCGGTAGGGAGTCGGTTGATGCTCACTACGGATTAATACAGATCGTTGATCTTTTTTTTGTTTCTTTCTTACGCGACATGACAGGACGGCTGGCAGAATGTTGAACTGCGATAGGTTCGAGTGTCGCGGAGGCAGAATCATGAATGAATATCGTCTTCGTCATTATGTGCACGTTAAATTATCTACGTTAGATCGCCTTCGTTGTGAGTGGCTGTGTTATGTTTGTAGACGATCAAACTAAACCTATCCTAACTGAATTTACATTCAGTCGCTGTAAGAAAATGACCAATTGTTCAGGAGGAAAAAGACTTGTCGCTTTATGTCGTTGCAACGCCAATTGGGAATTTGTTGGACATGACTCAACGTGCAATTCAGGTGTTGGCAGATGTGGATGTTATTGCCGCTGAAGATACGCGTCATAGCAAATCGTTGCTTAAACATTATGGTATTAGTACGCCGTTGATTGCATTTCATGATCACAACGAAAGAACCGGTAGCCAGCCGTTAATTGCGAGGATGCTCAAAGGTGACCAGGTCGCACTGATATCTGATGCAGGCACGCCGCTGATATCGGACCCGGGCTACCAGCTGGTAAGGGATGCGCACGCGGCGGCAATACAGGTTATACCGATACCAGGCCCCACCGCCATGGCTGCTGCGTTATCGGCATCAGGCTTGGCGACTGACAGCTTTCTCTTTGTCGGTTTCCTGCCGTCAAAATTATCAGCGCGTGTCGCTAAATTGCAAACGCTTAGGTATTACCCCTTCAGTCTTGTTTTCTATGAAGCGCCGCATCGAATCGACAAATCAGTATCTTCAATGATTGATGTATTTGGCGGGCAACGTAAAGCATGTATCGCGCGAGAAATGACAAAAACCTTCGAGCAAATAGTGAATGGCACGTTGGATGAACTGCTGGCAGGGTTGCTAAGTCGCGAGATTGTCTCCAAGGGAGAGTTTGTCGTGATCGTCAGTGGCGTAACGGATAACAACGTGGAGTTCGATGATAGAACTCTGTTAACCCATCTACTTGCGGAACTGCCTCCTTCGAAAGCTGCAGCACTTGCACATAAACTAACGGGTAAACCAAAAAAAGCATTTTACGAGCTGGCATTAGTGATCAAGGATGAATAGCTTATTGCGCTTAAATCTAATGGTTGTTTGCATACGTTCGAACAATTGGTTAAGTCTTTGTTGAACCTGAGATGGAATCCCAGTAGGCTTGCTGCGAGCTAACTAGGCAATCGCTGCTGTACATTTTCGGATGTTACGGGAGAGGAAAGTCCGGGCTCCATAGGGAAAGGTGCCAGGTAACTCCTGGGGGGCGTAAGCCTACGGAAAGTGCAGCAGAAAATATACCGCCTACTTCGGTAGGTAAGGGTGAAAAGGTGCGGTAAGAGCGCACCGCGTGGACGGTAACGTGCATGGCAGTGTAAACCCCACCGGGAGCAAGACCAAATAGGAATCCTTGGGTGCGTCCCGCACTGGATTCGGGTAGGTCGCTTGAGGTTATTGGTGACGATAGCCCTAGATGAATGATTGTCCACGACAGAACCCGGCTTATCGGTTGGCTCAAATACTATAAGAATATCTGTTTAAATTCCAAAACGGTCTAAAGGACCGAAACTCTTAAGAAGTTACTTTAACTTCCCTTCCTATCGTGATGTATTCATATTCCTTTATTCGGGACGGTTCCGTTCTGGATTGCTAATAATCCGTAAGTCATTGTGTTGTAAGGACAAATTGCCATTTTCCTTGCTTGACAAGGGGTGCCTGCATTCATAACCTGCGTGGTGAGGAAAAGTGGGAAATTGTGTTGATTAGTGGTTTTTATTGGGTCCTAAGTAATTCAAACCCTCTGAAGTGCAGTTTTCTCCCAGTCGTTAACAAGCATAAAGGTTTTATCAGCAATGTTTAGGGGTGTAAACAACATCAATCTCGATGCCAAGGGTCGCCTTGCGATTCCGACGCGATATCGAGAGTTGTTAACGCAGCATTGCGAAGGCGAGATGGTTGTGACGATTGATACTGAAGAGCAGTGTCTGCTGATTTACCCATTACCACAATGGAATGATATCCAAAGGGAAGTATCAGCTTTGCCTAGCTACAATCCGGCCACGAGAAGAATTCAAAGACTCCTGATAGGTTACGCAACGGATATTGCTCTAGACAGCAGTGGTCGACTACAACTGACTCAGCCATTGAGGGATTACGCATTTTTAGAAAAGAAGTGCGTGATGTTAGGGCAGGGTAAGAAGCTGGAGCTTTGGTCCGAAGAGCAGTGGACAAAAAGAAGAGACAGTTGGCTAAATGACGAGTCGTCTTTAGACATTCCCGATGAACTAAAAAGCCTGTCACTTTAATGACAGGGCATGAGGCAGTATTAAAAAGAGAAGCGCTTGAGGGCTTAGTTGTAAACGAAAGCGGGACGTATGTTGATTGCACCTATGGAAGAGGTGGTCACGCAGAGCAGATTCTGGAACGTTTGAATGAGAACGGCCGCATGATGGTGATTGACAAGGATATCGAAGCAATCAACCATGCAAATCAGAGATTTGCAGGCGATTCGCGCGTCACAGTAATGCACGGTTCGTTTCGTCACATTAAATCCTTCTGCGAGGAAGCGGGGTTCAATCAAGTCGATGGCATTTTTATAGATTTAGGTATCTCGTCTCCTCAAATTGATCAAGCTGAACGTGGCTTTAGTTTCGACAGGGATGGTCCATTGGATATGCGAATGGATCAAACGAGAGGTGAGACAGTTTCGGAATGGCTACAGCGCGCCGAACCAAAAGATATTAGTTACGTCTTGTATAAATACGGCGAAGAGAAATTCTCGCGTCGAATTGCACGAAATATTTGTACTGCACGTGAAGCGGGTCCAATTGAAACAACCCACGCGCTGGTTAGCATTATTGAAGATTCCATACCTCGGCGCGACCCTCACAAACACCCTGCAACTCGAAGCTTTCAAGCGCTAAGAATATTCATTAATGATGAGCTCGGAGACCTTGAGGTTTGTCTAGAGGACAGTTTAGCGTCCCTAAGCATTGGTGGTCGACTCGTTGTGATTAGTTTTCACTCTCTTGAAGACAGGATTGTGAAGCGATTTATTCGAACCAAGGCCAGAGGTGAAGAGTTGCCGAGTCGATTCCCGATTAGGGATGCAGACATTAAGCGATTCGTGAAAATTATAGGCAAACCGGTGAAGCCGAGTGATGAAGAGGTGGATCGTAACCGTCGATCCCGCAGTTCAATCATGCGTATAGCGGAGAAGATCGGGTGATAGCCGACAGCCTTTTATTTAGAACCTTAAGTTGGCTGTTAGCTTGGCAGCAACTGTTGATCGCTGCATTGATTGGGCTTTTAGTTGTTTCTAGTTTGGCGGTCGCACTATCAGCTCATGAGACGCGCCAACTGTATTCGCAGCTGCAAGTGCTCGGACAAGAACGGGATAATCTCGATAGCGAATATGAAAAGTTACTACTAGAGCAAAGTGCATGGGCTGACTACAGCCGCATTGATCAGGTGTCCCGCGAACAATTACACATGTTAGCGCCCACATCAAAAAGCATCGTGGTGGTGGGTCGATGATTGCAGATGCGCGCATTATTATTGTCATCTTAGGTTTCGTTTTATTAGCAAGCATTGGATATGCGCGGATCGTATACCTTCATGTGTTTGATAAAGACTTCCTTCAAGATCACGGTGATGCCCGGACTATCCGAATGGAAAAGATATCTGCTCATCGCGGCATGATTACAGATCGGATGGGGAAGCCGCTGGCGGTGAGTACGCCGGTTGTGTCTCTATGGGCAAATCCCTCGGAGTTAATGAGTGTGCCTGAGAAGCTCGAGTTTCTCGCAATGATGCTGGAGGTTGATTTTGATGAGTTCAAAAGCAAGCTAGAGCGCAATGCATCGAAAAACTTCGTGTACCTGCGGCGAAAAATGTCTCCCCAAAAAGCTCAACTGATTCTAGATCTTGATATCAAAGGGGTTTACGACGAGCGGGAATATAAACGGTTTTACCCTGCGGGAGAGGTCGCAGCTCACGTCGTTGGTTTTACGAACAATAGTAGCCATATCGGTCAAGAGGGTATCGAGCTGTCTTATGACTCTTGGCTTGAGGGGCAGGCGGGTAAGAAAAAGGTGATGAAAAATCGCTACGGCGAAGTTATTCGAGATGTAATGCCACTGCGTGAAGCTCAGCCTGGACACAACCTACAACTAACAATTGACTTGAGGCTACAGTATCTTGCCTATCGTGAGTTGAAAAACGCCATCAACTACTACCAAGCTTCGGCGGGATCAGTCGTTATTCTTGATGTGACAAACGGCGCTATTCTGTCTTTGGTAAACCAACCCTCATACAACCCCAATAATAGAAAGACTCTGGATCTAAAAAGTCTTCGTAATAGGACGGTGACAGATGTATTTGAACCAGGCTCTACGGTAAAGCCTTTCACAGTGGCTGTAGCGCTCGAATCAGGTGAATACACAGCTGAATCTACTATCGATACAGGACCGGGGTTTGTGAAAATTGGCACCAAGACTATTCCTGATCCGCGAAACTTTGGTGTGCTAACACTCGGCGAGATTATTGCGAAATCGAGTCAGGTTGGCACAACGAAATTGGCACTCTCCCTGAATGAATATGACGTATGGAATGCGTTCTCATCAGTCGGCTTTGGCAAGGCTGCGGGTATCGGCTTCCCTGGTGAACGGGAAGGTTATATGCCTAATAAGCGACGCTGGGCGGATATTGAAAGGGCCACATTCTCCTATGGTTATGGCTTCCAAGTGACGCCTTTGCAACTCGCTGCCGCCTATCAGGTTATCGCATCAAATGGTGTTAAGCACTCGCTAAGCCTTGTCGAAGGAAGCGAGATGACGAGCGAAACGGTTTTCTCCGCCGAAACATCAATCGCACTTAAAAAGATGCTCGAAGGTGTAGTTGAAGGAGGTACTGGAAGTAAAGCTGCGATAGCAGGTTATTCTGTCGCAGGTAAAACAGGCACCGTCAGAAAAGTTGCCGGAGGCGAATATCAGGATACGAAGCATTTGGCTTTCTTCGCTGGCATGACGCCGGTTTACAAACCTAGATTGGTTGCGGTTGTTATGATTGACAACCCCAAGGGCGATAAATATGGCGGTGGAGCCATAGCGGCTCCTTTGTTCTCAAAGATAATGTCCGAGGCTCTTCGTTTGTTGAACGTGCCGCCAGACAATATGGATGAGGCTGCCTGATGTCGAAGATGCTGAGCATGCTATTGCCGGAATTGGACGTAAGCGACGACATTCTCATTAGAGGGCTCACGGATGATAGTCGGCTTCTATCGGGCGGCGAACTCTACCTTGCAGTAAGCGGTGATGTGTTTAATGGCGCAGATTTTATTGATGAAGCGATGCAAAAAAATGTAGCAGCTGTCATTTCGGACCAACCTATTGAAAAGTCAGAATCAGCAACTTGGAAAGCGCCTGTTTACTATCTTGAAGATTTAGCGCGCCTTCGCGGCGAAATCGCGTCCCGTTATTACGATGAGCCTTCAACGAAGATGCGAGTGATCGCAATTACTGGAACGAATGGAAAGACGTCCTGCTCTCATTTTATTGCGAAAACCCTCGCGTTATTGGGTGTTCCTTGTGGATTTATTGGAACACTCGGAGCAGGTGTCGAAGGTCTTAGTGGAGCCAATGTCGAGTTGAACATGACAACGCCAGGTGCCATAGCGCTGCAGGAGACGCTTAGTGAATTTTCGGATCGAGGTGTCTCAGTGGTTAGTCTTGAGGCGTCGAGTCATGGACTTACTCAAGAACGTTTGCGAGGAACAGATATAGATACAGCGGTTCTCACCAATATTAGTCGAGATCATCTGGATTTTCATGGAAGCCTTGAAGCCTATACAGAGGCAAAGTCGCGACTGTTTCAATTTAAATCTTTACAAAATGTCATCCTCAATGCAGATGACGATAGTGCTGAAGCATTCGCACGTGTTGTAAACGACGGCGTTAAGGTCGTGACCTACAGCCTTCACAGCAGTAACGCTGACGTTCATTGTAAATCCCTTACCTTAAGTAGGTTGGGTATTAATGCAACCGTCGTTACGCCCTGGGGTACTGCCGAGATCGCATGTTCCTTATTAGGCATGTTTAACGTCAGTAACGTTCTCGCGGTGATAAGTGCCTTGGGTTGTAATGGCTACGCATTGTCTGAGATTGCGTCAGGTCTATCCAAGTTAGAAACCGTAAAGGGACGGATGGATCTCATTGCATTGGAAAATGGCATTGATGTGATTATCGATTATGCCCATACCCCTGATGCGCTTGAGAAAGCTCTGGCAGGCGTCAGATCACACTGTGAAGGTGCTGTCTGGTGTGTGATGGGTTGCGGCGGTGATCGAGACAAGGGTAAGCGGTCTCAAATGGGTGCCGTTGCCGCTCGTTTGGCGGACAGAACGGTAGTCAGTTCAGACAACCCGCGCAGCGAAGACCCGAACAAGATAATTAACGATGTGTTAGCAGGCGTGCCTAGTTCACAGACCGAGAGTGGCGATGTGTGCGCGCTAACCGATCGTAGTGAGGCGATTGCATACGCACTAGGCAACGCTAAGTCTGGCGATATGGTACTCATTGCGGGTAAAGGTCATGAGGAGTATCAAGAATTATTCAATGGTCGTGTTGACTACAGTGACTATGCGGAAGTGTCGAATTGGCAAGTAGGAAAGGTTGGCGATGATCGATCAGAGGAAGCCTAAAGTGATTGTCGGGTTAGGAAGTACCGGCCTCGCATGTGCGCACTATTTTGCGCACCACGGCATTCCTTTCTCGGTCGTTGACGCTAATCCGAAACCGCCTTTGTTGAAAGAGCTACAGCGTGATTTTCCATTAGTCGAATTTCAGTCTCTGGATGACAAAGTATTTCAGCCGGCAGAAGAAATTGTTCTAAGCCCCGGTGTTCCACTGAAGTCTGTAGCGATTCAGGAAGCAATTTCAAATGACGCACATATCACGGGTGATATTGAAATATTTTCGAAGGCGGTTACCAAACCATTCGTCGCCATAACCGGTTCGAATGGAAAAACAACGGTAACGAGCTTGTTGGGTGATATGGCTGAAAAGTGCCATAAGGCTGTGCAACTAGCCGGAAATATTGGCATTCCTAGTCTTAGTGTTATTGATGCTGAGGTGGATTGTTTCGTGTTGGAGATCTCTAGTTATCAGCTTGAAGTGATTGAAAAGCTTGCTGCAGATGTAGCAGTGGTGCTTAACCTGACACCGGACCACCTCGACAGGTACGCCACCGTTCAAGATTATTATAACGCCAAATTGAAAATTTATACCGGTTGTAGTCGGGCGGTGATCAATCGCGATATGGACTGCAACTTGAATATCCAAAAAGGCGTACCGGTCGTTAGTTTCGGTCTTGATGAGCCTAAAAATGATGCTGATATCGGTTACAAACATAGCGACGGTAAGACGTATCTTGTCAGAGGACAACAAATTTTACTCGACGTCGATCGGTTTGGTTTAAGAGGACGACACAATCGGCAAAATGTCGCTGCAGCAGTGGCTATTGGTTTTGAAATCGGACTCAACTCGGCCGGTATGATAGATGCAATTCAGTCGTTTAAAGGCTTGGCGCATCGATGCGAGCTCGTTGGCAGCTACGATGGCGTCTCCTACATAAATGATTCTAAGTCAACCAACCCAGCATCTAGCATCGCCGCAGTCACTGGCATGTCGGATGCGGCAGGCGACATCGTGTTGATATTGGGTGGCGATGCAAAGGGTGCCGACTTCTCTGGTTTTGATTTGGTTTGTGAAGAGCAAGTACGACTGTATTTTATCTATGGTAAAGATTCGCAGATGATTTCTGATTCAATTGGAGGTGACAAATTCATCTGTAAAACCCTGGCCGAAGTCGTTAACAAATTACGCGGCTCAGTGCGATCGGGGGACAAGGTTCTATTGTCACCTGGCTGCGCGAGTTTGGATCAATTTAAAAACTATGAAGAGCGCGGTACTGAGTTTAAGCGTCTGCTTGAAAAGGTGGCGCAATGAGCGGGTCGCGAATACATAATTTAAAGCCGTGCCCGATTGACATAGTTGTTGCTGGCTTAGCTCTTCTATTACTGCTAACCGGAATCGTTATGGTTGGCTCTGCATCAACGGAAGTATCAAACCGTATTTATGGTGATCCTCTGTACATGTTCATCAAGCACTCGGCGTATGTTGTCATTAGCTTAGGTATTGCCGCGATTGCTTTAATGATGCCGATTAAATCCTGGCAACAAATTGATTGGGTGTTACTGCTCCTGAGTTTTGCATTGCTAATTGCAGTGTTGGTGCCGGGTGTTGGTCACACTGTTAATGGCAGTACGCGATGGATTTCTTTAGGTTTCTTTACCGTCCAAGGTAGTGAGTTCGTCAAACTGTTCGCGATTGTTTACATTTCTGGATATCTCGTACGCAGAAAAGAAGAAATATTTGATTCACTCAGTGGATTCATAAAACCACTAGCGTTGATTTCATTGATGGTTTTATTACTACTGGAACAACCGGATTTCGGTGCGTCCGTTGTTATCATGGCATCAATTCTAGGCGTTATCTTTCTCGCGGGTGTGCCATTCAAACACTTCGTGCCGATTATCCTCTCAGTTGGTGCGGCTGCATTCGTGATTGTTCAATGGCAACCATACCGACTAAAACGGTTTGAGGCATTTACTGATCCTTGGGCACACCAATTCGATAGTGGATATCAACTTACTCAAGCTTTGATTGCTTTTGGTAGGGGTGAGTGGTTTGGACTAGGTCTAGGCAACAGCATACAAAAATTGTTCTTCTTGCCTGAAGCACATACAGATTTCCTATTTTCGATACTTGCAGAAGAGCTGGGTGTTGTTGGTGGTGTGATTGTGATCAGTGCTTTCACGTGGTTAGTTATCAAAGCGATTCTAATTTCTCGTCGAGCAAGAAACCAAGGTAAAGAATTCCATGCGAATCTAGCGTCCGGTATAGCGCTTTTATTGGGCGTTCAATCGGCGATTAATATTGGTGTGAATATGGGATTGTTACCAACCAAAGGTCTGACATTGCCGTTGGTTAGCTATGGTGGCAATAGTCTGATTATAAGTTGTGTATTGATTGCGATTCTACTGAGAATTGAATTCGAATGTAGAGAAGAAGCTGAACTACCGATCAGAAAATCAGTTCAGAAAAAGCGATCGACGGCAAAGCCGAAATCCTCCGAGGTGAAAGCCTCGTTGCAGGAAAAGTTGAGTCGAGGTGCGACGGATAAACCGAAAAAGGTTCGTGCTAAGGCCTCAAGAAGCCAACCTAAGGCCGTGGGAGCAAAGAGAATATGACCTCTTTAGTCTCTCCAGATGTGCCTGAAATGAGACGAATCAAAAGGATTCATTTTATCGGTATTGGTGGCGCAGGTATGTGTGGCATCGCTGAGGTTCTTCTAAATCAGGGATATAAAGTTTCCGGTTCGGATATGGTCAGCTCGAAAATTACAACCCGTCTATCTGATCTGGGTGCACTGATTTATCAAGGCCATAGCGCAAAAAATGTGGATGGTGTCGACGTGGTTGTCGTTTCCTCCGCTATCGACCCTGAAAATCCTGAAGTTTCAACAGCGCGGAGTTCGAGAATACCGATTGTACGACGTGCAGAGATGCTGGGAGAATTAATGCGGTACCGTCATAGCATTGCTGTCGCCGGTACCCACGGGAAGACAACGACGACCAGCTTAATAGCATCTTTGTTGGGGCATGCTGGCATGGACCCAACATTTATTATTGGTGGCTTGCTCAATTCTACCTCCTCAAACGGCCGTCTTGGCGCAAGTCGATTGTTGGTCGCTGAGGCTGACGAAAGTGATGCTTCTTTTCTACACCTACAACCCATGGTGGCCGTGTTAACTAACATTGATAAGGACCATCTTGGTACCTACGACGGTAGCTTCGAAAAATTAAAGAGTGCCTTTGTTGAGTTTGTTCACAATCTCCCTTTCTATGGCTTGTTGGTCGCTTGTCTAGATGATGTGAATGTAAGGTCGATCTTGCCGTCAATTCAGCGGCCGATCGTTACCTACGGATTTGATGAGGACGCTGATGTTCGTGCTACTAATGTAAGTCAAGATGGTGGATTTTCTCATTTCCTTGTTCATCGTCAAGAAAAAAGCTCACTGCAAATCTCTCTCGCAATGCCGGGACGACACAATGTTTTGAATGCGCTAGCAGCAATTGCTATAGCCACCGATGAAGGGGTGCAGGATGAAAATATTGTTCAAGGCTTGAGAGAGTTTGAAGGTGTAGGTCGACGCTTTGAGATTCACGGTAAATTTAAGAAAGGCAAAGGCGATTTTTTACTGGTGGACGACTATGGCCATCATCCCTCTGAAGTTAAAGCGACGATTGAAGCCGTGCGTCTCGGATGGCCAGATCAGCGATTGATCATGGTTTATCAGCCTCATCGTTATTCGCGGACACTAGAGCTATTCGACCAGTTTGTCGATGTGCTGTCGACGGTGGATCATCTTGTTTTGCTCGATGTTTACAGTGCCGGTGAAGAGCCGATTGTTGGCGCAACCGGAGACGATCTATACAAAGCAATCAAACAAAAAACCAGTAACGCGGTCGATTTCTTAATCGACGTTGATTTGGTTTCTGACAGGCTTGATCAACTTGTTTCAGACAATGATTTTGTTCTGACTCAGGGGGCCGGCGTTACTAGCGGTTTGGCCCGATCATTACGAGAGAAGTGGAAAGATACACTGGTGGTGGAGGCATGAAAGCATTGATTAGTCGGCTAACAACTTCACCAAACCAGAATGCACTACCTTATCGGGGCGTGTTGGTCGTTTTCAGCTTGGTGCTGGGCATGTCCTATTTGGTATTTGAAGCTAACCGACTCGAGCTGGATGTGAATTATGTAAGTGTCTCTGGCGACTTGAATCCGGCGCAGCGAAACGATGCGTTTGAGAAGCTTGGTGAAATTGTTGGTGAGGGCGCTGAGCTCGCACTGATTAAACGAAAAATCGAATCTTTGTCTTGGGTTTATAAAGCCAATGTGACGCGTGATTGGCCCGACAGCCTGGACGTCAAGGTTGTACCGGAAGTTGCTGTTGCGCTTTGGAACGATAATGCCTTTATAAATCAAGATGGTCGTGTATTTTCATCTGAATTTGATCTCATTCCATCACAACGCACGAAACTGCCGCAACTATACGGTCCGGTGGGAAGTGAATTGCGAGTCTCGAATCAATATCAACAACTCAACGATGCCCTGTTGAATGCGGGGCATTCGATAGATTTACTAAAATTAGATGACCGTGGTGGATGGTCTTTTAGGAACCAAATCGGCATAACCGTATTGTTAGGTAAAGATGAGTTAACACAACGAGTTCAACGTTTTTTACGTGTAGCGAATTACGTGACGTTAGAAGGCAGAATTGATGCAGTAGAGTCAATAGACACCCGATACACAAATGGGGTCGCGATAGATTGGAAAGAATCCATGGAAAATTTCGAAATAGCTAAAATCTTTAATTCAGAGAGAGAGCAAAAACTATGACTGGTTCAACAGGTAGTCAAATGATTGTGGGTCTGGATATAGGAACTTCGAAGGTTGTATGTATCGTCGGTGAAATTTCCCCTGAAGGCGATGTGGAGATAGTCGGCATTGGCAGCCATCTTTCTCGTGGCCTCAAGAAGGGGGTTGTCGTTAATATTGAATCGACGGTTCAATCAATACAGCGTGCAGTAGAAGAAGCGGAATTGATGGCGGGATGTCAGATACATTCTGTATACGCGGGTATTGCAGGTAGCCATATACGGAGCTTGAATTCCCATGGCATCGTGGCGATCAGAGATCGTGAAGTGTTTCGACCCGATATTGAAAGAGTCATTGATGCGGCGCAAGCGGTTGCGATACCCGCCGATCAAAAGATTCTTCATATCCTACCTCAAGAATATGTCATTGACTCTCAGGAAGGTGTGAAAGAGCCTCTTGGAATGTCTGGTGTCAGATTAGAAGCCAAGGTTCATCTTGTTACCTGTGCGGTAAATGCTGCGCAAAACATCGAAAAATGTATCAGAAAGTGTGGTTTGGAAGTTGAGGACATTATCCTCGAACAACTTGCTTCTGGCTATGCCGTGCTCACAGAGGACGAGAAGGAGCTTGGTGTTTGTATCGTTGATATTGGCGGCGGCACAACAGATATAGCGGTCTTTACTGATGGGGCGATTCGCCATACCGCAGTTATTCCTATAGCAGGCGATCAAGTGACAAACGACATCGCTATGGCGCTGCGTACACCCACTCCGAATGCTGAAGAGATAAAGATTAAGTATGCGTGTGCGCTAGCGCGTTTAGCCGGCGAGAATGAAACGATTAAGGTGCCAAGTGTCGGCGATCGTTCGGACCGCGACTTGTCTAGACAAGCGTTGGCAGAGGTTGTTGAGCCACGATACGACGAACTTTTTACACTCATTCAGGCAGAGCTTAGACGTAGTGGTTTCGAAGACTTGATTGCTGCCGGAATTGTATTAACAGGCGGTACCTCAAAGATGGAAGGCGTAGTCGAACTAGCCGAAGAGATTTTCCATATGCCTGTAAGTATTGGTCACCCGCAGGGAGTTACTGGACTAACAGATATTGTTCGTAACCCAATCTACTCAACGGCAGTTGGGCTGTTGATTTATGGCGCTAAACAACAATTCGATGGGGTGGTAGGTACGCCCCCTCCTGCAATAGCCATGACGGGTGTTGTGGATAAAGTAAAAAATTGGTTTCTAGGTAATTATTAATAAGAACTTCACAACATAGACCTCGGGAGGGTTGATATGTTTGAACTAGTAGATAGCACACCACAACATGCGGTAATTAAAGTTATTGGCGTTGGAGGCGGCGGTGGTAATGCCGTTGAGCACATGGTTGTCCAGGATATTCAGGGGGTGGAATTTATCTGCGCCAACACTGATTCCCAGGCACTCCACAGTCTCAGCTCCAAAACGCTGTTGCAACTTGGTGGAAACATTACCAAGGGTCTTGGAGCAGGTGCGAATCCTGGCATGGGCAGGGAAGCAGCCTTGGAAGACAAAGAACGCATTGCAGAGGTCTTGCAGGGCGCTGATATGGTCTTTATTACAGCTGGTATGGGCGGTGGTACAGGTACAGGTGCTGCTCCAATTGTGGCCGAGGTTGCCAAAGGACTCGGCATTCTCACCGTTGCGGTTGTTACCAAGCCGTTCGTTTTCGAGGGCAAGAAACGAATGATGCTCGCCGAAGAAGGTATTAAGGAGCTGTCGCAGTATGTTGACTCACTCATCACCATACCCAACGAAAAGCTACTAAGCATCATGGGTAACGATACGCCGTTACTGAAAGCGTTTGGCGCAGTTGACGATGTACTGTCAGGTGCTGTTCAAGGCATTGCGGACCTTATTATTAGACCCGGCATGATCAACGTCGACTTTGCCGATGTTAAGACTGTTATGTCTGAAATGGGTCTTGCGATGATGGGATCAGGTAGTGCGACCGGTGAAAACCGAGCTAGAGAAGCTGCTGAAGCAGCAATTCATAGCCCGCTCCTAGACGATATCGATTTCAATGGCTCACGTGGCATTCTAGTGAATATCGCAGCCGGTGAAGATATTTCACTTGGCGAATTTTCAGAAGTTGGTGCAACTATCGAAGAGTTCGCCTCCGACAACGCAACAATCGTTGTAGGAACGGTGATCGATGCGAATATGGGAGATGAGCTACGGGTCACAGTAGTGGCGACCGGCTTAGGACATCCTGAACTGGATAAGCCAAGAACCGTGGTTGATAACACGCAAAAGATAATTGCTGGAGACGGTCCAACCGATTATAGCGAGTTTGATAAGCCTACAATCACACGGAACAAGCCTAGCGAGGAGCGTGTGCCGGATCTTGGTTCGAGCAAGGATATGCAGTATTTGGATATACCCGCGTTCCTTAGAAGACAAGCTGACTAATTAGAGCGTTATCTGCAACTTATAGTGGTGAATACTGTCGTAATATTGCTGATAGATTGAATGACGTAGTAAGTGAAGGTTGGTGCGCAATAGTTATAGATGCTAGTTTCTGTTACTATTCGCGCCGAAAAATCAACTGTGTCTGCGGGTTCGGGCAGCAGAATTGTGGTGTATCTGTTGCATAAAATATGGAGATTAGGTTGACGACACATAAAATAAAGGGAATAAATTTCGACACATGATAAATCAAAAAACGCTTAAAAATGTGATTCGAGCCACCGGTGTTGGTCTGCACACAGGCGAAAAGGTCTACCTAACTTTGCGCCCCGCGCCAATAGATACGGGTATTGTCTTTGTTCGCATGGATACGGACCCCGTCACTGAGATCCCAGCGCTGACTGAAAACGTAGGCGATACGACCCTTGCGACGACGATAAACATGCATGGTCATAAAGTCTCAACCATAGAGCATTTAATGGCCGCATTAGCCGGGCTTGGCGTAGACAACGCCTATGTTGAAGTCAATGGTCCTGAAATGCCTATCATGGATGGTAGTGCTGCTACGTTTGTCTTCTTGATACAAAGCGCCGGAATTGAAGATCAAAAAGCGCTTAAGAAGTTTATTCGAATCAAAGAGAAGGTCACCGTCACGGGGTCCGAAAATGTCAGTTGGCATAACCAAAGTGCAACACTTCAACCCTTCCACGGTTTTAGAGTCACCCACACAATTGTTTATGACAATCCCGTTATCAAGGAACAAACTGCGAGCGTAAATTTTTCGACGACATCTTTCGTAAAAGAAGTTAGCCGAGCACGTACCTTCGGCTTAATGCAGGAGTTTGAGCATCTTAGAGAGCGCAACCTTGCCCAAGGCGGTAGTCTCGATAATGCAGTCGTTGTTGATGAATTCCGAGTGCTCAATGATGATGGTCTGCGGCATCAGGATGAATTCGTTCGCCACAAAATACTCGATGCGATCGGAGACCTTTATCTACTGGGTCACAGCGTCATTGGAGAGTTTATTGGTTTCAAATCAGGCCATGCGGCTAATCATGCGCTGCGTGAAGCTTTGTTGAGTCAGCCCAGTGCCTGGGAGATTGTTACCTTTGACGATCCGCAAGCCCTTCCGAGCGCATATGCAGAGCCAGTATTGGCTGAAGCATAGACAATAGAGGGTCATTTGAGTCTAGTCGGTAGGTTTTTGCGGCCGGCTAGATGAATTAGGGCTTTGCGTAGAGGTTCATCTTCGATATATTTAGCCGCGTCGGCTATATTTCGTGCAGTTTCATCTGACAGCGGTGCCGTATCGGGTGTTGAAACGGCGGCCTTTTGGAATTGCGGGCGGACTGAAACCTTTATTGAGTTAACGAAGTGTGGTGGTTTTTGGCGGCGAAGTGCTGCTATCAAGGTTTGTTGGCTATATTTGATACGCGTCGTGCTGGCTGCCGAAGCCGTTGTTAACTCTAAATGACCGTCGTTGAGCGAAGCAACACGTATGTCATCGGCCGGATAGTTTGGATATTGATCAGATATTATTGATTGGAGAGAAAGCAGTGCTTTTGCGTGATTAATGATATTCTTCAGCGATCCACGTGAATTGGACAGTAGTTCCTTGGTATTCTTAACCGACCTTGGGAAGGTTGAGTTGACCGAGGAAAACGTGGATGTAGGCTTTTTTTTCGACATTGAGCCTTAAAAGTAAATTAGGAAAAAGTTAGTGATTACTTAGGTGTTTCTTTGTTTGTACTCGTGACAAACAGTTGAAAAATTTAAACACATAAATGCATATCGATGTAGTGTGTTGACTTGATCGCGCAGGGTCCCAGGGACTCATGAGTGATACAACCGCGTAACATCATAAAAAACCATCATAGCACCAGAATTATGAAATTCATTGTAGTAGACAACGATTCGGGAAAATCGCGTTCATTTAGTACGAACGGGCTTATTCTTGGGCTTACATTTGCGGGACTGGTCGGAATTCCAGCGGCAATTGGTTACATGTCTTATCTACACGGGGTTGGTGACGCGACACAAACGCGACAAATGTTTGGTAAGTGGCGCGAGGTGCTCAAAGACCAAGACCAACAAATTAAGATCGCAAGTCGGCAAGCGCAAGAAAACCTGCAGGCATCGACGCTAAAACTGGCGAAACTTCAAGCTCGAATCGTACGACTGGACGCACTGGGTGAACGTTTAACCCGTGTTGCAGATTTGGAAGAAGGTGAGTTCGATTTCTCTCAACCTCCTGCAGTCGGTGGTCCGGCGGTAGAGACGGGTGTCGGTACGACCCCAAAAAATTATCTGCAGCAACTGGGTCAATTGGCTGACGATATTGAGAGTCGAGAAAGACAGTTAAGTGTTCTCGAAACGCTGATCGTCGACCGAAACATGCAAGATGACGTGTTTATTGCCGGTAGACCGGTGACAAAAGGCTGGATGTCCTCTCGCTTCGGTAGCAGGAATGATCCGATCACAGGCAGAAATGCGTGGCACAATGGTGTCGACTTCGCCGGCAAAGAGGGTGCCGATGTCGTTACTGTGGCGGCGGGCGTCGTTGTCTATGCTGCCGTCAGAAATGGATACGGCAAAATGGTTGAAATCAATCATGGTGGCGGATTCTCGACACGCTATGGCCACCATAAAGAGTTGATTGTGAAGGTTGGTGACATTGTAAAGAAAGGCCAAGTTGTCGCTTTAATGGGTAGTAGTGGTCGATCAACAGGACCCCATGTTCACTTCGAAGTATACAAAAATGGTCGGGTCGTCGATCCGTCTTCCTATATACACCGCGCTAGCCGGTGATCCGATAGTCTCTTTTTAGGCCGTAAGGCTTGAACTCAATTTGTTTCCACCCCTTTTAGAGACTAAATATCATGTTAATGCAGGTATTCAAGAAAATCTTCGGTACGAAGAATGGCCGTGAATTAAAACGGATGCGAAAAATAGTTCTCTCGATAAACGCTTTCGAGGAAAAATTTGAAGCCTTGTCCGATGAACAGTTAAAGCATAAAAGATCCGACCTTAATGCCAGACTCGAGGCCGGTGATACGCTTGAAGTGATACTGCCAGAGGCTTTCGCCGCCGTTCGTGAGGCGGGCAAGCGTGCTCTTGGCATGCGTATCTTTGATGTGCAGATGATCGGTGGCATCACCCTACATGAGGGACGAATTGCTGAGATGCGAACGGGTGAAGGTAAGACCTTCGTTGCAACACTGCCTCTGTACCTTAATGCGATCTCTGCCGACGGTGTGCACCTGGTAACCGTCAATGACTATCTCGCTAAATGGGGTGCCGAATGGATGGGGCCCGTTTTCAATGCGTTGGGAATGACAGTCGGCGTTGTCTATGCCGGTCAGGAACATGAAGAGAAGAAGGATGCATATCAATGCGACATTACCTATGCGACTAACAACGAAGTTGGTTTCGACTATCTGCGCGATAACATGGCATTTAGTCTCGAAGAAAAAGTCCAACGTAAACTAAATTTCGCGATCGTCGACGAAGTCGATTCAATTTTGATTGATGAAGCTCGAACACCACTGATTATCTCTGGCGGCGTCGAAAACTCATCAGTTGTCTATCAAACAATTAATAGCGTGTTACCACAACTTCAGAGGCAAGAAAAAACCCCCGAAGATGTTGAGAACGAGGTTGAACCGCCGGGCGACTATTATGTTGATGAGAAGCAGCGAGACGTTGAACTGACTGAAGACGGTCATCTAAAGGTTGAGCAGTTGTTGGTTAAAAATGGCCTGTTACAAGAAGGTGACTCCTTATACGGGACGGCTAACCTGTCCTTGCTCCATCATGTCCATGCAGCGTTGAAAGCACACAGTTTGTTCTCAAAGGACGTCGAATATATCGTTCAAGACAATGAGATTGTCATTGTTGATGAGCATACAGGCCGAACCATGCCAGGCCGGCGATGGTCTGGCGGCATCCACCAAGCGATTGAAGCCAAAGAGGGTGTTGACGTAACCAATGAAAGTCAGACGTTGGCATCGACGACGTTTCAAAACTACTTCCGTTTGTACAATAAGCTCTGTGGTATGACAGGTACGGCTGACACAGAAGCGCCTGAGTTTATGCAGATATATGGTTTGGATGTGGTTGTAATACCTACCAACTTACCGATGGTTCGTAATGATCAAAATGATCTGATGTTCATGACCCTTGAAGAAAAATACGATGCAATTGTAGACGAAATACAATTGGCTAAGGCCAAAGGTGCACCTGTTTTAGTCGGTACTGCCTCTGTTGAATCATCAGAACTTATATCCGCCGCGCTGACGAAGCGAAAAGTAAAACACAATGTTCTCAATGCGAAGTTTCACGAAAAAGAAGCTGAAATCATTGCTCAGGCAGGTAGACCTAGTGGCGTAACTATCGCAACTAACATGGCCGGTCGAGGAACAGATATTCTATTAGGCGGTAACTGGGAGGCGGAATTCGCAGCACTCAAAAAGCCGACGGAAGAACTGAAAAAAGAAATTAAATCTCGTTGGGACAACGATCATCGTAAGGTAATCGATGCTGGAGGACTGCACGTTATAGGTACAGAACGCCATGAGAGCCGTCGTATCGATAATCAATTGCGAGGGCGAGCAGGACGACAGGGCGATCCAGGTGTTTCGAGATTCTTTCTGTCCATGGATGATAACTTGATGCGCATCTTCGCCTCCCCACGGATTCGAGGCATTATGCAATCACTCGGCATGGAGAAGGGTGAGGCGATCGAGCACAAGATGTTGAACAATGCGATCGAAAAAGCACAGCGAAATGTTGAGGGGCGAAACTTTGATATTCGTAAACAGCTTCTTGAATATGACGATGTTGCGAATGACCAGCGCCAAATGATCTATGGTCAGCGTCGTGAGCTAATGGAGGCGACGGACGTTTCAGAAACAATCGATGCATTATGGGATGATGTCGTCAATCAAGTTATTGATGGCTATGTGCCACCCCAAAGCTTGGAAGAGCAATGGGATATCGGCGGCTTGGAACTATCCGTACATACAGAGTTTGGCATTACCGCGCCCATTCAGAAATGGTTGGATGATGATGACCAGCTTCATGAAGAGACTCTTCGGATAAAAATTGTCGAACAGGTTAAGGCTAACTATGACGAGAAAGCGGCCTCGCTTGGTGACGGAGCGCGACTGTTCGAAAAGCAAATCATGTTGCAAATACTCGACAATACGTGGAAAGAACACCTCGCGGCGATGGACTATTTACGTCAAGGCATTCATTTGAGAGCCTACGCACAGAAACAACCAAAGCAAGAATACAAACGTGAAGCGTTTGAGCTATTCGAGCAACTTCTTGAGGGCGTTAAGTTTGACGTCATCAAGTTTTTGGCTCGAGTCGAATTTCAGCAAGCGGAGGATATTCAGGCGATAGAGCAACGGCGTCGAGAATCAGAAGCGAAAAATTCGTTGAACTTTCAGAAGGCGAGCGCCGAGGTTATGGGCGAACCTCAAAGTAACGAGAAACAAGAAGAGGAAAAATTACCTTTCGTACGTAGAGAAAAGAAAGTGGGGCGTAACGACCCCTGTCCCTGTGGTTCCGGAAAGAAGTATAAAGCCTGCCACGGAAAATTAGGCTAAATGAGTAAAGGATTATGGCTGTAGGCGAATCATCTCTTGATCATCACTCAATCCCCGGAGTCAAGTTAGCTTCTCTGGCTTGTGGTATCAAAGCGGATAAGACGAATGATCTCGTTATGTTTGAATTTTCAAAAGGCAGTACGACGGCAGGTGTTTTCACAAAAAGTTTGTTCGCTGCAGCTCCCGTTGAGTTGGGTAAAATGCACTTAGCTAAAACATCACCCAAGTATTTTCTTATCAATAGCGGTAATGCGAATGCAGGCGTGGGTGACGCAGGTCTCGATGATGCCTCCACCTGTTGTTTAGCAGTATCTCAACTTGCTGGTGTTCGACCCGAAGCCGTAATCCCATTTTCCACGGGTGTTATTGGCGAACGGCTGCCTGTTGTAAACATCACGAATGCACTGGATGCGTTAATAGCAGAGCTGTCGGAGGATAATTGGTTACTTGCAGCGCAAGGCATAATGACCACAGACACTCGACCAAAAATAACGTCGAGGCAAATTTCCATTGATGGAGAATGCATTACGCTGACCGGTATCGCTAAGGGGGCTGGAATGATTCAGCCCAATATGGCGACAATGCTAGCCTACATAGCCACAGACGCTGCAATTGAAACAGAGGTTCTACAAACCCTGCTGACAGCAGCTGTAGAAACTTCGTTCAATCGAATCACTGTTGACAGTGATACCTCAACGAATGACTCATGCATGTTGACCGCAACAGGCGTGTCTAAAGTCGTGATCGAAGCTGACAGCAACAATGCAACAGTATTTCTTGAAGCACTTGTCAGTCTCTGCCAAGAACTAGCCCATGGAATCATTAGAGACGCAGAAGGAGCAACAAAATTCATTTCAGTGCGAGTAAAAGGTGGTTCGACCCAAAAGGAATGTCTCGAAGTTGCCTACTCTGTTGCAAACTCTCCCCTCATGAAAACTGCGCTGTTCGCCAGTGATGCCAATTGGGGTCGAATAGTTATGGCTATCGGTAAGGCGGACGTAGATATTGATGTTAAAAAGCTTGATGTGTTTCTCGGTGATGTTCAGTTAATGGCGCGGGGTGAAAAGGACTCGAATTATTCAGAATCGATTGGTGCAGAAATATTCGCAAAACAAGAGATCGATATTCTCATCAACATAAATAATGGTGCCTTTGACGAGACAGTCTGGACGAGCGATCTATCACATGAGTATGTGCGTATTAATGCGGAGTATCGTACCTAACGCCGCTAGCAATTATGTCTGCGTTGACAGTAAACAATTAGCTGCTGGTAATGTCGGCGATAGGTCTGGCGTGCTGCATTCGATAGCATTAGCCTTGTGTTTAATCCCTCTCGAGATCCGCCGCTGTCACATCATCATGCTCTGCGTCGGCGGGGATAAACCGTTTTCCATCGGCCCATTCGCCAAGATCAATTAGTTTGCAGCGCTCAGAACAGAAAGGCCTCCAGAGGTTGTCAGCGTTCCAGACTACTGAAACATCGCAAGTGGGGCACTTTACCTTCAGTGGTGTCATTGTTTCAGTTCCAAATATTGATTATGCAAACGATTTACTTCAGCGTCTAGCTCGCTAATAGAGCCGTTGTTGGTGATGATATCATCAGCATAACTGAGTCGTTGCTCGCGGGTTGGCTGCGTTTTCATTATTGCGAGAACCTGGGCCCGTTCATTATCGTCTCTAGACATAACTCTGCTAATTTGCATCTCCTGCGAGACGTCGACAACAAGGTGTCTGTCTATCCAGGGGGACTGGCCACTGCCGCTAGAGAGCATGAGAATTGCGTAGGTTGACGTCGAGTTATCGAGGGTGTGGCGAAGGTGCTTGAGAATAGCCGGGACGGTTATAGATTCGAGAAAGCGTCTTTCGTCACTGCAGCTAAATACAATTTCCCGCAATGCCGCCCGATCTAAATTGCCGTCTGATTTTAGAACGCCTTTGCCGAAGTGTTCGGCGATTTTTTGAAGACCGTCGGTTCCGGGTTCTACAACAATTCTGGCAGCCACGTCTGCATCTGCAATGGTAATTCCGAGCTTACTGAATCGATCCGAAACAGCCGTTTTACCGCTACCAATGCCGCCGGTCAGTCCTACTACTAATGTCATTTATGCCGCTACAAATTGTAAATATTGAGCAGTTATTGTCTCACCGAACATCAGTGCAAGCCAACCCGCGATTGCCAAAAAAGGTCCAAAAGGAATTGCGTCGGCGCGATCTCTGCCTAGCGCAATGAGCGTGCCGCCAATGACTGCACCTGCGAGTGAAGAGAGAATGATGACAAGCGGTAGCATCTGCCAACCCAGCCAAGCACCCAGCAGTGCCAACAGCTTAAAGTCTCCAAAGCCCATACCCTCCTTACCCGTCACTAACTTGAAGGCTTGATATATAAACCAAAGAGAAAGGTAACCTGCGATTGCACCCCAAAATGCATTTGGGAATAGTGTGATGAGTCCGACCGTATTTACAATGAGTCCTAACCATAGAAACGGCAAGGTAATACTGTCTGGTAGAAATTTGGTGTCAAAGTCGATAAGGGCGAGCGCGATCAATGCCCATGTTAATAGGCAAGCGGCAAGACCTGCTAAACCTGGTCCAAATTTGTAAATTACCGCCGCCGTCATAACGGCAGTCATCAACTCAACACTGGGGTAGCGCGCGGAAATTGATTGGTGGCATGCGCTACATTTTCCTTTCAGGAATAAGTAGCTAATGACCGGGATATTCTCCCATGCAGTAATTTTATGCTGACAGTTAGGACAGCGAGATCGGGGTACGGATAGATTGTAGGTCTGCAGTGTTTCCGGTTGCGGTAAATCGAGTATATCCCTGGCTTGTGTCTGCCAATCTCGCTCCATCATAATCGGCAGCCGATGAACAACAACGTTGAGGAAACTGCCGATGAGCAGACCAAATATTAACGCAATGCAAAGCAGGGCCAATGGATACTCAGCTTCGAGAAGTAGCAGATAACTCATGATTAAACCGGCTTGTGTAAGGCTTTCAATTTGCAACGTTCAGTCTAAGGCAAAATCTTTAGTGCCGAGCTAAGTTTCTAGCTAAGTTTCTACAGAGGTGCCAGATAAGTGTCTAGATAACTATCTAGCCACCGCTGATTGCGTCGCCCATTGAGAATATAGGTAAGTACATCGCAATAATCAAACCACCAACAACGACACCGAGGAAAGACATAATGATGGGTTCCATCAGACTGGTCAGACCATCGACGGAGTTATCAACCATTTCTTCGTAATAGGTTGCGGCCTTATCGAGCATGCTGTCGAGCGCGCCCGATTCCTCACCAATCGATACCATTTGTATCAACATATTAGGGAAAACTTCTGCTTGTTTCATAGAGTAGTTCAACTGAATACCACTCGACACATCGTCTTTGACTTTTTTGATCGCGTTATAATAGACAATATTACCGGCGGCACCGGAGACAGACTCCAAGGCATCAACTAATGGCACGCCGGCGGCAAACGTAGTCGAGAGTGTTCGAGCGAAACGGGCAATACACGATTTGTCGAGAATATCACCGATGACAGGTAGTTTTAGCATGAACCGTTCTTGGCCATCCCGAAGTGGCTTTGAACGTTTGTGCGCTGCTTTGTAGCTATAAATGACTGCTGCAATACCAGCACAGATAAAGAACCACCAGTCCTGCATGAAGTTTGACATGTTCACAACCATTTGCGTGAATTCAGGCAGTTCGGCACCGAAGCCGGCGAAGATTTCTTCAAATTGAGGTACAACCTTAACGAGTAGCAAACCTGATACTACACTGGCCACCACAAGTACCGCGATAGGGTAGTTCATAGCGGCTTTTATTTTTCCCTTTAATGCTTCTGTTTTTTCTTTATATTCTGCTAAACGTTGCAGCATGGTTTCCAATGAACCGGATTGTTCGCCAGCGTCAACGAGGTTGCAGAATAGGTCATCGAAATGGTCAGGCTGTCCCCTGATGGCTGATGCGAACGAGTTGCCCCCCGACACGTCATCCCTTATCTTATATATGAGCTCCTTCATGGCGGGGTTGTCTACGCCATCTGCAACGATGTCGAAGGACTGAACGAGTGGCACGCCCGCCTTCATCATCGTCGCGAGTTGGCGGGTGAAGAGCGCGATATCCGACCGGGTGATCTTTTTGCCCCAAAGCTGAGCAAGGCGCTAATAGCCGCCGCCTTTCTTCGTCACTTTGGTCGGTGTTAATCCCCTGTTTTCCTGAGCTCATGCCTTCGCGACATTGGCAGTTGGAGCTTGTGATCTCACCTTTCGTCTTTGCGACCAGACTCTGTCGGTGCCTTCCCATGCAAATACATTGTTTGCTGCTGCCATGCTTTAACCCTTTTAGCGTCCACTCGTTACGCGGTCAACTTCCTCAAGACTTGTGAGTCCAGTCATTACTTTGATTAATGCTGATTGAAAGATGTTTTTGAAACCTTGCTTCGCACATTCGGCGGCAATTTCAATTGAGTTACCATCTTCCATGATTATCTTTGAAATTTCGGGGGTGATCTTCACAACTTCGTAAATTCCTACGCGACCTTTGTAGCCTCCGGAGCATTTGCCGCATCCCTTTGGTCCAAAGACGTCGAATCCTTGTGTCACACTCGTGCCTCGCTAAAGCCCTCCTCAGCTAGCGCCGATTCTGGCGGTATGTCGTCATTGCGTTCGCGGCAGCTGCACGCACAGGCTTGACGCGCGAGGCGCTGGGCGACAATGAGGTTGATTCCGACGTGGCCACATTGAATGCACGACACGACCCATGTTTCGAAGTCGAGTTCAAGGTCTCCGGTGCTACTATTGGTGTGTAAGGTTGACAGCACCATGATGGCCAGTCTGCGCAGCTTTAATAGCAATATTCGCTGTTTCAATATCACGAATTTCGCCCACCATGACGATGTCCGGGTCCTGGCGCAGAAAGGCGCGCAATGGCAGTTCGCGAAAGTCGAGACCTGCGCGCAACCTTATGATTTACGTTGCACTGGTTGATTACCTGCCGGGTAGGTTGATTTCCACTGGGTCTTCTGCCGTGGATATGTTCCGCTCATCGGCGTGTTGAGGCTATGGCCCAGGCCGGTATACAGTGAGACGGTCTTTCCGCTACCCGTCGGCCCGGTGACCAGAAATCATGCCCTGCGGCTTGTTTAGAGCGCCTCCATGAAGCAGTTGCGTCTGGTCGTCTTCGTAGCCCAGTGCATTCGATGCCCATTTTTGCACTACTGGGGTCAAGGATCCGAAGAACTAGCTTCTCGCCGAACAGCACGGGCAGGGTATTGACTCGGAAATCGATGGCTTTGGTCTTGGAAATCTTTAGCTTGATACGACCATCCTGCGGGACTCGTCGTTCTGAGATATCCATTTGCGACATAACCTTCAGTCGTGCCGATATTCTTGGTGCCAGATTGACGGGCGGGCGTGCAACTTCATGGAGTACGCCGTCCGTTCTAAATCTTACTTTATAGGACTTCTCGAAGGGTTCGAAGTGCAGGTCGGACGCGCCGTCTGCCTTGATGGCGTCCATCAGCATTTTGTTGATGAAATCGTACCACGGGTGTGTCGTCGATACCGCTTGGCCGGGGTCTTCGTCGTCAGCGCCACCGCCAGCCTTCGTCTGCAGCCTCCATGTCAAGGTCGACATCGTCATCATCGCCTATGATCGCCCATGACCGCCGCTCTTCCTGAGCTTTCCAGGATAGGTCTCTATGAAGGCTGCTAAGCTTGTTTTCCTCGACCAGTACTTCTTCCGTCGCAGACGCCTGTCTGGAATCCGATTTCTTCCAGACCTGTTCTGTTCGTGGGGTCGGATACGGCCACGAACAAGGCGGTTGCCGCGATGGAATACCGGAATCGCGTGGTTGGACTCGGATCAAGCTTCTCATCGATCAAGGTCTTTCGGGAATGGCTTTCCGGGTCGAGCGCTGTGATGATCCAGCAGTGGCGTGCCGAACTCTTCGGCATGCCGAATGTGGCCATCGCCTATTGAAGTCGACGAGGTTGTTCTGCACAAGGTGCGTAACGAAAGGTACGCGGGTCTTTGCTTGCTTCTTCCGAAGCATCGCGGGCGACATGCTCTTCGAGCAGTTTGTCGTCTACCAAGCGTCTTGCAAGCCCACTAAGTTGAACTGGGTTTGCTGCCATAATCAAAATCCCAATGTATTAATCAATCTTGGTTTATAATACTAATAAGTCTATCGATTTGATGAGATGTGCACATTAATCTTTAGTTGTTCACCGGTTCAATCCCTCATAACGCGGTGCAAAACCGATGCGAGTACTGGGGAAGTTTACAAGTCGCCTGCTAAGTGTCGATAGTGTCAATTCGTGAATGTAACATAATGTAACATAATGTAACTGTTTGTAACATATTACTTCGCCGCTGATTCATCATGACGACGTTGGCACTAAGGTTGGGGCGGTTCGAGTAGGGCTGCAACGTGACAAATTTTGTCACTTTCTGACCTTTTTGCAGCAGTGTTAGTTTCGAAACTGACAATACGGGTCAGTTTTTTTTGATTCTCACGATGGACGGTAGACGTTGTACTTGAATAAGCTGGCATGATAATTGCTTATTATAAGTAACGAACTGCTGGGTAACGGTATTTCTGTCTAGGTTTGGAAGCTGGATCGGAGAAAACAACATCGCTCTTTTCAATATTTGGGTTCGAAAATTTCCAGATTCCAGTGCTAACAAAATAAGTAATTTTTAAAATGGAGCACCTCAATGAAAAAAACTCAAAAGGGTTTTACCCTCATCGAACTGATGATCGTGGTCGCGATTATCGGTATTCTTGCCGCAGTTGCCTTGCCTGCATATCAGGATTACATCAAGACAAGGCCAACATGGCTGAGGTTAAATCGCTCAGTACGAAAATGCAATTCGCGCGACGCGGGCAACTTACGTTAAAGGCAACACTCAGATCGCTCTCGGACTTGATTCAACTGTTCCTACTGATGATGATGGCTGGATTGCGGTCTTTAATCCACAAGGTGCTCTAGCGCCAGGCGGTACGGCTGCTTATCAGGATTCTGCTAACAGCACTACAGGCGTTATTGGTGTTACCGGTGATGTAACATCTGTAACAATCATACGTCCTGCTTATGCGGACTATACAACTGCGGACACGACTACAATTGTTGCGGCAGACGAATCTTAAGATTTAGATAATCTTAGCGTTCAAAAAAGGCTGATGCTTGCATCGGCCTTTTTTTTGCTCGCAGAAAAGCAATACTTCTGTTTTCTAATGCGCTGGACTGTCGTTTGTTGTAATCGTCTTGACGAACATAGTTTGGCGGGCAATTATTGGTTTAAAGGGAGATATCAATGATCAACATACAGACATTTACTGAAACGGCCATCGATACGATTATCGATGCGGCGATCGATGCCAGCGTGGAGACGCCTATTGAGACTGGCGCTGATATAAGCGTTGATCGTTTTGCTCGCAGGCAGCACGTCCTAAAAGCGACTGGCAAGCTACAGCGCGGCTTTAGTTTGATAGAGTTGATGATTACCTTAGCTATTCTGGGGGTTGTTACTGCTATCGCAGTACCGTTGTATACCGGTTACATCGAAACTGCGCAGCAGAGTGTCATGAGCGATAGCATCCAAACCATTATACTTCTTCAAGAAGAGGCGAGGTTATCGACGGGATCTTACAAATCGGGCACTTATAATCCTGCCGACCCTGGCAATGTAAGTGGTTTAACAGCCCTTATAGGCTGGGCGCCTCGTACTAATGAGGATACGACAACGTACGTAGTATCCTGTCTGGCGGGGTTTACGATAACGGGTTCAAGTAACTGTTTGCCTACTTCGCGAGGACTTACGATCGTTGCGACAAATGGTAGTGGCGTGACGATCACAAAAGACCATACTCGGTAGGTTGATAGGTTGATAGGTTGCGATTAGACGGAATCCGAAAAGCTTGCTCAGTGTCATTCTGGTCGATTTTATTCAGGTCGACGTTATGCGGTTTTATCAAGTCGACCGTGGATAAAATCATTAATCAACTGAACAACTTCTGCGCTTCGTTCTTGCATGTGTATATGGTGGTGACCGGGTAAATCGACAATCGTTATGTTTGCATCATGCCTCGGTTCGATGACGTCAAGGGTTCGGCTTAACCAACTATTGTCCCGGTCGGCAACGATGAAAAGCGTCTCCGCTTGTATATTTTCAGCGAGTGCATTGAGTTGATCCGGGGTCAGTTCGAGTGGGCCAGAGCCTTTGATTCTTGGGTCAGTACACCAAGTGAATCCACCTTCAACTTTTTTATGGCCTCGTTCAATCAGGCACATTGCTGACGTTTTATTTTGCCCCGTTGCTTCACACAACCTCTGCGTCATTGCCTCGAATGAGGGGAAGACTTTTAACGACGAATTCTTTTTAAAAGAGGATTCGATAGTTGAACGCAGATGGCCAAGCGTTTCGCTCGCAACGTTAGTGCCACAGAACCCGTCGATGCAGATAAGACTATTGACCCTTTCAGGAAAAAAACCTGCCAACTGAGAGCCGATTTCTGCCCCCATCGAGTGACCAATAATATTGAAGGTCTGCCAGCCGAGTTTATCTGCAACACAAAGTATGTCGCGTATGTCATTGAGACCGGAATAGAGGTCGCCAGGCGCACGGTAATCAGAGAGGCCATGACCTGCAAAGTCCATGGCATAGATGTATAAGCCGCTCA